>NZ_AP014815.1:0-647234 GCF_001548095.1 Geminocystis sp. NIES-3708 | reverse complement strand
CAGTTCTTCTAATGACCATACTGTCATCAATAACTAAAATTTTGTGATTTGCCACAATCAAACTCCTTGCAAAAAATAAAAACCTTAATCTTATTAAGTATATTAAAATATGATCAAAAATATTTATTTTCTGATGTTTTTATCCTCTTTACCATGACTCAAACTATTTCTTCTGAATCTTCATTGATTAATCTTCCTTCGTGGTTAAGATCACCCATTGGTAAAGCCTCAGAAATTTCTAAAGTGCAAAAAATTGTCAAACAGCGTCAAATTCATACTATTTGTGAAGAAGGGCGTTGCCCAAATCGAGGAGAATGCTATAGTCAAGGTACTGCAACTTTTCTACTAATGGGTCCGACTTGCACTCGCAGTTGTGCATTTTGTCAAGTGGATAAAGGACATTCTCCGATGGCTTTAGATGAAGATGAACCGAAAAAAATCGCCGAAGCCGTTAATTTATTACAATTAAAATATGTAGTTTTAACCTCCGTAGCAAGGGATGACTTAACCGATGGTGGTGCAAGTTGGTTTGTGAAGGTTATGAATGCTATTCGTTTGATAAATCCTCAGACACAAATTGAGGTATTAACTCCTGATTTCGGTACTGGAAAAGATGCCCTCAATCAACAAAGAGAAAGTGTTAAAACCATAGTTGAGGCTAAACCTGCCTGTTATAATCACAACTTAGAAACCGTTGCCAGATTACAAAATTCTGTAAGACGAGGGGCAAAATATGATCGCTCATTGCGAGTTTTAGCTATCGTTAAAGAATTAAATTCTACTATTTCCACCAAATCAGGGTTAATGTTAGGCTTAGGAGAAACTAAAGCAGAAATTATTAATACCCTTGAAGACTTAAGAAATATTAATTGCGATCGCCTAACTTTAGGTCAATATATGCGTCCATCATTGGCACATTTACCCGTTGAAAAATATTGGACTCCTGCGGAATTTGACGAGTTGGGAAAAATAGCTTATTCATTAGGATTTAGTCATGTACGTAGTAGCCCTTTAGTACGTAGTTCCTATCATGCTGGGATTGAATAGTGAAACTTTGATTGGAAATGAAAAAATATTCATTCTTCATTGTCCAGTGTATAGTTATTCTTAATTATTAATTATTGATTATTTATTGTATGGATACTAAAACTTTTAAACGTAATCTGCAACAGTCAGACAATTATCACCGCAAAGGATTTGGACATCAAGAAGAAGTCACGGCAACCCTAAATCAAGAATATCAAAGTAGTCTAATTCAAACTATTCGTCAAAATAACTATCAAATTACTAAAGGTGATGTGACTATTCGTCTCGCTGAAGCCTTCGGTTTTTGTTGGGGTGTAGAAAGGGCGGTAGCGATGGCTTATGAAACTCGTACTCATTTTCCTACAGAAAAAATCTGGATTACCAATGAAATTATCCACAACCCTTCTGTCAATCAACGGTTAAAAGAGATGAATGTGGATTTTATTCCCGTCAATGGTGAGTTAAAAGATTTTTCTGTGGTTAACAGTAATGAAGTCGTTATTTTACCAGCTTTTGGTGCTAGTGTTGATGAAATGCAGTTACTTAACGATAAAAAATGCACTATTGTTGATACTACTTGTCCTTGGGTATCTAAAGTTTGGAATTCCGTTGAAAAGCACAAAAAACGCAATTACACTTCTATTATTCACGGTAAGTATAAACATGAAGAAACCGTTGCTACAAGCTCTTTTGCTGGTACTTATTTAGTAGTTTTAAACATGACTGAAGCTGAATATGTCGCTGATTATATCTTAAATGGAGGCGATCGCACAGAGTTTTTAACTAAATTTAAAAATGCTTATTCAGAAGGATTTAACCCAGATACCGATTTAGAAAAAGTCGGAGTTGCGAATCAAACTACCATGTTAAAAAGTGAAACCGAAGCCATTGGGAAATTATTTGAGCAAACAATGCTGAAAAAGTATCCCCCAACAGAATTAAACGAACATTTTATGAGTTTTAATACCATCTGTGATGCTACCCAAGAAAGACAAGATGCAATGTTAGATTTAGTCAAAGAAAAACTAGATTTAATAGTCGTCATCGGCGGTTTTAACTCCTCTAACACTACCCATTTACAAGAAATCTCTGTAGAATATAACATTCCTTCTTATCATATTGATAGTGATAAAAGAATTTATTTAGATAACAAAATTGAACATAAACCCCTCGAAACTGATTTAGAAATTAAAGAGAATTGGCTACCTGAAGGAAAAATTACCGTTGGGGTAACTTCTGGTGCATCAACTCCTGATAAAGTAGTAGAGAATGTTATTGAGAAAATTTTTGCCCTTAAATCTTAACAAAAGCGTTTATTGTTAACTAAGCATCTTTCTCACCAAATTATGCTCGTCTTCAAAAACGTACATGAAAATGGCGATATATCGGGAGTAATCCAGTTGTAAAATTGCCCTATTGTTCATTTTTTATAACCACATTCCTCATGTTCTCTTATAAAAGAATAATACCTCAATGACTTTTACATAACTATAGAGAATACATATACTGATAGTTTTTGGCGATCTTATTATCAATATCTTCACAGTATTACCTTATATAGTGTAAATTGACGTGCGGAATGTAGTTATAAGGTAATTTCAGTAATAGTCGTGATTTTTAAACCTAAATAAGGGTTGCTGAAAAAGTTTTTTGATGAGGGTAGGGAGTAGGGAGCAGTTTTAAGGTTTTTTAGGGTTTGAGTCTGTAAATATATACTACTTACTTATTTTTTGACTTAAAATGGCAAAAACTGTGCACTTTTTTGTTAATGTCTTATTTATAAACCCTTTATTTTTATAGCTTTCTGATTTATTCAGCAAACCCTAAATAATTAGGATTTACGATTAAATGTTGATAAATTAATCTCTTTTCCAAAGAAATTTACGCTCTGATTCTATAATCAAAACATCATTAATACTAGCGTAACGAAACTTCATTAAGCCATTTTCAGCAAATTCCCACATTTCATTACCATAAGAGCGAAACCATTGATTAGACTGATCATGCCATTCATACTCAAATCTGACGGCGATGCGATTATCCGTAAAACACCATAACTCTTTTTTTAAGCGATAATCAAGCTCTTGTTGCCATTTACGAGTTAAAAATGCTTTAATTTCATCCCTACCATTGACAAACTCGGAGCGATTACGCCATTGAGAATCTATCGTATAAGCTAAAGCGACTTTTTCAGGATCTTTTGTATTCCAAGCATTTTCAGCCATTTGCACTTTTTGTAAGGCGGTTTCTAAGGTAAAAGGGGGAAAAGGTGGTTTCGATTCCATAGTTAATTTTTCCTGAATTTTTAATTTTTATAGATGATAATGATAAAAGTTGTTAATATATTCTTGAGTTCTATTAAATTTCATGATTTATGAATTGTGATAATTGTTTTTCTAATTCAGCAATACGGGCTTTTAAGGGTTCTGTTATCTCATCTATTTCTGATTGTGAGTAACGGATAGGGATATGTTGAGGACAATTTTCGCTATAAGCTTCTAATTCAAACAGAATAACCCGTTCAATTTCAGCAGGATAATCAGGAATGCGAAAACGCTCAATTAATGCCTCATCTCCCTCAATATATTTAGCTTTGCCCCAAATTTTGACCCGTTTACGGTGACGATAATCCATTAAAAAGATAAAAGCCTTATCTTCAGCAGACAAATTACCAACGGTGATATATTGCAAATTGCCTGAATAATCGGCAAAACCTAAAGTTTTCTCGTCTAAGACTTGTAAAAAACCCTTAGCACTTCCCCGAAACTGAATGTAAGGATAACCGTTAGATTGAACTGTACCTAAATAAAAACCTTCTATTTCAGCAATAAATTCTCTTAACTTAGGGCTAATAGTATCGTTGGCTGATCCATTATTGATATAACGATCATACATTTCCCTTGAGCCTCTATCACTTTGAGCGACTTGAACTTCGGGAGTAAAAGCTATTTCTCCAAATTTTCTCGGCATTTTTGATTTTCCCTAATCGTTAGGATAATTAATTATTCAATTATTCATTGTCAATTGTTAATAGTTAATTATTAATCCCAATCATACCGACAAAATTAGGAAGAGTTTTAACTCGATTAATCCAACTTAAAACATTAGGATAGGGAGTAAGGTCAATTTTACCATCGGTGGCAAGACCAACATAAGGAAAAACTGCTACATCAGCAATGGTAGGATGATTGAACTCTAACCATTCTCGGTTACTAAGATGATCATTCAGTTGAGTCAAGATATATTCTGCTTTTTGATTAGCTCGATCTAAATTAATATTGGTAGCTTTGAATAAATGATAGAGTCTTGTCGATTCCATTCCTTGACGAATTTCTCCTGCAGTGGTGGAAAGCCAACGAATTACTTTTGCTAAAGGCAGAGCCGCTAAAGGCAACCATTGTTCATTACCATATTGTCTTGCTAAATAAACTAAAATTGCTTGGGCATCTCCTAAGACTATCTCTCCATCAACTAATAAAGGTACTTGCCCAAAAGGATTTAAAGCTAAAAATTCAGGTTGTTTATGTTCCCCTCTCATTAAATCAATCTTAATCCATTCATAATCTAAATTCAGTAAAGCTAACATTAACTTTACCTTGTAGCTATTTCCTGAAAGTTCATGCCCATAAAGTTTAATCATTATCTAATTCCCTTTATTTAATCATTTCTGTCATTTTTGTTCATTATACCGAACGCTCGGTACATTTATTTATTGTACCGAACATTTGGTATAATGTCAAAAGGAAAGTAAATTAATCAAGAAAAATGGCAAAAGAAACTTATATTCCTTGTTTATTGGAATTATTTAGAAAGTATGGTTATGACGGAGCGACTCTTTCTAAAATCTCTAAGGCTACTGGTTTAGGAAAAGCTAGTCTTTACCACCACTTTCCGGGAGGAAAAGATGAGATGATGAAATCTGTCTTAGATTTTCTTGAGCAGTGGTTAGAACAATATATTTTACCTTGTTTGCGTCAACAAGGAGATTCCCTCTCTAAGTTAAAGTTGATGGGTGATCGTTTATGGGAACTATATGAAGGAGGAGAACAACCATGTTTATTTGCTATTTTATTATCTGGTACTGCTCGTGATTTATTTCACGATCAAGTAAAAAAATTATTTTTAGTTTGGATTGAAACAATGAGTCAGGTATTTATAGAAGAAGGAATAGATGAATTATTGGCAAGGGAAAAAGCAGAAGATGTAGCAATCTCCATTCAAGGTTCACTAATTTTATCTCAAGCCTTCAATAGTTCTTTACCTTTTCAAAGAATTATCAAACAACTTTCAATCTAATTAGATAAAATGCAATCACTCTCTGGCAACTGCTTTGCAGATCCCACAGTGCCACTTTTTGATCGCCTAAGGAAATGACCTTCAGCCAGTAAAATTAAGCTAGGACGTATCTGAACTGCATATTATTTAGTTACTAATAAATCAACAAATATTCTTTGTCTACTAGTCTCTCCAGACTAAGGTTTGCCAATTAAAATAGACATATTTTAGTTTAATCATTAAGCGGGTCAAAATATTATTAATTATTCATTCTTCATTGCTATAATTATCAGTTAAAACGTTACAAATTTTAAGTTTAACTATGATTAACAACTCTAAATTAGCCCAAGCATTCGCTACAAAAAAAGCCCTTAAAGTTATTAGTGGTTTAAATAATTTCGATGTTGATAATGTTGTAGCTGTATGTAAAGCGGCTGAATTAGGTGGTGCAACTTTCGTGGATATTGCCGCCGATGTCAATTTAATCAAAACCGTGCGTCAATTAATTAACCTTCCCATTTGTGTATCCGCTGTTAAACCTGAATTATTAGCAAATGCGGTAGAAGCTGGTGCAGATTTAGTGGAAATTGGTAACTTTGACAGTTTTTATGCTCAAGGCATCACTTTCACAGCCGAAGATGTTTTACGCTTAACCCGTGAAACCCGTGCTTTATTACCTAATATTACTCTTTCCGTAACTGTACCTCATACTTTACCCTTAGATGAGCAAGTAGAATTAGCACAGGCTTTAGTTACCCAAGGTGCAGACATCATTCAAACCGAAGGTGGTACAAGTTCTAATCCTAACCATAGCGGTGTTTTAGGTTTAATTGAAAAAGCATCTCCTACCCTTGCCACCGCCCATGCCATTTCTCGTGCTGTTGAAGTCCCCGTTATGTGTGCTTCAGGATTATCGGACGTTACTGCTCCTATGGCGATCTCTGCTGGTGCTGATGGTATTGGTGTTGGCTCTGCTGTCAATAAATTAAATGACCAAATAGCGATGATTGCCGTAGTACGTAGTTTGGTCGAATCTTTAAATTCCGCTTCTGTAAATGTACCTGTATAAATAATTAACAATTAACAATTAACAATTAACAAATGTTACTCAAATCCCTTATCTTCACTTTTTCCATCGTGATATAAAGCTAATTGGTGATATTTAAGGGCGTGTTGAATTAAATTTTCTACCTCTTCTTCACTAATATCTCTGATTTTTCGAGCTGGAATACCAATCATTAATGAGCGTGGTTCAACATTTTTTGTGACAACACAACCAGCACCAATAATTGAACCTTCTCCCACAGTAACACCATCTAAAATGATCGCCCCAATACCGATTAAACAACCTTTTTTTATGTGTGCTGAATGAATAACCCCCCGATGCCCAACGGTAACATAATCTTCTAAAATTGTTACTTTCTGGGGATCTCCATGTAATACTGCACCGTCTTGAATATTACTATAATTACCAATAATTATTTTTTCTACATCTCCTCTTACCACAGCACCATACCAAATACTTGAGCCTTCTCCGATAATTACATCACCCATCACCGAAGCATTTTTAGCGATAAAAACATTTTCAGGAAAATCAGAATTAGTTAATAATTTCATCTTCATGTTAAGTTGAATTTAATATTAGAAATAGCAGGAATTAATCAATTCAATATTTCTGTATAATTTAGTTAGGTTTGCTAAAGGTTGTTTTGAAGGCAGGATAATTTATTTAGCCCTCACCCCAACTTTTTTTTCAAAGGGCGAGGGAAGCTTTTTTTATATAGCTTTCAAAAAAAGAAATTTTAAATCAATTATTGTTTAGAAATCATCAATTATTATCAACATTGTTTATTATCTAACTTCTGAAGGAATTCTAATAAAAGATTTTCATAAAGAGATCCTAAGTATGATTTAAAATTACACCAATACAGATAATTGTTCTAAAACCTCTTGCCTTGCCCATTGATCGGCGTATAAAATATCATCTAAACTAGGGTTAGATTTATTCTGACTAGAAAAGCGATCGCACACAGACTCAATTAAACGAGGAATATCGAGGAAAGTAATTTTTTCTTGTAAAAATAAAGCTACAGCCTGTTCATTCGCTGCATTTAACACCGCAGGAAGACAACCTCCAGTCCGTCCTGCATGATAAGCTAATTGCATACAAGGATATTTATGATGATCAGGTTCACGGAAAGTTAAACTACCTACTTTCACTAAGTCTAAAGTTTCCCAATTCGTGGGAATGCGATCGGGATATGATAAAGCATAGAGTAACGGTAAACGCATATCTGCCCATCCTAATTGAGCTAAAACAGAGGTATCTTGTAGCTCTATCATGGAATGGATAATGCTTTGAGGATGAATCACAATATCTATATCATCATAATCTAAACCGAATAAATAATGAGCTTCAATCACTTCTAAGCCTTTATTCATCAAAGTAGCTGAGTCAATAGTTATTTTTTGCCCCATAGACCAATTAGGATGTTTTAAGGCATCTTTAACCGTAACAGTGGCTAATTTTTCTACAGGTAAATCACGGAATGAACCACCAGAAGCCGTTAAAATAATTTTCCGTAATCCTTTTTCGGGAACACCTTGTAAACATTGAAAAATTGCTGAATGCTCAGAATCGGCGGGTAATAATTTAACACCATACTCTTTAATTAAGGGTAACACTACAGGTCCCCCTGCAATTAAGGTTTCTTTGTTAGCTAAAGCAATATCTTTTCCTGCTTTAATCGCCGCAATAGTGGGTAATAATCCTGCACATCCGACAATTCCAGTAACTACGCTTTGGGCTTCTCCGTATCTAGCAACTTCGCAAATAGCTTCTTTTCCTGCTAATAAAATTGGTTTATTAGGTAAATTAGCGATCGCTTCATGTAACTGGGCTAATTTTGCTTCATTTTGAATAGCAACAATTTCAGGCTTAAATTCTCTAATTTGTTCAGCTAAAAGGGTGATATTATTTCCTGCGGCTAATCCTACTACTTGAAAGCGATTAGGGTGATCTCTTACTATATCTAAAGTTTGAGTACCGATCGAACCTGTTGAACCTAGTATAGAAATTAGTTTCATAAATTAATATATAATTTTTATTAGAAATATCTTACCTGAAAAGGAGAAGACTGAGGGAAGAGGAGACTAGAAGACTAGAAGACTAGGAGATAAGGAATGAAGATTAAATAAAATAGAAAATTTTTGTGTTGGAGATTGCTTCGTGCCTCGCAATGACTATCGACTTAATTAAGTTATTTAATTCCCATTCCTAACTAATTGTTAATTATTAATTGATTTAAACTCCTGCTTTAAAAGCAATACCTTCTTCAATAAAGTTGGGGAAATTTTCTTTGATATTTAATCTTTCTCCACCGCCTACAAATAAATATGTACCTGGGAGATCGCTATTTTGAAAACGATAAAAACTTTGCCCTTCATTTGATTGTGAGCCAAAAACATAAAAAGCCAAACCTTCTTCTACAAAGTTAGGATTATTTTGTTTAATACTTTGTCTTTCTTGTTCTCCTGTATATAAATATGTACCAGCAATAGAAGTATTTTGAAAACGATAAATAGGAATTAAATCATCTCCAGGTTGCACTGCTACACTAAAAGCAAAACCTTCTTCTACGAAATTAGGATTATTTTGTTTAATACTTTGTCTTTCACCTTCCCCCGCAAATAAATAAGTACCGGGTAAAGACGTATTCTGAAAACGATAAATAGGAGTATTTAATAAAGAACTATTTTGATAAAACTCATAGCTACCAATGTCCACCGTACCATTGACAATACGATCATAGCCTCTTTGATCTGTGGTTAAAGGGTTTAAATTTAACTGTTCACCATTAGCGATCGCGTTAC
This sequence comes from Geminocystis sp. NIES-3708, assembly GCF_001548095.1. Lineage (NCBI taxonomy): Bacteria > Bacillati > Cyanobacteriota > Cyanophyceae > Chroococcales > Geminocystaceae > Geminocystis > Geminocystis sp. NIES-3708. Next base: position 638,060 of record NZ_AP014815.1, on the reverse strand, counting down.
TACCAGCATTAATAGCAGGGCTATTTTCTAATAAAGCATGAGTAGGAGTTAAACCACCATTAAATTGAAGAGGACCAATATTGGGATCTAAGGGATTTGTAATAGTACCAACTTTATTATTTTCAATGCCGTCAAATAAAATACCATTAGCGTTACCAATTAGATTATAAGAACTATTTAGCTCAAAAAAACCTTCAATATCACTACTAAAAGTATTGCCTGATGTGATATTTTGATTTAAAGCGACTATACTATTTTGTAAGATTGCTGGAGTTGCTTCTCCATCTTCAGGTTTACTAATCAAAATACCAGCACCCACAGGGGCATTATTATTGACAATCGTAGAATTAATAATTACAGCAGGACCACCATCTGATAAGATACCACCACCACCAGCACCATTAGGAAAAGTCTGAGTCTCGTTACCTGAAAGAATTGTTTTATTCCCTGAAATGGTGCTATTAGTAACAATTAATGTTCCACCATTAGTATTGAGGATTCCTCCCCCTCCTTCTATTTTATCTACATAAAAAATGAAGACATTTGCCGAATTATTGGCGACACTACTGTTAGTAATTTGTAGATTTCCTGAATTATAAATACCTCCAGCATTAACCTCAGAACTATTATCAATAATGGTTGTGTTATTAATGGTTAGTAATCCTTCATTAGAGATACCACCACCATTAATATTGGCTTCTTGAGTTACACGATCCCAACGAGTCTGATTACCTTTTATTATACTGTTATTTATTTCTCCTGCACCATTTATATCTATTCTGATACCACCTCCAGCAAAGGAATCGGGATCTAATGGTTCAATACTATCTTCAGCAAAAGTGCCTAAAGTTATACCATTTTGAATAGTTATATTTTGTAAACTTAAAAATCCATTCTCTCTAACATCAAAAATGCGATCGCCTAATGTACTAGCGTCAATAATGGTATTGTTAGGATTAGACCCAATAATAGTAATTCTAGTTTCAATATCCAAGTCTCCACTACGAGCAACAATATTATCAAATTGCCCTAAATTGGTTTCTGATTGTTCTTGAAAAAGGAAATCTTGATTACCTTCAATAGTTAAATTATATGTGCCTTCAGGTAAATTAATTACATACTCTCTACGAGGATCTCTTTGTGCTATTAATACGGCATCTCTTAGAGATAAACCATTGGAAGCATTACCATCATTTTGATCATCAAAAGTTGTTACTGTTAAGAACACTTTTTGTACACCACTACCTCCATTAATTTCCTCTAAAATAACTGAATTTTCGTTAATAAAGTCTTCGGGAATAAAATCATCTTGTGTTGTGCCAAAATTTTTGACAATTTCATCAAATTTTGCCTGTATTGCTTCTATATCAATAGTATTCATATTTTGGGTAGTTATGATGGTGAGATTTAAAAGTTAAGAAAAAAAATAATTCTACGTTATTGTAACAATGGATAATCAACAATGAACAATGAACAATAAATTTTAATATTGCTTTTATTTATAAGTTGATAATTTCTCGATTTTTATAAGATTGTAGGGTAGCGTTAGCCACTTTTAAACTATAAGCACTAGCGGTATTCTCAATATATAATGATTTTCCTGTGGTTAAATGTTCTAAAACTATTTGTGTATCTTGGGCAAATAATCCTCGACGACTATCTACTTCTATCTCTATTTCTTCTTTGCCTCTGATAATTTTGCCTTTTTCTCCTTCAAATAAAATTGTACCTTCATCACCATAAATTTCTAAGGTGCGATCGCTAGTTTTAAATTTTTCTCCTTTACCATAAGTGATTGTTACCATCATTTTGTTTTTAAATGATAACTGTGCTTGACACCAACAAGAAGAAAAATAACCATTTTCGGGGGCATCCCAAAAACGAGCATTACAGTTAACAGTTTCTACTTCACCGAATAAATCTGTAAAGCGGTTAATTCGAGAGACTGCTGCGATAAATGGAAAGCCATAGTAATCGTAGCTATAAGTCCAATGAGGGGCAACTTTCTGTTTTGATAAAATAGTACTATAACGAGCTAAAAAAGGTGTGCCAATGTCTGATAAATGTTTTTTGAGGGCTTGATGTACTCCGCCTAAAATTTCAATATGTTCTACATGAAGTAATTTTTGTTTTTGTCTTGCTAAATTAATTAAACTGTCTGCTTCTTCGGGGTTAACAGTTAAAGGATACTCGACGATAACGTGTTTGTCGGCTAATAATGCACCTCGAACAATTGAACCGTGATCTCGATTAACGTTACAGATACAGATTAAATCAAGACTAGAATCATTAACTAATTCTTGCCAACTGCTCATGGAATTAATATTATAAGTATTACAGAAACTTTGGGTATTTTCGACACTATTGCCGACTACTGAGATTAATTCACTGGAAGAAGAATTCTGAAAAGCCTCTGCTCTTCGTTGGGCAGCGTATCCTGTACCGACTAATCCTACTTTTAAGGTTTTTCCTTCTAAATCGCAATTTATCATTAATTCTCGTAATTTTTCACTAATTTAGTTTTAATCATATGATACCTTAAATATAAGTAAATTTAATCACTATAATTAGTCATTTTTCGATCAAAATCCTAGTTAATAAAAGCGAAACCCTTTGAAAATTAAAAGGCATAAAAAATATAAATATTTCTTACACAGTGATTTGAACCTTTCTTATAATATAAGCTCAGATTATTGTAGTAAAGGAAAACAATTTCATTTCTAATGTGTAGAGCATAATTGCCATTTATACTTTAATATTCATATTAGACTTACTTAAACAGTAAGCAATATTTTTTTTTGTAAATTATCAATCAAAGGAAAACAAAACATGGCAACCTATAACGTAACTTTAGTAACTGAAGACGGCGAACAAACTATCGAAGTACCTGATGATGAGTATATTCTTGACGTTGCTGAAGAACAAGGTATTGACTTACCTTACTCCTGTCGTGCTGGTGCTTGTTCTACCTGTGCAGGTAAAATCGTGTCTGGTACTGTAGATCAGTCTGATCAATCTTTCTTAGATGATGATCAAATTGAAGCTGGATATGTATTAACTTGTGTAGCTTATCCTACTTCTGATTGTAAAATCGAAACCCACAAAGAAGAAGAGTTATATTAATTAACTTTTTTCTTTAATATCGAATGTTGTGGTGTGAGATTGTTAAATGACAGTCTTGCACCATTTACTTTACCTAAATTTTGCACTTTTTCCATCAACTTTTGATCAAAGTAATAGACTTTTATTAATTGTTAATTCTTACTTGTTTGTGTTACCATCGGCAATAAATCCCTGAGAGTAAAACGTTTATGAGTAAGGTTTTAGTTTTAAATGCTTCCTATGAACCCCTCAATATTACTAGCTGGAAAAGAGCGGTTATTTTATTAATTAAAGGTAAAGCAGAACAATTAGAACATCACAACGCATTCATTTGTCAAACCTTTGTTTTTCCGTCGGTAATTAGACTACGACATTACGTTAAAGTACCTTATAAAGATATTCCTCTTACTCGCAGAAACGTTCTTGAAAGAGACAAAAATACTTGTCAATATTGTAACCATAAAGGAGATCAGTTAACTTTAGATCACATCATACCTAAATCTCGTGGTGGTGCTGATAGCTGGGAAAATTTGGTGGCGGCTTGTGTTCGTTGCAATATAAAAAAAGGTAACAGAACTCCAAAAGAAGCTCAAATGGTTTTACACAAACAACCGAGAAAACCCTATAGCAGTCTTCATTTCGAAATTGCTAAATGTACAAAAGGTAACCTTAATCATGAATGGCGTAAATATGTTATTGGTATTTAGGCTTCGCTGAATAAGTTACAGCCATTTCTAAAATAACGGGTCGAAAAATACTATTTTTAACAAAAAATACACAATTTTATTCTAAAAAATCATTATAGCAAAGGGCAAGGAACAAAGATAAAATAGAAACTATAGTTGCTCTCTTGGGTTTCATAATGTCCTAATCAACTTATTTTTCGCTATATAATCACCTATTGTTTAACTAATTTTTCTTCTTTTTGAGGTTTTTTTTCTTTAATAGAAGGTATTTCTGGATCAGTCAGATCAATATAAATAATTCTCTCTTTAGGAATTTTAGAAGTAATTATTTTGAGTTTTTCTAAAACCATTAGTTGCTGGGGAAAGTTTGAGTTATAAGCACCAATATGAACTTTTCCTAACTCAGTGTTTAAAACAAGATTTGTAGGATTTTGCCAATCTATTTCCGTAATTTTCACGGTAGATTGATTAATTAATCGATATAAATCTTGCCAATAAGGTAAATAAACTTGTGGTGTCCCTAGAATTTTAAGATTAGGGAGTAGCTCAGTCTTTTTTTGCAACTTCTGATAAACATCACTAGAAACAAAAATACCATCCATATCAACGTATCCAATTTTCTTAAATTCTAGTTTTTTTGTTTTTGGAGATACTACCGTAGCAAAAGCTATAGCTACAGGTTTTTTTTCCTTCACTTTAAGAGTGAGACTTGGAGGTAATAATTCCCTTGTGACAACAATATTGGCTAAGGGAACTTTTTTTTGTAAATCTTCAGTTAATTTAGAAGTTGATAATTTTAAGAGGGATTGAGGATATTCCAAAGGAATTAGGCTACGAAGCTCTTCATCACTAAGTAAATCATTACCCTGTAAATTAATTTGTTGACTATCCTTTATCACCCAATGAGGAAGGGTTAAAACCCAAAAAACCACTCCTGTTAAGGACATAATCATCAAACTACGACTAGACGCTAGGAAATTTTCCCATCTACGTTGATTTTTAATTTCATCACGGCGAGACTTTAATCGAGTGGTAGAAACGGCAGTTTTAGAAGTCATTTCTTTAAAATTAGGAATTAGAATTTAAAACTTAATTATTACATTAAATTTGATTTAGTCATTTATTACTTGGGTAACTACTATTCATTCTCAGATTAGGAATTAAGCTGATTCTGGTTTAGGTAAAGATGATGGATGAAGCAACAATTCTGCGGTACTGCGTTTATCCACCATTTCTTTTGTAATAACACAATGTTGAACATCTTGTCGAGAAGGTAGTTCATACATAACATCTAACATGATTTCCTCTACAATTCCTCTTAATGCCCTTGCTCCTGTCTTACGTCGGTAGGCTTCTTGAGCGATCGCCTGAATGGCTTCAGGTTCAAAATCTAAAGTGACATTATCCATACCGATTAATTTTTGAAACTGTTTAACTAAAGCATTGCGAGGTTGGGTGAGAATCGAAATTAAGGTTTCTTCATTCAAAGAATCTAAAACGGCAACAACGGGCAAACGTCCTGCAAATTCAGGAATTAAACCAAAACGAACTAAATCATCAGGTTGTAATTGACGAGCGGCTTCGGAAACTCGTTGTTCTTTACTAATAGTGTCAGGGGGAATTTCAAAACCTAAAACTTTTTTCTCTTTATTTTGTTCAATGATTTTATCTAAGCCGACAAAAGCTCCACCACAGATAAATAAAATATTACTCGTATCGATAGTTATACAGTCTTGATAAGGGTGTTTTCTACCGCCTTGAGGTGGTACATTGGCTACTGTACCTTCCAACATTTTTAATAATGCTTGTTGTACTCCCTCCCCAGAAACATCTCTGGTTATAGAAGGATTTTCACTTTTACGAGCGATTTTATCGATTTCATCAATATAAATGATCCCTCTTTGAGCTTCCTCTAAATCTAAGTTCGCTACTTGTAATAAACGTAAAAGGATATTTTCTACATCTTCTCCTACATATCCTGCTTCTGTGAGAGTGGTAGCGTCAGCTATAGCAAAGGGTACATCGAGAATTTTTGCCAGAGTTTGTGCTAAGAGGGTTTTACCTGAACCTGTAGGACCAATTAAGAGAATATTTGATTTTTGTAATTCTACAGAATTGTCAGAATTAATTCCAAAGTCTTGATCCTGTTGAGTCACAGTTAGACGTTTATAATGATTATAAACAGCAACAGAGAGTACTTTTTTCGCTTCATCTTGCCCGATCACGAAATCATCTAATTTTTGTTTAATTTCGATAGGTTTTGGCAATTTATGGAAAGAAAGAGGTTTGCGGTTATTAGTGGTATTAGTGGATTTATGATGGGGTTTTGATTTTAAATGATCATTGGATCTGCTTGAGGGCATTAATTCTTCTTCTAAAATCTCGTTACATAATTCTACACACTCATCACAAATATAAACCCCAGGTCCTGCGATTAATTTTCGTACTTGTTCTTGAGATTTACCACAGAATGAACATTTTAGATGAGAGTCGTACTTAGCCATAAAATTAAAATTAAAAAATAAATATTAAAAAAATAGATAACTATAAAAGTTCACTGACATCTATAGATTGACGACTGAGGGGAAGATCTATACCGTCTCGGATAATAACTTCGTCAATGAGTCCATAATCTTTAGCTTCGGTGGAGGACATATAAAAATCTCTTTCGGTGTCTTCGCTAATCTTTTCGATGGGTTGATTAGTATGCTCTGCTAATAATTCATTTAACCTTTGTTTGATATACAGAATTTCTTTTGCTTGAATTTCAATATCACTGGCTTGACCTTGTGCTCCACCAAGAGGTTGATGAATCATAAAGCGAGAATTGGGTAAACCTAAACGTTTTCCTTTTGCACCACCTGAAAGTAAAAATGCACCCATACTAGCGGCAATACCATAACAAATAGTGGAAACATCTGGTTGAATGTGTTGCATCGTATCATAAATGGCAAAACCTGCATAAACTGAACCACCGGGGGAATTAATATAAATATAAATATCTTTCGTGGGATCTTCTGCTTCTAAATAGAGTAATTGAGCCACCACAGAATCGGCTAATTTATCGTCAATAGCTGTGCCTAAAAAAATAATTCTTTCTCTTAGTAATCTTGAATAAATATCAAAAACTTTTTCTCCCATACCTGAAGATTCAACTACCATTGGTACAGCATTGTTAATGATATTTTCTTTTCTGATCGAGTAGAGATTATGTTGATGATTATTGTCGGATAAAATTGGAGATGGTTGCGATTCTAGCATAGCTTTTTGGCAGTTACAGTGAAACCAAGTTTAAGTACTTATACTAAATATTATACTATTTCAGACAAATCTCGGTTATTTAGTCAAAATTTTTGTTAATTCCATTAACTTTTTTTATCGAATTCCCAAGAGATTAATCAAGGTTAATTTAAAATAAATTATGATCATGAAAATATTGAGAAATTGGCGTCGAAATTTACCTAAACCTTTACTTTTTGCTTTTTATGGTGCAATTGGTTGTTTAATCACTTCTTTATTTCTGGGAGAATTATTTTTATCTTTTACCTTTTTAGCATCCACTCCTGTAAGACAACCCCAAGCCATTGTTTTGTTGATTGATGCTTCGGGTAGTATGGATGACGGAAAATTAGAGGAAGTAAAAACCGCTGCCACAAATTTCGTTAAACGGCAAAATCTAACTATCGCTGAAACGAAGGAAAATCAAGATCAAATTGCAGTCATTGGTTTTGGTACAAAAGTTCATGTTACTACTCCTTTAACTTCTAATTTAAACACAATAGAGGAAGCGATCGTATTTGTTAACGATGGTGGTGTTACAAATATTGATTTAGGATTAGAAGCAGGGAGACAAGAATTAAGTCAAACTACTTTTCAGAAGAATCTATTGCTATTTACCGATGGAATCCCTAATTCTCCCATAGAAACCATAAGACAAGGGAAAATGATGATAAATCAAGGTATTAATTTAATTGCGATCGCCACGGGTGACGCTGATACCAAGTTTTTAAAGCAACTAACAGGGGATGAGAATAAAGTATTTTTCGCCAATGCAGGAAATTTTGATCAAGCCTTCCAACAAGCAGAAAAACTCATTTATAGTCAACAATTGATAGAATCAGGGGAATCAGGGAGTTATTCTTTAGTTTTTGGCACTTTACGCATTGGAATTTGGACTGCTTTACTATCTCTAGGTGTATCTCTTGCTCTTATGATCGGGCAAAATCATTATTTACACCGCCGTTTATTATCACCTCAAGAAGTCAGTTTAGGGATTATTGGCAGTTTAATGGCAGGATTGGTGGCTGGTAGTATCGGGCAATTAATCTTTCTTCCCTTGGCAAATATTGAAGTTTTAGCCTTTGTGGCAAGGTTGACGGGATGGGGAATACTTGGGGCATTAGTGGGAGGTGGAATGTCTTTTTTTGTCCCGAATTTAAACTTAGTTCGAGCTTTAATTGGTGGTTTAATTGGTGGTGTATTGGGAGCGATTGTTTTTGTAGTAATCACTAATTATTCCAGTGTAATTATAGGGCGTTTAATTGGTACAGTAATTTTGGGATTTTTTATTGGTTTAATGATAGCTTTAATGGAACAATTTAACCGTCAACATTCTTTAATTGTTCATTGGAATGAGAAGGAAAAACTACTATTTCTTTAGGAGAAAAATCAATACTTTTAGGATGCTCAAAAAATGCTCATATTTATTTACCAAAATCTCAAGGTTATTATCCTATTACCGCTAAAATTTACACTGAGAATAATCAGATAATAATGGAATATGATACAGAATATGCCCAAGCAAAAGGTATGAAAAAATTAAAGCATATTTTAAAGGATAAAGACTTGAGAAAATTAGGTTTTGTTTCTTTAGAATTTAATCAACAAAATAGCTAAGTAGCCATCTTAATCCAAAATTGCTTATATAGCCTCCCAGCTCCAAAGTTTGAGGAAGAATAGAGAAAAAAGTTTCCAAAATTGCTCATTTATTGGCAAAAAAACAATCAAATATATAACAAGATAAAAAATATACTAAACTTATGGAAGTAGAAGAAAAAACCTTAATTACAGCGGTTAAAGGTTTAACGAGACGGGTAAATATTAAAGTAGAACATTTACAAATCATTGATCAGGCTCTGAAATATCATAACTTTAATGGTGAATAATGGGATAAAATTCTCAATCGCAATAATATTAATTTTGCCCTAAAAGATAAGATTTATACGATGTAAATGGTAAGGCTTTTAACTTTAAGAGCGATCATTTCTCCTGATACAAGTATTGAATATTTGAGCTGGTTAAATTTAGGTAAAAAAAGTAATAATAAGCCTTTAAAATATAGTCTTAATTTTCAGCAACAAGTTTATAATATTTTCAAAAATAATAATTAATTATTAGTTATTTACTCTCAATTAAAAGAAGATATTAATATTATTATAAAAGAGCTAAAGAAGCCAAATAAAATTATACAATCATTAGATTAATTTATCTAAGATCATAATAATTTATGAAAAGATTCTTTTAATGGTTATTTATCAACAAAAAAACAATCTCTATTTAACAAAATTATATATGAATATATATTTCTTAAAAAGTTTGTCATTGAAAAGACTTTAACTGGTCATTTTGATAGTATAAATAGTGTAGCATTTAGTCCTGATGGTCAATATTTAGCTAGTGGTAGTGGGGATAATACTATTAAACTTTGGAATGTTAGTAATGGAAAATTAAAACAGACTTTAAATGGTCATTATAATAGTGTAAATAGTATAGTATTTTGTGCTAATAGTCAATATTTAGCCAGTGGTAGCTATGATAATACTATTAAAATTTGAAAGTTAAAATAATGATTTTTAATTAATATCAAAAAATAAGAATAATAAAATATTTTTATTGATTGATAATCATTTTAATATCGATATTTAATACGTAAACAATTTCTGGCAACGTTAATATTATCTTCTCTATTTATAATAAATTTAGAATAAATATTAACTTTTTTTGCTAATTCTTCTACAGTATAATTGACGATGATAAAGATAACAAGATAAATTTATCAAAAATTTTTGTTAACCTTGCATAAATAGGCAAAGTTTGACTGATATATAAAAAAGACTTAAACATCAACATTAAACCATGATTCTCAGTAAAATTTCCTCAAGGCAAAATCTTTTTAAAAATATTCTCGATAACTCGAAACAAGCCTTACAACTAGGTTTATGGGGTGCTTTAGGAGGTGCAATTGGTAGCATTTTTGGGGATATTCTCCTCAGTCGAAACAATGAAAATAACTCTTTTATCGCTGTAGTCATCAGTACAAGTTTTTGGTTTGCTATTATTGGAATGTCGATCGCATTTACTTTATTATTAGGTTATAGTTGGTATTTAAAAAAAGGTTTTCAGTGGTTAGAAAGTCTCAAGTCTGCTTTTTTACCAGGATTATTATCAGGTTTAATAGCTGGAGGTATCGCTCAAACTATATACACCATATTAGGCTCAACGGAAATATTAAGAGTCATATGTTGGGGAATAGCGGGAGGATTATTAGGTTTAGGTTTAAGTTTTCGCATCCCTAATTTAAACAAAATTCGAGGATTAGGAGGTGGATTTTTAGGAGGAATTATTGGTGGTTGTCTGTTTATCGCTTTTAGCCTTTTAGCAGGAGAAATTATTGGGCGTATTTTTGGATTAGCGGCTATCGGCTTTTTTATCGGTTTAATGATAATTTTAATTGAAGCGGCATTTCGGGAGGCATGGTTAATTGTGCATTATTCTGACAATGAGCAAAAAACTGTGACTCTTGGTAATCAACCAGTGATTTTAGGAAGTAGTAATAAAGCTCATATTTATTTACCAAAATCTCAAGGTTATACTCCCATCACAGCTAAAATTTATTTAGAAAATAAGCAAATTTTCATTAAATTCGATGATGAATATGGACAAAAAATGAAACATTTAACTCAAGAGTTAAATAATGGAGATAAAAGAAAGTTAGGTAATATTTCTATTGAAATTAAAACTCAATAAAATAACTATATATCGCTAAAAAAATGGTAGAATATACAGTCATAATTAAAGAAAAAGAAGATAATAAGCAATATAGTTATAGTCTTCAATTAAATCAAGATCAAGAAGACAATCCCGGAGTTATTTTTAGTGCTGAAATTATGACAAGTATGCAAAAACAACTAGAAATAAAAAGTATGGCTATATTTACTCAACATCAATTGCAACAAATAATGAATATTTGGATTGAAGATATAAAAGAGGGTTATCGCAATACTATTATTACTTTAAAATTGAAATCTATACTTGATGAAAGTTTAAAATTATTAAAAGATAATGGTAATCAAGATTTACCTAATTTTGTTGAACCTGATCTCGAAAATATTGAACCTTTAGGAGGTGTTTTACCACCTATATCTAGTATAATTATAAATTAGTATTTCTTTAAAAAATATTGCTAATAATTTATATTTTATATAAACAATTCTATAATCAATATAACCTATTAAGATAATAATTAAAATTTACAATGATACTGGTTCGTGAATAATTTTAAACTTATTATTTATTACTTATTTTTCTTTTCTAAACAAAATGGAATCACAACAACCTTTAATCGTAGAAATAACACCTCATCGAGAATTTTTAGCAGCAGATACTGCAGAGCAAAAACTGTTTATTATGGTTAAATTACGCCCCACAAAAGAAGTGGGAAATACTCGTCCTTCTACTGCCGTCAGTTTGTTAATTGATACCAGTGGTTCAATGTATGAAATTGTATCAGGTAATGCTCAAGCTACGGGCAATTTTATTACCTCTGATGGCAATCAATATCAAGAAGTTATTGGTGGTAAAAGTAAAATTGATGTTGTGATTGAATCTCTTAATAATTTAATTGACTCGGGATTACTTAATCAAGAGGATAGAGTTTGCTTAATTCAGTTTGACGATAAAGCTTCTACTCTTATTAATTTAACTCCGGCGACTCAAAAACAAGATCTTAAAAATGCCATTGCCAGATTGAAAGAATTTAGCGGAGGCACTTGTATGGGAAGAGGAATGGAAGAAGCACTAGGGATTTTAAAACAACAGTCAATGACAAATCGGAAAGCGATAATTTTTACAGATGGACAAACTTTTGATGAATTTGAGTGTCAAGAATTAGCTAAAAATTTTGCAGAAAATGGTATTTCTATCACTGCTTTAGGCATAGGAGAATATAATGAAGATTTGCTCATAAATTTGAGTGATACCACTGCGGGAAAAGTCTATCATATTGTTCAAAAAGAAGCAAAAGGTACACAAATACCAGTTGATAAAGTACCCCAAACAATTTTTGAAGAATATCAACAAACTATAAGTGAAGTTATTAATAATCTTGCCATGGGTATTAAAACTGTGAAAGGAGTAGAAGTAAGTCGTATTACTAAAGTATATCCAGATCAAGCAGAATTTCCTTTAAATCAACAACCCTATCATATAGGTTCGGCAACGGGCAAGGATGAAACTATTTTTATTCTTGAGTTTGATGTGGATAGTAGAGCTAGTTCTAGGGTTAGACTAGCACAATTAGGTTTAACTTATGATGTTCCTGCCCAAAATCGACGAGGGGAATTAACTCCTCAAAATATAGTAGTTCAATTTTTAGCCGGGCAAGGTGCTACTGCCGCAGTAGATCAAGAAGTAATGGGATATGTTCAACAAAGAAATATTAGTAAATTGATTGATGATGCTACAAAAATAGCAGAGCAAAATCCTGAGTTAGCTGAACAAAAAATGGAAACTGCCCGTCGCTTAACCGTTAAAATTGGGAATCAAGATATGTTGGAATCTCTCAATGAAGGCATTATTGAGTTACGTAAAACCCGTAAAATTTCTTCTGGTACTCGTAAAACTGTCAAAATGGGAGCGAAAGGTAAAACAGTAAAAATGTCAACTACTCAAATGAGTGAAACTCTATCTGATGAACAAATTAGACAAATTACAGGTACTTAATCAATTGACTATTTATAATTCACAATTAAAATGTATTTTACCATTGCTTATTATCTATTGTTTTTTATTATTAACTATCAATCATGACTATTACTTGTAACGTTTGCGGCTACGATCAAAATCCTGACGGTTTAGAATTTTGTGATGCTTGTGGTGCAGAATTAACTTATACTACTGTACCTACATCCCCTTCAATATTTCCTTTAACTTCAGAGCCTCATATCCTAGATCCTTTAGAAACTAATCCTACTGTCAAAATTAGCCCTTCTACTTCAGAATCGATTATTCCCAGTAACCCCCCTGAAACTTTTACTACATCAACAGATAATGTTACAGCTACAGCCAAGTTAATTGCGAAAACTCCTAATGCACCGATATCAGAGTTTTTGATCGAGAATTACGCCATAATTGGTATATTTGATCCTGATACTGGTCCTGTTGATGTGGATTTAGAGTATTTTTTGGGTAATGAGACAGTTTCTCGTCAACATGGTGAAATTTACTTCGAGAATAACCAATGGAAGATTAAAGATTTAGGCTCAACTAATGGTATTTTTATCAAAAAAGCAGGGCAAAATCGTTTTAATGCTCGTATTACCACTCCCGAAATTCTCGACAATGGAGATGAAATTGCGATCGCAAAAATTCGTTTTACTTTTACAACCATAAATTAATTGTAGCGTAGGCAATGGTGACGTTTTTTTGTTGAATCAAAGAGAAAATTGTAGAAAAATTAATGGAATTATTAACAATAGAAGAACAAAGTATTATTTTTTTAGAAAATATTGAATTAGAAATTATTAACTATTTAGGAAAACTAAATCCAAATATTTATTACTTTCAAGTTAAGATTATTAAAGGAAAAGAATCGAGTTTAGATAATCAATTAGGATTATTAAGAATAGGTGATATTAATAGTAATTTATCCTTAGAAATTGAATTAAGATCTCAATTACCTAATTATGGGATGATTAGCGAATTATGGGCATCAATAAATCATGACAATGTAATTGTGAATTTATCTAATTCTAATAATAACAAAGTTAACGAAGATGATAAAATGGCTAATCAAGATGATGAAATAGTACAATTATCAGAATTAGAAATAGATAAAGATAAACCTATTATTCATAGTCCTAATTTAGAGATAACAGATTTATATATAGAAAATCAACAGGAAACTAATATATTAATAAAAGATATTGAAGACAAAAAAGATAATTATTTAGAAGAAGAATACTATCCAGAAATAGAAGCTAATAATCAAGAATCCTCCGCAAAATTATTGGTTTTAACACCTTATCCCGATGAAGAAAATAACCTTGCTCAATGGTTAACAAAACCTCATACAGATGAAGAGTATTTATATATCATCGTACAACTTTGTCAATGCTTTTTTTATCTATCTCAAAACAGTTGGTATTGCTTAGATTTATTCGTAGAATTTATTATTGTTGGCACACCGATTAAGTTTTATGATTTAACTCATATTTATCCGAAAAATATTGAATTAAAGATAGGTTTTTTAGGTAAATATTCTGCCCCCGAATTAGCCTATAGTAAAGAGATTAATCAATTTATGAGTAGCTATGTTATCGGTGCATTAATGTATCAAATGTTTCACGATAATAAATTACCTAATCCTGACAATTTAACCATTAATTTAATTCCCAAAATTTATCAAATTTTGCAAGTTTGTTTATATTCTATAACAGAAGAAAGATACCCTTTAAATCAACTTTTAAAGTTACTCATTGAGATAAAAAATGATTTAAAAAAAATTACTATTTCATGGGAAAAAGCAAATAAATCTATACTAGGTTTATCTTTAAAAAGATTAGTTAATGAAGATAGTTATGGGATTAAACAACTAGAAATTAATCAAAATAATATTATTTTAGCGGGAATTGCCGATGGTATGGGAGGAATGGCACAAGGAGAATTAGCTAGTAAATTAGCAATTCAAACGTTATTAGAAACTCCCTTTAATTTTGACTTAAATAATCAAGAGAATCAAACCAATTGGTTAACAGAAATTTTCAATCAAGCTAATCAAAATATCAATAAAAAAGTAGAAGATGGAGGCACAACTTTAAGTGTTATTTTAGCCGTTAACAATCAATTAATAATTAGTCATGTTGGTGATAGTCGAATTTATTTAATTAGAAATAAAGACATAATACAACTCAGTGAAGATCATTCTTTAGTTAATATGATGTTAACTAGTGGGCAAATTACCTATGAAGAAAGTTTAGATCATCCTGACAGAAATGTGTTGATAAAATTTTTAGGCTCAAAATCCGTTTTGAGTGATGGTTATGTGCAAAACTTAAGTAAGAATTTTGATAAAATTTCCCTAACTTTAGAAGATAATGATTTATTAATTTTATGCTCTGATGGAGTTTGGGATTTAATTAGTAACGAAGAGTTTATTGAGTTATTTACTGAAGGAAATAATCTTCATTTTTCCATTGATAAAGTTATAGAAAAAGTTTTACATAAAGGTGCATCTGATAATGCAACAATCATCACTTTAAAATGCTCTATTCATCCTTATAAATTTTAAAACTTTTTAGTACACTCTTCAAAGTTTTCATAATTTATGGAAAAAACAAAGCTAAAGCGATAACTATAAACTTTCTTTTTTATTAATTTAATAATATATTATTAACATGACTATTCAATGTCCTGCTTGTTTAGAAAATAATCCTATTAGTGCAAGTCATTGTCAAATTTGTGGTTATTCTTTAGTTTCTGATAATGATTTTAAAAACCAAGGAAAAACTGTTAATAAAACTAACAATTCTCCTCATCATTTACTACCTAATACCTTATTATTTAATGGGCGTTATCAAATATTAGAAACTATTGGAGAAGGAGGCTTTGGTATTACTTATAAAGGAATATATTTAGCTAATCAAAGCATCGTAGCTATTAAAGAATTGTGGCCTGAAAAATCTGCTAGAGTTGATAATAATATAATTTGGTCATTCAATATTCCTCCTAAAGAAAAACAATTACAAATTTATAAATTTAAACTAGAAGCAGATAATCAAAAAAAGTGCAATCATCCCAATATTCCTAAAATCTATGATTGTTTTGAAGAAAATAATACTGCTTATATCGTCATGGAATTTATTGAAGGTAAATCTTTATTAAGTATTCTCAAAAATGAGGGCGTTTTAAGTGAAAGTAGAATTAAAAAATATTTTATTCAAATAGCAGAAGCCCTAACAATAATTCATCAAAATAATTTTTTACATCGTGATATAAAACCAGAAAATATTATTATTAATTCTCAAGATAAAGCTATTTTAATTGATTTTGGAGCGACGAAAGAATTTATCGATGGCATGACAAGTATCATGAGTACAACTTTAACTTTTGGATATGCACCCTACGAACAATATAGCACTAAAAGTAAAAGATTTGCGGCTACAGATTTTTATGCCTTATGTGCCTCAATGTATGAATTATTAACAGGTAAATTACCTGAAGATGCGGCAGAAAGAGTTGATTCTATTTTACATAATAACGGAAAAGATCCTTTAATTTCTCCTCGTCAATTACGTCCAGAAATTAGTTTTTTAATAGAGAACATTATTTTAACAGGAATGCGTATAAAAGTTGAAGAAAGATTTCAAACTGCACAAGAATTAATTAAGGCTTTACAAGGAAATTTTCTCTCTCCTTTACATAAGAAAGCTCAAGATTTTTTGAATCAAAATAACTTAATAGAATCCATAAAAGCCTATGAAAATTGTTTGCAAAATGAGCCAAATAATGATCAAGCAATGGTAGAATTAGCCTTAGTGCAACTTCATATTAATCCTCAACAAGCGGAAATTACAGCAAATCAAGTCATAAAATTAAATCCTTCTGACGGTAGAAGTTATGGAGTATTAGGATTAATGGCTTGTCGTCAAAAAAATTGGCAAAAAGCAGTATCAGATTTAAAAAAAGCCTCTCAGTTATCACCACAACAAGGATGGATTAAAAGTAATTTAGCATGGAGTTTAGGTAAGTTAGGGAAATGGGGAGAAGCGGAAACATTTATAAATCAAGCCTTATCCTTTGATGGTAATTGTACTTTTTCTTTAGGAGTAAAAGCATGGATTTTGACGCAACAACAACAATGGAAACAAGCCATTTCTCCAGCGACTCAAGCTATTTTTAAATCTAAACAATCTAATAACCGTAATAGTAAAGAATTGCAAACTTGGCTTTATCCTGTCCTTATTTTTGCCTTAAAACACGCAGTTATTACCAAAAATGCTCAAGATGTAGAAAAAAAAATTAATGATTTCTGTCAACAAATCCCTGACAGTGGTTATAGTTGGGCATTAAAGGCGTGGCATTGTGGAAAAGAAGGCAAACTAAATGAAGGGATTAATTATTGTCAAAAGGCTACTTCTTTTAGTAATTTTCCCCATTGGATTTTAATAAATCAAGCCATTATTCAAGAAAACTTACATCAAAGAGAAAATGCTCTTAATAGTTATCGACAATATTCTCAAAAATTTAATGACTATTATTTAGTTTATTTTCGTTTAGGTACTTTATTTGCTAATCAAAAACAATGGCTTAATGCTGAATCATATTTAGAAAAAGCTATTAAATTAAATCCTGATTATGCACCAGCTTATCATAATTTGGCATGGGTTTTATTTAATATTAGATCTAGTGATGGTGACATCGAAAATTCTCGTCAAGTTATGGCTAATTATCGTCAAGCTATTAGTTTATATTCTGCTAATAATTCTATGTATTCTATACAATTAAAAAAACTTTTTGATGATTTAAAAATCAAGATTTAATTACAACTATTTTGGCTAAAAAATAAGTCATTATTGAAGTTATGAAACCAACGATTGATCATTTGAGATTTTTTTTCTGATTTTAATAATGAATTGATAAAATTTTCCCATAATGGATCATTTTTAGAAATAATTAACCCATATTTTTCACAAGTTAATGGTGGTTGTGGTGTCAACACATAATCACTATTTTTGCCAATAAATATCTGTTGTGCCATTGATTGTCCTATTAGTAAAATACCATCATCAGCAAAACCATCTATTCTTTTCTGTATTACTGCTTGTAAAGCTCTTTGCGTACCTCTTATTCCATCAAATAATTGAAATGTTGCTTTAGGATATTTTTCTTTTATAAATACTTCTGTGTTAGTGTTATTTAATAAACCAATTATTAAATTTTTACCATCGGAGTTAATAAATTTTGACGCAATATCTTTTGAGGTAATAAACTGAATACCTGATATAAAAAAAGGTTCAGAAAAAGAAATTTTATAATCATTAATTGTCCTGATAGTGTTAGGTCCACATTCTAAATGAACTATACTATCTTCTACTATTTCAAAACGGTTATTAAGATTAGAAATAAAGACTTTAACGGTAATTATATTTCGATCAATAGTTTTTGTTAATTGTTCTCGAATTAAAGATACTAAATCAAAACAAATTCCTTGTAATTCTGAGTTATTGTTTCTATAACCAAAAGGAATAGCATCACTTCTTATTCCTACTTTTAATAATCCTGTTCGATTAATTTCTTCTAAAATATTTTCTGCTTTTGAAGGTTGTATATATAGGGAATTAGTACTAAAAAATAAGCTTATTATAAATAGCTGAAAAAATAATTTATTCTTCATCTTTGATATTAATAAAAAATATGATATTATTTTATTTTACAATTATATCACTAGAGTCAAATGGAAATATAAATTTAAAGATCTTTTAGGCAAAAAAAGCATATGTAAAAAAGTATATTTGCAATTACTAATGATATATTTTATCTTTATGTTTGAGCCACCCATGAGGATGTTTTCCTTGAGGATCTTTGTGTGTCCAATGAATTACTCCCCCTTGAGCATTCCACTCATATTCACCGAAAAAACTGACAACATCCCCAACTTTTAAGTTGTTAATTCGAGGAGATAAATCAATATTATGTGCTATTAGTAAAGTCTGACCAGTATTTAATTTCAGTATAAATCGTTGATGTTTACCACCTTCTAAATCATCTTTAAGTATTTTTATGACAACACCTTGACTCTGTACTTGAAAATTAGATATTTTTTTATTAAAAGCGTTTTTTAATAATTGATCACTGTTATTATTTTGGGCAATAATATTATCAGCTAGAGTTATTTTTATATGTTGAGGGAAAAAATATATTAAGAGAAAAAAACTAATAATAAAGACTAATTTTTTCATAGATTAATTTCAATAATGTTTAAGTCAATTCTCTCCCAGTATCCTAGTTTTCTATTCCCCTAGTCTCATCTTCAGCGACAATTACATGTCCAACTCCGATGATTAAGGGGGCAATATAATTTATGGATAAAAAGCTAAATTTGGTAAACCTAAATCTTCAGCCCATCCCATCATTAAGTTTAAACATTGAACAGCTTGTCCTGCTTGTCCTTTAATTAAGTTATCAATAGCTGACATAACAATAACTCTACCAGTACGAGGATCAACTTCAATCCCAATATAAGCTAAATTAGTGCCACAAGCCCATTTTGTCTGAGGATAAATACCATTACCCAATACTTTGACAAAAGCAGAATTACGGTAGAAAGCATTATAAATGGTTAGTAAATCTTCAGTCACTAATCCAGGATCTCTTAATGTACCATATACCGTAGATAAAATCCCTCTAGGCATAGGGATTAAATGAGGAGTAAATTGAACTTTTACATCGCTTCGGGCTAAATCTGAGCAAATTTGTTCAATTTCTGGAGTATGTCTATGTTTTGCTACTCCATACGCTCCTAGAGAACTATCTGCTTCTGCTAATAATAAATTAATTTTACCTTGTCTGCCACCGCCCGAAGTACCAGATTTCGCATCAATGATAATTGTTTCAGGCAACACCAAACCTTGTTTTAATAAGGGGGCAAGAGCAAGTAAACTAGCAGTAGGATAACATCCAGCACAACCAATTAAGGAACTATTTTTAATTTGTTCTCGATATAATTCAGGCAATCCATAAACCGCAGTAGCGGCAGTTTGATGATCTTCTCTTTCAGTTTTATACCATGCTGTATAGGTATCTAGATTTTTGAAACGATAATCAGCCGATAAATCTAATACTTTACATCCTTTTTCAATTAATTCTGGGGCAAAATCACAAGCCAATCCATTGGGTAAACCTAAAAATACCACTTCACAACGAGAGGCAATGGTGTCTAACTCAATAGGCTCAATTATCGTCTTAACTCGGTGTTGTAAGTGAGGATATAAATCGCCATATTCTTTTCCAGCACTACTATCACCGCCAAGATAAACTATTTCTATTTGAGGATGTTCTAATAATATTTTAACTAACTGTACACCACCGTAGCCTGACGCACCCACAATTCCCACAGATACTTTTTTTGATTCACCCATGATTGTTAATCTATAATTTCAACTTTTGCTGAATTTTAGTACGAAATCAACATTTTAGATCAATGGACTTTTTTGTGCATCTTATCCTCAGACAAAAATCAAAATATTAACTATATTTAACTCTTACACAAAGTAATGTTTAATATGCTATTTTTGAGGATAGACTTCATTTTATTTAATTGATAATATACTGGAGATAGATAATGAAAACTATTGTTATCGAATCATGAAAAATAATAATTTTGCTTCTTTTAAATCTAACAATGATAGTGAAAATAATCGAGACGAAAAATTAACATCAAATATATCTAATACTATCCCTGATAAACAACAAAAATTAGAACAAGAAATCATAGAAAATACACCCTATTTATATGTATTAATCATAGAGGATGGTAATGACCAGCGTCTGATCTATTTACAAGATAAAGAGTATGATATTGGTCGTCGTCATGATGCAAAAATTATTCTTCATGATCCCGCTGTTTCTCGACATCATGCCACCATTGTAAAAGAATATAATCAAGAAGAAAATATTTTTTTTTATAAAATTTTTGATGGTGATTTTTCTAAAAATTCTAGTACTAATGGTTTAATTATTAATAATAAAAAATATCAAAATAAATATTTAGAACATGGAGATTTTGTTAAGTTCAGTAATTCTGCCATAGCTCGATATTTTGTGATTGATAAAAACTCGGAAATAAAAAATATTTTTCATATTATTGATCAAGATAAACCATATAAAAAAGATGATATTTATAATAAACAAACTTTAACTAATCATTCTTATCATTTTAATGATAAAAACTTAGAAAAAGACAATATTGTTGAGTATATTTCTAAACTTACATCTTTTGCAGAGCTTAGTCCTTACCCTATTATAGAACTTAATTTAGAAGGAAAAATTACCTATTATAATCAAGCCGCTAGTTTATTATTTCCTAATCTAGTCGATGAGAACATAAATCATCCTATTTTATCAAATTTATTAAAAGCACACCATAAAATTCAAGGAAATTTATTTGTAAGAGAAGTTCATTATAATAATAAAATTTTTGAACAATATATTCATTATTTGCCAGATTTAAAACTCATTAGAAGTTATCTTTTTGATTTTACAAATAGGAAAAAAATTGAAGCCCAATTAAAAGACAGTGAAGCAAAATACAGGGCGGTTGTTGAGCAAATTGTTGAAGGTCTTTTTTTATTTACAGCACAAGATTTTATTATTATTGAAGCTAATATATCGGCTACGAAAATTTTAAAATATTCTTTAGAAGAATTAATTGGAGAAAATATTGAAAAATTATTACATACAGAGAAACAAAATTTTATTTATAACTTAGAAATTCTTAAAGAAACAAAAATTAGTTTTAGGCAAGAATTACAGTTCAAGGTAAAAAATAGTAATCCCTTAGATATTGAATTAAGTATAAGTCTAATTAACTATCAAAACAAATTAGTTTTTTGTTGTGTATTTCGAGATATTAGTAAAAGAAAAAAATTAGAAAATCAATTAAAGTATCAGGCTTATCATGATGGTTTAACAGGTTTATATAAACGCAACTTCTTTATGAATTTTTTATCTAAAACTTTAGCTAGTGCTGAAAGAAAAAAAAATATCGTAGCAATAATGTTTTTAGATATAGATTATTTTAAAGAAATTAATGATAATTATGGTCATAATATTGGGGATATATTATTACAACAATTTTCTCAAAGATTAAAAAATGCCCTTCGAGAAAGTGATTGTCTTGCCCGTTGGGGAGGAGATGAATTTGTTGCTTTAATACCAGATATTACTTCTTCTGATGATTTAATTATAATTATTGATCGTATTATAGAATCCGTAAACAATCCTTTTCTATGTGATGAATTAACGATAAAAGCTTCAACTAGTATTGGTGTCGCTATTTACCCTATACACGATGAAAATATTGATTCTTTATTAAAAAAAGCAGATCAAGCATTATATATTACTAAAAAAAATGGCAGAAACGGTTACACTATTTATCGTCAACCATAAATTAATAATAAGAAGAATAATAAAGTAAATATGTTAGAAATACCTCTTAATATTATCGAAAAAATTAATCAGTTAAAAACCACATTACAATCAGCCAGTTATGCTTATTATGTATTAGATAATCCTCTGATGGAAGACGTTATTTATGATCAACTTTATCGAGAATTACAAGAATTAGAAAATGAGTATCCTAGTTTAATTACCTTAGATAGTCCAACCCAAAGAGTTGGAGATAAACTTAATAGTCAATTAGATTCAGTTAAACATAATATCCCTCTTTATAGTTTAGAAAATGCCTTTAATTTTAATGAATTAAAACAGTGGGAAAATCGTTGGCAAAAACAATTAGAAAAAATTACCGAATTTAACTATATTTGTGAATTAAAAATAGATGGTTCGGCTATTGCATTAACTTATGAAAATGGTATTTTTATCCGAGGTTTAACCAGAGGGGATGGTATAACAGGAGAAGATATAACTAATAATTTACGTACAATTCATTCAATTCCTTTAAAGTTAAATATAGATAATCCACCACCAATTATAGAAATAAGAGGAGAGGCTTTTTTACCTTTACAAGAATTTAATCGTATTAATGAAGAAAGAGAAAAAAATGGAGAAAACTTGTTTGCAAACCCACGTAATGCAACGGCAGGAACTTTAAGACAATTAGATCCAAATATTGTTAGTCAAAGAAAATTACAATTTTTTGCATATAATTCTTATTTATTTTCAAAAAATGCAAATATTACCACTCAAAAAGAATCTTTAAATTTTCTTCAAGAAATAGGATTTTTGGTTAATCCTAATTATCAAAGTTTTCAAAATTTAGAGCAAATCAAACAATATTTAGATTATTGGGAAATAGAAAGAAAAAATTTACCTTATATGACAGATGGAGTAGTGGTAAAAATCAATCAATTTTCTTTACAAACAGAATTAGGATTTACCCAAAAATTTCCTAGATGGGCAATCGCAGTTAAATATCCAGCTGAAGAAGTCACAACAACGGTAGAAAAAATTACGATTAATGTTGGACGCACAGGTGCTGTAACTCCCATGGCAATTATGAAACCCGTACAAATAGCTGGGACAACAGTTCAAAGAGCTACTTTACATAATAGCGATCGTGTGCAAGAATTAGACATTAGAGTGGGAGATACTGTAATTATTCGCAAAGCTGGAGAAATTATTCCTGAAGTAGTGGAAGTAATCAAAGATCTACGTCCTTCTAATACGCACCCTTATCAGATGCCAAGTAATTGCCCTGAATGTGGTTCAACATTATTGCGTCCAGAAAATGAAATCGTCACTCGTTGTGTTAATAGTTCATGTCCAGCTATTTTGCGTGGCAGTTTGATTCATTGGGCATCCCGTGAAGCGATGGATATTCGAGGCTTAGGAGAAAAAGTAGTTATCTCTTTAATGGAATATAAATTAGTAAAATCTATTGCTGATATATATAAATTAACGTCGTTTCAAATTGCTGATTTAGACAGAATGGGAGATAAATCTGCTCAAAAATTAATTACCTCTATTGAAGATAGTAAAAAACAATCTTTTAGTAGAGTTTTATATGGTTTAGGAATTCGTTATGTTGGCGCAGTAAATGCTCAAATCTTAGCAGAAAATTTTAGTAATATTGATAATCTAATTCAAGCAAAACAAGAAAATTTAGAAGCTATTTATGGCATTGGGATTGAAATTGCTTCTTCTGTCGTAGAATGGTTTAAAATACCTGAAAATATTATACTCATTCAAGAATTAAAAAGTTTAAATCTTAATTTAGAAACTAAAAATAATACTCAAAAATTAGGCAATTTAGCTAATAAAACTTTTGTTATTACTGGCACATTACCGACCCTAAAAAGAAGTGAAGCTAAAAAATTAATTGAAAATGCAGGGGGAAAAGTTAACAATACAATCAGCACTAAGATTGATTATCTTGTTGTGGGAGAAGATTCTGGTTCAAAATTAGAAAAAGCACAAAAATTACAACTCAAAATTATTACTGAATCAGAATTATTAACTATGATTGATAATTCATAAATCAAGAATTAAAGCAAGGAATTCCTATAAAGTTTAGTAAATATTTTGAAAAATAATTAGAATGTAACGAAAAATTTTTTGGTGAAGGTAAAAGATAGGAGAAATACTTATTTTAAATATATCCCTAAAAACAAAAAATCTCCCAGATATTATAGTATCAGAGAGAAAAAATTAAATTATTTAAAATAGCTCAATATTGTCTGTTAGTTAGTTTTTAAAACAGGTGCTAACTTAATATTTTTTGCTAAACCTAAAAATTCTAAAATTTTGATAGTAAACCAAGTTAAATCAATTTCCCACCAGGCTAAACCATGACGAGCAGAATATTGAAACGCATGGTGATTATTATGCCAACCTTCACCGAAAGTTAGTAAAGCAACCCACCAACAATTACGAGAATAATCATTAGATTCATGACTTACATAACCAAATTTATGAGTAGCACTATTAACAAACCAAGTTACATGAAATACTAATACTAAACGGA
Source organism: Geminocystis sp. NIES-3708 (assembly GCF_001548095.1). Classification (NCBI taxonomy): domain Bacteria; kingdom Bacillati; phylum Cyanobacteriota; class Cyanophyceae; order Chroococcales; family Geminocystaceae; genus Geminocystis; species Geminocystis sp. NIES-3708. The sequence goes on along the minus strand of NZ_AP014815.1, from coordinate 613,292 downwards.
GAAAAATACCCCATACTACTAAAGACCATCCACCCCACCAAAATAGAAATAAGCCTAATACAACTTGAATAGGGATAAAATATTTTTCACAAAAAAGGTAAAAAGGATCGTTTTGAATATCTTTTGTATATTTAGGAACATCTTTATTAGCGGGATTTTTAACAAACATCCATCCCATATGACTCCACCAAAAACCTTTATTAGAATCATGAGGATCTCCATCATGATCAGAATATTTATGATGAATACGATGTAATCCTACCCATGAAATAGGACCGCCCTCACAGGCTAGTGTACCACAGAAAACGAGAAAATATTCCAACCATTTTGGAGTATCAAAACTACGATGAGACACTAGACGATGATAACCTAAAGTAACGCCAATACAAGCCGTAAGCCAGTAAAGGAAGAAGGTTACTCCAACGGCACGCCAACTAAAATTACTAGGCAAAAATGCAAATAAAGCTATTAAATGAATAGTCGCCATGTAGATAATAATATGCCATGCGGGGGCAAGTTTTTCGGAAGTTGAAACTGTCATTTTTACGGTAAACTCTACTATATTTTTGTTTTATTATTTTGTATTGTTAAACAAGCTAAAATTATATGATTTTTTTAGATTATAACTGTGGGTAAAACCAAGCAAACAAATACAAAATCGATGCTAAGATTGATCATGCTAGAACAAGTTAAAGTTTCTTATTAGAACTTTAAATCATGACTTTATAGATTATAGACTATAAACCTAGATTAATAAATCATACTTTTTCCTCAAAATCTCTTATAACTATCTGGACTTATATTAACTAAATTTCACCAATTCTAACTTATAAGATGATCGATTAAATTTCACCGAAACACCTTACAATGAACAAAAATTTTTCTATCCGTTTTTTAGAAGAAATCCAAGCGAAACTTAGTCATATTAATCCTCATTCCTTAGAAATTATCGAGTGGGATCAAGTTTTTGATAATAACAATAGGATTAATACTATCAATACCACTAAATATCTACATAGCTATTTAGTTATTCCTGACTCCAAAGTTATACTATCACAATTTTTATCTGTTTGTAACCAAGAAGGGTGGGTAATTTTACCCATTGGCAATGGCACAAAAATTCATTGGGGAAAACCTGCTGATAATTATCATCTGATGGTTAGTACAAGAAAACTTAACGGTATTATTGATCATGCAGTGGAAGATTTAACGGTAACGGTAGAATCAGGAATGAAAATAAAAGATTTACAAAATTTTTTAAAGCTAAAAGGGCAATTTTTACCGATTGATCCTTGTTTTCCTGATTCTGCTACCATTGGGGGTATTGTGGCAACTGCTAATACAGGTAGTTGGAGACAACGTTATGGGGGTGTTAGGGATTTATTATTGGGTATTTCTTTTTTACGGGGAGATGGTGAAGAAGCCAAGGCAGGAGGAAGAGTAGTCAAAAATGTTGCTGGTTATGATTTGATGAAGCTATTTACTGGTTCTTATGGTAATTTAGGAATTATTACTGATGTGACTTTCCGTTTATTTCCTTTACCAGAAAATTCTCTAACTTTGCTCATAACTGGAAATAAAGAATCTATCTATCAGTTACAAAAAACCGTCTTAGCTTCTGGTTTAACTCCTACAGCAGCAGATTTAATGTCAGAATCTTTAGTCAAAACTCTTGATATAGATTCAGGATTGGGCTTATTATTGCGTTTTCAAGGTATAACCGAAAGTGTTGAGCAACAATCTTTACAAATAAAAGAGTATGCTAAACAACTGAATTTATCGATTCTAATCTATGAAAATCAAGCAGAATTAGACCTTTGGCAAGATTTACCTCAAAAAACTTATTTCACAGAATCTGAAGAGATAGTTACTTGTAAAGTCGGTATTTTGCCTAGTGAAGTTGTTAATTTAATGGAAAGAATAGAAGGTTTTGGTTTAATTAATATTAGTAGTGGTATTGGATATTTATGTTTTAATCATGGAATAAAAAGTCACCAAATAATTAATTTACGTAATTTTTGTGAAAATAAAAGTGGTTTTTTATCAATTTTAAGTTCTCCTATATCTTTTAAAAAACAAATTGAACCTTGGGGTTATGTCGGTGATGGTTTAAAAATGATGCACACTATTAAAGGAAACTTCGATCCTAATAATTTACTTTGCGATCGCATTTAATCCCATTTAATTTCATCAAAAATAGACAGGGAATTATTTATCAGCGATACTTTTTGCCGCTAAAATTCCGCCGATAAAACCGAATAAATGTGCTAACCATGAAACATGAGGATTAGAAGGTAAAACACCCCAAATCATACCCCCGTAAAGAAAAATAACGATTAAAGAAAGAGCGATAGAGGCTGGTTTTTTTTGAAAATAACCCCTCAGCATCAAAAAACCTAAATAACCAAAAATAATTCCACTTGCACCAACAGTAATAGAATTTGGTTGAGCAAATAGCCAAACTCCGATACCACTAACTATCATCGAATAAAAACTGACAAAGAAAAAATCATCAGTATCTTGTAACATTACAAGCCAAGCTAAAATAGCAAATGGTATTGTATTAGCAATTAAATGAGGAAAATCTGCATGAAGAAAAGGTGCAAGAATGATGCCTCTCAATCCGACTATATTTCTTGGAATGATACCAAAATAATCAAGGCGATCGCCAAAAAAGATTTGATTAAGAATTTCTATAATCCAGAAAATAGCAATAAAAGTACCAATTATATTGACTTGAGATTTTAACTCCTTAACAAACTCCTTCATATTATCTTCACTCATGAGTAATTTTCCTGTTGAGTTATTATTTCCATTTTATAGCGCTCGAAAGAAATATCTCCATAATTTACAGTTTCCATCGCAAAAATAGTAAAACCACATCGAGAAAAAACGGGTTGAGAAAAAAAACTGGCTTCAGTATAAAATCTAGTAATACCTTTTTTAATACCAATGTCTAAAACGTATAATAATAATTTTGTGCCGTACCCTTGACGAGTAAAATCAGGATGAAGATAAAAAGACGCAATATGTCCATCATTTTCTAAACCACAAAAGCCAATAATTTGATTATTTTTAAGCAATAAATAAGTATTAGCATTGAAAATAAAATCATGAAACTTACTGATATTATCAGGAAAAGATGACCAGGCAATCACTTGAGAAGGAGAATATAAACTAGGGGCAAGTTTTTTGACTGTATAAGTATATATTTCTCTTATCGTTTCAAAATCTTGTTCTATAGCTAAACGAAACATGAAGAATTAGGAATTAGAAATTAAGAATTAACAACAGTCAACTATTAACTGTCTCAATTATCATTTACAATACTTAACAATAACTTATTTTTATCATTAAAAATTATATGAGTGCCAAAGTAGAAATTTATACATGGAGTAGTTGTCCTTTTTGTCTTCGTGCAAAGGCTTTATTAAAACAAAAACAAGTAGATTTTATCGAATATTGTATTGACGGTGATAATCAAGGAAAAATGAAAATGTCAGAAAGAGCGAATGGACGTACTAGTGTTCCTCAAATTTTCATCGATGATAAGCATATTGGTGGATGTGATGACTTACATCAACTTAACGCTACAGGAGAATTAGATCAAATATTATCAGAAATTGATTAAGAATTGCACATAGAAATCAGAATCAGAAAGCAATAAAAATCAAAATCAATAGTTGAAAAATATTGGATTTGTTGAAAAAAAGTACTACTTTGACAATTTTTGTTAAAAACTAAAGATTTTTGACTTAATTTTGAAATAAAAACTTACGTTAAACAAATAATAACACTAAGCTAAAAGTCTTTAAAACCAATTAAATTATCTCAGAATATGAAATTTGTATTTATTATAGATCCCATTGCTCAATTAGATCCCACCCATGATAGTAGCGTAGCAATGATGGAATCTGCTCAAATATTAGGTCATGAAGTTTATATTACCTCCATTAATGAACTTAGTGTCGTTAACGGTAAAGCCTATGCACATTTACAATCCATCAATTTAAAACCCGTAGAATTGGTCAATAATCATTGGCAAGTAGAAAAAAACTGGTATTATCTCGGAGAATCAGCTTTTTCTCCCCTAGAATCTTATGATGTCGTATTAATGCGCAAAGATCCTCCTGTTAATACTCCTTATCTTTATGCTACCTACATTTTAGATTTAATTGACCCTGAGAAAACAAAAGTGATTAATTCTCCTCAGGGAATTCGTGCCGCTAATGAAAAAATGTATGCCTTACAATTTTCTTCGGTTATTCCTTCTACTATTGTTACCCAAAGTAAATCAGTTATTGCCGACTTTCTTGCCGAAAAAGAAGCTATAATTTTGAAACCCCTTGGTGGTAAAGCCGGAGAAGGTATTTTATTCTTACAACAAGGCGATCGCAATTTTAATTCCTTAATTGAAATTAGCACAAAACAAGGGCAAGAACCCATCATGGTACAAGAATATTTACCATCGGCAAAAGAAGGAGATAAAAGAATTATTTTATTAAATGGTAAACCTATTGGTGCAGTTAACCGTATTCCCACAGGAAAAGAATTTAGAGGGAATATGGCAGTAGGTGGTAGAGTTGCTCAAACACAAATAACTGAAAGAGAATTAACAATTTGTGAAGCCGTTGCACCGAGATTGATAAAAGACGGTTTATTTTTCGTTGGAATAGACGTAATTGGAGGGTATTTAACAGAAGTAAACGTTACCAGCCCTACAGGCATCAGAGAAATCGATCGCCTGAATGATGTAAAATTGGGAGAAGAAGTTATTAACGCACTTCTCACCTAGTAAAATATTCTGATAAAACTCAACGGAGAGAGAGGGATTCGAACCCTCGGTGGAGCTATAAACCCCACAACTTCTTAGCAGGAAGCCGCTTTCAACCGCTCAGCCATCTCTCCAAGACACATTTAAAAATTATAACAGAAAATAGTTATTTTTGGCAACATAAGTTTGAGAAAAATTAAGACTTGCTGAACATTTCCATGAAGAAAGTAAAAGATAAAGATACGGAGATAGGAAAAATAGAGAAAAATCGAAGTGTTAAAATTATTATGTTTCCTCGAAATAATTTACAGTTGTATTGTTTTTATAAAACCACCATATTTAACAAAACCAAAAGTTAAAGTTATACCGAGTATCATGAAAGCAATGATTAAAGGATAAAAGTTCATTAACCATAAAGCCATTAAGAATAAAGGAATCAAGTCAGCAAATAAAACAGCTATTTTTTCTGAGAAACTATAGGTTTGAAGACTAATATTTGCTGCTTCAACTACTTTTAATGGGGCAAAAAAATTAAAACAAAGTTGACTAATAATAACTAAAAAAGCTCCCCACCCTACAGAAAATAATGCCCAATAAAATCCCAATAATTCAATGATAATTGTCAAAATAATTACAAGCAGGAATTGAAATAATTTCTTTTGATCTGGATCATTTTTTGCTAAATAATAATATTTTAAGTCAACTACCGCCATTCTTGCTTGTTCTATAGAAAATAAAAAGAAAGCAAAAGAAATTAATTGATGTGATAAAATATTTACACTAAAAGATTGCCATAATAATCCTAAACTAACAGGAAAAAACAATAAAAAAATGATTAATTTAAGCCACAACATAAACTTTGATAATATTATAAATAATTAATAATCTAAATAAGTATCTTAATTTAAAATAAACATTTCTATTGCGAGATAAAAAACACAATTATATATTTTAATTTTATCTATATATTCAGATGACATAAAAAAAGATTGGTGTTAACAAAAAAAAATTTCTCGATAGATACTTAGTATTAAAACATTTCAAAATTATAACCTCCATTGGTTACAAGAGAACATTTAGGTTAGTTTAATTGTGAAAAGAATAGAGGTAAAGACTAATGTAGAATAAGATAAAGAAGTGATTAACTATTTATTTTTGTGACGTTATAACTCCAGTACCACAAAGATTTTATTTATTATTTATTATTAAAAATGACCAAATTTGTATTTGTAACCGGCGGCGTTGTTTCTAGTATCGGTAAAGGTATTGTCGGCTCTAGTTTAGGACGTTTACTCAAGTCTCGCAACTATTCTGTTTCTATCCTTAAACTTGATCCTTATATTAACGTAGATCCAGGGACAATGAGTCCTTATCAACATGGTGAGGTGTTTGTTACCGATGATGGTGCGGAAACCGACTTAGATTTAGGACATTATGAACGTTTTACTGACACTTCTTGTTCTCGTCTTAATAGTGTCACAACTGGATCAATTTATCAAGCCGTGATTAATAAAGAAAGACGGGGTAACTATCAAGGTGCAACAGTGCAAGTAATTCCTCATATTACTAACGAAATAAAAGATCGCATTCATCGAGTCGCAAAAAATAGAAATCCTGATGTAGTAATAACAGAAATTGGTGGTACAGTAGGAGATATTGAATCATTACCATTTTTGGAAGCAATTCGTCAATTTAGGAAAGATGTAGGGCGCGATAATGTTTTATATCTACACGTTACCCTTATTCCTTGGATTGCCGCCGCAGGAGAATTAAAAACGAAGCCCACTCAACACTCTGTGAAGGAATTACGTTCATTAGGTATTCAACCAGATGTGTTAGTATGTCGTTGTCATCAATCAATCCCCACCAATATTAAAGAAAAAATTGCTGAATTTTGTGATGTGCGTAGTGAAGCAGTAATTACATCATCAGATGTCAGCAGTATTTATGAAGTGCCTTTAATATTAGAAAAAGAAGGACTAGCCGAGCAAGTATTAAAATTATTACGGTTAGAAAATCGTACTCCAGACTTAACGAAGTGGGAAAATTTAGTGCAAAAAATGCAATGTCCTGAGCATAAACTAAAAATCGCCATTGTGGGTAAATACATAAAACTCAGTGATGCTTACTTATCAGTGGTGGAAGCCTTAACTCACGCTGGTATTCATTCCCAAGCAGAAATTGAATTACTCTGGGTAGATGCGGAAGAAATAGAATCCCTAGAAGTACAGAAACATTTAGGTAATGTACATGGAATTCTTGTACCCGGTGGCTTTGGGCATCGAGGAGTAGATGGTAAAGTTAAAGCAATTCAATATGCTAGGGAAAATAAAATACCTTTTCTTGGTTTATGTTTAGGAATGCAATGCAGTGTAATTGAATGGGCTAGAAATACAGCTAATTTAGATAAAGCCAATAGTGCCGAATTTGACGAAGAAACACCCTACCCTGTCATTAATTTGTTACCAGAACAACAAGATGTGGTGGATTTAGGCGGTACAATGCGTTTAGGCTTATACCCTTGTCGTTTAGTGCCTGATACTTTGGCTTATTCGTTATATAAGGAAGAAGTAATTTATGAGCGTCATCGTCATCGCTATGAATTTAATAACGCTTTTAGGAATCAGTTTTTAGAAACAGGTTATCAAATTAGTGGCACTTCCCCTGATAGTCGATTGGTGGAAATAGTAGAATTACCTAATCATCCTTTTTTCCTTGCTACTCAATTTCATCCTGAGTTTAAATCTCGCCCTAGTCAACCTCATCCTCTATTTTTAGGATTTATTAAGGCTTGTTTAGCAATTAGCAATTAATAAGCAATTAACAATTAACAATTAACAAATTTTTTCCCCTCTAATGGCATAATCTAATAATTCCATGGGATGAATTACTGTAACTTTTTTACCTTGTAACTGTAAGTGTTTTGATATTTGTAAAGAACACCCCGGGTTAGGAGAAGCAATTATGTCTGCTCCCGTATTTAATAAATTATGAACTTTTTGCTCACCTAATTCATTAGCAACGTCAGGTTGTAAAAGATTATAAACTCCAGCACTTCCACAGCACAAGGCATTATCTAAAGGTTCTTTTAACTCCAAATTAGGTATCATTTGTAATAATTGTCGAGGTTGTAAACTGATTTTTTGTCCATGTAGTAAGTGACAAGCATCTTGATAGACAACTTTAACTTTATCCTCAGTAATAGGATATAAAGTCTTATTTAAACCGACTTCTGCTAAAAATTCTTGTACATCTTTAACTTTATTCACAAAATCTTTTGCCTTTGATAAATAAAGAGAATCATCAGCTAAAATATGATGATATTCTTTTAATGTATGACCACAACCAGCCGCATTAATAATAATATAATCAACTTCTGTATTTGCGAAACTATCAATCATTTGACGAGCAAGACTTTGAGCTTGATTTTCTTGTCCTTGATGAGCAGGTAAAGCCCCACAACATCCTTGAGTTTTCGGAATCACTACTTCACAACCATTAGCCGTTAAAACCCTTACTGTAGCTTCATTAACGGGATCAAAGAATAATCTTTGTACACATCCTAAAACTACTCCTACTCGATACCTTTTTTCATCTTTAGCAGGAATAATATCGGGATATTTTTTGTTAAGAGACTTCAGATTAATACGAGGTAAAATAGATTCCATAGAAGCGATGCGAGGGAAAAATTTCAGAATACCTATTTTTCTGACAAGAGTTTGTAATCCAGAAACTTGGTAAAACCACAGCAGTGGTAAAAAAATACTTAACCTTTCAGGATAGGGAAATAAATTGAAAATAATACTACGAAGAAAATTTTCCCATGGGTTACGAGGTTGATTTCTTTCTACTTGAGGGCGTACGGCGGCAATTAATTGGTCATATTGTACCCCTGAAGGACAGGTACTAACACAAGCTAAACACCCTAAGCAACTATCAAAATGTGGGGCTGTGTTATCATCTAAACTAGCTTCTCCTTTATTAATAGCATTCATTAAATAAATTCTACCCCTAGGAGAATCCATTTCCTTACCAATCACTCGATAACTTGGGCAGGTAGATAAACAGAAACCACAATGTACACATTGATCAACTAAAGATTGTGCTGGAGGATTTTTAAAATCAAAGCCTTTGATATTAGTTTCAGAAAAATTATTATTTTCAGAAGTGGTAGAAGTAATCATGAATTTATTATTATCTATGATAATGATAGATTATAGGAAAATTTAGTAAAAATAATGCTTTTTCTAAGTTACCTTAAATCGAGAAAAAATTTTTTTACTTTTCAAATTTGATACTCTACCCTTCAAAAAAATATTAATTTTAAATATTAACTAAATAATTCAATTTTTTTTTGAATAACTTTGATTCTAATTCAGCAATCTTATTTTCTATAGATTCTTTTTCCCATATTAATCGTTGAAGTTCTGCTTCATATTCTTGATTAATAATCTCATCATTGAAAATTTTTGTTGAGATTTTTTCTGTTATTATTTCACTTTCTGAAAAGACAAAATCATGTTCAGCAATTTTATTTAATTCTTCATTAAAGTTAATAGGAATTTTACTATGAGGAAGTATTTTTTTCTCACAGGGTTTGATATAAAAATAATTACAAAAAACATGATTAACTTTAGTTGTTTCATCAATCACCCATCCTTCAATATTAATCCCTGTTAAAATGGCTTCAAAAAATTGAGCATACACGGCTAAAACACCACTTAAATCAACTTCAGTTAAGTTCGCTTGATTAAAATTAGTCCCAATTAATTGTGCTTCTGTTAAAGTTGCACCTGTAAGATCAGCACCAATTAAATTCGCATTTTTGAGGTTTGCTTTAATTAAATAAGACTCAGTTAAATTAGCTTCACAAAGATTAGCACTATGCAAATTTGCCATACTTAAATCTGTTTCGGCTAAGTAGGCTTTATTAAGATTTGCTTCAGTAAGACAAGTTTTATAACAGTTAGCACGTCGAATATTAGCACTACTTAAGTTAGCTCTATGTAAATTAGCTTTGGTAAAATTAACTTCAATTAAATTAGCATTACTAAAATTCACACCATTTAAGTTAACATCACTTAAATTAATTCCTTGTAAATTATAATTACTAAAATCTGCTCCTGTTAAATCGGGCAATATTTCTGGATGTCTTAAACGCCACTCATTCCACAGCTCAATATCTTCTATCAAGGAAAGATGATTTAGATTCGCCATAATTGATTTTTGCTAAATTAAGTTTTGTGATTATTTAGTTAACATTACTTAATAATTTAACATAAAAAATAAGTTTTGTATGGAATTTGACAATGAATAATTGACAGCATTGTTGACACATAACAGATTTTTCTAAATTTTTTATTTATAAACCACAACTTTGTCTTTCTCTGGTATGTTCAGGTAAAAGCCAAGAATATGCAAAATGGCTAATAGATTCCACTGGTTTTGCTGATGTTCTAATACCTTCCATTTGAGATTCTAAAGATGGGCGTTGACCGTCATTTCTGCCCCAAAATCCAGCTAAAACGGGTTGTACATTCGTTTTTTGAGATGATGATTGTAATACTCTCTTAACTTGCTCAACAATACAGTTAGGATTACCACACAGAGCATAAGACATCGAATGCCATTCCATATTCTGAGAAAAACTATCCCATGGTTGTAAACGAGAATCAAAGCCGATGTCTCCTACCACTTGATTACCATCAGGAAAAAATACTGCACCTGTGATTATTCCTCTTTGTTTTACTTGATTAGAAGCAAAATCGAGAAAATCAATAACCCCTTGAGCGGCATGGGCTACGGTGAAATACCAAATATCTAACTGTAGAGCTGAGAGATTGCTTGGTGCTGAAGCACTTCTACCTTGCCATAGAGGTGTTGATTCATTGGGGTATAAATTACGCATTTGAGCAACGTCATTAGCATTAATAAAACCCTGATTGACATATCTTTCTAACAACCATCTACCTTGTTGATTTTGTGCTCTTTTAAAAAGAGTTTGTTTGGAAGCGTCACTATAAATCCATAAATCTTTTACCTTACCAACAACAGATTCTTGACCACTACCACGAGGATAACGAATATAATCAAATAATACTCCATCAGGACGACGTTGGATCACTGCTTGTAATAATTGAGTATAATCTTGACGAGCTTGGGAGTTGTAAGGATCAATAAAAGCCTGAGATCGATCATGGACAAAATCAATACTGGTTTCGCCTCTACCATTACGAGCTAATACATTTTGGCGATCGGGTCTTTGAGCGTATAAATAACCAAAATTCATGGAAAATAACCAGGCATAGACTTTTAAACCTCTTTCTCGTCCTTTTTGTAGGGCTTCAGCGTATAAATCTCGATTTTCTTGTCCTGCCACATCGACAACACTGGGCCAAGGGGTATAGTTACCATTTTTCGGTAATAATACTTGACTATCAAAAAATACTTCTAAATAAACAGTATTGTATCCTAAATTAACTACATTATCTAATACTTTATCAATTGATCCGGGTTTAACATCGCAAGGATAGAGTCTTACCCAGATAGCTTGTTCTTTTAACCAATTATTACGACGACAATTTCTTAATAAATCTCCATGTTGCTGTAACATTTGCTTATATTCTTGTTGAGCGTTAGGATTTCCCGCAATGGCATTTTGACGAAGAGTTTCTTTTGTGCTGATAGTATTTTGATCCAATTGACAATAAGCGGTATTAGCCCCAGAGGCTGGAAATTTAAGAATAGTTTGACTAACCAGAGAGATTATAGCAAGAGTAAATTTAGTCCAAGGATTTTTTAGCATTTTTAACAATAAAATCTCAATATCTCAAATATGATAGCGGATCTATATAAGGAGAATTTTTATCATTCCAAATTCTTGATTGTTTAATCAGTTTTTAAAACAGGTAACTGAGAAAGTGGAACTGTTAATGTAACGGTTGAACCTAAACTTTCTCCCATACTATAAAAGGAAATTTTACCACCCATCGCTTCAATTAAACGTTTAGAAATAGCTAAACCTAACCCTGTACCACCATAAGTTTTAGTGCGAGAACCATCCACCTGATAAAATGTTTCAAACAGTTTGTCTTGCTTCTCTAAGGAAACTCCAATGCCCGTATCAGCGACATTGATTTTTAGCATCCCCGGAAGTGTAATGTTTTGAAAAGTAACTTTTTTGGGAATAATTTCTGCGGTAATATCAATTCCTCCTTCATGGGTGAATTTTAAAGAGTTGCTCACGAGATTTAGCATTACTTGTAAAAGTCTTTGATAATCGGCATAAAGTAATATTTGATCATAAGTAGAGGGTAAATCAATATTGAAATAGAGATCTTTGTTCTTTCTTTGAGTATGGGCAAATTTATCAATATCTTCACAAATTTTATTAAAAGAAATAGTTTCTAATTCAAATTCTAATTTTCCTGCTTCAATTTTAGCGATATCTAAAATATCATTGATCAAGTTTAGTAAGTGTAAAGCAGAGTTATAGGCTTGATCAATAAATTGTCTTTCTTCTTCTGCATCGTCTGCCATATCATCTAAAACTAATCTTAAAAATCCTAAAATTCCGTTTAAAGGAGTTCTTAATTCATGGCTTGTACTAGCTAAAAATTCACTTTTTAATCTTGATGCTTCCTCTGCTTCTTTATTTGCCTGTTCTAGTTTTTGGTAAATGGTAGCATGGGCAATGGCAGTACCAACTTGATCTGCTAATTCTTGTACTAATTCTAGTTCTGCTTGATTCCATAGACGATGGCGATCGCATTGATGAAGGGCAATAATACCATTAAATTCTTGTTGGTAAAATGTAGGTACTAACAGAACAGACAATGCTTGAGAGGCGGTTTTTCCTTCTAATTCAACAGAAGTAGGTCGTCGAAATAAGATAGCTTCTTTAATTTCTTCATAATTATGAAAGTTGAAACGGTATCCCAATAAAGAGTTGTAATAAGGTTCACAGTATTCAGCTTTTATTTCTAAATACCCATCTTTATCAGTAGGTGCTAATAATAAACAACGATTAACCTGTAAACCTTCTCCAATAGAATCTACCGTTTGTTGCCAAATAGTTTCTAAGTCAAGAGTTCGGCGAATTTTTCTGGCTATATTAGTCAGTAATTGTTGATAAATATCTGGGTTAGTTGGAAATAAGGAAGAATTAGGGGAAATGTTCTTGGCATCACGTAAAACACGTCCCATAACCAACACTAATTCCGCCTCGCCACTAGGAAGAAGAATAGGACTAATAATCAACTCAAAACAGAGGGAGTAAGTCTCATAACATAAAATACAATGACATTGTTCAGGAATTTTACGAGTTAAGACTCGTTTAATACGTTCAAAATAAGTATCTTTGACTAGGGGAAATAATTTGGTCTCCTCCGAATCAATTACAGAACTTAATTCAGATATTGTTGAGCATTCTGAGATGATATTTTGCCATCGCCAATAAAAAGAATGATAATTACCCAAAACATCTTGAGTAAAAACCAATTCAGCTCCTAAATTCGATAAATTTTGACAATTATGTTGAGATTGATTTAATGTCATTGATTTTCAACACAGGAATAAGGAAATTAGCGATAATTAAATTAATATTCATCTAATTCTATTGAAAAGCATAACGAGATAATAACTGAAAAACTTTTAATTTTTCACGGTGAATTTTTAATCATTCCATTCCCCCCTAGGAGGTACAGGAGGATTACGGCGAAGAGTACGAGTTAAATCATCATCTTGAGGTTTTTCACCTTTTAACCATTCTTTCAGTGCCGACTCAATTACTCGACTAGGATCATTTGTAAGATGTTTAATTTTTTCTACCAACTCAGAATCGAGGTGAATCGAAATTTCTACCTTATCAATGCCACGTCCCTCAGACAAAATGTTATTATTCATATATTATTTAACTAATCCTATAATTATTTATTTTACAAAATCATCCTATTTTTATTGTCCTAGATTTTTAGCTATTTTCCTAGGGAGATATTAAAATAAGTTAAGAAACGTTAATTTTTCATTCGCTAAATTTATTGACTCAGAGAAAATAAAACTTATGACTGACGCTCCCGTTAAACGACTGCGCAACTTTTCCATTATTGCCCATATTGATCACGGTAAATCTACTTTAGCAGACCGTTTGTTACAGGTAACAGGCACTGTAGGCGATCGGGATATGAAAGCTCAATTTCTTGATAACATGGATTTAGAAAGAGAAAGAGGCATTACGATCAAACTTCAAGCAGCTCGAATGGATTATAAGGGAAAAAATGGTGAAGATTATGTCTTAAATTTAATCGATACTCCCGGACACGTGGATTTTTCCTATGAAGTATCTCGTTCTCTTGCCGCCTGTGAAGGGGCTTTATTGGTAGTCGATGCGTCTCAGGGAGTGGAAGCTCAAACTTTAGCTAATGTTTATTTAGCCTTAGAAAATAATTTAGAGATTATTCCTGTTTTAAATAAAATTGATTTACCCAGTGCCGAACCAGAAAGAGTTATAAAAGAAATTGAAGATGTTGTTGGCTTAGATTGTACTAATATCATTCATGCTTCTGCCAAGGCAGGATTAGGTATTGATGATATTTTAGAGGCGATCATAGAACGAGTACCACCCCCAGAAGATACCATCGAAAAACCTTTACGAGCTTTAATTTTTGACAGTTATTATGATCCTTATCGGGGAGTTGTTGTTTATTTTCGTGTGATGGATGGCAGCCTTAAAAAAGGCGATCGCATCTTGTTAATGGCATCAGGAAAACAGTATGACTTAGACGAAATAGGAGTTTTATCCCCTACTCAAGTACAAGTAGATGAATTACACGCTGGAGAAGTAGGATATTTAGCCGCCGCCATTAAAGCCGTAGGAGATGCAAGGGTTGGAGATACCATAACCTTAGCGAATAAACCCGCCTTAGAAGCATTACCCGGATACACAGAAGCAAAACCAATGGTATTTTGTGGATTATTTCCCATTGATGCAGATCAATATGGAGATTTAAAAGAGGCTTTGGAAAAACTTAAATTGAATGATGCTGCCCTATCTTTTGAGCCTGAAACTTCTAGTGCCATGGGTTTTGGTTTTCGTTGTGGTTTCTTAGGGTTATTGCACATGGAAATTGTCCAAGAACGCCTTGAACGAGAGTATAATTTAGATCTGATTATTACAGCTCCTTCTGTAGTTTATAGAGTTACTACTACTGATGGCGAAATCATTGAAATTGATAATCCCAGTGCCTTACCAGATCCTCAAAAACGGGTAAAAATAGAAGAACCGTACATCAAGGTAGAAATGATTACCCCCGAAAATTATGTCGGCACATTGATGGATTTATGTCAAACTCGACGGGGAATATTTGTGGACATGAAATATTTTACAATGAACCGCACGAATCTGATTTATGAATTACCTTTAGCAGAAGTGGTAACTGACTTTTTCGATCAATTAAAATCTCGTTCTCGTGGGTATGCGAGTATGGAATATCAATTAATTGGTTTTCGTGAAAATCCTTTAATTCGCTTAGATATTATGGTAAATAAAGATCCTGTCGATGCTTTAGCCATGATTGTCCATCGAGATAAAGCCTATAACGTTGGACGAGCTTTGACAGAAAAGCTAAAAGAATTGATTCCACGTCATCAATTTAAAGTTCCTATTCAAGCAGCAATTGGAGCAAAAATTATTGCGAGTGAACATATTCCTGCCCTAAGAAAAGATGTTTTGGCTAAATGTTATGGTGGTGATATTAGTCGTAAGAAAAAACTATTACAAAAACAAGCTAAAGGTAAAAAACGAATGAAATCTATTGGCACTGTTGATGTACCACAATCAGCATTCATGGCAGTGTTAAAATTAGATTCTTAACAGCTGCAAAAAATGGCGATGCCAAAGTCACCATAAAACTCCATACGAAGTGGCGGAGTGCGATCGCCTCCTTCTTTTTCATCTATCTACAATATTGATGATTTAGATCATTTTTGAGTAAATTAAAATTTTTTCTAGCTAAATCTTGAATAGAGTTTAGCAGACTATAAAAATTTTGCAAAAATTAATTAGTTGTTTTATGCACTTATAAATTTCTCAATTCTCGTTTTTCTAGGGAGAATGATTAATTTTCTTTAAGAGATTAATAATTTTTTGATTATCAGAAGCCCATTGATTAAAATCATCAAAAGCTAAAGAATGAAATATAGTTTTTCTCTTTATTTTAATTCCTCTACTTCTATTACGTTTTTTCTCTGATTTACATTATTTATCCCTTGTATAAGTACATTCTGATTCGAGTCATTTCATAAGTAATCAATTTTATTAACTTCGTAGATAATAATTTCTATTTCTTGATCTCCATAAAGTGTTTTAATTGCCTCAATAATTTGTTGATTTCATTTACTGGCTTTTAAACGATAAGTAGTTTGCATTTTATCTGAAAGTTTAATTATTAAACATCATCTAAATTATAGTTAATCTTTTAAAAAATTTGATCAAACTTCCTCAGTTATTAGCTTAAAAATTTCTTGAATTGGGAATAAATTTAAGCAATAAATATCAAATAAATTAATGTAATAATGATTTAATGTTCTAATAATATTTTTGTTCCTTGTTCTTTAATCTCTATTTTTAATTTATCAAAATCATAGATAATATCATTTACAATATCACTGACATTTTCTAAATTTTTATTTTGTCTTTTATCCATAAATTTTTGAATCAACGTTCTTGATGAAAAACTAATAAAATCTAAATAATATTCACTTAATATAGCTTCTTCTTTACTCGCATTATGGACTATTTTATTTCTAATTCTATATACATAAAGTAATTTTTCTTTCGCTAATTTTTCAAATTTTTCTAAAAGTTTAATACATTCTTCTTCAGAAGCAAAAATATTTTGTAAATATTTTAACTGTTCATATAACAATTCTGACTCATTTACACATTTAATAACATCTTCAAGATGATTTATTAAATTTCCTAAATAAACGCTCTTATTTTCCTTATTCAATCCTATTTTAAGTATTAATTCTTCTGGCATATTTAATATTTTTCTATAATATCCAAAATAGCCGAAATTTTTGATTGCTCGTAGTTTATAAAAATATTTCCAGCAATAGTAATACAACTCTTGAGTTGCTAATAATTTAGGTAATATTTTAAATATTATTTCTGTCCGCTCATGATCTTGTTTAATTAAGTTTTCAATAGTAACCCAAAACCATAATATTTTTTCATTATATGACAAAGATTCAATGGCTTTTCTTTTCCAGTGTAAAGACTCCACAATTTTTTTATCAACAGAGTTAGATAAACTCATCAATTTAGACTGGTAAAAATCAGATAAATACTTTGTACTTTCAGATTCTTCTAACGTAATAGATTCTTCATGAGAAATCCAATCTCCATTAGCACTATAAGAACTACCTATTTCATTTCCATTATCATCAATTGTATAAATTATTTCTTTTTTCACTCTAATAGGTCTCTTATAATCAGAATGATTCGTAACCAAAAAATCAACTACATGATTTAATTGTATAATGGCTTCTTTTTTTCCATATTCCCAATCAACAACATCTAAAGTAACTGCTCCATTACAATATATTAAATCTGGACTTCCAAAAAATTCATCATGAGATTCAATTATAGGTTTTTTGATTAGTTTGGTTTCTTTTGGATTATATATAAGAACATTCCCAAAATTTAAGTTTAAATTTGTATTGGCTTTCAATCCTTCAAGTTGCAATATATAAGTTATCTTGTTTTTTTCTTTATGAAAATAATTCTTTATTGCTAACAATCTTTGACTAATAGTTAAATTATCTAAATAACTTTTCAGTTTTTTCTGGTAAGTTTCAGAAGTAATATCACCATTTTCAGGAACTAAATTATGTGGAAATTTTGTATAAATAATGGGATTATCATAATCTCGTCCTATATCATATTTATCACTGATATTGTAAGAACTAAATATGTCTTCAATTATTCTTTTTATAGTTGTAAGAGAATATTTTTGGTAAATTAGTTGAGAAATTATTAATTGAGTTAAGAATTTTATTTGATCTTTTTGTTGATATAGAATTTTATCTTCTTTAAATAAATTTTTACCATCTTTTTTAAATAAAATATTATCATCAATTTTTTTATCATTAGTTAAAATATTTTCTAGTTCATCAACACAATTTAAAGCTAATTTACTATCATATAATAATTTTGTTATTTCAGAAAGTAGGTGTAATAAATATTGATAGTTAGGATCGTTAAATTGTCCTCGAATTAAAGTTAATGTTGATTTTAAAAAATTTATTGATTCTATTGGTAAGTCCGAAAAACTTTTAATAGTATCTATAAAGAAATTTTTATTATCTTTTTTCTTAAATTGATTTCTGTTTATTTCATCTGCAAATTCTTTAAACAACTCTTGCGGATTATATACAATCATATGTATTTGAGATTTCTCGATACTATTATCACTTAAAAAATCCCTCCAGTAATCGATAAAGTAATTAATTTTATTTTTAATATTTTCATCCATATCTTGTCTATCAAATTATTTATTAATGTCACTTATTATTAATTAATTGTTTTTTCCCTATATCTCTAAAACTTGTTCAGATAATTTCTAATATTCTCTAAAACTTCCTCAAGATTATCATATATTTCTTGATTAGAATAACGAATCACAATAATACCAACACTTTGTAAGTAATTATCTCTAATGTTATCATATTCCATTGCCTCAGCAGTATAGTGACTATCACCATCTAATTCAATAGCTAAATTAGCAGTAGGACAAAAAAAGTCTAAAATATAACGATCGATTGAATGTTGCCGTCTAAACTTAAAACCATCTAATTTTTTACCTTGTAATGCACTCCATAATTTTCTTTCAGCAGGAGTTGCATTGTTACGAAGTTTTCTTCTTAATTCTTTTTTGTCTTTCAGATTACTTACTGCTTTGTATGCAGGTTTTGTTTCGTGGGAATCATTAATCATTTTAACCACCCCTAGCCCCTCCTTTAAAGGAGGGGAATTACTTAGATAAGATAAGTTATTGATAGATGATTCATTATCTTATACAAAAGTCTCCCCTTTCAAGGGGAGATTTAGAGGGGTTAACTTCCTCCGACTCTGGCAACGTCTTGAGAGTTGGCTTCAAATGCCGCATTTAACGCCTCATCTCCGCTTAATCCAGAATTAATTGCCTCTTTTAATGCCTCTAAAACTCGTTTATAATCACGAGGCATTACTTTGACAAATTTACTAATATTTTCCTCCCAATTATCGAGGACTTTTTGAGCTTTTTTACTGTTAGTAAATTGTTGATGTTTGACAATTAATTGTTTGATTTCCGCAATTTCTGACGCATCATCGAGGGTTTCTAAACCAACCATTTCCGTGTTGCAATGAGAAGCAAAATCGCCCTTTTCGTCAAAGATATAGGCGACACCACCACTCATACCGGCGGCAAAATTACGCCCAGTTGAGCCAAGAATTACCACTCGTCCACCTGTCATATATTCGCAACCATGATCGCCTACTCCTTCCACAACGGCAGTTACACCAGAGTTACGTACACAAAAACGCTCCCCAGCAATACCAGAAATATAGGCTTCACCACTGGTTGCACCATAAAAGGCAACGTTACCCACGATGATATTATCTTCGGCAGGGAAGGTAGATTTTTTGTCAGGATAGACGATAATTTTACCACCGCTTAACCCTTTACCGATATAGTCGTTAGCGTCTCCTTCTAATTCGATCGTAACTCCTTTAGGGACAAATGCCCCTAAACTTTGTCCTGCACTACCGACAAAATGCAAATGCACGGTATCTTCGGGTAAGCCTTCCCAATGTTTTTTGGTAATCTCGTTACCTAAGATTGTTCCAACGACACGGTTAATGTTTTTAATGGGTAAGGTGGCTTTAACTTTTTCGCCATTTTCGATCGCACCTTTACACAAATCCAATAAAGTAGTTATATCGAGGGATTGATCTAAACCGTGATCTTGTTTTGTGGTACAATAACGACCAACACTAGGATCAACTTCAGGCTGATAAAGGATAGGTGCAATATCGATACCTTTAGCCTTCCAATGATCGATCGCACCTTTAGGTTCTAATACATCAGTACGTCCTACCATCTCATCCACAGTGCGGAAGCCTAATTCTGCCATAATTTCTCGCATTTCTTCAGCGATAAACTTCATGAAATTGACAGTATAAGCAGGATCACCTGTAAATTTAGCACGAAGATCGGGGTTTTGGGTAGCCACTCCCACAGGGCAGGTATTTAGATGACACACACGCATCATGATACAGCCTAAAGTGACAAGGGGTGCAGTGGCAAAACCAAATTCTTCAGCACCAAGTAAGGCGGCAACTATTACATCTCGCCCTGTTTTCATTTGCCCGTCTGTTTCTACTACAATACGACTGCGGAGGTTATTTAATAACAGAGTTTGGTGGGTTTCTGCTAATCCTAATTCCCAAGGTAGTCCTGCGTGTTTAATAGATGTGCGAGGAGAAGCACCAGTGCCTCCGTCATAACCTGAGATTAAGACTACATCGGCTTTAGCTTTAGCAACTCCAGATGCGATCGTACCTACTCCCACCTCTGACACTAATTTTACGTTAATACGAGCGTCACGATTAGCATTTTTCAAATCATGGATTAACTCCGCTAAATCCTCAATGGAGTAAATATCATGGTGAGGAGGAGGAGAAATTAAACCAACGCCGGGGGTAGAGTAACGCACCTTCGCAATCCAAGGATAAACTTTTTTACCCGGTAATTGTCCACCTTCACCCGGTTTCGCACCTTGTGCCATTTTAATTTGAATCTCTTTAGCTTGAGAAAGGTATAAGCTATTAACGCCAAAACGCCCACTAGCTACCTGTTTAATAGCACTATTTTTCGAGTCTCCTTGTTCATTTGTCCAAGTATAGCGCTCTGGATCTTCTCCTCCTTCCCCTGTGTTAGATTTACCGCCAATGCGATTCATGGCGATCGCCAAAGACTCATGGGCTTCTTTAGAAATCGAACCGTAACTCATTGCACCTGTTTTAAAGCGCTTCATGATGTTTTCAATAGGCTCAACTTCTTCAATGGGGATAGATTCTCGTTGTTTAAACTCCAATAAATCACGAAGTCGAAAGTAATGCTTACCATGATCATTAATCATCTGGGAATACTTCTTAAATAATTGATAATCTCCCAGTTGCACTGCCTGTTGTAAGGTATGGATAGTTTGAGGGTTAAATAGGTGAGATTCACCATCTTTACGCCACTGATATTCACCGCCTACATCAAGGGTATGCCCGTTAACTTGTCTGTCAGGGAAGGCGTGACTATGACGCATAATCGTTTCTTTGGCGATGACTTCTAAATCAACTCCTTGTAAACGGGAAGCCGTACGGGTAAAATATTTGTCAATAACACTTTGATTTAAGCCTACCGCCTCGAAAATTTGAGCACCTCGATAGCTTTGGATGGTAGAAATACCAATCTTGGCGGCAATTTTAATTACTCCTTTGGTAATAGATTTGATGTAGTTATAAACCGCAGTATCATAGTCAACTCCTGTCAACAAATTCTCCTCAATCATCTGATTCAGGGTTTCATAAGCCAAGTAGGGATTAATTGCACCGCAACCATAGCCTAATAATAGGGCGAAATGATGTACTTCTTTTGGCTCGGCGGATTCTAAAATTAAGCCGACAAGGGTACGAGTGCCGTTACGGATGAGATGATGATGTAATCCCGCTACTGCTAATAATGCTGGTATAGGTGCGTTGTTATAATCTACTCCTCGATCACTTAAAATCAAATGGGTGCATCCCTCTTTAATTGCTTTATCAGCTTGATTGAAAATCCCTTTTAAAGCATCTTCTACCCCTTTTACTCCATCTTTGGGGTTGAAAAGAATTGAGATAGCATGAGTTTTAAAACCATCACTGTTTAAATTTTTCAGTTTCGCCAATTCTTCATTAGTGATAACAGGAGTTTTAAGGGCGATAAGATGACAACTTTCGGGCTGAGGATTGAGTAAATTTCCTTCTCTACCGATGGTAGTTTCTGCGGACGTAATGATTGCTTCTCTAATAGAATCAATAGGAGGATTAGTTACCTGTGCAAAAAGTTGTTTAAAATAGTCGTATAAAAGTTTGGGCTTGTCGCTTAACACTGCTAAAGGAGTATCAACACCCATTGCACCTACTGACTCCACACCGGTTTGTGCCATCGGCACTAATAACATCCGCAAGTCTTCAAAAGTATAACCAAAGGCTTGTTGTAAAGGCATGAGATCATCATTACTTCCATCGCCTTGAGAAAGAAGAGCAGGGGGTGAGGATAATTTATCTAAAGTGTATAAATGTTCATCTAGCCATTGTTGATAAGGTTTTTGGGTGATTATAGGTTGCTTTACTTCCTCATCGGCAACGATGCGCCCTGCTTCCATATCCACTAAAAACATCTGCCCTGGTTGCAATCTTCCCTTTGATTCTACCCTTTCAGGCTCAATGGGCAATACACCGGCTTCCGATGCCATTATTACTAATCCATCTTTGGTGACGATATAGCGAGAAGGACGTAAACCGTTACGATCAAGTATAGCACCAATTTGCTTACCATCTGTAAATGCGATGGAAGCAGGACCATCCCAAGGCTCGATTAAGCAAGAATGATATTGATAAAAGGCTTTTTTCTCTGCACTCATGGATTCATGTCCACTCCAAGGCTCAGGAATCATCATCATCACCGCATGGGGTAACGAGCGCCCACTTAATACCAACATTTCTAAGGCATTATCAAAAATAAGGGAATCACTACCTTCCATGTTAATGATAGGCTGAATTTTTGTCATATCTTCCCCGAATAACTCCGATTCAAATAAAGCTTGACGAGCGTGCATCCAATTAGTATTACCCCGTAAAGTATTGATTTCGCCGTTATGGGTGATGTAGCGATAAGGGTGGGCTCTTTCCCAACTAGGAAATGTGTTTGTACTAAAACGAGAATGCACTAAGGCTAAAGCGGTTTGCAATTCAGGGTTATTCAAATCAAGGTAATATTTGCCTACTTGCTCAGGGCGCAACATTCCTTTATAAACAATAGTACGGCTAGAAATGGTGGCTGGATACCAATAAACATCAATATTACTTGCTTTGATGACTGCGTGCGATCGCTTTCTAATCACAAACAATTTACGCTCAAAGGCTAGACTATCAGCAAGATTAGGATTTTTAGCGATAAAAACCTGTTGTACATAAGGCTCACAAATCAATGCACTTTTACCTAAATCTGAGTTATCTGTAGGCACATCACGCCAACCTAAGACTTTTTGCCCTTCTTCAGCGACAACTTGCTCAAATAATGTCCTAGCTTTCAATCTTACATCTTCATTAGGAGAAGTAAAAATCATACCCACTGCATAGTCACCCACTTCAGGCAATGCAAAACCTAATTTCTCGGCTTCTTTGCTCATAAATTCATGGGGTAACTGCATTAAAATTCCCGCACCATCTCCAGTGTTTGGCTCTGCACCACAACCGCCTCTATGATCTAAATTGATTAAAATAGTTAGAGCTTGTTGTACAATTTCATGGGATTTCTTCCCGAATTTCTGCACCACGAAACCCACACCACAGGCATCGTGTTCATTTTGGGGATCGTATAATCCTTGTTTTTCTGGTATTAAACTATATGTCATGATTGCTTCCTAAATTGTTGGTGTTGATCGGGCAAATGTAAAGAAATGATTAAGTCTAGCTTTTTCTTTTTTTTACTCGTTTATTTACACATTATAGGAAGATTAACGAATTTTCTCTCTATGTTTTGTCAGAAATTTAACATAAGATTAAGTTTTTTAACGTTTGAGGGGGGTTGATCGAAAATACTTATTAAAAAAATATCATCTTGATTTCATTTACTAGTTCCAAAGTAAATGTAGTTTTGTATTTTCTTTGAGTAAAGGAAAAATAAATCTTGATGAAATTACAACAATTCGTTCTCCTTCTGCATAACTTCCAACTTGATAAGGATGAAAAAAAATAATGATTCCATTTTCATCAATAACAAAATTATCATAGTTTTCCCAGTTTCTTCCTGCACCATCTCTAACCCATTCATTAGCTTCAGAATCTTGATTTTCAAGTTCAAGAATTTTTATACAATAATCAGATAAAACATCAAGAGCTTTTAATGAGTCAGTAAACAGATGTTCTAAATTAATAGATATTAAAGGGTTACGAAAATAATTAACTCCAGTTGTAAAATGGTTTGGATGAGCTGCACCAGAAGAATAGTAATAAATTGATTGACGAATAGTTATAATACCTTCTGTGTGAACTATTATTTTAAAAGAAGATGCGTATGCGTTTCCTTGTTCTAATAAATTTTTTAATATAAGATTATCGGAGTGATTCGTTTCTGAAAATAACTGTTCAAATGCTCTCAATCGTTCACATAGTAGAGCTTTAATAGCTTGTGCTTCTAATAGAACATTAATTTGTCTTAAATCTCCCATATTTGGAATAAAATGTGGATACTCAAAATCTATTGAATATTTGTATTCATTGTTGTTTTGCTCAGATAACAAAACAGATTGATGACTCTCAATATTAGAAGAAAAATTATTGATACTTTTTTGTGTATTTTCTAGATCTGTTTCTTTTATTTCACGTTTAACTAAACTTGCTTTATACATCAACAAAGATTTTTGATCAATTTCTCCATTATGTACTCTTCTATGACAATTAGGACATAATGCAATTAGATTATTAAAGTTATGTTCCTGACATTTTGCCCAAGGAATAATATGATGAATGTCAACATTTGGATTTTTACAAGTGTGAATTGCACAACGATGCCCTGCTTCAACAAGTACACGACGTTTAATTTCTGCCGGAATATTTGGACGTTTTGTCATACTCAATTCTTAGTATTATTTTGCAATAACCAATGATAAACAATATTCTCACAATAGTTAAGTAAATAAGCACTATTAAATTTATATCTTGAAATAACTAAATATTCAAAAAAGTTACAAGTTTTTCTAAAAAGTAATTATGGGATTTTAAATAATCTTTTTCTATGTTTTACCAAAAATCAGACTTTGTAAAGGATTTCATCAAGATTTCTCACGTTGTTAGCTTTAATATCTGCTTCTGCTTTTGCAATTAATTGATCTAATTTTCCTTGTGCTAAATCTGTTTCTATTTGTTTCTCCTAGTCATCATCTAAATATTCATCTAACCATTGTGGTAGTTGTAAAATTTGATCTTCACTCAATTGTTTAATTACTGTTTCAATCTATATTCAAATTGTCATTGTTCACTTTAAACTTAGTATATTTTTTTATGATAGTCAATAATATATTAATTTTATTAAAAGTTCTAAGGATAATGATTAGAAAGAGAAGGATGCGATTATGATTATTGGGAGAAGTGAAGTTTGTGAATAATTATAAAAAATCTTCTGCGGCGGAAGGAACGGAATTGTTAAGAATGAATGATTTACCTTGTAATTAATCCAAAAATAATAGGCAATTAAATCTTCATTTTTGCTAATAAATTTACAATAATCTAAAAAACTTTATTAATACTTCTTCCGTTATTAGCTTTAAGCCAATTTACAAGTTATAAAATTAAATATAAGCCTCAAAATTAAATTCAAGGCTTATGAAAAATTAACCTAAAATGATGTTAGAAAACTGATATTCAGTTACAACAGATTGCCCATTTTCTTCATTAGTAATACGACGATTAGTAAGAATATAATAACCGTCAATTTTCTCGAAAGTGTCTTGAAAAATAGTTTTACCGCCTTTTGGTTGCTTAGTTTCAGGATCTAAATATATAGAGTCGTAACCTTCGGATAAATACCCCTCATCGGTATTAAGAATTCCAAAAGTATTAATCGCAACAATAGAGTTACCAATTTTACGATAGACAAAAGAAACTGTATTATTATGCACTTTATATTTGTTACCTTGTCCAGCACCGCCAACGAGAATTTCTACTGCACCATTTTCATCTTTAGCACCAAAACTAAAAGTATTTTCACCATGGCTTTTTTCAAAACTATGATTAACTCGATGAATAGTTATTTCCCATAGTTGGCTAGTAATAGCTTTTTTGGCTGTTTCGTCTTCAATTCCCGATACTTCAAATTGTAAGTTCGCCTTAATTTCGCCTTTGGCGGTATAAGTGCCTTGAGGATTAATCAAGGTAATGTCACAGCTATAGCCCGGAAAATCTGCATCCCAAGTATAGCGATTTTCGTAAGCTGATTTAAAAACTGTTTCTGCCGTAAGGGTTAATGTCATTTTCGATCCTCTAATATTTATTAATCATTATATAGCAATTTTGTAAAATAAGTTTTCAGATGTTTATCTTTACAAATACAGATAGACAAAATATTGATGCTACATACAATAATTTTATTATTCATATTATAAGATTTTTAATCTTACTCAGATTTTGTATTCCGTAGAAAAAGAATTAATCCATAGGAAAGGAAACATCAATTTCAAACAAGTTTGATTCTTTCTATCTCAACCTTATCAACTCAAGTTTGATTCAAAAATGATCCCCGTGTCTGATAAACTTTTTGATGACCATATTTTATTAAATTAGATACCAATAAAGTTAATACATATCTTTGGAGGATATAAATGTTAGAAACCACTTTAGGTTTAGAGATTATTGAAGTAGTAGAACAAGCTGCGATCGCATCTTCAAAATGGATGGGAAAAGGGGAAAAAGACATCGCTGATGAAGTAGCCGTAGAAGCCATGCGGGAAAGAATGAATAAAATCAAAATGCGTGGCAGAATCGTTATTGGTGAAGGAGAAAGAGACGATGCACCCATGCTTTATATTGGTGAAGAAGTAGGTATTTGTACTCGCCCTGATGCTGGTAACTTTTGTAATCTTGAAGAATTAATCGAGATTGACATTGCAGTTGATCCTTGTGAAGGTACTAACCTTGTAGCATACGGACAAAATGGTTCGATGGCAGTATTAGCCATCTCCGAAAAAGGCGGACTATTTGCAGCACCTGATTTCTATATGAAAAAATTAGCCGCACCTCCCGCCGCAAAAGGTCATGTTGACATCAACAAATCTGCTACAGAAAACCTCAAAATTATTGCTGAGTGCATGAATCGTAGTATTGATGAATTAGTTGTTGTCGTAATGGATCGTTCACGTCATAATGATTTAGTAAAAGAAATCCGTGAAGCTGGTGCAAGAGTACGCTTAATCAGTGATGGAGACGTTTCTGCAGCCATTTCCTGTGCTTTTTCTGGTAGTAATATTCATGCCCTAATGGGTATTGGTGCTGCTCCCGAAGGCGTGATTTCTGCGGCGGCAATGCGTTGCTTAGGTGGTCATTTCCAAGGACAATTAATTTATGATCCTGAAATCGTCAAAACTGGTTTAATCGGTGAAAGTAAAGAAAGTAACCTTGAGCGTTTACGTAGTATGGGTATTAATGATCCTGATAAAGTTTACAATGCCGAAGAATTAGCATCTGGTGAAACTGTCTTATTTGCGGCTTGTGGTATTACTCCCGGAACTTTAATGGAAGGCGTACGTTTTTTCCATGGTGGCGCAAGAACTCAAAGTTTGGTAATCTCTAGTCAGTCTAGCACTGCTCGTTTTGTTGATACTGTTCATATGTTTGATAACCCTAAAACTATTCAATTAAAATAGTAGTCAAAATGTAGGAGTGCAATATTCTGTACTCCTATCGTAATCAAAAAAGTTTTTTCTTACACTTTCTTTTTCAACTGTTAAAAAAAAACCGTAAAAAATTCTAATTAATTAATAATTTTTTCATCGTTTACCATGTAAAGTCTATGATAATGAAAGAATGAGAATATATCATGACTGTTATTTATGGATAATTTACAACTTTGGCAACGCTATCAAGATTGGCTTTACTATCATCAAGGTTTAGAAATTTATGTAGATGTTAGTCGCATGAGTTTTGATGATGATTTTTATACCTCCATGCAATCCAAATTTTCCTATGCCTTTGATTCTGTCGCTAAATTAGAACAAGGTGCGATCGCTAATCCTGATGAAAACCGCATGGTAGGACATTATTGGTTAAGAAATCCTGATATTGCACCCACTGCACAAATAAAGGAAGAAATCAGTAACAGTTTAATAGAAATCAAAGAATTTGCCCAAAAAATCCATTCAGGCACGATAACAACCCCTCAAGGAGAAAAATTTACAGATTTACTCTCTATAGGTATCGGAGGTTCGGCTTTAGGTCCTCAATTTGTTTCTCAGGCTTTAGCACCTATTGACCCTAGTCTAAATATACACTTTATTGACAATACAGATCCCACAGGAATAGATCGAATTCTTGCAAAATTAGGAACTAAATTAAAAACTACTTTAGTATTAGTTATAAGCAAATCGGGCGGCACACCAGAAACCCGTAACGGGATGTTAGAAGTAAAAAATGCTTATCAAGAAAAAGGATTAGACTTTTCTCGTCATGCTGTTGCTATTACCATGATGGATGACAGTAGTAAACTTTATCACACTGTTAAACAAGAAAATTGGTTAGCTTGTTTTGCGATGTTTGACTGGGTTGGGGGGCGCACTTCTGAATTGTCTGCTGTTGGTTTATTACCAGCACTTTTAGAAGGCATCAATATTGACGAAATGTTAGAAGGTGCAAAAGAAATGGATATTGCCACCAGAGACACAAATGTGAAAAAAAATCCTGCCGCTTTACTCGCCTTGTCTTGGTATTATGCTGGAAAAGGGAAGGGTGAAAAAGACATGGTAGTTTTACCTTATAAAGATAGTCTGTTGTTGTTTAGTCGTTATTTGCAACAATTAGTAATGGAATCATTAGGTAAAGAAAAAGACTTAGATGACAACACAGTTTATCAGGGTATCGCTGTTTATGGTAACAAAGGATCAACAGATCAACACGCCTATGTGCAACAATTACGAGAAGGAATAGCAAACTTTTTTGTTACTTTTATCGAAGTATTAAAGGATAGAGAAGGTAAATCCCTCGAATTAGAAACAGATGTCACTAGCGGTGATTATCTATCTGGGTTACTCCAAGGCACTCGTAAAGCCTTATATGAAAATGGTAGAGATTCCATTACTGTTACCATAAATGAAGTTACCCCAAAAATTGTGGGTGCTTTAATTGCTTTATATGAAAGAGCTGTAAGTATTTATGCTTATTTAGTCAATATCAATGCTTATCATCAACCCGGTGTTGAAGCAGGAAAAAAAGCGGCGGCATCGATTTTAAGTTTACAAACAGAAGTATTAAATTTAGTTAAAAATAGTAACGAATCTTTTACAATAAGCGACATCGCTACAAAATTGGATAAATCAGAAGAAATAGAGGCAATTTATAAAATTTTACGGCACTTATCCGCTAATAATCGAGGAATTATTTTGAAAGGCGATCATACTTCTTTAGATAGTTTACAAGTGGAATATAAATAAAAGTTGGTTGGGTAGAGGAAACAAAACCCAACATTAACTAATTTTATTCTTTAATTTTATTGAGCTTAACTATTCCATTTTTATGGTGATTATTTAGTTTCATTAACTTACGGTATCCCTAACCCAACTTATTATTTTTCAAAAAAATATGAATAGAACTAAACAAATTATAATCAGTTTAATAGTTGGATTTTGGCTTATAGTAATAGCAGTATTTTCTATTCAAAATATACAATTAGTCAGTCTAAAATTTTTTATTTTTGAATCAATTAAAATACCCGTAGGGATATTATTAACCTTTGCTTTGGCTGGAGGTTTTGTTTGTGGTTCAATAATACCTATTTTATTTAAAAATAATAATAATTCGCCACAATCTAAAAATAATAAGAATAGAAAAAAACAGAAAAAATCAGGATTTAAAAAAGATTTTGAAGAAGAAAAAGATCCTATTTTTGATTGGGATTAAGTATAAGGAAAATATTAAACAGAAATTGGTAACAAAATTTGACTTAAGTTTATGGAAAATAAATTTTCTTCACTACCTAAATTAAGTATTATTTTTAAGTGGTAGGATTTATCATTAACTCAAAATTGAATATTAAATAATTTTTTTCAGTCAAAAATCTGTTACTTTAAAAAACGACTTTAAAAGCAATTCCTTCCTCAATAAAATTAGGGGAATTTTGAAGAATATTTTGTCTTTCATCCTCCGTTACATAGAGATAAGTGCCGATTATATCTTGATTTTGGAATCGATAAATATTTTCTCCTTGATTACTCTGGGCACCATAAACATAGAAAGCAATTCCTTCTTCAATAAAATTAGGATAATTTTGAAGAATACTTCCTCTTTCCTCTTCTCCTACATAAAGATAAGTACCTCCTATATCTTGATTTTGAAATCGATAGATGGTAATTAAATTATCATTAGGTTCAATGCCCACATTAAAAGCTATTCCTTTTTCTGCAAAATTAGAATAGTTGTCAAGAATATTTTTTCTTTCTTCTTCTGCTACATACAAAAAAGTGGTTGGTATATCGGTATTTTGAAAACTATATATAGGAGTATTTAATTCAGGAATAGAAACTATTTCAGAGGCTAAATATTGATTTAATGCAGATGTAGGATGTACACCGTCAATAAAAGCAAATTGTTCGATGGTAAGATTTTCTCCCAGATTAGAAGTTCCTGAAATATAATCTACATATGAAACATCAATAATAGGAGATGTAGTCAAATCATTTTGCCATAGATTTAAAGCATCGTTAAAAACTTTAAAACCATCAATTATTTTAACATTTGGTATATCATTATTTTGATTATCAAAAGTAGTGATTAATTTTTCGTTAACTTTTGCGGAAATATCATTTAATAATGCCGTTGTTTGTCCATTAATATCAAGAGGAATATTATTATCTATCTCTTTATCAGTTTCAATGACAAAAGGAGTATTTCCTATCGGTGACAAACCAATTACTGTAATATTTCCTATTTGATTTTCAATATTTTTAATGGCTTGACTAATGTTATTAAAAATATTCTCAACGGTTTTATTAATTAACAGCTCATTATCACCATTTTCTGGAGTTAAGAAAATATTAACAAAATTAGGATCAGCAATAACTTCTAAAACATCGTTACTTCCTGCACTAATAAAAACTTCGATCAAATTATTTAAGCTATTATCACTAATTAAATTCTGTTCAAATAATTGTATTTGAGAACTTAAACCAATAGGAATTGTACCTAAATTATTAGGTTTTGAACCAAATATTCCCGTAGTTGCACCAGCGAAAGCATAAACAACATTATTCTCTGAAGGATTCGGAGGAGTAGAAATGGTTGAGTTACCCACCAAAGAATTAGCATTAATACCTAATCTATCGGCGATAGCTTCTCCTAAAACTTGTCCATCAGATGCTTTACCTTGATTGTAAGGTGGATTGGGAAATGGTTGAAATCCTAAAGAGGCAACCGTAAAACTGAGATTTCCAATATCGAATAAACTATCACCAAGAAAAATAACAGTCATGATTTTTTCTCTTTTAAATATATTTATTAGTAATAAAGAGATCCTAAATCATTTTTCAATAATTAAGTCATCGAATTATGTATTTTGATCTAATTAATATTGAGCTCAATGTTAAAATAACTTTGAGAAAAAAACTGTTTTTAAATCCTCCCCTTCTGAAAAATTAACGGAAACTAAAATAGTTATTATTCTCGCTGTATAAATATAAAACATAAGCTAGTTTGTCAGATAGATAAAGAAAAGAAAACCATGGAAATTTTTAGAATATGTTGTGATTATCAATAAAAATATCTTATCAATTTTTGCTTGAATTTTATGACAATGATAAAATAACGATATATTTTAATTATCGATTATGAAAACTAGCAACGAAATTATTGTTATTGGCGGTGGAATTATTGGACTTTCGATCGCCCTTGAATTAAAATTAAAAGGGTTAGGGGTAACAATCTTAAGTAAAAACTATACTCAAGCCGCTACCAACGCCGCCGCTGGAATGTTAGCACCAAAAGCAGAGCAGTTAGAAGGTGTTATTTTAGATTTAGCGTTGCAATCCCTTGCTTTATACCCCGAATGGACAGGAAAATTAGAACAATTAAGTGGTCAAGATATAGACTATAATCCTTGTGGAATAATCGCACCTGTTTATCATCAACCTTCAACAATTAATGATAATTGGTTAGATAAAGACACTATTCAACTATATCAACCACATCTGGGCAAAGACGTTATGGGGGGTTATTGGTATCCTGAAGAAGGACAAGTTGATCCTCGCAAAGTTGGTAACGTATTATTAAATATAGCCAAGTCATTAGGTATTGATATTAAAGAAGGCGTGGAGGCGATCGCTTTTACCCGTCATCAAGGTAGAATTAAAAATGTCCTCACCAAATCAGGTATATTTTCTGCTGATACTTATATTTTAGCCAGTGGTGCATGGTCAAGTAAATTATTTCCTCTTCCCGTGCGTCCATTAAAAGGACAAATGCTAAGTTTAAAGATAGCCACGGAAAAACCCTTAGAAAGAGTTATTTTTGGAGAAAATACTTATCTCGTACCCAAAAAAGACGGGCGTTTAATCGTGGGTGCAACTTCAGAAGATATTGGCTGGATAGAAGGCACAACCGCCGAAGGTATTAATAGTTTATTAAATCGTGCCATTCGTTTATATCCACCCCTAGCAAGTTGGCAATTAGATGAAATTTGGTATGGTTTTCGCCCTGCTACCGCCGATGAAATTCCTATTTTAGGCTATGGTGATACTGATAACTTGATTTTCGCCACAGGACATCAACGCAATGGTATCCTACTTGCACCCATTACCGCTAAATTAATTAGTAACCTAGTAATTGATCATCATGCAGATCCTTTATTAAAACATTTTACTTACCAACGATTTAACAAATCTCAGCCCCAAATTATGTCTTATCCTACTCCCAGCAGTCCTCAAAATTTTGATATAACCTCTAATAGAAACAATATAACCTCCATGAATGGGAATTTAGGTCATTTTTCTACTAAAAGTGAAAATAATGGCTTTATAGACTCAAATTCTGATGATAATGATCATTTGATCATAGCTGGAAAAAAATTCAAGTCTCGTTTGATGACAGGCACAGGCAAATATCCAAGTATGGAATCCATGCAAAAAAGTGTTATCGCCAGTGGTTGCGAAATCGTCACCGTTGCTGTGCGTAGAGTACAAACAAACGCTCCCGGTCATGAAGGATTAGCAGAAGCCCTTGATTGGAGTAAAATATGGATGTTACCTAACACCGCAGGTTGCACGAGTGCAGAAGAAGCTATCAGAGTCGCTCGTTTAGGTAGAGAAATGGCGAAATTACTAGGGCAGGAAGATAATAATTTCATCAAATTAGAGGTTATTCCTGATTCTAAATATTTATTACCTGATCCCATTGGTACACTACAAGCCGCAGAGCAGTTAGTTAAAGAAGGTTTTGCCGTATTACCCTATGTTAATGCTGATCCTCTCCTTTGTAAACGCTTAGAAGAAGTTGGTTGTGCGACAGTTATGCCATTAGGTTCTCCCATCGGCTCAGGACAAGGTATACAGAATTTAGCTAATATTAAAATTATCATCGAACAAGCAAAAATACCAGTAGTTATTGATGCTGGTATCGGCACACCCAGTGAAGCCGCTTTAGGGATGGAGTTAGGTGCAGATGCTTTATTGATTAATAGTGCGATCGCCTTAGCTCAAAATCCTGTTAAGATGGCACAAGCTATGGGATTAGCTACCCAAGCAGGAAGATTTGCATATCAAGCAGGACGTATTCCCGTAAAAGAGTATGCGTCAGCAAGTTCGCCTCTTGTTGGTGTAGTGAAATAATAAATAATAAGTACTTATGCAAAATTAATTATATAGAAGCAATGGGTTTAAACCCATTGTTACCAAGGTTTTGAGAAAATAAAATACACAATTAATTTTACTCACTCACTTAATTGACTTTGTTTTAAATTTTTTTTGATAAATGCGCATAATTTGAGGAAATGAAACTGATGAATAGATAGAGTTTAAATTTTTGATGAGATAATTTATGATTCAAACTATCGTCGGTAGATATGAAATTATACAAAGTCTTGGTAGCGGTGGCTTCGGTGAAACTTTTTTAGCCAAAGATACTCAAATGCCTTCAGGAAAAAAGGTGGTGGTTAAACGCCTTAAACCTATCAACGATAATCATGTCTCTATGACATTAATTCAAGGTTTATTTGAAAAAGAAGCGAAAGTATTAGAAGAATTAGGCCAAAATAGCTCACAAATTCCCACTTTATATGCTTATTTTACTGAAGATCAGCAATTTTATCTCATACAGGAATATATCAAGGGAAAAAGTTTAGCCGAATTAGGAGTAATAAATACCGCTCAATGTGAATCAATTTTATCATCATTACTTAATACTCTCAAATATGTTCACGGAAATAACATCATTCACCGAGATATTAAACCTGAAAATATTATTATTCGAGACTCCGACAGATTACCTGTTTTAATCGATTTTGGTGCAGTCAAAGAAAGTATGGGAGCAGTAAGTTTAAGTAGTGGCTCAACAGTAAGTTCTGTAATTGTTGGTACGAGAGGCTTTATACCCCCTGAGCAAAGTTTAGGGCGTACGGTTTTTAGCAGTGATTTATATGCCTTAGCTTTGACGATGATTTATAGTTTAACGGGCAAATATCCTATTGAAATACTTAGTAATCAAATGACGGGGGAATTAGATTGGCAAAGTTTAATCCCGAATTTATCGCCGAATTTAAAAATAGTTTTAGAAAAAGCGACAAAAATGGACATAAGTAACCGTTATCTTACTGCTCAAGCTATGTATCAAGCTCTACATAACAGCGAAATGGAAACAATGGCGGTTGTGCCTTCTGTTAATACAATTGATTTATCAAAAAATGTTACTTCTAATTCACCAGCAACGATTTTAATTCCCAATTCTGAATGGAATAATCCTGTTAGTAATATTCATCAAAATTCTGTCAATAATCCGCAAAAAAATAATCTTATTCCCCTTTTAATTACTGGTATATTAGTTGCTTTAGGGGTATCAGGAGGATTTATTATTACTCAACAAAGGGCTCAAACTCTAGCAAAATTAGAAGAAGTTGAGCGAGAAAAAGAGGAAGCGGAAGCAAAAGTTTTAGAAGAGAAACAAAAACGAGAGCAAGAAGAAGCTAAACGACAAGAATCAGAGAAAATGAGGTTAGAAGCTGAACAAGCAAGGGTTAAAGCTGAAGAATTACGAAGACAAGCGGAAGTTAGAGCAAATAATCAACCTAAAACTAGAACTATTGTGGTTAATCCATCTGTAAATAATTCAAGTAGTAACTCTTATGCCAGTATTGGAGGTAAATCAGGAAGTAAAAATATTCGCTCAGGACCAGGTACAAGTTATTCTGTTGTAGGACAAGGCTATACAGGAGAAACAATAGAGATATTAGAGACTGGTTATGATCAAGGCGGTTATCGATGGTATAAAGTATATCATTCCCCGTCAGGTACAACAGGTTGGATTGCGGCACAATTAATTAATTTTTAGGTTTAAAATTCCGAAAATATCATGAAAATCATCAAATCGTTGTTATCTAATTTTCAAATACTTAACTTTTTTCTCGCTTCAGTTATTTTAGGTGGCATTTTCGGTTGGTGGTATATTCCTCAATCTTCTGAGTCTTCCTCATCTTCCATTAAAGATAAAGAATTAAATTCTTCTGTCAAAAGTCCTCTAGAAAATTTCCCCACTATTGAAAATAAATCCCCTGAAATTCCCTCATTACCTACACAACTGAATAATCAATCTCAAACCACTGAATCTCCTACAATTCCCCCTGCCATCGAATCTCAAAAAAAGACTGAAACAGTCAAAACCTCTCCTATTTATCAACAACCAAAAATTGAGAATAAACCGCCTGAAATAATCACAAATCAATCATCTCCTACCATTGCACAATCACAAATTCCTACCATTAATTCTCTTTTATCTAATACTTATTTTGGTCATTTTCCATTTGCAGAAACACCTCGACAAAGTTTAGTTAATATGGGAAATTATTATAATCGTACAGAATTTTTACACCAAGAAGCGGGGAATGCTTTTAACCGTATGAGAGCAGATGCTAAAGTACAAGGAGTAGAATTAGTCTTAATTTCAGGTTTTCGTTCTATATCTGATCAAACAAAACTATTTCAAAAACAAATTCAAAAACGAGGTAGTAAAGAAGCCGCCTCAAAGTTAAGCGCACCTCCCGGACATAGTGAACATCATACAGGATATGCGTTAGATATTGGTGATGGAAAACAACCCTCTCTTGATTTAAAATTTCAATTTGAGTCTAGTCAGGCTTATTCTTGGTTAACAAACAATGCTCATAGATACGGTTTTGAGTTGTCTTTTCCTAAAAATAATATACAAGGGGTGAGTTTTGAGCCTTGGCATTGGCGTTATGTGGCATCCAATCAAGCTAATTCTATTTTTGCTATGCCTAGAAATTTACTATATGTGAATAAATAATAAATAATTTTCTAATTATGTCAATTAATAACCAAAATTTACTATCGAGAATCACTAAATTTTTGTTCTGAAAAATTGAACGAGCAATTTCTTTAAATATAAATATTTTTGGATGTCAATAATCACTGTCAGCCACACAAATACCTTTACATTTTATGCCATTATTAGCCGTGCGTAAGCAGTGTTGACAAAGTATTAATTCATCTTTGATTTGGGCATCAGATTTATGATTCATAAAAATTTTTTTCGAGTTTTTATCGCTGTTAATTGAGTTAGTCATATTTTTTATAAAATTTCTCTACCTAACAATAATTTTCTGACTTCTAACATTGCCGAATAAGTGGGAATAATATATAAAGTTTCGTTAACTGGTGTTAAATCTAAGGCTTTATTGACAGCTTCAGCAAGGTTTTCTTTTACTACTAAATTCATGTCAGATTCAAGGGTATCAAGACTATATTTTAACCTCAATGCCATGTCATAAACTCGATCGCCACTAACTACTATATTACCTCCCGTTTCTACTAATTTTTCTGTATCTACATCCCAAATCCAAGAAACATCTGTACCATCAGGAATGCGATCATTTAAAACCATTAAAATAGTGCTAGATAAATTGATTTTTTTAATGTCATTTACTGCCCTAATTGTCTCATTCATACCCACAGGATTTTTAGAGAGCAAAATACGAATTTTTTTATTATTAATAGTTAATTCTTCTGCCCTACCAAAAGCCGCTTTAAAGTTGGTGATAGTATCGTTAATAATCTTTTTTTCGACTCCGATAGTTTCCGCTACTAATCCTGCGGCTAGGGTATTATATTTATTATAAACCCCGATTAAAATTTGTTGCCAGTCCCCACTATTTACTGATAATTTACTTTTAGTAAAATCGCAATTTGGACAGTCATAATCACCCAAATGGGATAAATAAACTCCTTCATAAATTAGAGAAGTGCCACATTTTGGACAGTAAATAGAATCTACAGCATGGGGTATTTCTTCTAAGTATAATTCTGGTTCATTTAAACCGAAAAATAACACTTTTTGTGATAAATTTTGACCTAAATAACATAAAGTTGGATCATCACCATTAACGATAATAAATGTATCTTTACTTAAAGGCTCAATGGCATTTTGCCAACGATAACTAATAGTGTCAACTTCCCCGTAACGATCAAGTTGATCTCGGAATAAATTTAAGGCTAAAATATGGGTAGGATTACATTGTTTTAAAGCTAAAGGTAAAACGTTTTCATCTACTTCTAAAATGGCATAATCTGCGGTTAATTTTCCCCATAAATTACTATTCATTATCAAACAAGTAACTAAGCCATTAATTAGGTTTGCACCTGCCGAATTGTGAATAATTTTATAACCATTATTAACCAAAATATCTTTTAATAATAAAGAGGTCGTTGTTTTGCCATTTGTACCAACTACTAAGATTAAACCTTTAGTTAATTGTTGAGATAAAAGACGTAATAATTGAGGATGTAAACGTCCTGCAATTTCTCCGGGTAAAACACTAGCGGCTCCTAATTTGAATGTTTTAACAACACCTGTAATTATTTTTGCTATAGCCACAGCTAAACCTAAACGTATTCGATCAAATATGTTCATATTAGTTTTATTTTTTAAATTATTTTGAATAATAAATAATGACTTATTTTTATCTTATACTATATCTTAATCTATTCATTAAATTTATTAATTATTAATGAAAATTAGCAATAAAAATTTTTATTTTTCATCACTAATTAACATTTTTTCCATAGTAGTAAGTAAATCAGAATAATCATCATTTACTTGAGGAATTTTAGTAATAATACTATATTTATACTCGCAATCATAACGATTTTTTATTTCTTTAGAAACTCTCGTAAAAATTTTTTGATTTACCCATAAAGCACCATTATTATCGGTATTTGGTAACATAATGATTAAATAATTCTCTTGATAATGAGCGGCTAAATCTGTGGGGCGTTTAATTTCTTCTTGAAGAATATTTGCTAGTTCAATTATTTTATGATTAGTTAAATCTTCGTCAAAATTGATTGCTATTAAAATTAGAGAAAGGGGTTGTTTTTCACGAGCTAATCTACGCCATTCATAGTCCAAACAATCGAGAAATGAAGAATATTTTGCTAATCCTGTTACATCATCTAATACTTGACAATTTCTTAATTCTTCCCTGAATATTTTGTATTGATCATAGACTATATATCTTTCGATAGCGACAACTAATTGATTAATAATATCCTCAATGACTTTAATTTCTTCTGATTGCCATTCCCTTAAATAGTTATAATCATAAATGAACAAAATTCCCCAAAATTTTATATTACTAATTTCAACTATTTCAGAAGTTTTAATAATAATAGGAATTGCCAACTCTGCTCTTTTTAAAGGCTCTGTTTCTACGTCAAAGTCCAGAGAACTTTGATGGGTATAATAATTAACAGATTCTTGACAGACATAAGATATTATTTTTTGTTCAAGTTGATAATTATCAGCAAAATTATGAGGAGATACTTGACATATATTTCCCTCATTGTCAATAATCTTATCTTGTTCTCCTGCTGAATTTAACTGAGAAATAAAAACCTGTTCACATTTTAAATAATTTTTAATATAGGTTAAAACTTTTGGACAAAATATTGCATAATTAACTGATAAAAAAAAAGACTCAGTAATATTCATAAGAAAATAACCTATTTTTCATCAAATATATATGTTAGAATTCACTGATTAGCTTTTTCAAATTTTAGGCAAAATGACTAAAAAATACTTATTTTTGCAATAATAAGTATGTTAATTGTTAATTGTTAATTGTACATTGTTAATTAATCATTAGCTATTGGTAGGAATTAAACTTAAATAAGCATCAAAATCTTTAATAGCTTCAGCATATTGCTCGTTTACTAAAGACACATTACGATCTTTAGCCGCCGCATCAATTTTTTCAAAATGTACAAATAATTCTTTTGCTAAATTTTGAGCGGTTTTTTGATCTTTTAATAACAATTTTCTCGAAGCCGCTGCCATTTCTTGACGTAATCCACCTAGTGGACCATGAATGAAAGTTCTTGTATTTACCCAATTTTCAGCATCAATAAATTGTTTCAGAGTAGCCATATTTTCTCGTGCTAAAGCAATAGGCTCACGATAAGATTGTAGTTGTGCTACTTTTTCAGGACTGTAAACAGTAGGAATTTTTGCTTGAGTAGGACTACTACAACTAACTAACAAGGTTGTTACTAAAACCAATACTAAAGAGAGAATGGGACGAAATAATCTCATAATCTTATATTTTGATGTTATTTTTTGAATTGTTTATAGTCTATTGTCTATCGTCCATTATCCCTTGTCAATTAAACTGTGCTAAATGAGCATAACCAGCTTTAATCAATGCTTCATTGCGAATACGACAAGAATCACAAACACCACAAGGCTTTTGTCCTCCTTGATAGCATGACCATGTTTCTTGTATTGGTACATTTAAAGTAATAGCTTTTTTGACGATGTCTTCTTTTGATAAGTGGATTAAAGGAGCAATTAATTGAGGTGGTTTGCCTTCAACACCTACTTTTGAAGATAAATTAGCTAATTCTTGAAAAGTTTTTAAATATTCAGGACGACAATCAGGATACCCCGAATAATCCACAGCATTGATACCTAAATAAATTGCTTCTGCTTCTTTGGCTTCGGCTAAAGAAAGAGCGATCGCCACAAAAACTGTATTTCTACCTGGTACATAAGTAGAGGGAATCTCATCAGGCTTTACCCCATCTTCAGGAATATTCATTTTTTCATCAGTTAAAGATGAACCGCCCCATAATGAGAGGTTCACATCGATAATATAATGTTCTTTTATGCCTAATTTTGGTGCTAATTTGTGAGCAATTTCTAGCTCTCTAGCGTGTTTTTGTCCATAACGAAAAGATAAAGCGATAGTATCATATCCTGCTTGAATGGCTATGGCAGCACTGGTAGCGGAATCTAAACCTCCTGAGAATAAGACAATGGCTTTTTTTTGAGACATGATGAATCAAATACGATATAAATTTTTAACTTATTTACTTTTTGATAATGAAATTAATTACTTTTAACTTATTTATCCAGAATTTTGGGCTTAAAACCTAATTGAAACAGGCAAGAATAGTTTGTTCAACAGATTGAGCTAAGGCATCTAAATGATAGCCTCCTTCTAATCCAAAAACAATATTTTTCGTAATTTTTAAGCAATATTTTGTTAAAGTGTAGTAGTCTTGAGGAAATAAAGAAACTCCAGCTAATGGATCTTGATGATTAGCATCATATCCAGCACTAATAATTAATAAATCCGGGGCAAATTGACTGATAAAAGGGATTACTTGATCTTGAAAATATAATTCATACTCTTTGATCGTACTTCCCTCTAAAAGGGGTATATTTAGTACATTATCATATAAACCTCGATCACTTTTTTTTCCTGTGAAAGGATAACAAGGATATTGATGTAAGGAACAATAAATAATATTAGGATTATTAGCAATAATATCCTCTGTGCCATTACCATGATGGACATCCCAATCTAAAATAGCCACTTTTTCAATTCCCTGTTGACTTAAAGCATAATTAGCGGCAATAGCAGCATTAGAAAATAGACAAAAGCCCATGCCTGTATTAGCCGTAGCGTGATGCCCCGGAGGACGAGCTAAAATAAAACAGGGTTGATTATGACTGACAACGTGATTAACACCATCTAACCAACCGCTAATTGCCAATAAAGCCACTTCATAACTTTTTGCGGATACGGGAGTATCCTGATCTAACTTTCCGCCTCCTCGTTGCGCTATGGTTTTAATGCGTTCAATATAGTTAATATCATGGATTTTTGACACCCATTCAAGTGCAGTACTTTCATTTACAGGAGTAGGTTCTATCCATAACAACTTATTTTCCCAAGATTTTCCCGTCAAATTGGCACGAATAGCCGTTAATCTTTGGGGTGATTCTGGGTGATATTTACCTGTTTTGTGATCTAAAAACTGCTCTGAAAAAATAATTTTTAACATTATTGCCAGAAAAACCCTTAATTACCATCTAATGTTAACATTTTTAGTCTTTAATTCTTTAATTCTCAGCCACAGCATCTTGACAAAATCAAAAACATAGTATATATTAAGTTTGTGTGGGGGAGTGAACCAGCAAGAGAGTCGAGACGAAACAAGGTCAGTCGTCGATTCTCTTTCTGAAAAAATCTTAACAAAAAAATAACGCCCCATTCATAGATAATAAAGAATAAGACGATACACTTTACTATTAACTCATCTTTTTTGTATATCTTTCATTAATTATTTTTTGATACACTTTAATTAATTTTTTGGCTATTTTATCCCATGTATAGTTATCAAATATAAATTCTTTAGCTCGATCTCCCATTTTTTTTGCTTCTTCTGGATTTTCTAAACAAGTGATTAAGGCTTTTTCGATACTTCCCGAATTTATATCAACAACATAAGCGGCGTTTGCTTCTCCAGCTTCTGGAAAATTACAACCAGTGGTAAAAATACAAGGTAAACCTGAAGCCATGCCTTCAAGAATCGACATACTAAAACCTTCGGAATAAGAAGGGGCAACATAAATATTAGCCGCCGATAAAGCTGAATATTTTATTTCTCCTGTTAAAATTCCTGTAAATGTTACCGCCGATAAACAGTCTAAATCCTGAAAATATTTTTTTGCAGTAGTTAAATAACCAACATTGTCAGGACCTGCGATAATTAAATGAATATTAGAAAATTTTTGATGAACATTTGCAAACGCTGGTGCTAATAAATCTAAACCTTTTTTGGGATCGATTCTACCTAAAAATAAAATTAATTGCTTGTTTTTTGCTTCAGGAAATTGCTCTAAAAATAAAGATGAAGAAGGTAAATTTTCAAAATTTTCTTTGTTAACACCGTTGGGAATGATAAATAAAGGTGGTTTTAAATTAAGAGCTTGAACTTCATCTTTTTCTGCCGTTGCTAATATTTGAATACCATTTGAGCGATTAATTGCAGGTTTTTCTAGTAAAGAATAGTAAATTTTTTTCTTTCCTGCTTTATAAGATAATGCCCAAGATTGTAACATTCCACGAGGAGTAATTAAGTAAGGAATGTTATATTTTTGACAAGCCCAATAAGCGGGAATATTTGTCAAAGAAAAAATAGCATTGGTGTGGACTAAATTATAATCTTTGACATGAGCATATAACCATTTAGTTAATTTAAAACTAAATTTATAATCTCCTTGACTAATATAGGGAAAATATTGAATACGATACTCATTTTCTCTAATCCAAGTTAATAAAGGTACATCTAATTGATGATCCCCATTCGCTGTGGTGGTGACAATATCTACTTCTATCCCTTGTATTCCAATTGCTTTGGTCAATTCTACTACACTTTTTGATGGACCACCATAAACTGATCCCACAGAAGGTATAACAACTAAAATTTTCATAAAATATCAAAATTTCTATCAATTTTCTCAGTTATTTTGACATAATTTTTTAGCTATGGCGTTGGTGAATTCAGCTATTAACGCTATGGAACGAACTGGTACATCTTTCCAACAAAGATAATCAATAAGCAAACTGACAGACTACATCAACATTTTGACTGATTTTGAATAACACAAAGTTTTTCGGTGTAGTTTTACTAAGTAATGCCTTAATCTTGTATTTTCCCTCTCCACTGTTGTCATATATGTTTTAGTGATAATGAGTAAGATCGAGCTAAGTAATAAACTGTGGAGATACTTTCCAACTATCTGTTACATAAAAATAACAATGCCATTTTTTTACTTGCTCCCACAACGGTCTAAATGTTTTTGCACTTCTATCCCCTATGACCCATTCCAATATACCCTCGTGAAAATGATCTACCGCTGTCCATCGCCAGATTGGTTTTTTTTTGAGCCGACAAAGGTTTGCAATTCATCCAATTCTCCAACTTCTGGTAGCGTTTCTGGATGATAGCTCTGTGGCAAAATTTGACCCACTGCTTTAACCCAAGAGATGATCGTTGTATGATGCACCTGTTTAATCCTCCCAATAGCTCGGAAACCCATACCATTGACGTACATTTTTAAGCATTC
Source organism: Geminocystis sp. NIES-3708 (assembly GCF_001548095.1). Lineage (NCBI taxonomy): Bacteria > Bacillati > Cyanobacteriota > Cyanophyceae > Chroococcales > Geminocystaceae > Geminocystis > Geminocystis sp. NIES-3708. The sequence goes on along the minus strand of NZ_AP014815.1, from coordinate 569,823 downwards.
TTTTCTGAGATCATCACTATAACCTTTACCACTGAGTTGTTCTGGGGCTATAAATTGTCCGCGACAATGAACACAAATATGATTTTGTTTTCCTTTTTTTATGCCATTTTTATTGATATTCTTGGAGCCACATTCTGGACATTTCATGTTTTTTTACTTCACTTTTTTCCTCTTTCTATCATACCCTCATTCACCAACGCCTAAAAAACTATTAAAATATTGTTTTGTAAATAAACTACCCACATTGACCTAACAGTAGAATTTTAGAGGTCAGAGAATTAGACGAACTGAAGAAATTTGTAGGTAAAAAAATAAAGTATGGATCTCAAAAGCAATAGATCATTTTAAAAGAGGTATTTTACAATGGATGATTGAAGATCACCGTGGAGAAACTTTTGAGCCATTGTGAGCATAAGTACAAAAATGGAATTGCTATTTTTATGTAACAGACGGGTGGAAAGTCTATGGAAACTTTATTCCTGAGGGCGACCAAATCATCTGTAAAACATACATGACCAGAGTGGAGGGAGAAAATACGAGATTAAGACATTATCTTGCTAGACTACATCGAAAAACTTTATGTTATTCAAAATCCATGGAGATTTTAAAGTATTCTGTTTCACTATTGATTCACTATCTCAAATTTAAAGATATACCAATTCCTTTTCGTCCTTTAGGGAGACCTACTTTTAGTCTTCTTCATACCTAAAATCACCAATGCCGTTTTTTAATTTGCGTTACAAATTTTAAAGATAGAGTTTACTGAATGTGGGTTAGAATATATGCACATTGAGTAGATAGGTAAAAACTATGCCACGTCGTTTTAAATCTTCAGGTGTTGGTGCTAACAATGTAGAATTTTCTTATGAAATAAATGGTGCTACCGCTTTCAATCCTAATGATACTGTTGGTTATCGTAACGCTATTTCAGGTTTTTCTATAACTAATTCTGGAAGTACCAGCACGTTTTTTTCCACAGATATTCCAGCTAATTTAGATATTCAGTTTGATGAAAATAATAGATCATTAACCCTGAGAATGAGTAGTATTAGTTTTGGTAATAGAGGCACAATTATTGAGGCTATTTTCAAACATAATCTTCAATTTTTGAATGATGCTGATTTTCAAGCATTAAAAAATTCTGTCACCAGTAACAATTTAGAAGATATTATTAATCGTTTAGCAATATCATCTGGGCTATCAGATAATGGTTCTTATATAACTTATGACTTAACCATGGAGAATTTCTTAAATCAAAATTTTCCTAATTTAATCGACAATGTTGATGATAACGGTGATGGATTAGAGAATACAGCAGGAAGACATAATGATTGGAGCGGACAATTTATTACTGTTTTTCCCGGAGTTGAAATCCCTATAGCGAATAATGATAGTTTTACTGTCAATGAAGATAGCATTTTAAATATTAATTTGCCTGGTGTTTTAAGTAATGATACAGACGTTGATAATGCTAATCTCACTGCTATCATTGAAAATCAAGCTAGTAATGGTACTATCGCTCTCAATGCTGATGGTTCATTTACTTATACACCGAATCCGAATTTTAGTGGGCAAGATACTTTTACTTATAAGGCGAGAAAGACTGCTGACTTCGATCCACGTCCCAATGACGAAAGAATAGGAAATGTAGATTCTGATCTAGCAACGGTAACAATTACAGTTAATGCCTTGAAAATCCCCATAGCGAATAACGATAGTTTTACTGTCAATCAAGATAATATTTTAAATATTACTTTACCCGCAGGTGTCTTAAGTAATGATACGGGCATTGATATTACTAATCTTACTGCCGTCATCGCAACTCAGCCTAGTAATGGTAATGTGACTCTCAATGGCAATGGCTCATTTACTTATACACCAAATTCCAATTTTAGTGGACAAGATACTTTTACCTACATAGCCAGAAAAACTGCCGATGCTAATGTGGTTTCTAATCCTGCAACGGTAACAATTACAGTTAATGCCATTGAAATCCCCATAGCAAATAATGATATTTTTACAGTATTTCAAGATAGCATTTTTAGTATTGCTTTGCCTGGTGTTTTAAGTAATGATACAGACGTTGACAATGCTAGTCTCACTGCTGTCATTGAAACTCAAAGTAGTAATGGTACTGTCTCTCTCAATGCTGATGGTTCATTTACTTATGCACCGAATCCGAATTTCAGTGGGCAAGATACTTTTACCTACAAGGCGAGAAAGATTGTTAACAATAACAATGTAGATTCTAAGACTGCAACGGTAACAATTAAAGTAAATTCTGTTACTCCACCACCCATTGAAATCCCTGTAGCGAATAATGATAATTTTAGTGTCAATGAAAATAGTGTTTTAAATATTACTTTACCAGCAGGTGTCTTAAGTAATGATACAGGAGTTGATATTGCTAATCTCACCGCCGTTATAGCAACTCAGCCTAGTAATGGTAATGTGACTCTCAATGGCAATGGCTCATTTACTTATACACCAAATTCTAATTTTAGTGGGCAAGATACTTTTACCTATAAAGCAAGAAAAACTGCCGATGCTAATGTGGTTTCTAATCCTGCAACGGTAACAATTAAAGTAAATTCTGTTACTCCACCACCCATTGAAATCCCCGTAGCGAATAATGATAATTTTAATGTCAATGAAAATAGCGTTTTAAATATTACTTTACCAGCAGGTGTCTTAAGTAATGATACAGGAGTTGATATTGCTAATCTTACTGCCGTCATCGCAACTCAGCCTAGTAATGGTAATGTGACTCTCAATGGCAATGGCTCATTTACTTATACACCAAATTCTAATTTTAGTGGACAAGATACTTTTACCTACATAGCCAGAAAAACTGCCGATGCTAATGTGGTTTCTAATCCTGCAACGGTAACAATTAGAGTAAATGCTGTTGATACTCCACCTATTAATAATTTAAACGATCCCATCTATCGTTTCCAAAATGGCGATCGCCCTGGTACATACTTATTTGCTGGAGAACAAGAAAGTCAAAGTATTCGTCAAAATTTTCCTCAATTTCGAGAAGAAGGATTCGCCTTTAATGTTAGTAGTGAGCCTAATGATGAATTAATTGTTTTTAATCGTTTTCAAAATACTGCTATACCCGGTACATATTTATATGCAGGACAACAAGAAAGTCAAAATATTCGTCAAAATTTCCCTAATTTTAGAGAAGAAGGTGTTGCTTTTTATGCTTATGATGGCAATGCGAATAAGGGAGTTGACTTTTATCGTTTTCAAAATACACAACAACCTGGTACTTATTTGTTTGTTGGAGAAGAAGAACGTCGCAACATTATAGCCAATTTTCCTCAATTTGTGGAAGAGGGTGTTGCTTTTGAAGTAGGGGTTTAAATATAACTAAATTAAAATAGAATTATCTTTGAGAATAGGGTAATAAGTGATAAGTATTAAGTTTAATAATTGACCTAAAACCTAAAATTAAATACCGAAAGATTATCTATTACTCATGTTAATAACAAAAAAAAAATTATTACTAATATCAGTTATTTTATCTTTATTTAAACCTAATTATATTAAAGCTCAAATCATACCTGATCAAACCTTAGGTCAAGAAAGTTCTATTATAAATCAACTAGAGCAAACTTTACAACATATAGAAGGTGGAGCAATTAGAGGGAATAATTTATTCCATAGTTTTTTAGATTTTAATATCGGTGAAGGAAATGCTACTTATTTTGTAAATCCTTCAGGAATAATCAATATTCTTACTCGTATAACAGGTAATAATAGTTCACAAATTTTAGGAGAATTAGGGGTTTTAGGTTCTGCTAATTTATTTTTTATTAATCCTAATGGTATCTTTTTTGGTCCTAATGCACAATTAAATATTAATGGTTCTTTTATTGCTAGTACTGCTAGTAGTATTTTATTGAGTGACGGTTCAGAATTTAGCGCTACAAATCCTCAAACACCTCCTCTCTTAACAATTAGTGTACCTGTAGGTTTACAATTCAATGGTCTTCCCCAAAGTATCATTAATGAAGCTAGTTTAACCATTGCACCTTCTCAAACTATCGCCCTTGTAGGAGGAGAGATTTTAATAAAAGGTAGTGAAATAACCAGCGAAAGTGGAAGAATCTCATTAGGTGCAGTACAAGAAAATAGCATCGTTAATCTAGCTACGGATAATTTAGGTTGGGTATTAGATTATTCTCAAATCCAAAATGGTGGGGACATTAATATATCGGAAGCCTCATTTTTAAATGTGACTGGTGATACAGGCGGCAATATTGAAATCTACGGACAGAATATTAATGTTACCGAAGAAAGCTATCTTCAAAGTGATACATTAACTTTCGGCAGTGGTTCGCATATATCAATTATGGCATTGGATTCAGTAAATGTCGAGGATTCAGGAATATCTACTGGTATATCTAGTAATAATGAGGCTGAGGTTGATCAAGCAGGAGACATTAATATTACCACAAATCGGTTGAATGTTAATCGATCGCAAATTGGCTCACTAACCGAAGGCACTGAATTAGGTGGTGATGTTAACATAAAAGCTTATGATTCCATTAATTTAAGCGGATTTAGTGAATATGATGATGGTATAGCACCGGGTGGATTATTTTCTCAATCTTTTTCCGATGGAGATAGTGGAAATATATTCATTGAAACTGGCGAGTTAAGGATTCAAAATGGCTCAGTAATTGATACAGCTACTTTTGGGCAAGGAAAATCTGGTAATATTAATATTCAAGCCTCGAAATTAATCACATTAGAAGGTTCAGATATACAAACAGGTATTTTAGCTCAAACAGCAGATGATCCTTCTGCTTTTGGGGATGCAGGAAATATTACCATTGCAACTCAACAACTCAATATTTTAGATGGAGCACAAATATTAGTTGTTTCTCGTAATGGTAGTCAAGGAGGGGAATTAACCGTAAATGCAGATAATTCGATTTTAGTTAGTGCTACTAATTCAATCGCTACCCCAACCAGTGGACAAAGTTCAATTTCAGTCTCTGCTGAACCTGCTAAGATAGATGAAACTGGAAACGTGACGATTCTTCCGGGAGGAAATGGTGGTAATTTACTAATCAATACCAATAAATTAACCGTTGAAAAAGGAGCAAAAATTTCCTCTGATACCTATGGGCTTGGCAATGGAGGTACGTTAACATTAAATGTTAATCAATTAAATTTATTGAATGGTGGTGTAATCAATTCCGGTTCATTAGTTGAAGAAAATTCTCCCACTTTAGAAAGAGGAAATGGAGGTACTTTAACTATTAATGCCAATGAATATATTAATATTTCTGGTAGTGGTACGATAGGTTCTAATTTGATTCCTGTTAATAGTGCCTTAATTACTGAGACTCAAGGTATTAGGGGCAATGCTGGGGAATTATTTATTAATACCCCTCAACTATTTATGTCTAATCAAGGAATTATTACGGCTAGTACTTCAGGAGAAAATGCCAATGCTAATCGTATTTTAATTGATAATGCCCAGTTGGTAATTCTTGATAATAGTCGTATTTTAAGTCTGGTTGATGAAGGAGCAATCGGTAATAGTGGTGAAATTATAATTAACACTAATAATCTTAGATTAGAGAACTCATCAGTAATTTTAACATCAACATCAGGACAGGGAAATGCGGGTGCAATTACCATTAATGCCCAAGATTCAGTTAATATTAAAGGAATCCGTGACGGTTTATTAAGTGCGATTGCATCGGAAATTACCGAAACAGGGAGAGGAGATAGTGGCAAAATCACCATAGAAACAGGTACTTTAACTCTCAATGATGGTAGTTTAATCTCAGCAAATACTTTTGGCATCGGCAATGCAGGATTAATTGACATTAAAGCGACTGATAGTATTACATTATCAGGAGATAACAGTTCTGGCTTTGTTAATGCCATTACTACTGAGGTAGCAAAAAACGCCGAAGGCAATAGCGAAGGTATCAAAATTAACACTTCATCCCTAACCCTCCAAGATGGTGCAGTTATTTCCGCTAGTACTTTTAGTTTAGGGAATACAGGATTGATTGATATTACTGCCACTGATTCTCTCACTATGTCAGGGGAAAATAGTCTCGGTTTTACTAATGCAATTGTTAGTGCTGTCAGAGAAAATGCTCAAGGTGACAGTGAAGGTATTAAAATTAACACATCTTCTCTCATTATCGATGATGGTTCATTAATTTCGGCTAATACTTTCGGAATAGGTAATGCCGGATTAATTGAAATTACAGCTACCGACTCAATTACTATTTTAGGGGAAGATAGCCGAAGTTCTATTAGTGGTATTGCTAGTGAAGTAGGGGAAGGTGGCAAAGGAAATAGCGGAGGAATCAAGATTAATACGGGAGTTTTAACTATCAATGATGGTGGTTTAATTTCTGCCAGTTTATCAGGAGAAGGGAAAGCAGGTGCGATCGCCATTACGGCTACCGACTCTATTACGATTCAAGGAGAAGATAGTCAAGGTTTTGGCAGTGATATTGCCAGTGAAGTAGAAGAAACGGCTATTGGTGATAGCGGAGGAATTACCGTTGATACCTCATCCCTTAATATCAGTGACGGAGGGGCTATTTCTACCGTTACTTCAGGGAAAGGTAATGCAGGTAAAATTGAAATCAAAGCCGATTCTGTCTTACTATCAGGCAAGGATAATAATAATTTGGTGAGTCGTGTTGTTAGTGAAGTAGATGAAACAGGCATAGGAAATAGCAATGAGATTAATATTACAACCACAACCCTAGAATTAAATCAAGGTGCGGCGATTTCTGCCTCTACTTTTGGGCAGGGAAACGCAGGTAATATTAATATTAATGCTACTGATTCTGTTTCCCTTAATGGTACTTCTTTTAATGAAGATGTCAATCGAGAAGTAGGCGGAATTTTTGCTGTCACTTTTACCGATAAAAATGCAGGAAACATTAACCTAGATACAGGAAAACTCACTATATCTGAAGGCTCAGGTATTGAAACTTTTACTGAAGGGCAAGGAAACGCAGGTGATATTAATATCAACACCCGTGACAGTATCATCCTCGATAACGATACCAAATTAATTGTTGAAACCAGAAATCAAGGTAAAGCAGGAAATATTACCATTCACTCACCAACCCTTACCATTGGCAATAATGCGGAATTAAGTGCTAAAAGTACTGACTCTGCTACGGGAGAAAATGCGATCGCCGGTGATATAACTCTAAATGTTAATCAACTTAACATTGCTGGAGAATTAGGCATTTTTGCCGAAACCAATAGCGAAGCCAATGCAGGTAATTTAACTATTCAACCTTATCAAATTATCGGGCAAGATGCCTTTCCTCTTAATACCAATTTAAACATTCAATTTATTGATAACGGCTTTATTTCTGCTCGTACTACTAATAGCGGTGACGGTGGTAGTATTACTATTAATACCCCTGAAAATATCTATATTCGAGGACTTGGGTCGATTACAGCAGAAACATCAGGTAACGGAAAAGCAGGAAACATCAACCTCACCAGCAAAAATATTACCATTACCGATGGAGTTTCTATCAACACCTCGACGGAATCAGCAGGAAATGCAGGTTTAATCATCTTTAATGCCACAGAATCAATATTTTTGACAAATCAAGCTCAAATCATCTCTGAAGTAAAACAAGGGGCAATAGGTGACTCTCAAGGTATCTTAATTAACACTCCTCAATTGACAATTGCTGACAACTCTCAGATTTCCGCCGCTACTCAAGGAGAAGGAAAAGCTGGTAATATTGATATTTTAGCAGAATCCAACGTTACCATCACTGATAATAGCTTGTTAAATGTACAAACTGATAGTATTGGCGAGGCAGGTAACATTAACATTACCACGGATATTTTAACTATTGGGGAAAATTCTGAATTAAGTGCCAAAACAACAATTAACGCTACGGGAAATGCTGGTAATATCAATATTTTTGCTAATTTTCTTGATATAAAAGGAGAGTTAGGAATTTTTGCTGAAACTGACGGGGTAGCTGACGCAGGTAACTTAAATATTAACCCCCATGATAATTCTGATTTAACCGTCACCTTTGGTGATAAAGGGCAAATTTCCGCCTCTACTACTAACTCAGGAAACGGAGGCAATATTAACATTAACGCACCTAAGATAATTAATCTACAAGGAGATGGAATAATCAAAGTTGAAACTCTAGGTAGTGGCAAAGCAGGAAATATCTTGATTAATAGTGAAAATATCAATCTCAGTAATGGATTAGAAATAAATGCCTCAACCCAATCCACAGGAGATGCAGGTAATATTAATCTCTCAGGAAATCAAATTAATATCAGTCAGACAAATATTAACGCCTTCACCGATGGCAAAGGTAACGCCGGAAGCATCCTCATCGACAATGCTGATAATTTGAATGTGACGAATAACACACAAATTTCCACCGAGATAAGAAGTAAAGGAGAAGCCAATCAACCAGCCAATATTACCATTAGCAGTAACCGTTTTAACCTTAATAATTCAGAAATAACTGCTTCCACTTCAGGCATTGGTGAAGGAGGTAATATTTTTATCAATGCTAAAACACCTTTAACATTAGATAATCAGGCAAAAATTACCAGTGCTTTAAATGAAGGAGGTATCGGTAAAGGAGGTAATATCATTATCAATGCCCCTAGTTTAAATTTAGATAATGACAGCCAAATCAATGCGAGTAATGCAGGAAATGGGGAAGGAGGGTTTGTACAACTCATCATTGATGACACAGTTAAACTCAATAATAACAGTCAGATTGCCACCGCCGTAGAAAAAACAGGAGTAGGATTAGGAGGCAGAATAAAAGTTAATACTCAAACATTAAACCTAGATAACCAATCTCAATTAAGGGCGAGTACCCTAGGACAAGGAAATGCTGATAGTATTTTAGTTAATGCCGATAATGTCACCTTAACTAACGGTAGTCGCATCAACACTGAAACAGATGGTCAATTTCAAGCAGGAAATATCACTCTCAACCTCAAAGAAAACCTTTTTATTTCTGGAAACAATAGCGGTTTATTTGCCAATACCCAAGTTAATTCTACAGGGAATGGAGGTAGTATTAACATTAACGCACCCTTACTTAATATTATCAATGAAGGAGAAATTGCCGTTAATAGTTTAGGTAGTGGAGAAGGAGGAGACATAACAGTTAATACGAATAACCTTAACCTCGATAACGGCGATATAACAACTCAAACCCTCAGTAGTGATGGCGGTAACTTAACCCTCAACATTCAAAACCTATTAACTTTATTTAACAGTAGTAATATAACAGCAACGGCAGGTACAGCCCAAGCAGGAGGAGATGGAGGAAATATTCTTCTCAATGCACCTTTCATCATTTCTTCTCCTGCCAATCCTTTTAATGCCATAACTGCCAATGCTTTTGAAGGAGATGGAGGAAATATCGACATTACCACTAATTTAATATTAGGGGGAGAATTTTTTACCATTAGTGCCTCCTCACAATTAGGATTAGATGGAGAAGTTATCATCCGTAACCCCAACGTAGATCCTACCTCTGGTTTAATTAGTTTAGATTCAAACTTTGTAGATGTAGAGAATTTAATTAATCAGAATGCTTGTAAATTCATTGGCAATAAATTAGCAGGTTCATTTTACATTATCAAAAAAGGAGGATTACCAGCACAACCGAATGATTTTAATTATCAAAATATCATCCTTACTCCTTGGCTAAATTTGGATTTCGACACGAAAGAAAAACCGACAAATCTTAGTCTATCTCGTGAAAAATTGACTTTACCACCTTCCCTTTCTTTTTCTTGCGTTACTCAGTAGGTTTAATATTGCCCTTACCCAATTCTGGATATAAATTTAACAATTTAAAAATAAAATCAAGATTTTAATTAAATAAAAATTATGTATAAAATAACTTTTTTTCTCACCCTAATTAGTTTTGTTAGTTATACAAAAATAACCACTGCACAAACTATTCCAAGACTAAATCCTCCACCCCTCAATCCACCTTCTGATATTCAGCCTTTACCTCCCCTTGAAAATGTTTTACCTACGCCTCCCACAGAAACAAATCCTTCTTCACCTTTAGAAAATATTGAGGGAGAAATCATTGTTAAAAAGTTTAAAGTAATCGGGAGTACTATTTTTAGTGAAGAAAAATTTAAGCAAATTCTAGCTAATTATACTAATACTCCCATCACTTTCAGTCAATTGGTGGAAGCACAAGAAAAAATTACTCAGTTGTATGTAGATAATGGTTATATTACTTCAGGAGCTTTCATTCCACAACAAACTATCATCCCAGACAATACCGTGGTGACGATTCAAGTTATTGAGGGAAAAGTAGAATCTATCGAAATCAGTGGTTTACACCATCTTCAAGAAAATTATGTACGTAATCGGTTAGCCATTGGGGCAAAATCTCCCCTAAATCAACAAAAATTACTCCAATCGTTACAATTATTACAGGTTAACCCCCTACTTTCTCAAGTTTCTGCCAAATTAATTGAAGGCACGACTGTTGGTAATAATATTCTAGAGGTTAATGCTATCGAAGCTAAGGCTTTTTTTGCCATGGTAAGTTATGATAATTATCGCAATCCCAGTGTTGGCACTAATCGCATTTTAGGGCAGATAACCCATAATAACCTAATTGGTTGGGGTGATCGATTTAATGTTACCTACTATCATACGGATGGAAGCGATAGTTTAGATGATCTTAGTTATACTTTACCCGTAAACGCTCACAATGGTACAGTAAGTTTTGCCTTTAGGAGTAGCGAATCGAAAGTTATCTATCCCGAAATTTTTGAGCCTTTTGACTTAGAATCTAACTATGAAAAATATGAGTTAACCTATCGTCAACCCATCTATCAAACCGCTAACCAAGAATTTGCTTTAGGCATTACCACCGACTGGCAAAATAGTAGTAACTATTTACTGGGTGAGCCTTTTCCCTTATCCCGTGGTGCGGATGCTGACGGTAAAACCAGGGTGTTTGCTATCCGTTTTTTTCAAGAGTATAACAAGCGTAGTCTAAGAGATGTATTTTTAGCCCGTTCTCAATTTAACTTTGGTATCTCTGCTTTTGGAGCAACTAACAATAATGATGATAGACCCGATAGTAATTTTTTCGTATGGCGGGGACAAAGTCAATACCTCAATTTGTTAACTCCTGATGTCATGTGGTTAGTTAGGGGAGATTTACAATTAGCTAATAAAACTTTACTTCCCGTCGAGCAATTTAGTATAGGGGGGATTTATACCGTCAGAGGTTACTCTCAAGACGCCTTACTTGCAGATAATGGTTTTTTTGCTTCGACAGAATTACGTGCTAACATTTTAAAAATTCCTAAATGGAAAACTACCTTACAACTATCACCCTTTTTTGATTTTGGTACAGTTTGGAATAACGATAATATTCCTTTACAAAAAAATAGTCTTGCGAGTGTTGGTTTAGGTTTAAAACTGTTAATCAGTGATCGTTTTTCTGCCAGAATTGATTATGGTATTCCCCTAGTTAATTTAAATGATGATAATAACACCTTACAGGGAGATGGAATTTATTTTTCTTTTGAATTAAAACCATTTTAGTAGTGAATAATGAGTAATAAATAATTATCCAGATAATTTATTAGAGTTTATTTTTATTAAAGTAAAACTATGAAAATTCAACCATTTTTTAAACTTGCCTTGCTAACATTTTTTTTCACAGTTAATTTTACGGTGAAATCTAATAAAGTTTTAGCATTTGAGATGATGACAGAAGCTGAAATTTTTTATCAAAAAGGAGACTATTCTTCTGCTATTGAAACCTTAAAAAATATTATTTCTCAAGGAAAAGAAAAAAAAGATATTATTTCTCAATCTCAAAGTTTAATTAATCTCGCTTTAATCTATCTTCATCAACAAGAATTTACTCTTGCCGATTCTACTATTAAAAAAGCTTTAAGTGTTGTTAATCAAATCGATGATCAAGATAAGAATAAATCCAAACTACTGAATTTTGCTTTTGAAATTCAAGCAGAAGTAGAAATGGAAATTGCTTCCCCTGAAATTGCTATTCAAACATGGAAAAAAAGTAGTAAAATAGCAGAAAAAAGGGGTGATATTAGTCAATTTATTTATGCTGAAATTAAACAAACTAGAGCATTACAAGAATTAGGATTTTATCGTCAAGCCTTAGATAAATTAACCAGTATTCAAAGTAAATTAGAAAACGCACCTCAAAATATAATAACAGCTCAAGCATGGTTAACTCTAGGGGAAAAATTAAGTACAATTGGTGAGTTTAATCAAGGAGAAATTGCTTTAAATAAAGCCTTAGAAATAGCAGAAAATTATAAGCAAGATTCTTTAATAGCTAATATATTTATAGCTCAAGGAAATTTAGCTTTTTTGATAAAGAAAGAAAATCTTGATTACCGTGTCAATAGTATTAATCAAAGTGAGAATTATTTAGAAAATATCGATTTATTTAAAAATATTGAAGCTGGGACTTATAAAAGTATTATTCAAAACAATAAAAAGCAAATTAATAAAGATTTGAATAATATTAATAACTATTATCAAAAAGCAATTAATATTCAAGATGTTCCCGAAATAAAAGTTATTGCTAAGTTGACTTATTTAGGGTTATTAATTAATTATAATGATCTTCATAATATAGATAATGTAATTGATGAGATTCTCGAAAATATAAATAGAATAAGTATTAAACCAAATAAAAATAGTATTAATTATCGAATAAGTTTAGCTAATAATTTATTAGAAATTGATGCTAAAAAGTATACTCAGTTTATTATACAACAATTAAAATTAGCTTATCAAGAAAGTAATAGTATTAATTATAATCGAGGAAAAAGTAATGCTCTAGGAAATTTAGGAAAGTTGTATTTTTCTTTGAATAATTTTAAAGAATCTCAAAATTTGACATCAAAAGCATTATATTTTAGTCAAGAAATAAAAGCCTCAGATTTAAGTTATCAATGGCATTGGTTATTAGGAAAAATTGCCAGAGAAAATAATCAACGAGATAAAGCTATTTCTTCCTATCAATCTGCTGTAAATATTTTAAAAAATTTGAGGGGTGATTTGGCAGGAATAAATAATGATCTGGAATTTGATTTTAGAACTAATATTGAGCCAATATATCGAGAATTTGTCGATCTTTTATTAAATGATACCGCCACTGATGAAGAAATAAAATTAGCAAGAAATACGATTGATTCTTTACAAGTAGCGGAGTTAGATAACTTTTTTCGTGATGCTTGTTTAGATATAAAACCTATTAATTTAGAGAAGATAATTGATCAAGAAACAGCTATTTTTTATCCCATTATTTTAGAGGATAGATTAGAAGTAATTGTCTCCATCGGAAATAAAACTTTACATCATCATAGTATTAAAATTGATCAGAAAAAAATCAATTCTGAAATCGATATTTTAACTAATAATTTATCGGCTGAAAATCTTCAAGATCTTAATTCTATTCAATTATCATTATATAATTTATATAATAATATTATTGAACCAGTTAAAGAAAAATTAGTTTCATTTCAAGTCAAAAATTTAGTCTTTGTCGCTGATGGAAACTTAAAAAATATTCCTATGTCAGCACTTTTTGATGGTAATAAATATCTTATAGAAAATTATAATATTGCCGTTGCTCCCAGTTTACAATTATTACCGCCAGAAAATTCTAAAAATTCTCAACAAAAAGTAATATTGTCAGGATTAAGTGACATGAATCAAGAAAATGAATTAGGAAAAACTTTTGATCCTTTACCCCAAGTTGCTGTAGAAATAAAAAAAATTAATAATATTATTCCTCAAAGTGAAACTCTTTTAAATCAAGAATTTACCCAAAATCAACTCAAAAAAATCATTAATAATTCTCTTTCACCCATTATACATATTGCTACTCACGGACAATTTAGTTCCGATAAAAATAGTACATTTTTGTTAACGTGGGATGAAAAAATTGGGATCGAAGAACTCACAAGTTTATTTCAAAACTATAATAAAAAACAACCTTTAGAATTATTAGTTTTAAGTGCCTGTCAAACAGCCGTAGGTGATAAAAGAGCAACTTTGGGTTTAGCTGGAATATCTTTGAAAGCAGGTGCGAGAACTACTGTTGCAAGTTTATGGCCCGTAGTAGATGAGTCAACACAATTACTCATAAGTGATTTTTACCAACAATTAAATAATCCCTTTATTTCTAAAGCAGAAGCATTAAGAAAAGCACAGATTGACATGATTAAACATTCCCAATACAGTCATCCTTCCTATTGGTCTGCTTTTATTTTAATCGGTAATTGGTTATAACAGGACTTAAACATTAAAAGAGAAAGAAAAAAGTTACAACCTAAGACGCACTTTAATAGTGTGCAATCACAATACAAAGTTATGTAACAAATGGAAGGAAGTTAACGTTAGACATATAATTATGATTATTGACTGTGTTTTTGAAAAATTTTAGAGAAGATATAACCTTTACGGAGTATGAGTTTTGTTTTCTATAGATTGGAAGTAGGCATCACTAATCAAAAAAAATTAGCACTTTTACTATACGCCTAGATTTTTGAGAGATAATAGGGAGAGAATATCGTTATTATACTTTCAGTCGCCGCTTTTTGAATGTACAACTTACTCTATACACACAGATGGAGTCAAGCTAAACCGATAAATCTTGTTATCCAACAATATTATTTTTTATACACCTACTATAATACAATATTCTATGTAAATATTTACAAACTTGTTTTGCTACATCCATTATTGTTTATGCCTCCCAAGTTTAATTTTTCTTTTTCTACTATTATTTTATTTCCGAACATGACAAAAGAAGGGTATATCCACAGTTTATTCCTGAGGTCGATCTTAACCTATTACTAGTAAAACATATATGACAACAGTGGAGAGGAAAACACAAGATTAAGGCATTACTTAGTAAAACTACACTGAAAAACTTTGTGTTATTCAAAATAAGTCAAAATGTTGACTTATTCTGTCCGTTTGCTTATTGATTATCTTTGTTGGAAGGATGTAACAGTTCCAGATCGTTAATGGCTGAATTCACCAAAGCCATAACTATGTATAGTTATTAATACTTAGACAAAAAGTAATTATCCTAAAAGTAAGACTAGATATTATCATTAGAACAATATAAAAAATGTTTAAGTATCAATAATTAAATGTCTAGCACAATAACCTCTGAGCAAGTCAATCAAATAGTTCATAATTTACATCATGATCCTTTTGAAATACTTGGTTGTCATCTTCTGTCAGAAAACAATGACCAAAAACAATGGGTAATTCGAGCATATTTACCCAAAGCGAATAGTGCATCTGTGGTTATTCCTAATAGTCGTCAAGAATATGCAATGCGATCGCACCATCACCCCAACTTTTTTGAGTGTGAAATCGAAGCACCAGAACTAAATAGTTATCAATTAAGAATAAAAGAAGAAAATCACGAAAAAGTAATATATGATCCCTACCAATTCAAAGAAGGACAATTAACTGATTTTGATATACATCTATTCGGGGAAGGTAATCATCATCGTATCTATGAAAAACTAGGCGCTCACGTTATCGAACAAAACGGAGTTAAAGGGGTATATTTTGCCGTTTGGGCACCTAATGCGAGAAATGTATCAGTATTGGGAGATTTCAACTCTTGGGATGGCAGAGAACATCAAATGCGGAAACGTCAGAATATGATCTGGGAGATATTTATTCCTGATCTTAACTACGGAACTCATTATAAATATGAAATTAAAAATTGGGAAGGACACATTTACGAAAAATCTGATCCCTTCGGATTCTATCAAGAAGTACGTCCCAAAACCGCTTCTATTGTTGCTGATTTAGACTCTTATCAGTGGAATGACCAAGATTGGCTAGAAAAACGCCGTAATACAGATCCTTTAACTCAACCTGTTTCTGTTTATGAACTACACTTGGGATCATGGTTGCACACATCTATTGAAGATCCTTTAAAACAATTTGGTGATGCAGCAGAAGTTGTACCTGTTTCTGAAATTAAGTCCACTGCTCGTTTTTTAAATTACTATGAATTCGCAGAGAAATTAATTCCCTACGTCAAAGAATTAGGCTATACTCATATTGAATTATTACCCGTTGCGGAACATCCCTTTGATGGTTCATGGGGTTATCAAGTCACTGGCTATTATGCGGCAACTTCTCGTTATGGTAGCCCAGAAGATTTAATGTATTTCATCGATGTATGTCATCAAAATGGTATTGGTGTTATAGTTGATTGGGTACCTGGACATTTTCCAAAAGACGGACATGGTTTAGCTTTCTTCGATGGAACGCATTTGTATGAACATGGAGATCCCCGTAAAGGTGAACATAAAGGTTGGGGTACCTTAGTATTTGATTATGGACGCAACGAAGTTCGTAATTTCCTTGTAGCCAATGCTTTATTTTGGTTCGATAAATACCACATCGATGGGATTCGGGTTGATGCAGTAGCGTCTATGCTTTACCTTGACTATGATCGAGAAAACGGAGAATGGGTAACAAATCAATACGGTGGCAGAGAAAACATCGAAGCGGTGGAATTTTTGCGTCAAGTTAACGGTACTATCTTTAATTACTTCCCTGGTATCTTATCTATTGCTGAAGAATCAACCTCATGGGCAATGGTATCTCGTCCGCCTTATATGGGAGGTTTAGGCTTCAATATGAAATGGAATATGGGCTGGATGCACGATATGCTAGATTATTTTGCTATGGATCCTTGGTTTCGTCAATTCCATCAAAATAGTATCACATTTAGTATGTGGTATCATCACAGCGAAAATTATATGTTAGCCCTTTCCCATGATGAAATTGTCCACGGCAAAAGCAACATGATAGGCAAAATGCCAGGAGATGAATGGCAAAAATTTGCGAATATGCGCAGTCTATTCGGTTATATGTTCGCACATCCGGGCAAAAAAACCATGTTTATGAGCATGGAATTTGGACAATGGAGTGAGTGGAATGTCTGGAATGATTTGGAATGGCATTTATTACAATATGACAAACATAAGGAACTTAAAAAATTCTTCGCTGATATTAATACTTTATATAAAAATGAACCTGCTCTATATGAATTAGATTTTGAAGAAGAAGGCTTTCAGTGGATTGATTGTAGTGATAATCGTCATAGCGTTGTTGCTTTTCTGCGTCGTGCTAAAAATGGTGAATTTATTGTCATCGTCTGTAATTTTACTCCTCAACCTCATAGTCATTATCGCATTGGCGTACCTCAAGCAGGATTTTATACTGAAATTTTTAACAGTGATTCTCGTGAATATGGTGGAAGTAATATGGGTAATTTAGGAGGAAAATGGACAGAATCTTGGTTTTTCCATAGCTATGGTGATTCTCTTGATTTATGTTTGCCACCATTAGGGGTGTTAATGTTAAAACTTGATGTTAACATAACGAATTCTGTTCATTCTTAACATTTTTCCTTCATGTAATTAAGCAGTAAGTAATAAGTAACAATATATTATATATGAGTTTAAAAACAGAAATAAATTCAGCAGGATTCCTATATTATTATGACTAAGATCAAGTTTAAGTTTAACTCTTTACTAATTATTTTCAGTATAGCTATTCTTTTGTTTTGTACACAAAGTGTTTTAGCTCATATAATCATACCTTTTGATAAACAAGAAAATTCCTCAACAAAAGTAATATCAGCTGTACCGGCAATTATTGCTCAAAAAAATTTGGATAATGTCAAAATAGAGGTTTATGCGGTAAAAAATCTCTATATGTTGAAGGGAGAGGGGGGAAATATGTTGGCATATGTTGGCAATGATGGAATTATCTTAATAGATAGTCAACTTCCTTCATTATCTGAAAAAATCACAGAGGCAATGGCAAAAATTACTCGTCAACCCATTCGTTACCTTATCAATACCCATTATCATTTTGATCATACGGGAGGAAATGAAAACTTTGCTAAAAATGGTGCGATGATTATTGCCCATGATAATGTCATTAAACAGATGAAAGTTCCTCATACTTATGAAGTTTTAGGAATGAATATTCCCGTATCGAGTAATCAGGCTTTACCGAGAATTACTTTTAATGATCAAACTTCTTTGAATCTTAATGATAATCCCATTAATGCTTTTCATGTTCCCCCTGCACACACTGATGGAGATATAGTAATTCATTTTCCTCAACAAAATTTGATTCATACGGGAGATTTATTCTTTAATGGTATGTATCCTTTTATTGATACAGGTGTTGGTGGTTCAGTACAGGGTATGATTAAAGCCATTGATAAAATATTGTTATTATGCGATGATCAATCTATTATTATCCCTGGTCATGGAGAAATTGCCAGTCCTAAAGACTTAATGGCTTTTCAAGATATGCTAAAAACTGTCAATGAAAGGGTTAAAGAGGGTATTACAAAGAATATGACATTGTCAGATTTAATTGAAGCCAAAACTTTAGCGGATTTAGATGAGACTTGGGGTAAAGGATTTTTAAATTCTAATCAGTTTTTAACTATTGCTTATAACGGGTTAAGTCAAAAATAATAGTGTTTTAAAAAGACAGGCAGATTGTGTTTTTTGTGAATCAAATCAAGAAAATTCTCTCAAAAATGCACAAATAAGTAGGTGAGTATAATTAATTGTGGATTTTATTTTTCCTAAGCCCTTGTTACTCAAGGGTTTTAAACTCTTATCTTCCATTGTCTATACACAATTAATTTTGCCTAAGTACTTATTGAACATTTTTCAACTATTCGACTATTCTAACTGTCCAGCTGTCTAGGTTAGTGAGCGATAGTTGAAGCATCATCATTTTCCTTTTGTTAAACTGAGGTTGGGATTAGGGTTAAACAAATTAACCCAGACTTTTTTGAAAACACTTTCCTGTCTGTTTTCTGGTGATCTAACTCAGATATATTTAAGCAGTGTCACTATCCTTATCTTTATCATCTGTTGATTGTTAATTATCAGTTGCCTATGTTAGTTTAGTGTTGGACTTTTATCTTCATAAGTAATCAAAATCACCATGAAATTGCCTTTCACCCCTTTAAGTTCAAGGTTTAGTATTAGCGGTTTATCTATTCGCCGTCACATCGCTACTATAATGTTAACTTTGGCGGTGATGATAATAGGTATCTTTTTTGTTACCACCATTCAAGTGGATTTATTACCGTCTATCACTTATCCACGCATCGGGGTGAGAGTTGATACTGAAGGCATTGTACCAGAAATTGCCGTTGAAGAAATTACTCGTCCATTAGAAGAGGCTTTTTCTGCCACTGAAGGAGTCGAATTAGTTTATTCGCAAACGAGAGAAAATAGTATTAGTTTAGATTTATTTTTCAGAGTTGGCGGTAATATTGATCAAGCGTTAAATGATGCTACTGCTTCTTTTAACCGTGCAAGAAGTCGTTTACCTGATGATATTGAAAGCCCCCGTATCTTTAAATTTGAGCCTTCCCAGTTACCAGTCTATGAATTTGCTATTACTTCTGAAGTTAGAGATATTTTAGATTTAAGAGTATTTGCTAATCAAGAATTAGCTAGAGAATTAACTGTTGTACCGGGGGTAGCTTCAGTAGATATATCTGGAGGAATAGAAGAGGAAGTTAGGGTAGAAATCGATTTACAACGATTACAGGCGTTAGGTATAGGTTTAAATGATGTTCTCGCTGAAATTCGAGATACAAATCAAGATATAGCAGGAGGGCGCTTATTAGGCGAAAATAATGAGCCTTTAACCCGTGTTGTCGGTAGATTTAAAAGTGCTGAAGAATTAAATAACCTTTCTTTTGCTATTCCTAATTCCTCTCAAAGAGTTTATTTGAATGATTTTGCTAACGTTATCGATGGTGCACAAGATCAACGTATTTTTGTGTATCTTAATGGTACTCCTGCGGTAAAAGTGAGTATGCAAAAACAACCCGAAGCCAATACTATTGAGGTGGTAGAATCTATCAAAGCTAAAATTGAGGAGTTAAAAAAAGCGAATACTATCCCTGATGATTTAACTTTATTACCTACCCTTGACGAGTCTATTTTTATTCGTAATGCTATCAATAACGTTATCAGTTCTGGTTTAATTGGTACAGGTTTAGCTGCGATCGCCGTATTATTATTTTTAGGTTCAATTCGTCAGACTATAATTATCGTCATTTCGATACCTATGGCTACCTTAGCGGCGGTAATTATGATGAAAATATTTGGCTTATCTTTAAACGTCTTCAGTTTAGGTGGTTTAGCTTTAGGGGTTGGCATTGTGGTTGATAACTCTATTGTGATGTTAGAAACCATCATCGAAGGCACAGAAAAAATTATTCATGATCCCATTTCCGACAAAGGAATTTATCGCCGACAAATCCTCGAACAATCTATTCAAAGTTCTTCGGAAGTAGAGTCTGCCTTAGTGGCTTCCACCAGCACTAATTTAGTCGCAGTTTTGCCATTTTTGATGATTGGCGGTTTTATCTCTTTGTTGTTCAACGAATTAGTTTTAACCATTAGCTTTGCCGTTGGTGCTTCCATCGTAGTGGCCGTCACTGTTGTACCAATGCTCACATCACGATTATTGGCGATTCAATTTTCCAGTCAAATTCGTCGTTTTTTCATTATTTCATGGTTTAACAAGGCTTTTAATGCGGCTAATAATAGTTATAGCTTTGTTTTAAGTCTTCTGATCAAAATTCGTTGGTTTTTTGTCCTTGGTTTATTTATTCTCTTAGGCAGTACTAGCTTAAATTTTGCTCAACAGTTACCCCAAGAAATTCTCCCCCAAATTAACACAGGACAAGCCAGTGTTTTTGTCCAGTTTCCTCCGAATACTATCCTCGAAAATAATCAAAAAGTGATGGAATTAGTTGATGGAATAATCTTGAAACAACCTGAAACTTTATACTCTTTTACAACCTCTGGCGGTTCGTTATTTGCTAGTAATGTTAATGAAAATGCTTTAAGAGGTTCAAGTACTATTACCGTTAAAAAAGGTACAAACTTGGATGAATATATAACCAAGCTCAACAAAGCTTTCAATCAATTAAACTTAGTCGATACTCGTATTCGTGTCAATCCTGCTGCGGTAAGAGGTTTATTTTTAAATAATTCGCCTGTAAGAGCAGATGTGGATGTTATCTTACAAGGCAATGATCAAGGTTTATTAGAAGATACGGGCAGAAAAATAGTTGGAATTCTCGATGAAAAGGCAAAATTAGTCCAATTTCGTCCTGATGCTGATCCTGCCCAACCAGAAGTGGCTATTATCCCAGATTTACAACGGTTAGCAGATTTGAATCTAAGTATTATAGATATTACTGATTCCTTACAAACTACGGTGAGCGGTTTAGTTACTTCTCAGTTGCAAAGAGGAGAAAGATTAATTGATATTCGAGTACAACTAGATCAAAATCTGGTTAAAGATGCCAATGCGTTATTAGAAGTACCAATTTTTACCAATGATAATCGCTTAATTCGTTTAGGAGATGTCGCAACGATAAGCACAGAAAAAGCCCCTTCCCAAATTCAAAGAATTAATCAAAGACAAGTATTTATTATTACGGGAAATTTAGCGGAAGGAGCATCTTTAGGACCAGGTTTAGCGGAAGTTAACAGCATCTTAGAAACCATTGAATTGCCTCAAGGTATCCGCATCTTGCCAAGTATCGCCGCCGAGAGTAACAAACAATTACAAGCCTCTCTGCCCATTTTAGGAAGTTTAGCCGCCTTTCTAGTATTTGTGGTGATGGCAGTCCAATATAATTCTATTATTGATCCTTTAGTGATTATGTTTACCTTACCCTTAGCTTTATCGGGAGGAATAATCGGCTTATACGTTACACAAACTCCCATCGGTGCAACAGTTATTGTGGGTGCAGTTTTATTAATTGGGATTGTAGTTAATAACGCTATTATTATGGTAGAGTTAGCCAATCAAATTTATGACAAACAACTCCAAAATCCTCATATTGAAAAGCCTAGTCGTTATACTGCCATCCTTCAAGCCTCGTCTCAAAGATTACGTCCTATTTTAATGACTACCATCACTACTGTATTGGGAATGTTCCCTTTAGCATTAGGGGCAGGGGAAGGAGGAGAATTTTTACAACCATTAGGAATTGTGGTATTTTCAGGGTTGTCTTTAGCTACCTTATTGACACTGTTTCTAATTCCTTGTCTTTATCTGTTACTTCATCAACCCTTGACTTTTTCCACTGAAGAAGTTACTTTTATCGAGAAAAAAAATATCTCTCAGTCTTATACTTATCTCGGTTCGACATCGGAGAAACAATGAAGACAAGGTGAACAAATAGAATAGTTCAATAGTAAAAAACTCTGATAAATAAAGATTTAAGACTAATAAGACACCAAATTTTTCTCGCTGAAAAGAATTAAATTTGATAAATAAGTGTCGAAAATCAATTTTAATAATGTTTAAATCAATTCTTTCCTAGTCACCTAGTCTTCTAGTTTCATCTTTGCCAACAAATTTATATCGAACTCAAATCTAATTTAGATTTCATCCCAACCAGAAACCCCAGAGGACATCATATAACTGGTAACACTAGCCTCAAAGAAATTTGCTTTGGTGTTACCTTCTTTTTTGGTGTCAGAGAATTTTTCAAGATGAGTATAAGGACTTTTGCTATAGAGAGGCTCAGTGTAAAGGGGATCTAAGCCAATTGCTCTTAAACGAATATTGGCAAGGTATTTAGTATAACGCTCAGTACTAGATTCTGTAATACCTAAAATGTTATTACCGACAATATGATTAGTCCATTTGCACTCATGTTGTACTGCTGTATCAAACATTTCATAAATTTGATCTAAAGAATAGTTAAATGTTTGCATTGCTTCGGGGATCAATTTTTGATATAATCTCACATGACTTAATTCATCACGATTAATCATTTTAAATATATCAGCAGAACCCGGCATTAACATTCTAGCGGCTAAATTGTAGAAATAAATAAAGCCATTATAAAAGTATAAGCCTTCTAATAAATAATCACTTAAAAGAGCAATAAAATAATTTTCTTTTGTGGGATTATCAATATATTTTTGATAAAATCCTGCAATAAATTCACATCTTGCTGATAAAACTTTATCTGTGCGCCAAAAATCATAAACTTGATCTCTTTTATCACTAGGAATAATCGTCTCAATCATGTACTGATAGGCGTGATTGTGCATTCCTTCTTGAGATATTTGCTCCGCCATACATAGACTAATTTCAGGGGCTGTAATAGAGCTTTTTAAATGGGGAATATTGCAAGTTTGAACGGAGTCTAAAAAAGTTAAATAAGATAAAATTCCTTCAAAAGCACGACGTTCTTCACTGGTTAAATTCCAATAATCAGTAACATCTTGTGTTATATCAAGTTTCTGGGGAATCCAAAAATTTTCTCTCATCTGCTGATATAAACCAATTGCCCATGAATAGCGAACGTCATTCAATTGCATCAAGTTAGTTGTATTACCAAACCAAACAGTTCTATTTTCTATGCGATCATCACCACTCGGATTAAAAATCGGAGTTAGAGGCATTTTCTGGTTAATTGGGTCAAATGTAGCTACCATAAAAGAAAAAAGAGATAAAATAATTGCGGTGCAACTTAGAATTATAACGGATTATTAAGAATCATTAATTGTTTTCTTTTTCAATGGTCAGGCTATCTTCAATACTCACAAACTTTTGATTATAAAGACTCATAGCTTTCTCAACACCATCTCTTAAGCTCAGACAGATGGCATCATGACTTAACATCATTAATTCCTCAATAACTTTTGCTTCAGTTTTAGAAAATTTACCTAAAACATGACTAACTGTTACCTCTTTATGTTCAGATTTGCCGATACCGATGCGAAAACGAGAAAATTTTTGAGTGCCAACATGAGAAATGATTGATTTCATGCCGTTATGTCCACCTGCTGAGCCTGATAATCTTAATCTAATTTTGCCAAAAGGTAAATCCATATCATCATAGATGACTAAACTTGATTCAGCATCCAACTTATACCAGTCTAATACTGCTCTTACAGATTGACCTGATAGATTCATGTAAGTTAGCGGTTTTACTAATCTAATTTTGCGGCGATTAGGTGAAATTCCTTCACAAAATAAAGCATTAAATTTAGTATTTTTTTGCCAACTAAAACCCCACTTATCAGCTAAGTAATCTACTATTTCAAAACCAATATTATGTCTAGTTTTTTCGTATTTTTTTTCTGGATTTCCTAAACCAATTATTACTTCAGGAATAACTATATTTTTCTCACTCATTTTTCTGAATAAATTATTTAATTACTAATTTCTCATTACTCTACCCAACTACTTCGCCAGGCAGATTCAGCTTGAGCGATCGCATATTGTCTAGTTATTTTTTGATATTCTTCATCAAGAGTGTCTAATTTTTGAAGAAGATTAGTAATTTTTTGTCTCGTCAAATTTAAGGCTGAATTATTAAATTCAATTTCTGTTAATCTTAAACAAATAGCGGTAATAGGTGTAATATCAATATTTTCTGACTTGTCTTCTTTTTCAATTAAAAGACTCAATAAATTAGGTGAACCACTTACAATAGAAGTATTTTCTTCCCCTTGTAATGCCATTTCCAGAATTTTACTTGGTATTTTATTCGGCAAGATACCAGCATTTTGTAAATATTTATTGGTGTGATGAGAAAGATTCATTAAACATTCTTCAATACAGTCTTCAAGATTTATTTGAAATTTAATTAAATCTTGTGGATTTATATCTATATCTGTAGAAATATCCTCATTATTCGAGTATTTTTTTTGGTTATTTTCTTGATTTAAAGATGTTTCATCATCATTTTCCATGACAATTAAAGAAGAAAAAAAGTCAAAAATATCACGATAAAAACTTTGAATAAATTGATTATTAGAACATTCTATTGATTTTAAATTATCGATAAAGTCTTGAATAAAAATATGATTAAAAGTTCTAATTTTTTCCTGTAATTTCATTCTTTCTTGATAACTTAAACGAAGAAAAGAATCAGGATATTTTTGTGTACAAACTTGATAAGTAGCCAATACTAATTGACGATTAACAATGGTACTAAAATTTTGAAAATAATCTTTATATAAACTCTGTAAATTATCGGCTAAATCCTGAATTTTAGTATTTAAAATAGTCAAATCATCACTTAACTTCTTGATTGATTTACTCATTTTTACTTACTATTTAACGAAATCATAAATTGTTAATTGTTAATTGTTAATTATTTAAGTCCTGCTTGAGCGGCAACTTCTTCAGCAAAATTAGTTTCTTGTTTTTCGATGCCTTCTCCTAAGACAAAACGGGTGAAACGACGTACTTGAATATTTTCACCAATCTTAGAAATTTGTTGAGTAATTAATTCTTCTACGGTGATAGCTTGATCACGAATATAGGGTTGACTGAGTAAACACATTTCTCCCAAACGCTTTTGAATTCTACCTTCAACGATTTTTTCTTTAATATTTTCAGGTTTATTACCTAAATCATCTCTACCCATTTCAATTTCTTTTTCCTTCGCAACGATATCTTCAGGAATATCATCAATCTTAACATACTCAACATTAGGACAAGCTGCAATTTGCATAGCGACATTTTTGGCTAAAGATTGGAAATCTTCTCTACGGGCAACGAAGTCTGTCTCGCAGTTGACTTCAACAATAACACCAATTCTACCACCAGTATGAATATAACTTTCGACGATACCTTCGGCGGCAACTCTACCAGCTTTTTTCTCAGCAGAGGTAATACCTTTTTGACGCAACCATTCAGTGGCTTTTGCTACATCACCATCATTTTCTACGAGGGCTTTTTTACAATCCATCATCCCCGCATTAGTCTTGTCTCTAAGTTCTTTTACTAATTTTGCAGATATTTCAGCCATAATATTAATACTATTTTTAGTTTAAATCATCAATAATAATCATTACACGAATTGACCCTAACCCTGAGAGTATTTTCATATTACTCAACAGAGAAAGGGTAAACAACGGAGGAAAACACGAGGAAAATATGATAAATCACTTAAATTCCTAATGCTTTATTCCTCATTCATTATTCTTCTTCACCACCATCAACATTTTCATCATCATCTTCATCATCGTAATCTTCATCATAGTCAACTTCACCACTAGCTAAAGATTCTTCAAATTCATCGAATCTGCCTTCAGCAACTGCTTTACCATAACGTCCTTCATAAATTGCATCAGCTAATTTACCGATAATCAATTTGATGGAGCGAATTGCATCATCATTAGCAGGAATAGGGAAATCTACTAACTCAGGATTACAGTTTGTATCTAACATAGACACAACAGGGAGATTAAGTTTTTGACACTCTTTGATAGCATTATGTTCTCTGCGAATGTCAATAATAATGACAATATCAGGAACACGACGCATATCTTTGATACCGCCGAGATATTTTTGTAACTTAGCAAGTTCACGACGTAAAACAGAAGCTTCTTTTTTTGGTCTTCTGTCTAAAGCACCACTTTCTTCTAATTCTTCTAAATCTTTAAGACGTGCTACTCTGGATTTAATAGTTTCCCAGTTGGTAAGCATACCACCTAACCAACGTTGATTAATGTAAAATGCACCACAACGACTAGCTTCTTGGGCTATAATCCCCGCTGCTTGACGTTTAGTACCAACAAAAAGTACTTTTTTACCACTTTCTGCGGCTTTTTTAACATAAGCATAAGCCTCTTCCATTAACTGTGCAGTTTGCACTAAGTCAATGATATGTACACCATTTCTAGCGGTGTAGATATAAGGTGACATTTTGGGATTCCAACGACGAGTTTGATGTCCAAAGTGAACACCAGAATCTAATAGCTCTTTTAAGCTAACTACTGACATTTTTTTTCTCCTTTTTCGGGTTTATCCTCCATCCGGGTTAGTTCTATTTCTGATTTTTAGAAACACCCGACATCCCAGATGTGCGAATTTAGACAACTTTACAATTTTATCATAAATTTTATTATTTTTCTAGGTATATTGAAGATCTTTTAAACTAACATTTCTAAGATTTCAAAAAAAAAGACTATGACACTTAATAGTATTTGGACACTATTCACAGCCATGGTTATATTGGCTTTAATTCCTAGTATCAGTGTACTAACAGTGATAACAAGAACAACTATGTTTGGGTTTATTCATGGCATTGTTACCATTGGAGGGATATTGATGGGTGATATTATTTTCATCTTGATAGCCATTGGCGGTTTATCTTTTCTCGCTGAAGTTATGGGAGGTTTTTTTGTAGGAATAAAGTATTTTGGAGGTGCTTACTTAATATTTTTAGGAATAAAACTATGTAAGTCAAAATCAAATAATACCATTACGGAAAAATCCATCAACTCTTCTTTATTATCTAGTTTTTTGACAGGATTATCGATTACATTGGCAGATCAAAAAGCTATTTTATTCTATCTTGGTTTTTTTCCTGCTTTTGTTAATTTATCGCAAATATCTTATCTTGACATAGGTATTATTCTAACAACAGCAATTATTGCAGTAGGTGGTGTTAAGATTATCTATGCACTTATGGCAGATAAAATTAGGTTATTTTTTGATGACAAAACTAGAAAAAAAATTAATATTTTAGCTGGTGGAATGATGATTTTTATCGGATTATTTTTATTCATAAAATTTTAGAAAAAATAAAGTTTTATAAATATGAATGATAACTTTTTTTATTTAAAACTCCAGTTTTTGTGCATTAAATAATTATAAATATAAAAAACTATCGCCACCATTAAACTAGCATAAACTATCCAAATGTTCAATATTTTTACAAAAATAAACATTGCCAACAAATTAGCAATAAAACTGGAAGTCATCACAGCATAGTATTTATAAATTTCTTTAAAAATATTAGTATTAGTTACTTTAAAGGTAAAATATTTATTAAGAAAAAAACCCAATAAATTGGAAAAGAAAAAGCCTATAATAGTCGCCATCATTTCTTCCACAGCAAATTTATCAGTCAAAAACCATAAAATAAATACATTGAAAGTTAGGCATAAAGCACCAACTAAAGTAAATTTAATGATTTCTTTTTTTTTATCAATTGTTTTTTTTAAAATTTGCCCATAAGAATTAATTTTCATACATACTTATCTAGTTATCATAAATTCTTTTACTTATCAAGATAATTAAAACAGATTTTTTCTAATTTATCGGCTATTTCTTGCCAATCAAAAGATTTTGCTCTTAATTTCCCATTTTTACTCAATTTTTGCCATTGGGATTCATTATATAATAATTGGGCGATCGCTTCACTTAAATCATGTTCATCAGGATTAACTGCAATACCTTCGATACCATCTCTCACAATTTCTTTCACAGCACTTTCCTGACTATGACAATAAATAACTGGTATTCCTAGTGCCATAGCTTCAAGAGGAAAAATCCCAAAACCTTCCCTTAAAGATGGTTGAATAGCAATTTTTGCTTGACTTATTTCCTGCCAAACTTCTTCTATTGTTTCCAATTTTCCTCGAAATATCACTTTATTTGCAATACCTAATTTTTGCGCTAATTTTTCTAATTCTTCTCTATTATTACCCTCACCAATTATTTGTAAAATTACTCCTTGATGATTATAAATTTCGCTAAAAATTTTCACAGCTTTTAATAATAAATCAACTCTTTTTTCTCTAATTAATCTTCCTGCATAAATTAATGGTGGCATATCGTCAACATGATCGGCATTTAATGATGAGATAAAATCGAGATTAATGCCATTACTAACTATTTCTATTTCATCAGATTTATGTCTAGCTTTCCGTAACTTTTCAGCAGTAAATTCACTAACACAAATAACTTTATTGCCTAATTGTGCTGCTAAAACCTCAATATTATAATAAATAAACCACGTCCAATTTTTTATATAAGACTTCCAATATCTTCCCCAATATTCATGCCAAGTAATAATAATTTTTTTCTTAAGTATTTTTGTCCATAAAATTAATAAAAATAAGTGAATATAAGGAATATTATCTACAAAAATAATGTCAAATTGTTTCAAGGGTAAAGTTAAGATAGCAAAAGCATATTTTAGAGAAATGAAAGCTGTTCTTTGACCTAAACTATTGTATAAATTTTCGGCAAAAGGTAAAGGAATTATTGTTACATTTAAAGGATGTTTTTTTTCTTTCACCCAACCAGCTAAAGTTACATTATGACCTTTTTCTATCAAAAATTTTGCTAGTTGATAATTACGAAATTCAACGCCCCCTAAAGAATCTGGATAAATACAATCATAAATAAAAATAATTTTTAGGTTTTCTTTTTCTTCTTTCATTAGTAAATTAAAATCATGATATAAAATAACTATTTTATAGTAAGCAAACTTTAAATAAAACTATAATATTTAAAATAATAAAATTTTTGAAAAGTTTCACATACAGATCTTTTCATCTTTAAATGTTTTGATCGACAGTATTTTTACTATTATTATATACTATAATAATAATGTTTTTTTCTAAATTTTGAAAGGATTTTGCCAAGTTTTTTTGCCGAAATTTTACTGAACTTTAAATAAAATTTTTCAGTACTGAGGGATAATCTCACACCAGTTTTTAACTTTACCTTCTTTGACTTCTTAATTTATCCTTTTAAAAAATGACTCAAAATCTGGAATATTTAATAATTCTTCCGTTGAATCGAGATTTTTTTTAGCTTCTAATTCTTGGACAAAATCCGCCACTAATATTAACTTTTCAAGAGATAATTCATCTATATATTCTTTTAATTCACTACGAATTTTAGTTGTATTCATTGTTTAAAATATCATCGAAATATAAAAAGTATTGAAAACCCCTTTGCTATGATCAAGACGAAAGTTGCTTATACATCACCAGTGCATCAACTAAGCCTAATTTTGAATGCCTAAACCCATTAGGTAAAATGCCAATTACCTCAAAGCCTTGTTTTTTCCATAGTTGAATAGCTGGTTTGTTCGTAGATACAACTAAATTGTATTGCATATATAAAAAACCGTGAGCAATAGCTTCTCGTTGAGAATGAAGGCACATTTGAGACGCAATACCTTGCCTTCGTGCATTTTGAGCAACAACATATCCACAGTTACATACATGAGAGCCTAGTCCGGGTTGGTTAGGTTTTAAATAATATGTTCCAACAATGTTAGCATTATCATCAATAGCTATATAGGTTTGAGTCGGAATTTCCACCCAAATTGTATAGGCTTCCGCTTCTTTTATATCGGGGGGATAAGGATAAGTTTCACCCTCTCTAAATACTGGTTCAATTATTTCCCATACTTCCTTCCAATGAATTCTGGAAAAAGGAATAACTTTAATCATAAACTTAATTTTATATAGTCAATGTCATTATACTATGAGGTTTTTTGTCTATAGAATGAGTTATTATCAGAATAAAGATAAAATGTAAAACAATGCAAATAATTCATCATCGTCACCTCAAACATTTGTAATTCTAATAAGTAACCTGAGTTTTGGTTAAGCAGATTAAGGTAAAAGCCATTCTAAACGGAGACTCGGCTTTTTTGCTTGGTGAGAATATGCGATTAATCCACATAATAAGTTGACACAAAAATTTATTGGTGAACGATGGCGTGAATGTTCTATTTGTGAGATATTCTTTAATTGATCATTAATGGTTTCGACAATCGATCGCTTACGAGATAGTAATTTGTCGTGAAGACGCATTAATTTGTTTTTCATGTTACGTTTCCTCTTGGCAAAAAACTCGATTCCGTAATCTTTCAAAAGTTTGGTCGTTAATTTTTGAGATACATAACCTCCATCAGCAAACACTTTACCCCAAAGTTTTTGGAGAAGATCAATTACTGGTTTTCGGTCATCCATATTTCCCCTAGTCAGACTCGACTCATATGGAGAATTTCTCCCAGTTCATTGACTACTAGATGAAGTTTAAAACCAAAAAACCAATCCACAGAGGTTTTTCCTCTCGCCCCTAAATCCTGAAATACCTTATGTCGTGAAATACGTCGATTATGACACACTTGAATCTTCGTAGAATCAATAAAACTAATCCCTGTACAATTGCCAAAGCAATGTTTGAGATAAACACCTGAGGGGGCGACAATGAAGGTAAACAGACGATGGCATAAGAGATTGAAGCTGGTAATCTGGATAAAAATAAGATGTTTTTAGTTTTTATATTAATTACTATAGAAAAAGATGTTTCAACTTCCCCAATTTTATCAGGAGTATTTAAAAAAACAGTTTAATTTACCTCAATATTTAACTCTTTGTCTTTTAGTTAATTTACTTCAAAATCTTAAAACTGTTAGGTTAGAAGAAATGGCAAAACTTTTTCCTTATCCGATTAAATTAAGAAGTAGAATTAAAAAGTTACAAAGATTTTTAAGTCTGAAAAATTGGAAAGTTGAAACCATATGGTTTCCGATTTTAAAATCATGGATTATGAACCAATGGGAATCAAACAAAGTAATTTATTTAGTCATTGATAGAACACAGTGGCAAAACATTAATATATTGATGGTAAGTTTAGTTCATCATCAAGGAGCTATCCCTGTATATTTTATCTGATTAAATAAAAAAGGAAGTAGTAATTTATCAGAACAAAAACAAGTATTAGAAGCAAGTATTAATTTATTAATTGAATATAAAATAATCGTTTTAGGAGATAGAGAATTTTGCTCTGTGGATTTAGCAAAATGGTTATCAGTAGAGAAACAGGTTTATTTATCTCTACGTTTAAAAAAGAGTGAATATGTGGAGTTAGAAACTGATATATGGTTTCGATTGAGTGAATTAGGTTTATCTCCAGGATTCTCCGTATATTATCGAGGAATAAAAGTTACAAAAACCAAGGGATTCTCAGGAATTAATTTAGCAGCAAAATGGAAGAAAAACTATAGACATAAATCGAGTAAACAGCCATGGTTTATTCTCACAAATTTAGAAAGTATGTCGGAAACAATCTCTGCTTATTCCAAAAGAATGGGTATTGAAGAAATGTTTAGAGATTTTAAATTAGGAGGTTATAACTTAGAAAGTACAAAACTTGAAAATGAACGACTAATTTCTTTAATTATACTGATAACATTATCCTATAGTTATTCAACATTTATAGGAGAAGAAATTAAAAGAAAAGGAATAAGTGAATATCTAGTTAGACCCACAGAAAAAAGAAGAAGATATAAAAGATATAGTGATTTTTCTATTGGTTTAAATGGGATAAAATGGCTAAGTGAAATCTGCTTTTTTCAAGAACAATTAGATAAGTTAACCTCTTTATTTCCTCAGAAACAGTCCTATTATCGTCAAGGTATGAGGGCTATTTCCCTTATCCAATCTGCATTCTGAATGTTCTGTCGCCCCCTCAGGTACCAAACTTAAAAGTTTTGCCGAAAGTAAGCTCCCGAAGTGTTCTCTGACGCTCAGGAGGATAAACAGTAAGTAACATCAACATCAGGAATTTTTGTAAACTCTTCGCTCTTTGAATATTGTCTTTTGGAGTTTTCTCTAAGTATTGCTTATTGTTTTTTTCTTGTAACGAGTATAAGACGGATACTTACTCATGATAGTGCCTCCTAAACAAAACTAGCAAACCTGTTAATTAAATCCATTACCAACCCCTCACGCCCTTCACTAACAGTAGGTAAAAAACAGAAAACCGCCTCCTCCAACCCCTTAATATTATCCTGAAACCAACCCCTTAAAAAATGTTGCACCTCAACACTCCCCCTATAAAAATCATCCTCCAAAATCTCACAACCATCCAACAAAATAACAATATCCTCAACATCCTTCGACAACCGTAAATCCTTACCCCTTCCCAAAAAAGCCTCCACCTTAGTCGCCAATAGATAAACAGGGGAAAAAATCTCAATCTCTCCTCCACTCGGTAAAACATAATTAATACAATTATTCATGCCCTCACCATACCAACTATTAGTAAAACCCAGAATAGTAGCAGTACAAGGCATAATATCAATAATCAAATTATCATACTGCCACCGACATAAAGGAGCATTTTTTACCCTAGACTCCTCCAACCCTACCTCTCGTAACTTTTGTGCCAAAGCATAATACTCCCCCCGTGAAAAAACCTCTACCACACAATCCACATCTAAAGTAGGGCGAAGTTCATCCCGTAAAATTTCATCCACATATAAAATAATAGTCGCCCCTCCAGTAAAAACAAACCTTGTAGGAATATTTACCAAAAGTGCCGCTATTCTTTCCAAACTTTCAATCTGGGGATTAGTCATCAAACCTCTTACTTAACTCAATAGTTGCCGCTTCCACCTCTCTTACCCTACCAACCCGTAAACTATCCACCAAAGACAACAACTCATAAAACGGCGGATCATTTTCCACCACTTCAGGCACAGAATGATATAAAGGGATAATAGCTTGTCCTTTTACCTTCCCCCTTCCATAAGCCCAAACATAAGCCAAATCATCATTTACCATCAATAAATCCCTTAAAGGTTGAGCCGAATGAGCCGTAGGCACACCACGCACCAATGCCCCCGCCTTCGCAGGAAAAACATACTTTAACCCATGTACCAAAAATTCCAATAAAGCACCCCTAAAAATTTTTCGTCTCTCAAGATGATATAAATGACATTCCTGACAACGTATTAAAGCATCATATACCACCGAAGAACTAGCCTTAATACTTTTTGCCAACTGCTGATAAGTCCACTCATCCCCCAAACAATGAACCTTCAACAACACAACTATATCTTGAGGTTTCAACATTAACATTAACTAAACTAGATCATTTACTCTAATGTTATTCTAAATTCGAGAATAAAGAACAAAACTACTCCAAAAGCACCAATCAGCATAACTACCATATCTATGAATCACCTACCGATAATAATATTCTGTTATTCTAAGGGATAGCGAAGAATCTCAAAGTATTGATTTTTGGTTAAAATACCTAAGTCCTGTAAAAGAGTAAAATTCCTCCTGTTAGTGTATGTATTCCCACCTCTTTCCGTTTCTCCTGATGGAGCAGTCTCGAAAATTGCTAAGGTTACACCACATCCCCCAATATCGCCATAATATCTGACTCCAATACTTTTATATCCGATTCAATTTCCGATAACGATCAAGGTGGCTGATAAACATAAAAATGACGATTCAAAGGAATTTCATAACCCACCTTAATTTTACCTTTACTAAAATCAATCCAACCATCTGGTACATGGGGTAACACTTCCTTTTCAAAATATGCCAGACAATGCCCCTTAACCAAACTAACCAACTCATCCACATTCGCATCCTTAGCATCTTTTACGTAATCCAAAGGCAAAGGCAAACTAATGTCAGATGGTAAAGGTACTATCTCCGTATTCCTTAAATTACTATCAGGCTCAGGATTTCCCTTACTATCCCGACAGATTTCCGCCTTTTCGTCCACTTCCCCTAAAGCCGTAAAAATCGCTGTTAATACCCCCTTTGTTAGTTTTAGACCTTTTTGCTTCAAAACCTTGTTTAAATCCTTACTAAACTTATCATAGTTCAAATAGAGCTTATTTTCATCAAGGGATTGCAATGCCGAAATAATTCTCTGTTGCAAATTTTGCCCTAATTCTATTTCTGACAGCATTGGTGATTTTAGGTATGAAGAAGACTAAAAGTAGGTCTCCCTAAAGGACGAAAAGGAATTGGTATATCTTTAAATTTGAGATAGTGAATCAATAGTGAAACAGAATACTTTAAAATCTCCATGGATTTTGAATAACATAAAGTTTTTCGATGTACTCTAGCAAGATAATGTCTTAATCTCGTATTTTCTCCCTCCACTCTGGTCATGTATGTTTTACAGATGATTTGGTCGCCCTCAGGAATAAAGTTTCCATAGACTTTCCACCCGTCTGTTACATAAAAATAACAATGCCATTTTTTTACTTGCTTCCACAACGGTCTAAATGTTTTTGCACTTCTATCCCCTATGACCTATTCCAATATACCCTCGTGAAAATGATCTACCGCTGTCCATCGCCAGATTGGTTTTTTTTTGAGCCGACAAAGGTTTGCAATTCATCTAATTCTCCAACTTCTGGTAGCGTTTCTGGATGATAGCTCTGTGGCAAAATTTGACCCACTGCTTTAACCCAAGAGATGATCGTTGTATGATGCACCTGTTTAATCCTCCCAATAGCTCGAAAACCCATACCATTGACGTACATTTTTAAGCATTCTTTTCTGAGATCATCACTATAACCTTTACCACTGAGTTGTTCTGGAGCTATAAATTGTCCGCGACAATGAACACAAATATGATTTTGTTTTCCTTTTTTTATGCCATTTTTATTGATATTCTTGGAGCCACATTCTGGACATTTCATGTTTTTTTACTTCACTTTTTTCCTCTTTCTATCATACCCTCATTCACCAACGCCGTCGTTTAGAATGGCTTTTACCTCAATCTGCTTAACCAAAACTCAGGTTAATTAGTCTTGGAAATTGTTTTAGAAATACTAATAAATATTTTTTTAGCCATCCTTCAAAACTTTATGTATTTAAACTTCCTGTAAAAATCATTGAGGCAATAAAGTCTTTTTGTTTTTTCCTTCACTAACGCTAGTCAATTCTCTCTTTTTCCTTATTTTTCTCCATAAACTTTTGTCCCTCTTTTTGATCATCTATAAACACAGCTACTTTCTTCTTCAGATCCTGATTCATCAATGAATACTAAACTTTCTATTCCATCGTAAGTATAACTAATAGCCTATAATAACTTCAAATACTTGAATTTTATCAGAACGAAACAATTGGTTAAATTTGACGAAAAAAGGTTGAAATATATTGAATATATAAGAATTCATCAGTGATTTAAGAATATTTTGAGCATTTTCATTTCAGAATACATTTTTATTCTTAATACTTCCAGTTTTTCAGCTATTTTCAGAATTATCAATTTATTTTTTCTTGATACTTGATTCGGAGTTTAACAGAAGATGATTATAATCTAATTTTCTTCTGCTTTTGTTTAAGTACTAAACTAAGTACCCTAATTTTACTTTTGCCGAATTTAAAACATTGTTATAAATAGATAACATCATTTAATTAACATAACTTTATAAAACTTCTCATAATCTCAATCATCTATGAAAAGCCTATTTTTAAACAGATTACATAGCGACGATCAACCCATGCTAGTATTTGATGGTGCGATGAATACAAATATGCAAGTACAAATTTATGATCTTAAAATCAATTCCTTATTAATTTATCAATAAGATTAGGTTATTATTATTGTAAATTAATCAATTCAACACTCTTAGAGTGAAATATCAACTTGAAGTTTTAATAATTAGGGAATAGAGTTGTAAAACTTGATTTAGGTTTAAATAACGAATCATGCTAATCTTCGATAAAGTTCTTTATTTTTGTCTAAAACATAATTAATTACTTCCTCAAAATCTTCTTCAGATTCGGTTAACTACTCGTTAATTTTTCCTTTCCCGATCGCCTCTAAGCCAGTAGATTGCAGTAAGACAGAAAAAACAACATGAATAATCCAAGTTTTCAATTAATTTATTGAATCATTATCTTTTTCTTCTTCTTTACCTTCTTCTAATAACAAATTTTCTGATTCTTCTAAATATGCTGTTTGAATTTGAGTTTTTTCATTAGCAAAAATGTATTGTTTTTCATTCACCTTCAAACTTGGCTCAAGTAGGTTTTCTAATCTTTCTCCTATTTTATCATGTAACTGATTAATTTTTTTTGTATTTAATTTATGACCTTGTTGTTGAGCTTTGCTAGTAATGTCTAAGTATTGTTCAAAAGCACGTATATCTTCTAATATAGACTTTATTTTTCCATCGTGAGAATTTTTGTTTGCCCAATCAAAAAATTTATCGATGAGATATTTAATCAAATCAATAATGTCTTTTATTCCATCAATTTTAATTTCTAATGATCCTGTTTCTATTTTAATAACTTTGATCGGAAATTCTTTTGAGTTAATATCAAGAATTAAACAAAATTCCTCATAAATCAAATTAATAGCCGATAATTTAGCTGATATTTCTTCTAAAGAAAATTCTCTCTCGAATATCAACACTAATCTTTCATAATTTTCAGGAATTTCTACATTAATAGAAAATTTCTCTATAGAAAAAGTCAAATTCTGGAGAATCAAATTAATTTGAGAGAAAACAAAATGAGCTTGATTTAGAAAAGAAACTAGAGAATTAAAATTATAAGTTCTCGTATATTCATTTAATCTATGTGTTAAAGGTTCAATACTTGATTTTAAATAATTTACTTCTCCACCAGATAAAATATTTTCATTCAAGAATACAGTATCAACATATTGTTGAAATTGATTAACACTGACTGAAAAGCGATAGACATCGATTTTATTTCTTAAAGTTTGATTGATTTGACCAATTTGTGTTTTTGAAGTATTTTGCTGATTATTTTGTAATCTGCAATACTCTAATCCTACCTCTTTTACTTGATCATAATACTGATTAAAATCGATTAAACACTTATAAAAATAATGATTTTCTACATAATTGATAATCTCTGCATATCTTTTTACACTTTCACTTACAAGCATTTGTCTTTTCCTGACTTGATTTTATAATTTAATTACTACCAAATAATTAAGTTACATTATATATTCATTCATTTTCAATTACGGATAACTCTAAATTGAACAAGAGATAGCCCTAAGATTTCTCAGAAATAAGCTAAAGTAGTTATTTAACATAACTTTATAGAACTTCTCATAATCTCAACTATCTATGAAAAACCGATTTTTAGAAAGACTACATAGCACCTCTAGACCCGTGCTAGTATTTGATGGTGCGATGGGTACGAATCTGCAAGTGCAAAACCTCACAGCAGAAGACTTTGGCGGTGCAGAATACGAAGGATGTAACGAGTATTTAGTCCATACTAAACCAGAAGCAGTGGAAACCGTGCATCGAGGCTTTTTAGAAGCTGGTGCAGACGTTATCGAAACCGACACCTTTGGAGGTACTCCCTTAGTTTTAGCAGAATATGACCTAGCCGATCGATCCTATTATCTCAACAAAACCGCCGCCCAACTTGCCAAAAGATTAGCCGATGAATACTCTACCCCAGAAAAACCCCGTTTCGTCGCTGGTAGTATGGGACCAGGTACAAAATTACCAACATTAGGACATATCGACTACGACACCCTTAAAAACGCCTATGTAACCCAAGTACAAGGCTTATACGATGGGGGGGTTGACTTATTATTAGTGGAAACCTGTCAGGATGTCTTACAAATCAAAGCCGCCCTTAAAGCCATTGAAGAAGTATTTGCTCAAAAAGGAGAAAGACTACCCCTCATGGTATCCGTGACAATGGAAACAATGGGTACAATGTTAGTAGGTACAGAAATTAACGCCGCCCTCGCCATTTTAGAGCGCTACCCTATCGATATTATGGGGCTAAACTGCGCCACAGGACCTGATTTAATGAAACCCCACATCAAATATTTAAGCGAAAACTCCCCTTTTGTTGTTTCCTGTGTGCCTAACGCTGGTTTACCTGAAAACGTGGGCGGACAAGCTCATTACCGCTTGACTCCAATAGAGTTAAAAATGAGTTTAATGCACTTTATCGAAGACTTAGGGGTTCAAATTATCGGCGGGTGTTGTGGAACCCGTTACGAGCATATTAGAGCCTTAGCAGAAATCGCTAGTACATTAAAACCAAAAGAAAGACAATATCATTATGAGCCTTCGGCGGCATCCATTTACACCACTCAACCCTATCAACAGGATAATTCTTTCTTAATTGTGGGGGAAAGACTCAACGCCAGTGGCTCGAAAAAATGCCGTGATTTACTCAATGCCGAAGATTGGGATGGTTTAATTTCCCTTGCCAAAGCGCAAGTAAAAGAAGGGGCGCACATCCTCGATGTCAACGTGGATTATGTGGGGCGCGACGGGGTGAAAGATATGCACGAATTGGCTTCCCGTCTGGTGAATAACGTTACCCTTCCCTTGATGTTAGACTCCACCGAGTGGCAAAAAATGGAGGCAGGTTTAAAGGTTGCGGGGGGTAAATGTATCCTCAATTCTACCAACTACGAAGACGGGGAAGAACGATTTTTCAAGGTGTTGGCATTGGCGAAGGAATACGGTGCTGGGGTGGTTATTGGTACAATCGATGAGGATGGTATGGCGCGCACGGCTGATCAAAAAGTTGCGATCGCCCAACGGGCTTATAATGATGTGGTTAACTATGGTATTCCAGCCCATGAAATCTTTTTCGATACCCTTGCTTTGCCCATTTCTACGGGGATTGAGGAAGACAGAGAAAACGGTAAAGCAACGATCGAATCTATCCAACGCATCCATGCAATGTTCCCCGAATGTCATTTCATGTTGGGGGTGTCGAATATCTCCTTTGGGTTGAATCCTGCGGCGAGACAGGTGTTAAACTCGGTGTTTCTTCATGAAGCCATGCAAGTAGGGATGGATGGTGCGATCGTATCTGCTAGTAAAATATTACCATTGGCAAAAATTGACGAAGAAGCACTGAAAATTTGCACTGATTTAATCTATGATAAAAGAGAATTTGACGGTGATATTTGCACTTATGATCCATTAGGAAAATTAACCACCTTATTTGAGGGTAAAACCACTAAAAGTAATAAGAAAAATGTGGCAGATTTACCCATCGAAGAAAGGTTAAAACAACATATTATTGAAGGGGAAAGAATCGGCTTAGAAGATGCTTTAAATATTGCTTTAGAAAAGTATCCTCCCTTAGATATTATCAACATTTATTTGTTAGATGGGATGAAAGTTGTGGGAGAATTATTTGGTAGTGGACAAATGCAATTACCGTTCGTTTTACAGTCTGCTCAAACTATGAAAGCCGCCGTTGCTTTTCTTGAACCATTTATGGATAAAGCAGATACAAATGGCAGTGGAAAAGGCACATTTTTAATCGCTACGGTGAAAGGAGATGTTCACGATATTGGCAAAAATTTAGTCGATATTATTCTCTCTAATAACGGCTATAAAGTGATTAATTTAGGTATTAAACAACCCGTAGAAAATATTATTCAAGCCTATCGTGAATCCAACGCAGATTGTATCGCCATGAGTGGTTTATTAGTAAAATCTACTGCTTTTATGAAAGACAATTTAGAGACATTTAACCAAGAGGGAATTACCGTGCCTGTTATCTTAGGGGGGGCGGCATTAACTCCGAAATTTGTCTATGAAGACTGTCAAAATACTTATCAAGGTAAAGTCGTTTACGGAAAAGATGCCTTTGCTGATTTGCATTTTATGGATAAATTAATGCCTTCTAAAAAAAGTAATCAATGGGATAACTTAGACGGATTTTTAGGCGATTTTACATCAGAAAATAGTATCTTTAAAGGACGTAATTTTGACGAATCGGGAGAAGTAAAACAGGAGGAAAAACAGGCTAAATCTAAATCAGAAATTAAAGAAATTGATACCCGAAGAAGTGAAGCAGTGGATGCAAATATTGAACGTTCAACTCCTCCTTTTTGGGGTACAAAAATCATGTCTCCTGATGAGCTTAATTTAGATGAAATTCTCTGGTATTTAGACTTACAAGCACTCTTTGCTGGGCAATGGCAATTTCGTAAACCTCAAGGGCAACCGAGGGAGGAATATGATCAGTTTTTACAAGAAAAAGTTTACCCTATTTTAGAGGAATGGAAAGCGAAAATTAAAGCGGAAAATTTATTACATCCTACCCTAGTTTATGGTTATTTTCCTTGTCAATCGGAGGGCAATACTTTATATATTTATAACCCAGAAAATCCAGAAGCTAAAGAAGAAATTGCCAAGTTTGAATTTCCTCGTCAAAAGTCTGGTAAAAGGTTGTGTATTGCTGACTTTTTCGCCTCTAAAGACTCTGGCATAATTGATGTTTTCCCTCTCCAAGCGGTGACAGTGGGAGAAGTTGCCACAGAATACGCTCAAAAACTGTTTGCTAATGATGAATATACCAATTACCTCTATTATCATGGTATGGCGGTGCAAACGGCGGAAGCGATGGCGGAATGGTGTCATGCAAGGATTCGCCGTGAGTTGGGTTTTGGACATTTAGAGCCTGACAATATCAAAGAAATCTTTAAGCAACATTATCAAGGTTCACGGTATAGTTTTGGTTATCCTGCCTGTCCGAATATGCAAGATCAGTATGTACAATTAGATTTACTAGACGCTAAACGGATTGGTATGTATATGGATGAGTCAGAACAAATCTACCCCGAACAGTCCACAAGTGCGATCGTTTGTTATCATCCTGTAGCTAAGTATTTTAGTGCTTAAATTATCATTAAGGTGAGCTTTTTGCTCACTAAATATGCTAATAATAATTGATAAATAAAGTTTGACAATTTATAAGTATTTACGATCAAGAAACACTGGATTTTGCCAAAGAACAAGAAGATAAAGTCAAAAAATTTAACTCTCGTTTTCATCAACATCCAGAAGATACGAGAGGAAAGGGCAGAGATGAATATAGAAGGGATTATTCAAGAGTTTTATATTGTTCTTCTTTTCGGAGATTACAAGGTAAAATGCAGTTATTAGGAGTAGATCATACTAATTTTCATAGAAATAGATTAACTCATAGCCTAGAAGTTGCTCAAATTGCTGAGAGTATTGCTACAAATTTAGGATTAGAAAACCCTGTTGTTTCTGAAACTTGTTCTTTATGTCATGATATGGGAAATCCTCCTTTTGGTCATGCAGGAGAAAAAATATTGAATGAATTGGCTGAAGATATTGGAGGTTACGAAGGAAACGCACAAACTTTTAGGATTCTTCATCGTTTAGAAAAAAAACATTATGCTTTTGCAGGATTAAATCTTACTGTAAGAACACTTTTAGGCGTAACTAAATATTTTTATAGAAAAGGTGAAAATCCAGATAAACCAAATAAGTTTTTATATAATGATGATTACCATTTTTTGTATCGAGAAATAAAAGATAAACAAATAGACATTAAAAAAAGTATTGATGCTCAAATTATGGATTTAGCTGATGAAATTGCTTATGCTGCTCATGATTTAGAAGATGCTATTAGCTTTGGTTTTATTACTTTATCCGAAATGATGTATGAATTTGATATTGATGAGGAGTTTAAATCAATTCGTGATGTTTTTAAAAATGAAATTGCAACACCCGCAAGAATTGTGGCATTGAAAGGAAGAGAAAATAATAGACTTAATACATCGGAAGAATATTCATTTATCTTGAGAAAAGAGTTAACTTCAAATATTGTTCATATATTAATGAATGATATTGGATTAGTTGATAAAGATGGATCAAAACAATTGGGATATAAAAATAAAAATTTCATTAAATTAGCAGAGGGACTAAAAAAACTAGTATTTAAAGCATTATTGAGGAAAAAAGATATTCAGCTTTACGAGAAACAAGGAGAACGAATTATTAGAGGACTTTTTGAGGTTTACAGTGATTCTAAATTTAACAAAGATTTATTATTATTACCACCAGAATTAAGAGCAATTACTAAAAATGTATCAGATGATTATTCTATTATAAAAAGAGTCATAATTGACTATATTGCGGGAATGATGGACTCATTTGCTATGCAAGAATATAAAAGGTATTTTGGTTCATCATCTTTGGATATGATATATGATAG
This sequence comes from Geminocystis sp. NIES-3708, assembly GCF_001548095.1. Taxonomy (NCBI): domain Bacteria; kingdom Bacillati; phylum Cyanobacteriota; class Cyanophyceae; order Chroococcales; family Geminocystaceae; genus Geminocystis; species Geminocystis sp. NIES-3708. Next base: position 527,109 of record NZ_AP014815.1, on the reverse strand, counting down.
AAATCTGTGGAGTAATCAATTCTGAAACACTTAAGTTATTTTAATCCTGATGTAGTTTAATTTTTACCGTGAGGCAACAATAAATGCAATACATTGAACATCAAGTTGGTGGGTTAGTCGTTAGTCAAAGAAAAAATGATGGTTATATTAGTGCTAGTAAACTGACAAAAGCCTATGAAAAACAAACAGGAAAATATAGAAATCCTAATGATTGGTTTGAACGAAATAGAACAATAGAATTTTTAGAACTTTTATCGGATAAAACGGGAATTGAAGTTTATGATTTAGTTCAGAAAAAAGGAGCAGGTAAAAATACAGAAATTTGGTTACATCCTAAATTAGCTGTATCTTTTGCTATGTGGTTGTCGCCAGAATTTGAGATGATGGTATCTGAATGGGTTGAACAATGGCTTTTAATTGGTAAAATCCCTGTTGAACAAACGTTTCAATTATATCCTTATCAACGAGTTTGGTATCAACGCTTAATGTTATTTGAACAAAAAACTCAACTACCGAAAGGTACATGGTGTGTTTTTGAAGAAATAGGTAAATTGATGAGACGATTAGAGGCTAAAGACATACCTTTACATGATAGAGCAACTATTGATATTTCTATTGGTAGAGCATGGTGTCGTTATTTAAGAGAACAAAAAGATTATGATACTTCTAGCTTTGAACAATATATTCATTATTACCCAGATAGTAGAGGACAACAATTAGCCAATATTTATCCCTATGATTTATTAGGAATATTTCATCAATGGTTAGAAGATACTTATATTCCTGAAAAGTTTCCTAAATATGTTAGAGAATTTGTTAGTTCTGAAGAATGTAAGTTAATTTCTGAAGCTATTGGATGTGAAGTAAAACCAATATTAAGAAAAATAAAATCAACTTCTTGAAATTTTAAATTTAGCTTTTAACTTTACCGTGAATAATTTTATAAAAATTCACCTATGATGAATTCACAATATACTGTTCAAAATGAAAAAACAAAAATTATTTTAGGAGATGCTATCACAGTATTAAACGAATATATCGAAAATGAATCGATCGATCTCATATTTGTCGATCCTCCGGCGTTGGTGAATGAGGGTATGATAGAAAGAGGAAAAAAGTGAAGTAAAAAAACATGAAATGTCCAGAATGTGGCTCCAAGAATATCAATAAAAATGGCATAAAAAAAGGAAAACAAAATCATATTTGTGTTCATTGTCGCGGACAATTTATAGCTCCAGAACAACTCAGTGGTAAAGGTTATAGTGATGATCTCAGAAAAGAATGCTTAAAAATGTACGTCAATGGTATGGGTTTTCGAGCTATTGGGAGGATTAAACAGGTGCATCATACAACGATCATCTCTTGGGTTAAAGCAGTGGGTCAAATTTTGCCACAGAGCTATCATCCAGAAACGCTACCAGAAGTTGGAGAATTAGATGAATTGCAAACCTTTGTCGGCTCAAAAAAAAACCAATCTGGCGATGGACAGCGGTAGATCATTTTCACGAGGGTATATTGGAATGGGTCATAGGGGATAGAAGTGCAAAAACATTTAGACCGTTGTGGGAGCAAGTAAAAAAATGGCATTGTTATTTTTATGTAACAGACGGGTGGAAAGTCTATGGAAACTTTATTCCTGAGGGCGACCAAATCATCTGTAAAACATACATGACCAGAGTGGAGGGAGAAAATACGAGATTAAGACATTATCTTGCTAGAGTACATCGAAAAACTTTATGTTATTCAAAATCCATGGAGATTTTAAAGTATTCTGTTTCACTATTGATTCACTATCTCAAATTTAAAGATATACCAATTCCTTTTCGTCCTTTAGGGAGACCTACTTTTAGTCTTCTTCATACCTAAAATCACCAATGCCAATTAAACATAAGGCAGTAGTTAGTTTGATAGTTTGCTATATTCAGCTTACTATTTGCCTGTTTTCTTATCCAAAACTGAGGTTAATTATGGATAATGAACTAATTCATAGAAAAACAGAATAAAAAAATTAGTAGAAATAGCAGATCATAAGATGTTATTTTGCTGATATATTTCCCTAATTTTAACGATATTGAACATGATTTTAGTGCTTTAAAAGAAGCGAGAATTCATCAAGGAGGGGAGATGACTTTAGGTAAAATAATTTTGTAACTATTGTACTGGCTAATTGTCTTATTCTTATTTGAAATGATTATACAATTAATTTTGTGTGGGTACTTAAATCAAATTAGGATAAAAACTTACAATACATTGAAATCTTTGCGTCTTTGCAAGATTTATTCCTATAACTTTTTAACCGACATTAAATGATCAAGATACTCCATATTATCGATAAATTATCAAGCACTGGACCTGCTCGTTCACTAATCGCCTCTGCTAAATATGCTTTGAAACAAAATCTTATTCAAGAACACTGTATTATTACCCTACACTCAGATGTTTATCCTTTAACTCTCATTCAAGCTAAGCAAGCTCAAATCAAGGTTTTTCGTAAACCTGACAGAGAAATTCTGATACAAGAAATTGAAAAGGCTGATATTGTGCAAATTCATTTTTGGAATAATCCCTCAATTTATGAGTTTCTTTCCTTAGATTTTCCGCCTATGCGTTTGTTATTGTGGTTTAAAATTATTGGTGATAAACCTCCTCAAATCATCACAACAGGATTACTTAGTTACTCAGATTTTGCTTTAACTACAAGTCCTTATACTCTTAATTTACCAATATTTGATCACATTTCTGAAAACCAAAAGGATATAGTTTATGGTATTGCTGATGACGATAGACTTAAAAATTTACAACCTCAACCTCATAATACTTTTAATGTCGGTTATATTGGTACGGTTAATTTTGCAAAAATGCACCCTCATTATATTTCTATGAGTGGGGAGGTTTCCATTCCCAATGTAAAATTTATTGTTTGTGGTGGTGGCATTGAAAAACAGTTACAAGAAGAAGTAAATCAACTAGGAATTGCAGATAAATTCGATTTTCGTGGTTATGTGGAAAATATTAAACAGATTTTAGCAATTTTAGATGTTTTTGGTTATCCCTTATGTGAAGATACTTATGCTACTTCGGAAAAAAGTTTACAAGAAGCCATGTATGCAGGAATACCTCCTGTTGTGTTTCCTTATGGCGGTGTTAAATGTCTAGTAACCCATAATCAAAATGGTTTAATTGTTAACAGTGAGTCAGAATATCGAAATGCGATCGAATATCTTTATCATTATCCAGAAGAAAGAATCAGATTAGGAAAAAATGCCCGTCATTATGCCCTAGAAAATTTTAATAGTAAATATTGGGCAAAAAAACTCCATAATATTTATCAACAAATGATGGCATTACCTAAGAGAAAAAGATTATGGCAAGATATCATTAATTTTAGTCAAAATAAAACACCAGCACAATTGTTTATTGAATCTTTAGGAGAGTCAGCACCACAATTTCAAGTAAGTTTAAGTTGTGATGATACCCAAGAATTATTGAGTGCAGAGGCTAAAATTGCCCAATCATCAGTATTATTGTCAGCTGGTGAAGGAGGTATTATTCAATATCGAAATTATTATCCTGATGATGCTTATTTAAGATTATGGTGTGGATTAGTATTACAAAATCAACATAGATATTCTTCTGCTTTATCAGAGTTTGAAATATCGTTAAATTTAGGTTTTAATCATTGGCGAATTTATTGGTATATTGCTCAATGTGCCATCGTTCTTAAAGATTTAGATACAGCTAAAACATCTTTAGAATATATTATTAACAATAATCCTCAATTTATCCTTGCTCAAAAAATGTTAAACTCTCTTTTTACCGAATAAAAAATTTAAAAATAACTATCAAAATACTAAGTTTTTTATGGCAACTAAACCATTAGTTAGCGTGATTATACCTGTTTATAACGGGGAAAAATATCTTGGGGAAGCCATCGAAAGTGTTTTTCAACAGATTTATAATCCTATTGAATTAATAATAGTTGATGATGGTTCAACAGATAATAGCAGAAATATAGCGAAAAGTTATCCTCAAATTCTTTATATTTACCAAGATAATCAAGGAGTTTCTGTAGCTCGAAATACAGGAATTGCGATGGCAAAAGGAGAGTTTATTGCGTTTTTAGATGCTGATGATATTTGGATGAATAATAAACTTGAAATTCAAATAGAATATTTCCTTAAAAATCCTCATATCGGTTATAGTGTCACCAAACAACGTTTTTTTTTGGAGTCAGGGATAACAATTCCTTCATTCTTTAACCAAAAATTTTTATCCATAGATCATACTGGTTATTTAGCAAGTACTTTAGTTGTGAAAAGAGAAGTTTTTGAAAAAATTGGCAAGTTTAATACTAAATATATTTGCGGAGGAGAAGCAACAGAATGGTTTTTCCGTGCTAAAGATTTTGATGTTTTGATGATTGCGATTCCAAAAACATTATTATTGAAGCGTATGCACAGTGATAATGAATCAAACAAAGATCCTGATAGGATTGAAATTTTTAAAATTATTAAGGCTTCTTTAGAAAGAAATAGAAGTTTTTATTAACACTAAAAATTATATTAATTTAATTTAATTTAAAATTGCTCAAATATGGTCTATTCTTTCAAAGAAATCAGAAAAAGAAAAAGAGAGATTATAGCTTATTATTATAATTATTTTGAATATAATAAAATGCCAGATAAAAAGTTTATTATTTTTGCTCAAGGTAGAACAGGAAGTACGTTACTTTATGAACTACTTAATTCACATCCTCAAGTTTTTTGCGACAAAGAAATTTTTTGGGATAATTTTCCGAAATTTATTTTTCCGAAATTATATGCCCAAGGTTTAGCAATAAAAAGTAAACATCAAGTGTATGGATTTCATGTAAAAATTCATCAATTAACAATGATTCAAAAGTTAAATGCAAAAAAATTTCTTACAGAGTTATCTTCTCAAGGTTGGAAAATTATTTTTTTAACTAGAAATAATCTTTTGAAACAAGCCATCTCAAGAATTATTGCTCGACAGAGAAATCAGTGGTTTGATAGAAAAGAAAATCCTTTATCTCAACTAAATTTTGTGATCAATTGTGATGATTTATTAGAAAAAATTAAAGAACAAGAAACTTTACAATATCAAGAAAAAAAGATAATTCAAGATTTATCTCACCTTCCAATTTTTTATGAAAGAGATTTAATAAAAAAAGAAAAACATCAATATACACTTAACAGAATTTTTGATTTTTTAGATATTCCTTCCATGTCAGTTAATAGTACTTTAGTCAAAACAACTCCCGAATATTTATCAAGTTTTATTTCAAACTATCAAGAAATCAAAAATATCATTAATCAAACTCGATATGCTAAATTTTTGGATGAATAATTATTGTACATATAATAAAATTAATCATGATTATAAATAAACTAAATATACCAGTAGTTTTTCTTATTTTTAATCGCCCAGAAACAACCATAAAAGTTTTTGAAACTATTCGCCAAGCTAAACCATCTCAATTATTTATTATCGCTGATGGACCACGTTTAAATATTCCAGAAGATCAAGAAAAATGTCAAATTTCTCGAAAAATTGTTGAAAATATTGATTGGGAATGTAAAATATTTAAAAATTATTCAGATATTAATTTAGGTTGTGGTAAACGAGTTTCAACAGGAATTAATTGGGTTTTTCAACAAGTAGAATTAGCAATTATTTTAGAAGATGACTGCCTTCCTCATCCTGATTTTTTTCGATTTTGTGAAGATTTACTTTTTCAATATCAACTGAATCCCAATATTATGATGATTAGCGGTACTAATGATTTATTAAAATGGAAGAATAAAACTCAAAGTTATCATTTTTCTCATTATGGAAGTGCTTGGGGATGGGCAACTTGGCGAAGGGCATGGAATTTTTATGATTATGAGATGAAACAATGGAATAATCGAGAAAATCAAGAAAAAATAAAATATATTTTACAAGATGAAAAACAATTTAATTACCGCCATAAAATTTGTGAATTAACCTTATATAGAAAAGTTGATATTTGGGATTATCAATGGACTTTTTCTCGTTTATTACAGGGCGGATTAACAATTATTCCCTCAGTAAATTTAATTAAAAATATTGGCTTTAATTCTAACGCAACTCATACAACTAAATTTTCTCTATTTAATGGTGATTTAGATTCTTCTCCTCTTGATTTCCCCCTGTCAAATCCTAACATTATAGAAGTAGATAGAGAATATGACCATCAATATTTTTTAATGCGAATAGGCAAACCTAACTTAAATATATTGTTATCTTTTATTGAGGAATTTCTCGCTATTAATAGAAATATACAGGCTTTAATATTAATCAAAAAAGCACTAACAATTTATCCCAATTTATCTCAATTACATTCTCTTAAAGCTAAAACTATATTGAAACTAAGACAAATTAGCTCAAATTCTAATAATTAGAGATTGCCTCATAGTGGTATAGTGAAAGTAGGGAAGAGGAAAGAGTTTTAATAGTTTTTATTGTTAGAATTTAAGTCTGACGACACATATTACTCATCCAGTTTTTGACTAAATAAGGGGTTTAAACCTCTAGCTAAAACGACACTTTTTTTTTTGCAATGTATTATCTCAAAACCCTTGATTTTATAGCTTTTTGATTAATTCAGCAGATCCTAATTAAAATTATTTTCTGTTAAAAAAATTAAGATAAACTAGCCACTATTACGTTATTTAATAATATCTCGTTGGTTAATAAGTCTTCTACAGTTATTTTTAAAGCTCGTTGTTCATCTACCATAAATAATACTTTAATGCGATCGCTTCCGGGTATGCCTAAAGGATTTAATCTTGCAATGGTTTTTCCTCCCTCATTATCGTTTAAGGGTTGCACTTTTTTCTCTCCTTGAGTGACGTTACGGGTAATAAGGCGATCGCCATCAAAATAAACTTCAGTACTGGTGTTTTGTTCTCCTAATTCTCCGATAATTAATTCAATACTGGGTTGATTTTCCACAGATGCGCCTAAAGTTAACTCAATGGGGTTAGTCATGGGGTAAGGTTGCCCACTGGGAATAATCGTATGCCAATCGTGACGTTTTTGACGACGATTCCAGTAACGAATACCATAACTATGATAAAGAAAATCTTTGACTTGTAAACCTTCTTCTAATTTTAGTGCCCCTATGGCGATCGCAGAAAAAGGTTGATCCTTTTTGATTTTTTTTGGGGAAAAATATTTTTGTAGCCAAGTTTGTACGGCTGGAATTTGTCCACTACCACCCACCAATAAAACTTGGTCAATATTAACAGTGTCAACACCCCTACGTTTTGCTTGTTGTAAGACGTTTTCTATTAATTGGTCTAATTTGTCAAAAAAAAGATTTGCGGTCAAGATTTGCTCAAATTCTGTCCTATTGAGCTTTAAATCATAAGTTTCTAAAGTTCGATCATTAAAAAATACTTCTTGAGCGTTTTTTTGAGTGGATAACTGGATTTTTAATCTTTCTGCTAGTCTTGTGGTGAGGGAAGATTTAACAATACCTTGATTGTTGTGAAAATAGTCTAATATCCAATTATCTAAATCACAACCTCCTAAATTAGTGCCAGTTTTTGCAATTACCTTTGCTAATTTTATTTTTTGATTACTATTTTCTCCTAATAATTTTTCGCCCCATTTTAAAATGAAACCTTGAGTTTTTTTACTTTTTCCTAAGTTTAATTCTACTAAAGAAAAGTCGATTGTGCCGCCACCAAAATCTACGACTAATAATAAATTATCATTTTCAGTACCATAACCTAAAGCAGCCGCTGTGGGTTCATCAATAATTTTAATTTGATTAATATTCCATTTCTCACAAATACCTGTTAACCAGTGACGATAATTTTCAAAACTATCTACAGGCACAGTTAAAATTAAACTGTCGGGAGTTTCTTTTAATTCTTTTAAAATACCTGTTAAAAACCATTCACCTATATTTTCAAAGTTAATATTCTTATTATCTAACTCTGGTAAAAAACCTTGGATTTCTGTTCCAATTCCCCTTTTAAAATTGCGAAAATAACGAAAGTTATTATTAATATCTAAACCTTTATCTCTAACTTTTTGCCCAATAGTTATATCTTCTTTTTCGGCATCATTCACATAGACTAAACTGGGAATTAATGGTGGTATTTTCAGATTATTTTGAGCAATATTTGCTAGTTTGATAATTTCTGTTTCTCCCGTAACTTTATTGATGCGAGTAACGACAGTATTACTTGTTCCAAAATCAATTGCGATCGCCATTATTTTTCAAGTTAAAAGTTGATAGTTATTAAAATGTAAATTATAGTTAATATTTCTATTTTCTAAGAAAAAATATTGATTGATATTCAGGGCAATAAACTTTAACAGAAGCAAAAGTAATTCCCCACGCTATAGCTTCAATTCCATCATGATTATTTGAGTTAATTTCTCCTTTAAAATTATTATATATACTGGAAATATTTCCATCAGAAAATAAATTAGCTACCGTAGAAGCGTTTTCTGTAATGAAAATTAAATATTTGTTTTTATCACTGCTTAACATTTCTTTAAATATAGAAAATTCCTGAGAAAAAGAGTCTTTTTTTTTCAAAAACTCACAAAATTTCTTTCCAGTTATAATAGCTTTGTTCTTACCACCGTAATAATGAAATGTCTGTTGCATTTTTGGTAATAAATCTTTTTCAGTTAATGAATCTTGAGCATATTTATGAAATAATTTAAGAAATTTAAAATTACTATAAAAATTATATATAATAGGTGAAAATAATAAAAAGATAATAACTATTAATAAGAAATGAAAAATAACTTTATTCTTAATATTAGACTTATTTTTTTGATAATTGTTGTGATACTTTTTAGTAAAATAGCCATGGGAATTTTTAATATTAAGACCAGTATCTTTTTTTTGATTAATTTTTCCTTTTAGCTCATTAAATTTCTTATAATCGGCTTCAGCTCTTAAATTAAATCCTTGTTTTTCTAAGACTATCGCTCGATAAAAATAAGCCTCTGTGAATGTATCATCAATTTTTATAGCATTATTAAAATAAGGAATAGCCTCTTCCCATTCTTCATTTTCAGCGGCTAATACTCCTAAATTATAATAATATTTAGAAACATCCTCTTCTATATTAGTTTTAAATTTTGACGATAAATTTTTAGCGTTAAAGTTATCATTTTTATTAATCAATATTTCATAGGCTTCACTAATAACTATAAATTTTTCTTTGGCTAAATTTTGTTGTATTAAATTACCTATAAAATTATCAGGATGCCATTTTTTAGATAATTGCCTATAGGCTTTCTTAATTTGTTCTTTAGAAGCATTTTCTGGTAATTCAAGTATTTTATAATATTTGTTTAAACTTATCATCATTGATTACCTTCTAAGATATATTTATAAAAAATAATTTACTAATAGTTAAATAGTAAGTATATATTTTGCCTAATCTCTAATTATTTAAGTCTTTTATAAGCAGTAACTAACGCATTTTCATCTCCTACATTACCCGGAAATAAAACTACTGGTAAATTAGGGAAAAGATAATGATTATTTGGTGTAATTATAACAGAACATCCTGCTAAAATTTGTCCTAATAATCTTGCTTCTTTTAACGCTAAACCATCACTTAAAACATCATTAGAAGTAATACCACCTTTACTAATTAAAAAGCCAATATCTGAAGGTAAACCTCTCACAATATCCATCAATACTGCCGACACTTGCTTTCCAAATTCAAGTCGAGTTTCGATGTCAGGAAAACTCAATTCTTGACGGCTAGTATAAACTACAGGAGTTTTTCCGTTATTCAAAGTTTCGCTAATTTTATCTAAGGCTGAGTTAATAATCTTGTCTCGACTTTTCAATTTATCTCTTAAAAAAGTCACGTCAATTTCAATGCCAACAATATCAGATTGTTGTAATAACTGTTTTAATTGTTGAGTTGTTTTTTTGACATGAGAACCAACTATAATAACCCCAGATTTAGCGGTAGGTTTATATTTTGCCATGGCTTCCGCTTCAATGGGTTGCTTTCCTAATCCTGCCAAAGAAGTTAAAATACTTGCCGCACTACGAAAAAGGAACTTTTTGCCTTCGGAGGCGATTTGTAGTAAATCAAGGGCAAATTTATCTAAATCCTGTTGATTTTCACCATCTACTACTACACATTGATTATGTTTCAAATTTCGGAGACGATTTTGAGTACCATTTCTAATATCACCTAGTAAAAATCTTTCGACTTTATCGGCGGTAATTTTACCTTTAGTTTTTTCTTCCACATAATCAGGAAGGTAACTATATTGATAACCAAATACGGAGTCTTGGGCAAATTCCGTTTGATGTACAGGAGTTTCAACGCCATTAACTAATAGATAATGAATAGAGTCACGGGTAATTCTTCCACCTTCAAAAAATGCTGGAATCAGGAAATGTGCGTCAAATTCCCCTAATTCTTCGGCAATAACATCAGTTTCTAGGGGATAATGTCCTCTTAAGGTAGAATCTGAGCGACTTACTACTAAATATTCTTTAATATTTTCAAGAGCGAGCGCCTGTTTTAAATTATGACAAACTTCTCGAGTAACAGCTTGGGCTTCTGTAGGAGTTAATGCCCTTGTGTTAGTTAAAATGAAGAAAATAGATGCATCATCTCGTAAACCATCTCGTAAAGTATCTATATCCCATTTCATTAATAATAAACAACTGTGGACTGTTTGAGAACCTGTGGGATCATCATCTAAAACGATTATTTTTGGTTGCTGAGTCATGATAACTAGGAATTTAGGAATAAAAAACTATTATTCATTGTTCATTGTCAATTGTTGATTGTCAATTATTCCTTTAAAACATAGCCAACACCTCTGACGGTTTGAATGATTCTTTTTTCTTTATTAGATTCTAATTTTAATCGTAAATAACGTACATAAACCTCAATAATATTGGAATCACCACCGAAATCATAACCCCAAACTCTTTCTAAAATTTGATCTCTAGTTAAGACTTGTCTTGGGTGTGATATTAAATATTCCATTAAATCATATTCAGTAGCTGTCAATTCAATTAGGCGATCGCCCCTTTTAACTTCACGAGTACGACGATTAAGAGTAAGATCAAGAAACTGTAGTTGATCAGGATCTTCTTCATTACTACGACGTAAATGAGCTCGGAATCTTGCTAATAATTCTTCAATACTGAAAGGTTTAACGATATAATCATCTGCACCAGCATCTAAACCAGCCACTCGATCACTAATTTCATCCTTAGCAGTTAATAATATAATAGGAGTTTTACTACCTGTTAAACGCAGACGACGACAAACTTCTAACCCTGAAATTCCGGGTAACATCCAATCAAGTAAAATTAAATCAGCATTACATTCTCTAGCGGTGCTTAAACCTGACATCCCATCATTCGCCACAATAACTTCATAACCCTCATATTGCAATTCCAATTCCAAAAATTTTGCCAGTTTTTGTTCATCTTCTATCACTAAAATTTTATACATAATTTCTATTATAATTCTAAGTATAGTGTTTATAAACTATAAAATAATAACTAATAATTTTCCAATTTTTGTTGATTCTAAATTTCTCTTTCTCGTTTGCCCTTTTGCTTTTGTGCTAAATTAATAGGACTTAAAATATTATTTAATGTTCTTAATTGTTCTGCTGTACCCATAGACATTAGTGAATCTCCAGCTTCTAAAATAAAATCTCCCATAGGTCCTACTACTAAAGTACCATCATGTCGGCGAATAGCTACCACTAACGCCCCTGATTTTGCCCTTAATTGAGTTTGTGCGAGGGTTTGCCCAATACAAGGACAATTATCTTCGTTTAATAAACATTCTTCTAAATAAAAAGATTTCTCTCCCCCCGCAAAAATACCATCGACAAAATCCATTACCTGTGGACGTAATGCGGCGGCGGCTAATCTTTTCCCTCCTGTTATATAAGGTGAAACAACAGTATCAGCTCCCGCTCGTTCCAATTTCTTAACTGCTTCTTCCGTACTCGCTCTAGCGATAGCTCGAATATCTGGATTAAGAGCTTTTGCTGACATTACAGTATATAAATTATCAGCATCAGAACTTAAAGCCGCAACAATACAAATAGCCGTTTCAATTTTTGCTAAGATTAAAAACTCATCTAAAGTCGCATCTCCTTGTAAAACTAAATAACCTTGTTGTTGAGCTTTTTCTAGTTCATCCAAATCTGAATCAATGATAATAAATGAGATACCTTCGGCAGCAAATTCTCTGGCTACATGATTTCCCGTGCGTCCATAACCGCATAGTATGTAATGGTTAGATAATTTATCAATCACATTCCTCTTTTGTCTTAAACGAATACTTTCTCGAAAATACCCTTGTAAAAACGCTTCCGTAATTCGATTCACTAAATAACCGATAACAATAATACCCATCAAAATTAAAACTATCGTAAATAAACGAGATCGGTCATCAAGGGGATTTACTTCACCAAAACCAACACTAGATAAGGTAATGATAGTCATATAAGCTGAATCTATTAATGACCATTTTTCGACTAACCAAAACCAGAGTGTTCCCGTGATGAAAACTCCTCCTAAAACCACTAACCCACCTACTAATTCTGTTTTTAATCTTTGATAGTTTTTTTCTAATGTGTATGCAGTTACTTCACGCTTTCTAAAAAATATCTTCTTGTTACTCCTTAGTTTTAGTGATTATTTTCTATTTCTTATTGTCCATTATCTGGGGCTGAAATTTTGTTAAAAAATAAATGTCAAGAAATAATAACATTAAAATATTATCAAATCTTATCTCATTGATTAATGTCAGAGAATCTTGATATAATGATCCTTATAACCTATATTTTTGGTTGATCAGCTATAAATAAAAAGTTAAACCCCTTGACGAATGAGGGTTAGATTTTGTTACATAAGGTTAAGTAATTGATCCCCGTGAGGTTAAAAATAATTGAAGCCTCAAAAGGTGTATCTAAGCTAAACCCGTTTAGTGACAAAGTACTATTATGATCTGACTACCGAGAAATAAAAGTAACGAAGATTTAATCTTATGTCCAAGCAACGACCACCTTTAGAGGGAATGACCCTAAGACAACTGCGAAAAGTCGCTAGTTTGTATAACATTCCTCGTTATAGCCGAATGCGCAAAGCACAATTATTAACTGTAATTCAAGAAAAAGAAACTCTATTTATTTCCGCAGATAATATCAATTCCGATAATAAAACTAATTTATTAAATCAAGCTAATATTCAGGAGGCACAAAAAATGGAAGCATCAAAATTTGAAGTAGGTCAAGATGATTTAACAGGAGGTCCTCTAGCTGACGTGGATCAAGATTTTGGTGAATTACCCGGTGGTTACGGTGAAAATCGCATTGTTTTAATGCCCCGTGACCCTCAATGGGCTTATACTTATTGGGATATACCCATTGAAAGCAAAGAAAATTTACGCCGTCAGGGTGGACAACAGTTAGCCCTAAGATTATATGATGTTACTGATATTGACTTAAATCACCAAAGTCCTCACAATATTCAAGAGTATCTTTGTGATGAATTAGCTCGTGAATGGTATTTACCCGTTCCTGTGAGCGATCGTGATTATGTCATTGACATCGGTTATCGTTGTTTTGACGGACGTTGGTTAGTCTTAGCTAGATCTGTTCCTGTAAGAGTTCCCCCGGTTTATCCTAGCGATTGGGTAGAAGACATTTTTGTAACTATCCCTTGGGAAGAAGATTTAAGAACCAAAACTGTTTATAAATTAACTCCTCCAGCCAAAAAAGCGGCATTGGCGGCTCAACAACAACAATATTCTTATCATAATCAGATTCATGATGAGATCTTTGGTTTAGCTCAAAGTGTCGAGGCTCAAAGAGTGGCTGGATCTTTGTATGGCAGTATGCAACAAGCTCCTAGCTCTAGTATTCCTGAAAATGCACTCAGTTCTTATGTATTTCCATCTGGTGCGGGATTATGGGCAGGGAGAGAAAGTTTAGCTAGTGGCTCTGGTATTGGCTTAGGTTTAGCTAGTGGCTCTGGTATTGGTTTAGGTTTAGCTAGTGGCTCTGGTATTGGTTTAGGTTTAGCTAGTGGCTCTGGTGCAGGATTCTCCGCCGATGTGATCCCCAATAAACCACGTAAATTCTGGTTAATTGCAGATGCAGAATTAATCGTTTATGGTGCAACCGAACCTGATGCAAAAGTAACCATTGGTGGTAGAGAAATCAAATTAAATCCTGATGGTACTTTCCGCTTTCAGATGTCTTTCCAAGACGGAAATATTGATTATCCTATCGTTGCCGTTGCGGCTGATGGTGAACAAACTCGTTCGGTACATATGACTTTCGATCGCCATACTCCTTCTCGGAATACTAACACCAAAGAAGAAGCGGTTTTAGAGTGGTTTCCTCCTATTCGATAATCACCGATCAAGAAAACAGGCAGACTCGGCAGACAGGAAGATTGTGTCTTTTAGGAATGAATAAAATTTTCTAAAAAATGCACAAATGTTGAAAATTTTTCTCTCATTCAACTTGTCTTCTAGTCCACCTGTCTTTTTTTTTTCTGTTGAACTGAGTTTACGTTAATTTTTCGTAGCCCCTGGTATTCTATTTCGCTGATTGAATTAATAACCATGTTCCCGTACCTAATCCCAGAAAATTAGGCAACCATGCAGCCATAAATGGGGTTAAAATGCCCCAAACTCCCATAGATTCACTAACAAAAGATAGAAGATAATAAGAGAAGATTAAACCAACACAAATGCCGAAACTGGTTGCCTTATTGGTATTTTGAGGACGAACTCCTAAAGCCGCACCAATTAATCCAAAAACTAAACAGACAAAGGGTAATGCGATTTTTCCTTGAATGCGCACCAAAATTTTGCGAATTTCTTTTTCGTTGGCTTCTAGCTTGACTATTTTTAAATATTCCCGTGCTTGAGCGATACTCATTTCCGAATAACTCGGAGGGCGTTGTGCTAAATCAAGAGGGGCTCTGGATAAAGCTAATTGTTGATGTTCAAAGCGAACTATATTACGGTATCCACCATCAGGAGAAATTAGGTAAATTGTGCCGTTAAAAAAATCCCAAACATTCTCTCCCATATTCCATGTAGCGGTTTGTGAAGTGAGAATTTGATTTACTCCTTCCCTTGATAAATCTAAAATAGTTAAATCTTTCATTTCTTCCCCGTTAAATTCTTCAGCATAAAATAATCTAACTAAGACTGAGTGACGACTACCATCTTCATGGGTTACGGTTTTATATTCAGGATAGAGAATATTACGATCTTTAAAAGTTGGTCGAACTCGATCAAGAGCTTTTTGTAGGGTTAAAGTAGCCTCTCTATTAGCGGAGGGAGTAACTACATCATTAATAAAAAAAGTCATTCCTGTCACCACTAAACTCAGAATAATGGCGGGTATAATTAAACGATAAACATTAATACCAATACTGCGCAAGGCAATAATTTCACTATCACTAGATAAACGACTATAAGCCATTAATGTTGCTAATAATACTGACATGGGAAAGGCTAAAGCAATAAATTCAGGCATTCTCAGTAGTAAAATTTTAATTGCTACGCTGAATAATAATCCTGACTCTGTTACTTTACGAATTAACTCAAATAATGTGCCAATAGATAAACCCAAAGAGGTAAATAAACCAATTCCAAATAGAAAAGGTAGCAATAATTCGATCATAATGTATCGATCCATGACCGATATTTGCGGTAACGATAGTTGGAATTTTGGTTCTTTTTCCATGGGTTTTAGACTTGAAAATTATCTCCTAAATAGTATTGTCTAACTAAGGGGTTGTTGTAAAGCTCTTCTCCTGTACCAGAGGCTAAAATTTGACCTTCTCTCATGATATATGATCTGCTAGTAATAGCCAAAGTTTCCCTGACATTATGATCGGTGATTAGGATACCCATATCTTTCTCTTTGAGATCAGCAATAATTTCTTGTATTTCCGACACCGCAATCGGATCAACCCCTGCAAAAGGTTCATCTAACAACAAGAATTTAGGTCCTTCTTTTCCCACCGCCAACGCCCTTGCTAACTCTGTTCTACGTCTTTCTCCCCCCGATACTTGAGATCCTTTCGTATCTACTACTTTTTCCAGACGAAATTCAGCAATTAACTGTTCTAAACGCATTTTACGGAAACGACCAGAAAAGTTGGTCTGCTCCAATACTAATTGGATATTTTCTTTTACCGTTAAATTACGAAAAATACTTGCTTGTTGAGTCAAATAACCAATACCCAATTTTGCCCTTTCATTCAGTTGTAATTTTGTAATATTTTGATCATCGAGATAAACATTACCCTCATTGGGTTTTACCAAACCTGTTGTAATATAAAATGTAGTTGTTTTTCCAGCCCCATTTGGTCCTAATAAACCGACAATTTCTCCCTGAGAAACTTTAATACTCACGCGATTGACGATACATCTTTTGCCATAAAATTTATGGATATTTTCTAATAATAATTTCATTGTTAATTATTCACTATTACTTATTTTCTGTTTCATCGACTAAATAAACAGACTCTACTTGTTGTTTTGTCTCAGGAGTAGCGATAAATCTACCCTCATCAATTAAATAAGTCATGGTTTCTGATCTCATCGTATTACCCTGCTGAAGTACATAGACGTTACCTGTCAAAACTAAACGTCTTTCTCTGCTAAAGTATTGAGCTTGAGTAGAAGTCGCTTGAAGATCTCTTGCGGGATAGTTAATATAAACATTGCCTCTAGCAGTAATTACTCCTGTTTCTGAGTTAGCTTCTTGTATATCAGATCTTACCGTTAACGGTTGTTTTGGGATGGCTGATTGTGCTTTTACTTGATTAAAGTTAAAATTGCTAGTGATTAGCCAAGGACTTATTAAAGAAATTGCTAATAATGAGGAATAAATGGTTTTTTTAGTTTTGGCAGACATTTGTAAAGATTTCATAGACTTGCATGAAAAAATTAATAATCAATTTTACTTAATTATTTTAACCGATGAAAGTAATTAGTCTCTTTGACGCTATTTTTTCCTTAAAGTTGCCTACAAAAATTATTCATAATCAATGGATTCTCAATATATTATGATTTGTTAATAGTTAATAATACTTTTACACAATTATTTTTAATTAAAAGTTTTATTATTAAAATCAATTTATTAAATTTAAAAACGTTCTAAAATAAAAACATTTCCTTCATTTCCTCTTCCAATTCGCATATTTTCGTCTAAATAGGTAATTTCTAACCATCCTTGCTGATTATTATTATTTAAAAGTTCTAAGTTAAAATCTAAAGGTAAAAAATACTTTCCAGCTTCAATTTTGTCAATAAAATTTTCAGGAGAAAGATACCCTAATATCTTTTGCAATCCAATAATTGATCTCTCAAACTTAACGTTAATTCTTTTTGCAGATACTATTTCAAAATTAGCACTAACACTTACTAATCCATCTAAAAAAGGCAAACCTTTGATTTGTGCTAAATTATAAATTTTGTTTGTGCTTATCCGAATACATTGATAAACTTCCCCTAATCCTAACAGAGGAAGATTATTTAAACCTAAGATACTTCTGCTAGTGGTATAAAGCAATCTCCAATTTCCATCAACTAATGATAAATTATTGAAAGGATCAAGATTGGGATTGTGATCTTCAAGTTTTTCCACCGCCGTTAAAATCTTGACTTTATCGTTTTCCGTTGCTGATAAACCCCGATTTTTGTCTTTGATAGCTTCTAATAATTCTGTTTTTAAACTCATGATAATCAATCTTTACAATACTTTAAATAAATGCTATGATGTTTTGTTGCTTTAATTTAACTATTAATTAGTTTATGAAAAATCCTGCCTTACGTAAAGAGAAACGTTATGAGCCCGCTCCTGTAATACCGTTAAAACAAGATGGTTCTCTTTTAGATTGGTTAGACGCAAATAATCGCATTATCTATCGAGATCGAGAAGAAAAAGAAGAAAAAATATTACCTTTAGGAATGCCAGAAGATGAAGAAATTTCAGATCTTATTGAAGGAGAAGACGATGATTTTGAGGCAGATTTAGATGAAATAGAGGTTGATATTGATGATGATGATATTCTTTAAAAGATTTTAAGCAAAGATTTTTATCAAAAAAAAGTAAAGTATTCTATGACTAATAAAAAAATTAAAATAGGTGTTTTGGGTTTTGGCGGTTTAGGACAAGCGGCGGCAAGAATATTACAACTGAAATCCGAAATGTCTTTAGTTGCCGTGGCAGATCATCAAGGTTATGCTTATAATCCTGAAGGTTTAGATCCTGATGCCTTAATTCCAGTGTATCATCAGGAAGGATCAAGCGGATATTTGCCTAAATTTGGAGTTTTAAGCGATAATAGTATTGCTGATTTAATTTCTAAAAGTGATGTTGATGGTTATTTTTTAGCTTTGCCTAACTTACCCAACACTTTTATGGCAGATGTTACCCGTCAATTTATCTCCTCAGGTTGGCAAGGTGTTTTAGTGGATGCTTTAAAACGGACAAGTGCTGTTGAGCAATTATTACAACTACAAGACAGTTTAAGTAAAGCTGGAATTACATATTTAACTGGTTGTGGTGCAACTCCCGGATTATTAACCGCCGCCGCTTCCATTGCCGCTCAAAGTTTCGCCGAAATTCACCAAGTAAAAATTACTTTCGGCGTTGGCATTGCTAACTGGGAAGCTTATCGTGCAACTATTAGAGAGGATATTGCTCATTTACCTGAATTTGATGTCGATAAAGCAAAATCCATGACAGATGAAGAAGTAGAAGCATTTTTAGATAAAACTAATGGTATTCTCACCCTCGAAAATATGGAACACGCTGACGATATCATGTTAGAGTTGGCTGGTATTTGTCATCGCTCACAAGTTACTGTTGGTGGTATTGTGGATACTCGTAACCCCAAAAAACCTATTAGTACAAATGTAAAAGTAACAGGGCGTACTTTTGAAGGTAAAATTTCTACTCATACCTTTACATTAGGGGATGAAACGAGTATGGCGGCTAATGTTTGTGGCACTGCTTTTGGTTATCTTAACGCTGGAATTAAACTTCATCAACGTCATCTTCATGGCTTATTTACAGCAGCTGAAATTATGCCTTTGTTTGTTAAATAATTAAGTTTTTTTAATATTTAGTTGTTAGCTTTTGATTTTAGAGAAGTTAATTTTAATTTTCTTTGATGTTGGCTAATTGGGTGAAACTAATTCACCCTTAGAAATTTCTCATTATATTAAAAAAATTTTTCCTATCATCCTATAGGTTTTAGCTTTCCCAAATTGCCAATTATTGGAAATTCTATTGATTATGTCTAATCTTCCTCACAAAAAAATAGGTATTGCGGTAATAATTAATGATAAACAGGAGATTTTGATTGATAAAAGATTACCTACTGGTTTAATGGCGAATTTATGGGAATTTCCGGGAGGTAAAATAGAAAAAGGAGAAACTCCCCAAGACTGTATAAAAAGAGAAATTAAGGAAGAATTAGGCGTTGATATTATTATCAATCATCATTTACTCGATATTACTCATCGTTATAGCGAATTTATCGTTACATTATCAGTTTATATTTGTGAGATTATCACAGGTAAACCCAAAACTTTAGAATGTGCAGAAATTCGTTGGGTAACAGTTTCCCAACTAGATGATTTTGAATTTCCTTCTGCCAATCAGGAAATAATTTTAGCCTTGCGAAATCACCATATTTTCTCTTAATTTAAAACTAATAAATAAACATGAAAAAAGTCAGACAAAAAATATCTGACCAGAAAATTTTAGCATCGGGAATGTAGTTTTAGTTAGTGATAAATAATCAATGTAAATTATACCCTAACTAAAAAGTTTTTACTTTAAGTAGTAGCTTTTTTCAGCTTCTAATTGAGCTACCAACGCAGTTTGCCCTTTAGATTTAGCCACTTCTAAACGATGTTCTAAAGTTTGAAGTAAAGTATTTCTATGAGCTTTTCTTGCACTTTCAACAGTTTTTTGGTTAATCATATTTTTACTCCTAAAGATAGTTAAATTAATAAATTATTTGTGTAAATTTTCAAGCAGAATTTAAGATAATAAACTCTAATCTAAAATACTAATAGTAAAATCAAATACTATTCAAGACCAACTTGTTTTGCAGATCTTTCTAACATACTAGCCTGACGATTGTGTTTCCGTTGGCGATTATCAACCATTAATAACCGCGCTTGTTGACTAATTGAACTGAGATTATTTTGTTTAGCGTTCATAATACCGCCTCCTCTAATTTTCGATGGGTTTAGATTCGAGGCGCGTTCCTTCAGAATGTTTACTTCTTACTTCCGTCTGCTTTTGCAGATGAACGATTTATCCTTACTCTTTTAATATAACGAAAAAGTATTAAATTTGACAATTATTTTTTGAAAAAAATGCAAACTTACTCGGTACGCTTTGTAATTTAAAATGCTTTATGAACTTAAAATATACGCCATGGTTGATTTTAAGACTTTCAATTCAAAAGAAATATATTTTTCTAATGATGATTAAGATTTCTTTACATTCAGTTTATAATTACTTTTGATAGCTTTTAGTGGATGATCAGAGATGGTAAAAATTTTAGTAGATTGTAGTTCAATTCGAGATCGTCCTAGTGGAGTTGCTTTTTATACTTATAATCTCATTAAAGCATTAAAGGCGAACGACAGTAGCACATCAAATTCTATCGGCGTTTATCGTCAACCTTCTTTTAAACATTGGCTAACAAATAATCGTGATATTCCTGATATTTTGAAAGATATCTCACCTCTTGAATTTTTATCTTTACCTGTGACAGTTAGTAATTGGTTGGGCAAGTCAGCGAGTTTTTTTGTTAAAAATAACAAGATTTTTTTTGATAATGCAGAGATAATTCATGGTACAGATCATTATGTTTATCCTTTTCCTTACGGCAAAAAAGTGATGACAATTCATGATTTAACTTTTTTAAAATTTCCTTTTTATAGTACTAAAATAGTCAAGAATTATAGTGAAAGAATTAAAAAATGTTTGCAATGGACAGATTTAATAATTACTTTTTCTGAAAATACTAAACAAGATATTATTAATTATTTTAAGGTTGAAAATGATAAAATAGCTATTACTTCTGAAGCAAGTAGATATGATATTAATTATTTAAAAGATAAAAATTGTGAAAAAATAAAAAACACAATAGCTTATGATTTTCAAGAGCCATTTATTTTATTTGTCAGTACAATTGAACCTAGAAAAAATATCATTAATTTAGTCAAAGCCTTTAATATTTTAAAACAAACATATCCCATTAACCATCATTTAATTTTAATTGGTCAAAAAGGTTGGGAATATGAGAAAATTTTTAAAGAAATAGATAATTCTAATTATCGTCAACAAATACACTATTTAGGTTATTTATCTGATGAAGCTGTAGCTGTGTGTTATAATTCAGCCGATGTTTTTGTTTATCCTTCAGTTTATGAAGGTTTTGGGTTGCCACTTTTAGAAGCCATGACTTTAGGTGCACCAGTTATCACCTCTAACACTTCTTCCTTGCCAGAAGTTGCTTCTTCCGCTGCGATGTATATTAATCCTCATGATTATGAGTCAATGGCAAAAACTATTTATGAGGTAATTAGTCAACCAGATTTACGGGAAGATTTGATTATCCGAGGAAAAAATAGAGCAAAATTATATTCATGGAAAACAGTTGCCGAGGAAACTCTTAAAGCTTATAAGTTAGTATTATAAACATGAATAATTAATAATTTTTACCTAAAATGTCATCACGATAATGATTAAATAATTGTTAACTATTAATTAATGCTCAATTTCTTAAAACTATTAATAATTAATTATAAAAATGATACTCACTGACGAGTTATTGCTTCAATATAAACGTTGTCATCGTCGTGCCTTTCTCAATGTTTATACGGAAGAAAGTCAGCAACCATCAGAAAAAAATCAGTTTTTGCTGAAGTTAACTGAAGAAAGAGAATTCCATAGTCAGCAAGTCGTAGAGAATTATGGCTTACCTTATCATCAACCCAAAACTTTAACTAAAGATAAAGAAAATAATCTAACTCTGGCTTTAATAACGGAAAATTTGATGCGTCAAGGAGTTGAATGTATTTATCAGGGAGTTATTATTTATAAAGTTAAAAATTTTATTGATACTAATCAAGAAGTTACTTTTATCGTTTCTCCAACTTTATTAATTAAACAAGATATTCCTTCTCGTTGGGGGGATTGGAGTTATTTTTCTGTTAATACTCATTTGGGTAAAAATATTAAACCTGAATATAAATTAATCTCTGGTTTTCAGGGAGATATTTTAAGTCTTTTTCAAGGTATCAATCTTTCTCATTGCCAAATATTTTTGAGAAATAATCTTAAACCTTATTATCTTAACTTAAGTATTTGGATTCCTGCATCAAGGGAATTAGTCAAAGAATTTACTTTAATGATAGTGCAAAAAAAAGAGCCTGATGTTTTTATTTCTCGTCAGCGTTGCAGTTTTTGTCAATGGTATGATGACTGTTATAGTTTAGCAAAATCTCAACAACATTTATCTTTAATTCCGGGTATTACTCCTAAAAGATATAATTTATTAACCAGTGAAGGTATTAATAATTTAGAAAATCTTTCTCAAGCTAAGATATGGGATTTAAACCGCATTTTAGATAAAGACATGGCTAATAAAATTTATCTACAAAGTCAGTCTTTAGTTTCTCATCAGGCGATTTTAAAAAATCCTACTTTGCCCATTATTCCTTATCATCCTATTGAGTTATATTTTGACATAGAAGCCGAACCTGATCGCAATATCGACTATTTATTAGGAGTATTATTAGTTAATAATGAAACTCAGGAAAAAAAATATTATACTTTTCTAGCAGAAACCTTAATAGAAGAAGAAACTATTTGGCGTGGTTTTCTTAAATTTATTTCACAATATGATGACGCACCCATTTTTCATTATTCTCAATACGAAGTAGAAACTATTAAACGTTTAGCATATCTTTATAAAACTCCCTCTTTGCCATTGCAATCTTTGTTAAATCGTTGCTGGGATTTACACAAAATAATAATTAACTCTTTTTATTTACCTGTAGAAAATTATTCCTTAAAATCTATTGGTAATTGGTTAGGTTTTCATTGGCGAGATCCTAAAACAGGAAAAATATCATCTCATAATGTTAGAATCAGTGGTGATCAGTGTGTTTTTTGGTATGATCAATGGTTAAAAACAAATGATCGCACTTGGCTAAACTACATATTAGTATATAATGAAGATGACTGTCTTGGGACTTATGAGTTAAAAAAATGGATGGATAAAGAATTAAGAGTCAAAAATTAGACAATTTCCAACTCTTAATTTAGATAGGATTTATTGAAAAAAGTGCGATATTTTGGCTATTTTTATTCAAAAACCTAACATTTAAAATCTGATTCCGAAAATATTCTATTTTCCTATTCAATTACAATACCAAGATTAACATCTTTAATTTATAAGTATTTTTTCTAGTCTTCTCATCTCCCATCTTCTAACCTAACCAAAAAACTTTTTCGTCACACCCTAGATAGATTTGTGATTACTTAAACTTTGCACCATTGCCGCTACCACAGCATCACCCCAAACATTTATTGTAGTACGACAACGATCCAGAAACCAGTCTATAACAAGAATAAGGGAAATTCCTTCTACAGGAATATTAACAGCTTTTAAGACTATAACCATTGTTACTAATCCTGCTTCAGGAATACCAGCCGCACCTACAGCCGCTAAAGTAGCTGTTAAAAAAATAATGATTAATTGTCCTGTAGATAATTCAATCCCGTAAATTTGAGCAATAAAAACTGCAGCTACAGCTTCATAAAGGGCTGTACCATCCATATTTACAGTTGCACCTAATGGTATCACAAAATCAGCAATTTTTGGTTCAATTTTATTGTTTTTAATGGCACATTCGAGAGTTACGGGAATTGTCGCTGAACTTGAGGCGGTAGAAAAAGCCGTTGTTAAAGCAGGTAACATTCTGCGAAAAAAAACAAAAGGTGATCGCTTTGTGGTAATATAAAGTAGTATAAATAAAATGCCAAATCCGTGCAAAAATAGACCAAGCATTACTGTACCAGTGTATTTCCAAAGAGAAAGAAACTCTGTAGCAAAACCACTAAAACCTCCCGCCTCTCCTAAACGTCCTGCAATTAATGCACCAATTCCCACAGGTGCGAATAAAAGAATTAAATCGACTATTTTAAGAATAGTGATGTTTAAAGCATCAAAAAACTTAATCAGAATAGTACCTTGATCAAAAGTAGTTAAAATTGCACCAAAAATTAAAGAAAAAATAATTAAAGGTAAAACATCATTATTAGCCATTGCCTGAAATAAATTACGAGGAAGTAAACTTAAAATAACTTGTTTTAAGGTTTCGCTAATAGAACTTTTTTCCTTTCCTGAAAGTTTTTGGGCGATAGTTAAATCAATTTTTAAGCCTTTTCCTTGAGGTTGAGGTATTGTGATTTCATCCTCTGGATTTAGCCATTCTTTTACCGTTATATTTTTTTCATTAAAAGTATCTTCTTTTAGGATAACTCCTGTGGTATTTTGATCTGATAAAGATATTAAATAACGATCATCAAATTGTTTTCTGAAATTGTCATCCAGAAGAGTTAATTGATTATTATTAATAGAATAATTGACATTTTCTAATAATTGTCCTCCTCTTAACAACACTCTTTCATTATCATTGTCAGCAACACCGGGTTGAATAATTATCACTAAAATTAATCCGATAATTACGGCAATTCCAGTAGTTATCATATATAAACTAATAGTTTTAAAACCCATGCCTTTTAATAATCTTAAGTTACCTAAACTGGTTATACTACTAATCATGGAAGTCATAACCAAAGGAGTTACTAGCATTAATAAACCATTGATAAATAATTCTCCTAAAAAGTAAATTTGTTTGCCCCATATGGGAATAAAACCACCAATTAAAATTCCACATAAAATACCAGTAATAATAGGAATTAATAAAGATTTTTGTGATTTTTCTGATAATATATTTTCATTCATAATTATTGATTATTAATAGTAAATAATTCATTGGATATGGATCTTTTTTATGCGAAAAAAAATAATTATACTCAAAGATAAAAATTTTATTTGTTTCTGAATATGTAATGATTTAATTTTCCGATGACATAAGTTTAGTTTAAAATAGTTGAACAGCTAAAAAAATCTTTAGAATTCATCTGTTAATCGGATATGGGGTATGAAAGGTAACATCAAACCAAGAAAATTTAATTCTCAACAAATAACACAAGCGTCCAATCTCAACTTAGAGGATTATTCTCAAAATCGTTTATCTGTATTTGGCATCACCATTGATGATGCTACTACTGTTGATCGAGATGATGGGATTTGGTTGATAGAATTAAATAATAAGTCTTTTGAGTTGCAGATTAGTATTACTGATGTATCAACAATTATTCCTAAAAATTCTCCTATTGACAAAGAAGCCTTATTTAGAGTTGCAACTTTATATCACACAACTCCACCGACTCCTATGCTACCCTGTCATATTAGCACTAATTTAGGTTCATTAGAAGAAGAACAAAAAAGATTAGCTTTAACTATTTTTTTTCAAATAGATAATACTGGAAATGTTAATTCTTTTCATATTAAAGAAACTATTTTTACCAATAAAAAAGCGTTTAGTTATACAGAAGTCGAAAAAATATTAACGAATCCTGATAATATTCCTGAACATCAATTATTACTTAAAATGCAAAAAGTTGCTCAATTGATTGGCAAAAAAAGAGGAGGAAAATCAGGAATTTTAACCGATGATGGTTATGTGGATGAGGATGGAAACTTAATTAAAGAAAATGTTAATACTTATCAGTTAATTGCAGAATTAATGATTTTAACAAATACCACCATTGCTAATTTTTTAGGAAAAAATAATATTCCAGCATTATACCGTACTCAAGACGTAGGTACAACAGATTTTGAGTTAGTAAAAAAAACCATGGGACATCTTTTAGTACCAGCAACCTATGATTCTCAGGTAAAACCTCATGTTGGTTTAGGATTAATGGCTTATACTCATTTTACCAGTCCTTTACGTCGTTTTGTTGACTTAGTTAATCATCGAATTGTTAAAGCCATTATTAAAAAAGATTTATCCCCTTATAGTGTAGAAGAATTAGATAATTTATGCTCACAAATTAATGAATATGATCAAAAATTTAAAGAAGATAAATCTAATTTTTTAAGAAAAAAAAGACAAGCAGAAATAGAGAAAAAATTTAATAATATTGAAAATTTATCCATAGATGAATTATCCCCCGATGAATTTTCAGATTTGATTCAATATGCGGTTTTTAATCATCA
The DNA here is from genome assembly GCF_001548095.1 of Geminocystis sp. NIES-3708. NCBI lineage: Bacteria > Bacillati > Cyanobacteriota > Cyanophyceae > Chroococcales > Geminocystaceae > Geminocystis > Geminocystis sp. NIES-3708. Next base: position 500,666 of record NZ_AP014815.1, on the reverse strand, counting down.
AAAAGAAAAAATTATTCCTTACATAACATCTCGTCTTCAAACCTTACAACCTAAAGACTATTATTATTTATGGTTTGTTGGTAAAATTAATCTTTTTTTTGACAATGAAAATATTGATACTATTTCTGTTTTATTAGTAAAGTCTCAAGCGGATAATTCTACTATTGATTATAAAGTAGAATATTGTGAATCTAAAAAACTTTATTTTTCCTATTGTTATCTAAATGGTATGACAACAATAAATCCCTCAGAAGATACTAAAAAAAGTAAAGCAAAACAAAAAGCCGCTTTGGCAACAATTAAAGGTTATTTGAATCAAGAATTAACTTCTCATCCTCATGCCTTTAGTAAATTCATAACAATTAATTCTCAAGAAGAAAATTTACTGGATATTGAGTTTAATAATTTAAATGATAAAGATTTTTCTAAGGTATTAGATTATTGCACTAAAACTAATTTTGATGAGAAAACTATTGTAGAAATCAACAGAAGAATCAACAATTTATTACCTAAAGATTTATATAAAATTTGGTTTCAAGGTAAAATAAATAAGTATTTTGATAACCCTAATCTTGATACTATATCAGTACTTTTAATTCATTCTCAATTGACTGGTGCTGTGGTAGAATACAAAATTGACTATCATCAAAAAACTCAAAAATATATTGCTTATTGTTATGTAAATGAGTTAACCCATCCACAACCTCAATTTGATACAAAAAAAACGAAAGCAAAGCAAAAATCTTCCTTAGCTTATATTCAATCGTATCTTAATAATCAATTAATCGATGAACCAAATTTATTTGCAGTAGAAGAAATTGTTGCGGAGGAAGAATTACCCCATAATATCAAGAATATTGAGTCTATTAATATCGAAGAAAAAGAAGAAAAGAAAAAAGAAAAAAATGTTATCGAAGAATCAGATTGGGTATCTAAATTATACCATTTTTGTCAACTAAATCAATTAGGTTATCCTGAATATAATTTTTTAAATATTGACGGATTTTTTACTTGTACAATTAGCCTAATCTGCGATGATAAAACTATTATCTCTAAAGGTTATGGTAAAAATAAAAAAGATGCCAAACAAAGTGCTTCTCGTGTTATTATTATTCAACATAAACTAACCTTAAGTTAACAGATAATTAGTAATTATAGAACTTACGCATTCAGTCGATCACACCTTACAATTTAAGCATTTGAGAAATAATTTTTCTCACTTCATGAATGGGTAAATCTACGGCTTTGGCAATTTGTTCCGCATTTAAACCTAATTTCATTAAACGGGGAATAGTGTCTCTTTTTATCTTCTTTTGAGCAGAGTCAATTAAAATTTTATCGTCACTAATAACATCCTCATTTTCTTCTATTTTAGGATGGTAATTATGACAAAAATTAAACCTATCAATTTTACTTTGATTAACAACAACACCTTGATTATTTTTTGATATTATTCTATCAATTATCGCCTTAAAATTTGACTTATTTATATCTTCATTGAACGTTTGTGAAAGTAATCTTCACAGTTTATAGGCTTCATCTTTAGCATGACTAGCACTGCATTTATAATCACTCGCAATATCCTGATATTTTTCTCCATTTAAGACACCCTTTAAAATAGCTACTTGCAAACTATCGATGTGCTTACCTGTAGAGTCGTATAGCAATTCATCCAAATAGTTCACCAGTTCTTGAGTATCCATAACTATTATTCAAGGTTGATTTCAGTCTTTACCAGTCATTTTAAGCTAAAAGAAGCTGAGGGGGCGACAGAACATTCAGAATGCAGATTGGATAAGGGAAATAGCCCTCATACCTTGACGATAATAGGACTGTTTCTGAGGAAATAAAGAGGTTAACTTATCTAATTGTTCTTGAAAAAAGCAGATTTCACTTAGCCATTTTATCCCATTTAAACCAATAGAAAAATCACTATATCTTTTATATCTTCTTCTTTTTTCTGTGGGTCTAACTAGATATTCACTTATTCCTTTTCTTTTAATTTCTTCTCCTATAAATGTTGAATAACTATAGGATAATGTTATCAGTATAATTAAAGAAATTAGTCGTTCATTTTCAAGTTTTGTACTTTCTAAGTTATAACCTCCTAATTTAAAATCTCTAAACATTTCTTCAATACCCATTCTTTTGGAATAAGCAGAGATTGTTTCCGACATACTTTCTAAATTTGTGAGAATAAACCATGGCTGTTTACTCGATTTATGTCTATAGTTTTTCTTCCATTTTGCTGCTAAATTAATTCCTGAGAATCCCTTGGTTTTTGTAACTTTTATTCCTCGATAATATACGGAGAATCCTGGAGATAAACCTAATTCACTCAATCGAAACCATATATCAGTTTCTAACTCCACATATTCACTCTTTTTTAAACGTAGAGATAAATAAACCTGTTTCTCTACTGATAACCATTTTGCTAAATCCACAGAGCAAAATTCTCTATCTCCTAAAACGATTATTTTATATTCAATTAATAAATTAATACTTGCTTCTAATACTTGTTTTTGTTCTGATAAATTACTACTTCCTTTTTTATTTAATCAGATAAAATATACAGGGATAGCTCCTTGATGATGAACTAAACTTACCATCAATATATTAATGTTTTGCCACTGTGTTCTATCAATGACTAAATAAATTACTTTGTTTGATTCCCATTGGTTCATAATCCATGATTTTAAAATCGGAAACCATATGGTTTCAACTTTCCAATTTTTCAGACTTAAAAATCTTTGTAACTTTTTAATTCTACTTCTTAATTTAATCGGATAAGGAAAAAGTTTTGCCATTTCTTCTAACCTAACAGTTTTAAGATTTTGAAGTAAATTAACTAAAAGACAAAGAGTTAAATATTGAGGTAAATTAAACTGTTTTTTTAAATACTCCTGATAAAATTGGGGAAGTTGAAACATCTTTTTCTATAGTAATTAATATAAAAACTAAAAACATCTTATTTTTATCCAGATTACCAGCTTCAATCTCTTATGCCATCGTCTGTTTACCTTCATTGTCGCCCCCTCAGTAAAAGAAGTCTTTTGTAATAATTTTTTATAAAAGTCCCTTCTTTATCAGTCTTTGAGCGTATTCCAAAATGTTTTTGAAGGGGTATTCTTAAATTTATATTCAAACGAGAACTTAAAAACAATAATCTAACGAAAAATGGAATCATGAATAAAAAATATTTAGCAACTTTATTGACTTGCACAACTTTGACTTTAACAACGTTAACAAGCATTACTTCCGATACAAAGGCTCAAACAAATTCGCCAAAAAATACAATATTTGTAGGTATAATTCGTAATGATGCAGGTTTTTTGTATAGATTTTCAGGAGGACAAGCAATTAGTGCTGGTAAAGCGAGATGGGATACTTGTCCACAAAATACTGTCTTAGTAGGAAGAGATTTTCAATCCAATGGATTTTGGTTATGTGCCAGTCGTGATATTGCTAATAAAGGAACTTTTTATTTTGGTAATGTGGTTAAAGACACAGGTTATTATTGGGAAGTATCAGGTGGCAAAGCTAAACCTGCTGGTGATGTAAAATGGGATACTTGTTGAGAAGGTACGCTTAGAGGAAGACGATTTGATTCAAATGGGTTTTGGGTATGTCAACCGTAGTAATCCTTTACTAAATATAGGATGGATAATGTCCACCTTTCCACAATTTTTATCTTCGATTGATGTGGGGAGTTATTCAACCATTAAATTAAATCCAACTCGGTTAAATTGGCTTTTTTCATATTTTAACAATCCAATTTTTAAATCTTGATTGCCATGAACAGGAATAGAAATGCTTGTATGATTTTTTTGATAACGATAATGGCTACCTTTTATCCTAATTAATCGCCTACCTTTTTTTTCCAATATCTGCCCTAACTTTTTGCCTGATATTGATTTCATACATTTAACTCAAATACCTGATTCAGAAGGGTTAAGATTTTCGGGTTCGTCTTCGACATATAAGCTGATTATTTCTTGGAGATTTTCTAAAACCTCTTCAATAGTTTCACCTTGGGTATAGCAACCATCAAAAATAGGTACTTCTGCCCAATATCCTCCTTCTTCGGCAGTATGAACTATAGCTTTAATTTTCATGTGTTTTTGTCAAACTATTTATTGCTCGTAATATAGTAATATCCGTCTTTTATTTTATCATGTTATATTATTGAGGTTTTATCGTAACTTAATTTTAATAAAAATATATGTTGTATGGAAAGGGTATTGCCACCGTCTCACAATTTTGAGATTAGATTGATAGTATTGATATTACAACTATTTCTTAAAGGCATCGTTTATGATTGAATAGTTAACTTGATAAAAATTTCAACGAAGATGGAAACCATCAAAATTAATCAACCACAACTTGATTTTCCCAAAATAATTGCTGAGATTAATCAAAAACATCAACCTATTTTGATTGAAGAAACAACGGGTAAGGCAGTGTTAATTTCCGTGCAAGAATGGAACGAAATCCAAGAAACCCTCTATCTTCAATCTATTCCCAGTATGGTAGAATCTATTCATCGAGAAGCATCTACCCCCATTGAAGAATGTATTAATATTCAGGATATTGATTGGTAATGTGGAAAGTTATTCTAACAAAACAAGCCAATAAGGATGCTAAAAAATTAAGTTCGGCGGGTTTAAAACCTCAGACTCAAGAGTTATTGATCATTTTAACAGAAAATCCTTATCAACCTCCCTATGAAAAATTAAGAGGAGATTTATCAGGTTATTACTCTCGTAGAATTAATAAACAGCATCGTCTAATTTATCAAATTTTGTCGCAAGAAAAAATAGTTAAAGTTTTGCGAATGTTGAGTCATTATGAATAAATATAGCACAGTTTTTAAATTAGATTAAGAGTATAGTTTTGCTAAGATTTTTTTCGTCTGATCAGATAAAATTTGATCAATAAATACGATCAAGATTATGATTTAAGAATATGTTAGAAGTTACATTATCAAAAGAATATCAAATTGTTATTCCTCAAGAAATTAGAAAAAGTTTACACTTAAAAGCAGGACAAAAATTCTCCCTAGTCATCAAAGATGATTTAATATCTTTAATTCCCCGAACAAATTCCCTTGAATCCTTTAGAGGTATTTTGAAAGGGGCAAATATTGATAATATTCGAGATATTGACAAAAGAGTACAAAAGTAGTTGATTGTACTTGTAGATGGTTTGAATGGTTAAGAGCCTTAATTATTTATGATTCATCTAAAATATTATTAGAAACTTCTACTGCTTTTACTTCAATAGTACCATCAGGAATTTCTCTTATGAATTTACCCTGTTCTACTTTTAAAACTTCCCCACAATTTGGGCAACGACAATCAGTATTATTAAAACCTGTAAAACTATAATTACATACAGGACAATTATCTGCCACTAAATTTCGTTTTAACCACCAACGAAATCCCCAAATACCAATAATTGGAGTAATCAATAATAAAGCAAAAAAGATTAAAAACCCATTAACAATCCACTGTAAGCCTATTGCACCTAAAAATAAACTGATAATGACTAATGTTAATAAACAACCTAAACCCGAATCATTGATGTTGATAATTTTATTTTGAAAATTTTGTTTCACCCTTATTATTTTCCACAATAATCTTTCTGTTTACTTTAACATTTTGAGTTATCTAATCTCAAAAAATGACAGATAAAATTAACATTTTCTTAATTTAATTTAATACAACATATTTTTATGAAAATAATAAATTAAATATCCTCTTCTTTTCTTCTATATTCCAACAAATTTAATTTCAATCTAATCTTACTCTAGGATCAAGCCATGAATAGGTCAAATCTGCTATAAGATTAAAGATAACGATTAGAATACCATAAATCATTGTTATCGCCATCACGACAGGAGTGTCACTACGATAAATTGATTCAATCAATAAAGCACCAATCCCGGGGATACGAAAAATTTGTTCAGTAACTAATGCTCCAGTGAATATACTAGGAATATCTAAAGCGATTAAAGTGATAACAGGAATCAAAGCATTGCGTAAAACATGATTAACCACCACTTGATAAGTATTTAATCCTTTACTGTAAGCTGTCCGTACATAATCATGATTCAATTCTTCCATCACTGATGATCTCATAAATCGCATTAATACCGCCGTTTGATATAAACTTAATACCATAATGGGCATAATAGACTGTTTAATTTGTGCGAAAAAAGTTGCAAAATTGATAATTTCTAAATTGCTATCATAAATAAAAGGTAGCCATTTAAGTTGTACACTAAAAATTATGATCAATAATAATCCTGTGAAAAAAGGTGGAATTGAATAGCCAAAAAAAGCGATCGCTGTGATAACATTATCGAGTAAAGAATAGCGTTTAACCGCAGAAATTAATCCCATAGGAATTGCCAGAAAAACACTAATTATATAAGCAACACCCACAATCATTAAGGTATTAGGAAGACGCTGTAAAATCAAACCAAAAACTGAGCTTCTACTACTAAAAGAATAACCTAAATCTCCTTGAAAAAAAGCCAAAAGCCATTTAAGATAGCGAATATAAATAGGCTTATCTAACCCTAAAGATTTTCTCAGATTTTCTCTAACTTCCGCCGTAATATTTGGATTAGAAGCAAATTCACTGAGAGGATCACCCGGTGCTAATGCTAAAATAAAAAAAATTACTAGACTAATAGCCAATAAAGTTGGTATGGAAATTAAAACTCTTTTGACAAAATAATTCATTCTCTCTTTTATCTATTTATTAAATATGATTATCTAGTGATTACCATAAGCAAAACTGAATAAAAATAGACACAAGCCACCCCTCCCCGACCGCAAAGGGTCAAGAAAAGGTGGCTCTATTTATTAACTCTATTATAATCAGAAAACATTAAATTTGTCAACTTTTTTGAAATATTTTTTCGACTTATTTTTTCAGAGGAGAAATCATTAAAATTAATTAAATCTATATTAAAAGTTACAAGGAGAGAAAATAAACTTAGGAATAATTATTTATTCGTTATAAACTCCTGAATTAGTACGTTTTAAAAATGTCTTTAATCGTTCACTTTTTGGTGCAGAAAATAAATCTTCAGGTTTACCCATTTCCTCGATAATTCCTTCATTGAAAAATAACACTTTATTAGAAACCTCTCTTGCAAACTGCATTTCATGAGTAACGACTACCATTGTCATACCTTCTTCTGCTAATTGTTTCATGGTCGAAAGTACTTCTCCTACTAATTCAGGATCTAAAGCGCTAGTAGGCTCATCAAATAAAATAATCTCAGGTTGCATACACAAACTACGGGCGATCGCCACTCGTTGTTTTTGTCCTCCCGAAAGTTGCTCAGGATAAAAGTCAGATTTAGCAGATAAACCAACTTTTGCCAAATAATGTAACGCTTTTTCTTTGGCTTCATGAGTAGATTTTTTCAATACTTTTTGTGGTGCTAACATCAAATTTTGTAGAACTGTTAAGTGAGGAAATAAATTAAAATGTTGAAAAACCATACTTACTTTACTTCTCAACTGTCGTAAAGAAATTTCGCTAATTTTATGGGCAGACATATCAACTCCCATAACTTCTAAAGTTCCTGATGTAACAGTTTCAAGACGATTTAAACATCGAATAAAAGTGGTTTTGCCACAGCCAGAAGGACCGATTACCGAGACAACATCACCTTTATATAAAGCAATATTTACCCCTTTTAATACTTCTAAATTTCCAAAACTTTTATGTAAATTGTCACTAATAATTACTGGTATAGGTGAAGACATAATTATGTATATTTTTGATTATTTTGTAAAAGATTTTTGTATTGATAAAGTATTAATGAATTACTTGTAATATAGATAATTTTAATCTGAAAAAATGTGTTTTAGATAACAAAAGATCGTAATTTTTCAGGTCATAGTTAAAGTTGCGATTATTCTTAAGTAAATATTATTAATAGTACCGTAATGATCAAACACTTTCGACATCGATGGATTAAGCCCATTGTTTTGGGGTTACTAGCTTGTCTGACAATAATTTTGATAACTTTTAACCCCTTTACGGTGCAACCAGTCAAAAGTCAGTTAATTGCTTTCAAAGTAGGTACAGAACCAACTTTTCCTCCTTTTGAAATGCCGTCAGAAGATGGTAGCGGTTTGCAAGGTTTTGATATTGATTTAATGAAAGCCATCGGTAATGAAGTTGGGTTGACGGTGGAGTTTGAATCATTACCCTTTGATGGTATTATTCCTGCTTTACAATCAGGCACTCTCGATGGTGCAATTAGTGGTATGACAATTACTGCCGAAAGAGGACGAACTGTAGCATTTTCTAGTCCTTATTTTAAAGCAGGTTTAGCTATTGCCGTTCAAGAAAATAACGATAAAATTAACAGTTTTGACGATTTAACAGGGCGAAAAATTGCCGTACAAATAGGCACAACGGGAGCGATGGAAGCACAAAAAATCCCTAACGCCCAAATAGTCGCTTTTGATTCAGCAGTATTAGCTTTACAAGAGTTAGTCAACGGTAAAGTTGATGCAGTAGTCAATGATGGTCCTGTAACATTATTTGCTATAAAAGAAGCAGGATTACGAGGAGTAAAAGTTGTCGGAGAATTAGTCACAGAGGAGTTTTATGGCATCGCTTTACCCATGAATTCCGAAAAAGTAATGTTACTTAACTATGGCTTGTTCAAAATTTTACGTAACGGCACTTATAAGCAAATTTATCAAAAATGGTTCGCTGGTGAGCCTTTAGTATTACCTTTAATCGCACCCTCTTTAATCGGCACTACGTCTTCGGATTTTACAACAAATCCCCTCAGTGCTAGTAGTAATCAATCGGTATTAACTTTACTCATCCAAAGATTACCTCAAGGTGCAGTTGTCACCCTCACCTTAACGGCATTATCCATCTTTTTTGGCTTAATTGGCGGATCATTCGTCGCTTTTGGCTTAATTTCCGATAACAAATTCCTTAAAAATATTTTACGAGTTTATGTAGAATTTTTCAGAGGAACACCGATGCTAGTACAACTGTTTATTATTTATTTCGGTTTACCTGCTTTCTTTCAAGGTATTGGTTTACAGTGGAGTTTACAACGTCTTCCAGCCGCAGTTATTGCGTTAAGTTTAAATGTTGCCGCTTATCTCGCAGAAATTATTAGAGGAGGTATTCAATCCATAGATAAAGGTCAATGGGAAGCCTGTGAAGCATTGGGAATGAATCGATTACAAACCTTAAAAGAAGTAATTATGCCTCAAGCCTTTCGCCGAATTTTGCCCCCGTTAGGTAACGAGTTTATCACCCTCATTAAAGACACCAGTTTGGTTGCGGTAATCGGTTTTGCTGAATTATTCCGACAAGGGCAATTAATTGTAGCGACTACATTTCAAGCCTTTCAAGTTTATATTGCGGTGGCGTTAGTCTATCTAGTTTTAACAACCTTATCCTCTTTTGGATTTAAGTGGTTAGAACAAAAAATGGACCCTGTAGGACAAGCGAAAAGAAAAACAACACTAAGCAACTCTTTGTAAGCCGGGTAGCAGGAAGTCAAAGCAAACAACCAATTGAGCAATATCGCATCCCTTACACAGCATAAAGTAAAAAGAACAGAAGCCAATAGAATTTCATAGTTACCATGAAGTTGCAGTTAAAAATCACAAAATTGACAACAAAAGTTCAAATTATTTAATTTATCAATAAAAATGACTAATAAACTTAATTATCTCTTATTTTTATCTATTATCTTTAATTTAGGCTATTTTTTAGATGCAAATATGGCTCAAGCACAATCAATCATTGACTCTCAAAGGATGACTGATGATTCCCATAACAATTCCATGAGTCAAATTAATAGCGTTTCACAACTGCGAGATGTATCGCCTACGGATTGGGCATTTGAAGCCCTTAGAAGTCTTGTGGAGCGTTATGGTTGTATTGTCGGTTATCCTGACAGAACTTTTAGAGGTAATCAGGCTTTAAGTCGTTATGAATTTGCCGCAGGTTTGAATGCCTGTTTAAATACAATGGAAAGGTTAATACAAGAAGGCACAACGGTTATTAAAGAAGACTTAGAGAAATTAAAAACATTAGCTAAAGAATATCAACTAGAATTAGCAACCCTTAATACTAGAGTCAATAATTTAGAAAGTAGAATTGCCTTTTTAGAAGATAATAATTTTTCCCCCACCACCACTTTACGAGGGGAAAATATCATTGTTTTTTCGGGAGTTGGAGGTAATGAAACTGCGGCTCTTGGAGTTCCAAAAGGTACACCTATAACCGATGGACAAGTTACTGCTAATTATAGAACTCGTCTTGATTTCAACACCAGTTTTAGCGGTAAAGATTTGTTAAAAGTTCGTTTACAAATGGGTAATTTTTATTTTGCACGAGGAGGAAGTAATTTAACAGATTTTAACTTTAGTGCAGGAGGAGATAATAACACCGCTTTAAATAAAGTACAGTATAACTTTCCTGTAGGCGATCGCCTCAAGTTATTTTTAGCGGGAATTAAAATTACTCTCGATGACATTTCTGATCCTCTTTCTCCTTATACTTCGGATTTTGCCACAGGATCAGTAGCATTTTTTCCCAGTTTAGCACCAATTTACCTCATGAACGACTATGAAGGTCCGGGAGTAGGAGCTTACTATGACATCACCGATAAACTGAATTTAGGGTTTCTCTATTCTGCTCTCAATGGTAGTAATCCTGAAAGCGGAAATGGTTTATTTAACGGAAAATATAATATTGCGGCTCAATTAACTTACAAATTTGAGGGTAATACGGGAATTGCCTTCGCCTATGCCAGAGATTATAGTGGCACGGGAGATTTACAAGATTTTTCCCTCTTGGGTTATACAGGATTAAATAATACTGATGATCCTTTTGATAGTAACGCTGCATCTTCTGACCATTATGCCGTAATTGGGTCATGGCAGATCAACCCTCGTTTTAACGTTTCTGGTTGGGGAATGTACACCTATTCTAAAGCTGAAGGTGGACTGAGAAAGGGAGATTATGCTGATATTTGGAATTGGAAAGTAAGTTTAGCTTTTCCTGACTTATTAAAAGAGGGAAATTTAGGTGTTGTCAGTGTCGGAAGTCCTCCCTATGCGGCTACTTTAACTAATAAAAACAATATTTCTACCGATATTGTTGCTACTAAAGATACACCTTTTCTGATCGAAACATTTTATATGTTTAAATTAACAGACAATATATCAATAACTCCTGCTTTTTGGGTAGCTATTAACCCAGCAAATAACCGAGATCCTTTATATGTGGGTGCTTTGCGGACATCTTTTACTTTTTAATTTTGTTTGAAAACATAAGTAAAATAATATTTATTGAGGGCTTTAGCCCTTTTCTTTTTTTTGCGTGAATACTTGAAATAAATGATATTTACAAAAGATCAAAATAATACTTTGTTAATGTAAATAATAAAAAATTAAGGTTATAAACATAATTTAATTAGATGTAAGATAAACTATAATAGTGTGTATTTTAGTTTCATGTTTTAGGGAATATCTAAAAAAAATTAATTCTCTACAGAATGTTAATATTTTCAATGTCTTTTCAGACTATATTTTTCACATCCAGTGGATTTTAGTCTTAATATTCGTGATGCTTTATTGATTCAGAGATTTCTCAATTTAATCTCATAAAAACATTTTTCTAGTAAACCTTATTTATTTATTTTTACGACATTTTTCAGAACAATATTTAACTTCATCCCAACATTTTGCCCATTTTTTACGCCAAGTAAAAGACAATCCACAAACAGGACATATTTTAGTAGGAAAATCAGCTTTTTTAATATTTTTTGCCATTAAAATTAATTATTAGGGAAAAATTATCCTAAATTTTAAGGATAACATTATTTTTAATAAAATCTATATTTAATATTTTTAATCAAAATTAAACCAATTTTCAACCTCTTTCCAGCCTAACCCTTGGCGAATTACTGATGGTTTATCAGTGGAAAAATCAAGAATAGTAGAAACATCAAATCCTGGATTACTATAATCATCAATAATAATATCAACTTGTTTATCTAATTCATCAAATAAACGAAATTTTTCCCAATTTTCAGCAATAGAGTTTCCATCTTCATCTACAATATGAGCAGAAGTAGAAATAATAGGATTATCAAGAGATTGTAATAATGCTTGACACACGTTTTGATCTGGTACTCTAATTCCTGTAGTTTTACGTTTAGGAGACATTACTAATTTCGGTACTAACTTTGTTGTTGGTAATAAAAAAGTATAAGGACCTGGAATTAAACGTTTCATGATACGATAAGCATCATCACTGACAATGGCATATTCAGAAATATGAGATAAAGAAGAACAAAGAAAAGTTAATGGTTTATCATTAGATAAACGTTTTAAAGTTCTTACTCTTTCCACAGCAGATTTGACATTCATATCACAGCCGATAGCATAAACTGTATCTGTAGGATAAAGCATAATAGCTCCTTTTTTTAACGCTTTAGTAATTTGTTCAATATCACGAGATTGTGGGTTATCAGGATTTAATTCGTATAATGTAGCCATAATAGATAATGAATAATGAATAATAAATAATTGCTAATTGATTGTACCGTAAATGGAAAAAATAGCTTACTTACAATGTCCTACAGGTATCTCTGGCGATATGTTTTTAGGTGCATTGGTATCCCTTGATGTGCCTTTAGCATATCTGGAAAATGGTTTAAAAGGGTTAAATTTAGAAAAAGAATATCGATTAAAAGAAACAAAAGTCTTGAGACAAGGTCAAAGTGCCATTAAAATTAATGTTGAATTAACTCAACACCATCATCACCATCATCGTCACTTGGCTGACATTGAAAACCTAATCAATAATGGCAATTTGTCATCTAAAGTAAAAGCTAATAGTTTAGCTATTTTCCGACAATTAGCAGAAGCAGAAGGAAAGGTTCATGGCATTTTACCTCAAAAAGTTCATTTTCACGAAGTAGGTGCTGTGGATGCCATTATTGATATAGTCGGTACTTGTTTAGGCTTAGAATATCTTGACATTCAAACATTATATTGTTCCCCTTTGCCTACGGGAGGAGGTATAGTAAAAGCTGCTCACGGTGAATTACCCGTCCCCGTACCTGCCGTGCTAGAATTATTGCAGACTAGAGAAATTCCTATTTATAGTAACGGCATTGATAAAGAATTGGTTACTCCCACAGGAGCTGCAATAGCCACTACATTAGTAACAAATTTTGGACAACCACCGCAAATGACATTAAAAAAAATAGGATTAGGTGCTGGTAGTCATGATTTACCTATTCCCAATATTTTGCGTTTATGGTTAGGAGAAAGAGAATCATCTTCCTGTAGCGAAGAAATAGCAGTATTGGAAACTCAAATAGATGACACTAATCCACAAATTTTTGGCTATCTTTTTGAAGAATTATTAAAATTTGGTGCAAAAGATATTTTTACCCAAGCTGTCGGGATGAAAAAAAATCGCCCCGGAATTTTATTAACAGTCATTTGTGATTTAGACAAAATTGACATCTGCGAAACAATTATTTTTCGTGAAACTACCACCATTGGTATTCGTCGCCAAATTCAACACCGTTCAATTTTAGCCAGAGAAATTGAGATAATTAAAACAAAATATGGTGATATTAAAGTAAAAGTAGCAAAAAAAGAAGGAAAAGTGATCAATATTCAACCAGAGTATGAAGATTGTGTCACTATCGCCCGTCAATATAATATTCCTTTGAGTTTAATCACTTTAGAAACCCAACGTTGTTATTATCAAAATTCAATCTAAAATTCCGAACCAAGATAGGAGATAGAATAAATAAAGTATAATAATATTCAGTCGGGTTTAGTAGAGGAGTTGTGATCAAGTTTAAAGTTATCCGATTATTATTTTGTCTTTATGGTCAAATTGATTTAATATGAATACCTTGCACTTAATCCGCAAAACCTTTCAAGATTGGCAAAAAAAGGATAATCAAAACTCTAAATTTTGCGATTCTACTAAAGAGTCTAATAATACTTCTCATGGTGATGAAAATAAACCTGTAATATTAAAATGGGTTTGTAAAGTTCATACTCCGATAATGATACTATTATCGGTGACAAGTTTTACAGGCTCAGTTAGTTATCGTTTTTATAATCAACCAAAATTAGCTGTTGGCACAATTTCCCCTACAAAAATTGTTGCACCCCGTGATGCAGATTTTGTGGATTCTCACACAACAGAAGAATTGCGCAAAAAAACCCGTAGTGGTTTATTACCAATGTTAAAACAGGATGTAAGTTTGACATTAAAAATTCAAACAAGAATTGATAATAAACTCGAACAAATAGATAATCTTCGCAACCTAAATAAAAAAATTACTTTTGTTAATAGTAATTTTTTATCTTCCTCTAACCAAAAATATATTCATTCTCTACCATCATCTCAATGGCAAAAAATTCTTGTCAAAATTAAGACATCATCATTTTTTTCTGTTGATGAATCTTTATCATTAACCGAGAATGAAATTATTAAACAATTATTAACCTATAAAAAATTAGTTAACTCCAAAAATTTTGAAAATTTACTTAGTCAATTAGAACAAAATAGAAACATTTATCAAAGCTTTTCGAGTCAAATTGATCAGTTAAAAATTGGTAGTATTGAAGATGAAGAAAAAAGACTTCTATGGAATATTGACAATATAACTTGGCAAGAAGGAAAAAAAGAAATTAGTCAAACTGTCAGACAAATTTTAGCTGTAGGAATTTCTACAGGATTACCAGAAGACATTCAATTAAAAGCTACAGAAATTCATCTCGAAAATGACATTTCCCCTCGTATAAAAAATATAGCGGTAAACTTAATCACCAATAATTTAGAATCTAATCTTATCATTGACGAAGAAGAAACGAAAAGAAGAGCAGAAAAAGCCGCACAAGCGATACAACCAGTTGTTGTTACCATAGGTAAAGGTGAAGTGATTGTGGATGCTGGGGAGAAAATTACTCAAGAGGATTTTGTTTTATTAGACAATTTTGGCTTAAGTCGTAGAAGCATTAATTGGACTGGGATTGCAGGAACTGTTATTATTATTTCTATCTCCTTAGTAGGATTTATGACGATCACCAATCAAGTGAAAGGCAGATTACGAAGACGAGATCAATTTCTTTTGTGGTTATTAAGTTTATCTGTTCCAATCATAAGTATATTTGATGTAGGATACAATTCTTTACCCGCCCTAGGATTTCTTGTTAGTAGTTTTTATGGTCCAACGGTGGCTGTTACAAATCTTATCATCATGACGGGATTAACCCTTTTTCAAATGGAAATGATGGGATGGGAATATATCATTTCCTCTTTTGCGGGGGGTTTATTAGCTTCTTTTATGGCTAGTCGTCTTCATTCAAGGGAAGAATTAGCATTATTAGGTGCAGGAGTTGGCTTAACCCAAGGAAGTGTTTACTTTATCATTTATTTAATTGGTAGCACAGGGGCTGGGACTTTATGGTATGCTATCTTACCTGCAGCTATATGGCACGGAACAGTCGGCTTAACTTATAGTGTCTTAGCCTTGGGAATTTCCCCTTATTTGGAAAGATTTTTTGATTTAATTACCCCGATACGTCTAGCGGAATTATCTAACCCTAATCGCCCACTTTTAAAGCGATTAGCGACAGAAGCACCCGGCACTTTTCAGCATACTATGTTTGTTGCTAGTTTAGCTGAAGCAGCAGCTCGTAAACTTCATTGTAATGTCGAGTTAGTAAGGGCTGGAACACTCTACCATGATATAGGTAAAATGCACGATCCTCTCGGTTTTATCGAAAATCAGATGGGCGGACCAAATAAACATGATATGATTAACAATCCTTATAAAAGTGCAGAAATTATCAAAAAGCACGTCAGTGAAGGTATTATCATGGCAAAAAAATGTGGTTTACCTCAAGCCATTCAAGATTTTATTCCTCAACATCAAGGCACTTTATTAATCTCTTATTTTTACTATCAAGCTAAAACCCAAGTAGAAGGTGAAGGTAAAGATATTCATAACATTGATGAAACTCTTTTTTCCTATGACGGTCCAATTCCTCAATCGAGAGAAACTGGTATCGTTATGTTAGCTGATGGTTGTGAAGCTGCTTTACGATCGCTAAAAGAAGCAACACCAGATCAAGCTATGGCAATGGTTAACAAGATTTTTAAAGCCCGTTGGCGAGATCATCAATTAGATGAATCTGGCATTAAATATGAAGAATTACCTGTTATTGCGGAAGTATTTGTTAATATTTGGCAACAATTCAACCATCAGAGAATAACCTATCCCAAGGGAGCGTTAGAAATGAGAAGTAGTAGTAACAATTAATTATTAACTATTAGCTATACAGAATGATCTTATTTGAAGATAATTTGTTAATATTTTTAGTTAAAATTTAAGTGTCATTTTTTCTTTATCAATTATGAGTCCATCAAGCCTGTTTCAATTTATTATTGGTTTCTTTTTAGGTGTAATCTTATTTGGTGCGGGTATTGCAGGAGGTGCATATTTTTTCCTTACAAATGTTTCCGTAACTCCTTCTAAACATACTTTTGCGGAAGAAAAACCATCTTCTAATCAATCTAAAAAAGAAGTTTCTACCCCTGAAAATTCCCCTTCAAAAACCGAAGTAGAAAAACCTAAACCAGAAACGGAAGATTTACCGACAGGTGCTTATAAAGCCAGAGTGACATGGTCAACAGGCTTAAGCTTACGTTCTGAAGCCAATACAGATGCTGAAAGAATAGGAGGAGTTGACTACAACGCAGAATTAATTATTTTAAGTACCAGTAATGATAATCAATGGCAAAAAGTTCGTATTCCTAGTAGTGGACAAGAAGGATGGGTTAAGTCAGGAAATGTAGAAAAAATCAATTAATCTTGACATAAATCGACTTCCGAATACTTTGCTAAACTCTCTCAAAAACTTGTACTCATAGTCAGTCATCAAAAAAATACCTCTTTTCTTAATATAAATTACCAATTGTTAATAAACTCAATAGACGAAACTAAAGGTAAGATTAAGGAAAGGTAAATAAATATTTTTACATGATACTATCAGCACATCATCAAGTTCAAAAACAATCTTATTACCATTGTGACCTTGATACTATCTTTTTTCCCAATGGACTAACTTTAATACATCAACACATACCCTCTAGTTCGGTAGTGGTTGCTGATGTGTGGGTTAATGCAGGAGTAACCACCGAGCCTGAATCATGGTCTGGAATCTCTCATTTTTTAGAACATATGATCTTTAAAGGTTCAAAAAATATACTTCCGGGGGATTTTGATTATGTGGTAGAAAGTACAGGAGGTGTCGCTAATGCCGCTACAAGTTATGATTATACTCATTTTTTCTTAACCACTGCTCATCAATATTTACCAGATACTCTACCTTATTTAGCTGAAATTTTATTACAAGCAGAAATTTCTGATGAAGAATTTTATGTCGAAAGAGATGTTGTTTTAGAGGAAATTCGTTCTAGTTACGATGATTATGACTGGATAATTCTTCAAAGTATGGCTAGTAATATTTATCAAACTCATCCCTACCAAAGATCTGTATTAGGTGATGAATCATTATTACTGCAAAATACTCCTAATCAAATGCGATGTTATCATAAAACCTATTATCAACCAGAAAATATGACCGTTGTGTTAGTTGGTAATATCGATAAAGATACATCCATTTCTTTGGTAGAAAATTGTTTTCAAGATTTTTCTGTACGCTCAGAATGTCCGAATGTAAGTTTTGATAGTGAACCACCTATTATTGATGTACGTCGTCAAGAGTTATTTTTACCCCGACTCGAACAACCTCGATTAATTATGGGATGGCTTGGACCTGGTATTGAAAATTTAGAAGGGGCGATCGCCTTAGATATGTTATCTCTAATTTTAACAGGTGGCAGAACTTCAAGGCTAGTAAGGAAACTCAGAGAAGAAGAACATTTAGTCTTAGATATAACCTGTGACTTCTCCTTACAAAAACACTCTAGTTTATTTACCATTTCTGCATACTTATCAAGAAATAATCTGGAACAAATAGAAATGATAATTAGAGACAATATTTACAAGCTACAAAAAGAACCTATTACCGCTAATGAGTTAACAAACTGTCAACGCACTTTATGTCATGACTATATTTTTTCAACAGAAACTCCCGAACAATTGGCAGGATTATATGGTTATTATCAAATTCTTCAAAAGGCAGATCTAGCTTTAAAATATCCTTATATTGTCAAACAATTAACGGTAGAAAAATTACAGGCTTATGCTTGTCAATATCTTTCCCCTGAATATTATGCGGTTTGTCAAATTAAATCTTGTTAAATTTATTTTACATTTTCAAAATAAATAGCATTCGTGTAAGATCTTAATGTAAGTATTTTAGGTTATTTACTCAAACAGGAGAAATAAGAGATATTATTGTAAATAAGACTTATTAGAAAAACTGGCTTACCGTGCTATCATCACTCATCGCAGATTTTAAAATCATATTTGAACGAGATCCTGCTGCCCGTAATTGGTTGGAGGTTATACTCTGCTACCCCGGTTTACAAGCATTAGTTCTTCATCGTTTTTCCCATAAATTATATAATTTAGGTTTACCTTTGATACCCCGTTTAATGTCCCATATCGGCAGATTTTTTACAGGTATTGAAATCCATCCCGGTGCAACTATTGGCAAAGGAGTTTTTATTGATCACGGTATGGGTGTAGTAATCGGAGAAACAGCCATTATCGGTGATTATTGTTTAATTTATCAAGGTGTTACTCTTGGTGGCACGGGAAAACAAAGTGGGAAACGTCATCCTAGCCTCGGCGAAAATGTAGTGGTTGGTGCTGGTGCTAAAGTTTTAGGTAACATATTTATCGGTCATGATGTACGCATTGGTGCAGGATCTGTGGTTTTAAAAGATGTTCCTGCTGATTGTACTGTTGTAGGCATTCCTGGTAGAGTAGTTTATCGTTCTGGGGAAAAAGTTGATCCTCTTGACCATAGTAATTTACCAGACTCTGAAGCTACCGTCATTAGAACTTTATTAGATCGTATTGAGCAATTAGAAAAACAAGTTGTCGAGTTACAACAACAATCTTTAGAAAAACAATATTATAAGTTCTAAATAATTGTGATTATATTAAATGTACCGAGTATTGCCTGTGAAGTTTGTGCGAAAACTATCACTACCGTTCTTAAAAATATAGATTCTGAAGCAAAGGTTCATATTGATGTTAACACTAAAATTGTTCAAATCAATACCACTCAAGCTCTTGATATTATCGAACAAGCTATCATCGAAGCAGGACACACAATTGATAATTAATAATTAATAATTAATATCTGACTTCGATAAATCATTGATGAAACAGAAAATACTGTGCTTAACTGCTATTAATTTAATAAGTTTTACCTTTCCTGTTAATGCTTTAAATGAATCTTTATCAGAAACAGGAATAGATGTTCTGAGACTACAACAAGCACCTTATAATCTACAAGGACGTAAGATTAGTATAGGTCAAGTAGAAATTGGGAGACCGAAAAAATTTGCCCTAGATAAACTTAACCCTTTACACAAAAAATTACCTATAGCTCGTTTATTTTACCGTAACGAACCAGCACAACCAAATACGAATATTGATAATCATGCTATGATGGTTGCATCTATTATGATAAGTAACCACAAAGGCTTAAGGGGAATTGCCCCAAGCGCGAAGTTATACTCAGGTGCTGTGGGATCACTTAAAAGTGCAGGACAACCAGAAGAATGTCTTACTACTCAAAATATTGCCTTGCAAAATAGCGGTAATGTAAGGGCAATTAATTTAAGTTTCGGAGAATCTTTAGCTAGAGATGATAGAGAAACACCACAATTGGACGGTAATGCTTTATTAACTCAGTGTTTAGATTGGTCTGCAAGAGTTCATAATGTTGTTTATGTGGTGGCAGGAAATCAAGGTAGAGGTGGAATTCCCATTCCCACGGATAACTATAATGGCATCACCACCGCTTATAGTATGCGAAAAGATGGTTTTTTTAGTAAAGTTGATTTTGCTAATTTAAGCCTGTCTCCCATGGGTATTGGTAAGGCTCTAATTCGACAAGAAATAAATGTCGGAGCTAGACGTAGTGTTACTTTACTTGCTCCCGGAAATAAAATTAATGTTTATAATGTCGATGGCATAGTTGAACAAGTTACAGGAAGTAGCTTTGCTGCACCTCACATAACTGGTTCTATAGCTCTATTATTAGAGGCAGGAAATAATTTTTTACAACAAAATCCGACAAGTTGGACAAAAGATTATCAAAATCATGAAGTTATCAAGGCTATTTTACTTAATTCTGCGGATAAACTTAAAGATAATGGTGATGGAAATTTACTAGGAATGACTCGTAATGTTTTCACTCAAAATAATAAAACATGGTTAGAAAGTGATGCTTATTTAAACCCTGAAATTCCTTTAGATATGCAAATGGGAACAGGACATTTGAATACGATGAGAGCTTATAAACAATTAAAATCTGGACAATATAATTATAAAGAAAAAGTATCTAATATAGGCTGGAACTATAGCAAAATTGAGATAAAAGATAGTCACGATTATATGATTCAAAAACCATTAAAAGCCAATAGTTATATTTCTATTACTTTAACATGGGATCGCCTTGTGGAATTAAATGATCAAAATAATAACCAAGAATATGATATAGGTGAAAATTTTATTAATAAAGGTTTAAATAATTTAGATTTAGAGTTAATTTCTAATAATAATGGGGAAAAAATAATTTGTTCATCGGTGAGTAAAGTTGATAGTGTGGAACATATTTTCTGCCCTATTTCTGAAACGGGAGAATATAAAATTAGGGTAAAATTTACCAATCAAGTTCATCAAGGAATTCAATCCTATGGTTTAGCTTGGCAAAGTCAAGTCGGACTTTAAAAAAAATCAAGAATTATCTATTTTAAGTTTTATAGTATTTATTAATCCTTTTTTTTGAAGAGTTTAAACAAAAAATATACGATTAATGTTAAAGAATGAAAAGTATTTTTTACAACTAAATTAAACTATTTTTCAGTAGCAATAATATGTAAATCAATTTGTTTTTTGCCAATCAATTTCATCAACTTTTGAGTAAAAGAACCTTTAAAAAACTGTTTCCAAAAAGATTGTTGACTCTCACCAATAACAATTTGAGTAATGTTTTCCCTTTCAGCAACTTCGGCGATCGCATTAGGAACATCATAACTTTGAACCCGTAAAAAATGTCCACCAAAATCGTGACAAAGTTGCTGACAAGTTTCAATATGTAGAGTTTCGATTTTAGAGAGAAAACGATCTGGATGAGCGACAAAAAGAACAAATAAAGAAACATTCATATAGTTAGCTAATCTTGCACCTCTGCGCAATAGACGTACAGAATTGGGATAAGTAGAGATACACACTAAAACTCGTTCTTGAATAGGATAAAAAATACTTGAAGATAAAGATTCTTGTGCTTCTTCTTCCACAGTATTCGCAACTTCTCTTAAAGCTAATTCTCTTAAAGCGATTAAATTTTTACGTTGGAAAAAGTTTGCCAAAGATTGCTGAATTTTGTCTGGGGCATAAATTTTGCCATCTAATAATCTTTGTTCAAGGGTTTCCGCCGTTACATCAATCACCACAACCTCATCAGCCTCTTCTAAAAGACGATCAGGAATACGTTCTCTAACAATTACACCAGTAATTCTAGCAACTAAATCATTTAAACTTTCTAAATGTTGGATATTGACGGTGGAATAAACATTAATCCCCACACTCAAAATTTCTTCAACATCTTGATAACGTTTTGGATGTAGGGAATTTGGTATATTAGTATGAGCTAATTCATCAATCAAAACTAATTGAGGAAAACGCTCGATAATAGCCTGTGTGTCCATTTCTGTCAACGTTAAATTTCCTTGATTAATGGATTGACGAGGGATAATTTCTAAACCATCAGCTTGTAATAAAGTTTCTTGACGATTATGGGTTTCTAGTAAGCCAATAACAACATCAATACCTTCTTTTTTTAAGTTTTTGGCTTCTTGTAACATTCTATAGGTTTTGCCCACACCCGCAGCCATACCTATAAAGATTTTATGTCGTCCACGTTTTTCAGTCATAATTATGTAATTATATACAATATCTCTTTGCAGCTTTGTGCCTTTGCGAGATATTTTTATCCATAAAAAACACAAAGCCTAAAAATATAATTTACTGATATTTTTCGAGAAAATCTAAAGCCTGATTGCGTAACTCATAATATTCGGATGTTTCTCTTAGCTCATGAGCATTTCTGGGGCGAGGCAACGAAATATCGAGAATTTTACCGATCGTAGCATTGGGGCCATTACTCATCATTACCACTTTATCCGACATAAAAATAGCCTCATCCACATCATGGGTAATCATCATTACGGCTTGGCGATGATTTTCCCAAATATCGATGACTTGTTGTTGTAACTTCGGACGAGTTAAAGCATCTAATGCTCCAAAAGGTTCATCTAATAATAGTAATTTAGGACGTGTAGCTAAAGCACGAGCTACTCCTACTCTTTGTTTCATACCGCCTGAAAGTTCATGGGGATATTTATCCGCCGCCGTCATTAAATTCACCATTTGAATATGCTCATCCACGATCGCCATTTTTTCAGCTTTATTAGCTGTTTTAAATACTTCATCTACTGCCAATCGAATATTCTCCCTGACTGTCAACCAAGGAAGTAAAGCATAGCCTTGAAACACCATCATGCGATCGGCACCGGGTTTACGAATCTTTTTACCTTCTAAGGTTACAATTCCAGAGGTTGGCTTTTCTAAACCAGCGACAATCCGCACTAAAGTGGATTTACCGCAACCTGAATGACCGATGACAGATACATATTCTTGTCGTCCTACTGTCATATCAATTCCGTTTAAAACAACAAAATCACTGCCGTCAGGTTTTTTGAAGGCTTTAACGACTTTTTCAACTACTAAAAAATCTTCTGAGTTGGTTTTGGGGGATTTAACTTGATTTTCTGTTGGGAATACCATATTTACTCCTAATTATTTATGTTTGATTATTGGGGTAATTTTTTCTCGCAAAGGCACAAAGAAAGAAAGGCACAAAAGGATTTTAAATCTAACCAAAAATTTGAGGACTATTGGCACGAATGTCAAAACTGTTAATATAGCCGATGGGATCACTAGAATCAAAGGATTTACCGTCAATAAAAGCCTCTCCTGAAACTACTTTATGATCTTCCTTGGGACATTTAATCCCCATTTCTTCTGCTATGTCTCGATATAATTTAGTTTGCCATCCCTGACTAACGATTTCCTCCGCATTTTTCGGAAATTCGGGAATTTGTCCCCATCGTGTGGCTTGAGTCATTAACCAAAAACTATCTGATTGCCAAAGGAAAGTTGAATGATCATTTTCAACGGTAGAAACTTCTGGAGGTATATCAAAAAATAGAGTTGTTTCTAAACTTTTTTTGATGCGAGGTTGATCATCGAATCCCCCATAGTTGAAGTTACCCACAATACCGGGTTCAGTATATTTAGTCTTCGCACCTGTAAACGATCGTTGTGAGATAATTTTAGCAACTTCTTCTCGATTTTCTTGTTTACTACAATATTGACAGGCTTCAATCATGGCTTTAACTAATGAGCGATACGTTTTGGGGTTTTCCTTAATGAAGGATTCTTGTACTGCTAAGAGTCGATCGGGATGTCCTCGCCATATTTCCCGCCCTTGGGCAAAGGTAAAACCAATACCCTCGTTACCACTAATTGCTCTGGTATTCCAAGGTTCGGCTACCATGTAGGCTTGCATTGCACCTATTCTCATGTTACTTACCATTTGAGGAGGAGGAGTAATAATTATTCGTAATTCGTCAATGGGATTTAAACCAACGGAAGCCACCAGATAACGGACAAAATAGTCATAAATAGCAGAACTTAGCACCACCGCCCAAACTCTCTCATTTTGGGGTGATTTTTGCCAAAAATTCCGTAAATCTTGACCAAAAGCATCTAAATTCCCATTATAAGTATTCCAAGGTCTTATTTCCCCTTCCCATAGTTTACGATTCATCGTCAGAGCGTTACCATGACGGTGTATTGTCATCGCCGCACAAAGAGGAAATTTTCTTGCCCCTTCTGCCCCTAATCTGGCATTCATAACTGCCCCTGAAACCACAGGGGAAGCGTCTAATCTGCCGAAAATAATCCCATCTCTGGAATTTGCCCAACTTGCTTCTCTGCTCAAAGTGACGTTTAAGCCATATTTGCGAAAAAATCCTTTTTCCCAGGCGATCGCAAAGGGTGCGCAGTCGTTAACGGGTACAAAACCAACGGTTAAATTCGGTTTTTCCAAGGTTTCAGGTTTGATAATTGGCTCTACCGCTAAAGCACTGTCAGGGATATTTCTAGGTTGTTTGCCCTGTTGATGAGTACAACCGTAAAATGCGATTGCTCCTGCTGTTGCGCCTATTCCTTGTAAAAAGAATCTTCGATTTTGATATTTACTCATCTTTTTAACCTCTTGCCGGGCGATGGGTGATCATAACTTGTAGTTGAGCTAGGGCATAATCAAGAATTAACCCTGTCAATCCAATGACAAATACCGCCAAAAATACGGAACTAACATTGAGGCGATTCCACTCATCCCAAACGAAAAAGCCAATACCAACACCCCCTGTGAGCATTTCTACCGCTACAATTACTAACCAAGCAATACCTAAACTAATCCTTAAACCAGTGAAAATATAAGGCAAACTGGCAGGAAGTACCACTTTAAATAATTGCTTCCAACGGGGCATCTCTAAAACATCTGCAACTTCTAAGTATTCTTTAGGAATATTCATCACTCCTTCGGCAGTATTCATAATAGTTGACCACAAAGAAGTTATAAAAATTACAAAAATAGCTGAAGGTTCGGCAGAATTGAAAATAGCTAGGGCAATGGGTAGCCAGACAAGAGGGGAAACTGGTTTAAATACTTGAATAATCGGATTGATAATTTGCCATGCAGTGTGATTCATTCCAATTAAAAATCCCACAGGAATAGCTACGATCGCACCTAATAAAAAACCGATCAAAACACGGCGCAAGCTAGCTAATAATAACCATCCTAAACCCAAATCACCAGGCCCTCGACGGTAAAAAGGATTTAAAATAAAATCGAGATTTTTTGCTAATGCTTCTGGAGGAGTTGGCATCATTTCCCCACGAAATAAGGCGATAATCCACCAAAGAGCAATAACACCAACAAAACCGATAATTGGTAATAAGAAGTTAGAATTTGTGAAAAAATTGAGAAACTTATTTTTCTTTGCTTTCATAAAAATTAAAAATTATGATTGATTTTTGCTCAATACAGCTAACTTTTTTCTTTCAAAATATATGATCTTCTTACCCTCTCAAATTAAGAAGAGAGAGAAAGCAAAATTTAGCTAAGAAGTTAGTAAATAATTGAAATAGAAATATCTGAAGCGTTTTTTCAATGTTTAAAAGCCGCTTTTTATTAATTACTATAAAATTATTTACACGGAATATAGGTTAGGAAAATACTTTTTTTAAGAAGTAAATTCTTCTAGTTTTCGGACAACAAAATATCAAGTTTTTGTCCTTGAAGTACTATGCAGAAAGTAGTTGAAAAAAATTTTTTGTTAAAAAGAATTCATACAATTAGTTAAACCCCAAAATTCAGTAAAGGTAATCAAATGTAGAGATTTGTCAAAGTCGGAATACCTAAATGAAATTGAGCTAGGAAAAATGCTCATTCTTTAGTCTCCTCTCAATGCCTACGAAGTTAGCTGACGGGCTAGGACTGAGAGATGTCCTTCTTTACTGTTAAAGTAATGATACGCCCCTAAATTGGTTCCCCCGTTTCCGTTTCATCAAATTAATTGATATTTTGGAATTAGGCTGACTCACTCTAAAAATAAATTCTATCCTATTCGTTAAGTTTTTAGTGTGATGAGAAAAACAAAATTAGATTAATTTATCTCGCAAAGACGTTCATGTTAAGTAGTTATACAAAATTAATTGTATAGAGGCAATGGGTTTAAATTCATTGTTACAATAGCTTCGAGAAAAATACAATGCACAATCACTTCTAGTTACTCACTTATTAAAGATGTAAAAGAAATTTTTAGTTTTTTTGCAAACGCATCATAATAACAATACTAGGATGCGTCTAATTTGATTATTAAAAGTAGGCAATGAGTAAGAGTTTTTGTCATTTTCTACTAATTTTAAAATATTGAAGTTAAATAGGTTTTAGCTCAATTACTTTTTGGATTTTTGAGGCACATTTAGATTACTGAACCAACCTTTACGCCAAAAAAAGAAAATCATTGCCCCTCCAACTACTAACATCACTGCCCAAGTAAATACATAACCCCAATACCAGTTTAACTCTGGCATATTAAAAGGCGATTTATCAGGATTAAAATTCATTCCATAAATTCCAGCAATAAAGGTTAAAGGGATAAAAACACTGGAGATAACTGTCAGAGTTTTCATAATCTCGTTCATGCGGTTGCTCACAGAAGAAAGATAAATATCAGTTAAGTTGGAAGCTAAATCCCGATAAGTTTCTACCATATCCAGAATTTGAATGATGTGATCATAACAATCCCGTAAAAAAACTTGTACCTCTTCAGAAATTAACTCATTTCCATCTCTTAGTAAAGAATTAAGAGCATCTCGCAAAGGCCAGACAGCACGGCGTACAAGGAGTAAATCTTGTTGCAGTTGATGAATTTTAGTCAAGGATTGGTGACTAGGATAAGTGACGACTTCATTTTGTAATGACTGCACAAATTCACCATATACTTCCATTACAGGAAAAAATCCATCAATAACAGCATCAATCAGGGTATAGAATAAATAATCAACTCCCTTTTGCCGAATTATTCCTTTATTATTGCGAATCCGTTCTCTAACTCCTCCTAAACAATCGTATTTTGGTTCTTCTTGTATTGTGAGTACATAATGTTTTCCTAGCACAAAACTAATTTGTTCGCTGACGAAAAAATTAGAGCGTTGATCTAGAGTTACCATGCGAGAAATTAGAACTAAATGTTCTTTATATTCCACTACTTTAGGACGTTGAGGAACATTAACAATATCTTCGAGGGCGATGGGATGGAGATTAAATACTTGACTTAAATGCTTCCAAGTAATTTCATCACCTAAACCATCAAGATTAATCCATGAAACTGACTCGGTATCGAGATAAGCCCAACAGTCTAAGGGATTTTTTAATTCTCTGCGAATGGCTTGATTTTCATTATAGTCAATGAGAGTAATTTTAGGGGCGATCGCATTAGAATTAAATTGAAGAGTACCCGGAATGTTGTTAATAGAATTATTAAAGTAGTTGAAATTAGATGCTAGATTGGAAGGGCGAAAATGACTCATAAATAGTAAGTAAGGTAATAGATAAAATAATTAGGACTAAAACCTTTACTATAACGTCAGTTCGATAGAAGACAATAGTTTCCAAGTCTTAATTTATACGAGCTTATATTTTTGACTGTTTGTGACTACTTTACAAGTCCAGGTAATAGCAATTAGAATAGGTATAAAATTTTATTGATAAAAATTATAGTTTATTTAGTTCAATATTGAGTTTAAGAACATTGACACAGGGTTCACCAAAAACGCCTAAAAATCTCCCTTCTGTAGCTTTATTTATTAATAATTCAACTTTATTTGGATCTAAATTTCTAGCAGTGGCAACTCTATTAATTTGATTTTGAGCGGATTCGATACTGATATGGGGATCTAATCCTGAGCCTGAAGTGTAAACTAAATCGGCAGTAGGGTTAATATTAGCTTGTTGAAGTTTCGTAATTTCTGTTTGAATATTCGTGACTAAATCGGGGTTACTGGGGGCTAAATTACTGGCACCAGAAACTCCAGTATTACCAGCATTTTCCCCAGTACTATAATCAATGGTACTAGCGCGACTCCAAAAATATTTATCAGACTGAAAAGGTTGACCAATTAAACTAGAACCAATAATATTACCTTGATCATTTTTAATTAAACTACCATTAGCTTGAAAAGGCACAATTAATTGTCCAAAAAGTAAGATAAGTAAAGGGTAAATAACCGCCGTAATAATCCATAAAATGAAAGTAGAACGAATAGCTTTAGAAAAGTCTCTAACTGAAATCATGGGAAAAATTTCTCCTGTAAAAAAATAAGTATAAAAAACTAATTATTAATCATTTCAAAACAAGCAAAATAATTTAATTTAAGTATTTAAAGGGCGTAACATTTCCGATACTTTAATTTCAGTTTCAGGAAAATTTAAAGGTATGATCGACTCTTGATCACTTAAAATAATGGTAGTTTGATAGTCTTGACTGTTAGATTCTCGATAAACATAGAGTTGACGTTGTTTGAGATCTAATACCCAATATTCAGGTATATTTGCACTAGCGTATAGTTGACGTTTAATTTCCAAGTCAGTTTTTAAAGTCGTGTCGGCAATTTCGATGATTAAATAAACTTCCGTAGCTAAGGGGTGTCGATCGTCGTAATCGAAAGGATCATACTTTACGATGGCAATATCTGGTTCAGGTTCGGAGAAATCGTTAACAATAATCGGTAATTGTAGTCTAATTAAAATTTTATTTAACTGATTATTTAACAAACGATTGGTGCGAGTAATAGCGGCGGCGTGAAAACTTCCTTGGGGTGACATAGTAATAATTTGTCCGTTAATTAATTCTACCTTTTCGTCATGGGTTAGAATACCGACTTCTGCCATGAGATTATATTCTCTGATGGTTAAAAGTCTCAAGGATAAGAAATTTTCGTTATTGGTGGAGGGAGTTTCGGTGATTAGCATATTCATATTTAGATTATAAATAGTATAAAAAATTATAGTTTTTTTTCACGCAAAGGCGCAGAGACACAAAGAAGCTCGCTAAGTTTTTTTGGTGGTGACACAAGCTAACAAAGTTAAAATTTTTCAGGTTGAAAAATAACGACAAAAAGATAAATAAATAGACTGAAAGTAACTAATCCTAATAAACTTAAAGCATAAGATTGTCCTTTAGATAAAATCTGATTTGTACCAGCATAAACTAGAGGGGAAATAATGGTATTAATTACTAGAATTAAGAATAAGTAAACAGAAAACTTTTGAACAAAATATTTAATTTTCATAACCTTAAAAATCATAAAATTAGATACACATTTAAAAAACCCTTTGCACCTTCTTTGCGCCTTTGCTTTCCCATCTTCGCAAGGGGGATAAAAGAGGGTTGCGTGAGATTAACCCAAACCAACGGCACTAACCATCACATCAATAACCTTAATGGCGATAAAAGGAGCAATTACCCCCCCTAAACCATAGATTAAGATATTACGTTGTAGTAATTGATCTGCCGTCAAAGCCCGAAATTTAACCCCTTTAAGGGCGATCGGAATTAAGGCAGGAATAATCAAGGCATTGTAAATCAAAGCGGATAAAATAGCTGATTGAGAACTAGCTAAACCCATAATATTTAACGCCCCAATGCCTGTACTAGCAAAAATTGCGGGGATAATGGCAAAATACTTGGCAACGTCATTGGCGATCGAAAATGTAGTTAACGCACCACGAGTAATTAATAACTGTTTACCGATGGTTACAATATCGATTAACTTCGTGGGATCAGAGTCTAAGTCCACCATGTTAGCGGCTTCTTTAGCGGCTTGTGTACCAGAGTTCATGGCAACTCCTACATTGGCTTGAGCTAAGGCTGGAGCGTCATTTGTACCGTCTCCCGTCATGGCAACTAACTTACCCTTTGCTTGTTCGCGGCGTATTACTTCGATTTTGTTTTCGGGGGTGGCTTCTGCAATAAAATCATCAACCCCAGCTTCTTGAGCTATGACAGACGCAGTAATTTGATTATCTCCCGTTAACATGATAGTACGAATACCCATACGTCTCATTTGGTCAAAACGTTCTCGGATACCGGGTTTAATAATATCTTTAAGGTAAATTACTCCATAAATATCATCCCCTTGACAGACGGCTAAAGGAGTGCCTCCTAAACGGGATACTTTTTCATAGGTGTGATCGAGATCATCTGGAATATTACCACCTCTGGAACGCACAAAACCTTTAATGGCATCCACTGCCCCTTTACGAATTTCGATACCACTATCTAAATCGGTACCACTCATACGAGTACGGGCAGAAAATTCAATGCCTGTCGCCGTATTAATGTCAAAGCCCACCTGAGAGCCTAATTTGTGGGCTAAATCAACGATCGATCTTCCTTCGGGTGTTTCATCAAAAAGACTGGAAATTAAGGCTATATTTGCCACTTCTGTCACCATATGACCATTTACGGGGATAAACTCCTCTGCTAAACGATTACCTAATGTAATAGTACCTGTTTTATCCAATACAAGAGTATTAATATCGCCACAGGCTTCTACGGCTCTACCAGAGGTAGCAATGACGTTAAATTGAGCAACTCGATCCATCCCCGCAATGCCGATCGCACTCAGTAAACCGCCAATAGTGGTGGGGATAAGGGCAACCAACAGAGAAATTAACACAGCGATACTAACAGGATTATTCACATAATTAGCGATCGGAGGCATGGTAGCGATAACGATTAAGAAAACCTGTGTTAAAACCGCTAAAAGAACTGTTAAAGCGATTTCATTAGGAGTTTTGCTTCTTTCTGCTCCTTCGACTAAATTGATCATTCGATCAATAAAACCCTTGCCCGGATCTGCGGTAACTCGGATTAAAAGTTCATCAGAAAGTATTCGTGTTCCTCCTGTAACAGAACTAGCGATGTCAGTACCTGGTTGCTTCAAAACAGGTGCAGATTCTCCTGTAATAGCCGATTCATCTACCGAAGCCATACCACCAATAACCTCACCATCGGCGGGAATAATATCTCCAGCAATCACCTTAATTTGATCATCTCGTTTTAGGCTAGTAGAATTAAACTCTTGAATTGAACCATCAGGAAGAATTAAACGGGCAACAGTATCGCTTTTAGTGGCACGGAGGGCATCGGCTTGGGCTTTTCCTCTACCTTCTGCCACCGCCTCTGCAAAATTAGCAAATAAGACAGTGAAAAAGAGAATTATAGTAATTAAACCGTTAAATAATCTTTGATTAGAGTCATTAAAATCCCCAAAAAGACTAGGATTTATTGTTACTAAAGCCGTGATAATTGTTCCAATCCAGACAAGAAACATGACGGGATTTTTAATAGCAATTTTGGGGTTTAATTTGATAAAAGATTGTTTAATTGCTCTGGTATAAAGTCCTTGATTTTTGGCTTTTGGTGTATGTTTTCGTTGGGAGCGTGGTAATTTATTCATAATAGAATAAGAATGTATAGTTAAAATTGACTAATTATGAAAATTAAAGTTTTAGTGTGGCAAGAGGATGATGTCTGGTGTGCAAGTGTACCTTCTCTTAAAGGTTGTCATACTTGGGGAGAAAGTTATGAACATTTGTTAGAAATGGTGAAAGAGGCGATCGAACTTTATTTAGATGATTCCATTGAATTAGCCTAAAGCAAACCCTTCAGCGATCGCACCTAAAGCCAACACAGGAAAAAATGTCAATGCACCTAAGATCAATATCACTCCTGCGGTTACACTGATAAATAACACCGTGTCTGTCCGTAATGTACCAGATGTTAAAGGTACTGGTTGTTTCCTTGACATATTATCAGCTAACAGCAATAAAGCAATAATCGGCACATATCTACCCATTAATAAGCTAAAGGTTGTACTGAGATTCCACCAAAGAGTATTATCTCCTAATCCTTCCAAGCCTGAACCGTTATTGGCGGCAGCGGAGGCATATTCAAAGACGACTTGAGACAAACCATGAAAGCCGGGGTTACTTATTCCTGCTAAGGTTTCGGGAAAGGCTAAGGTGATGGCACTAGGGATTAAAATAGCGATGGGATGCACTAATAAAATCACACTGGCTAAGACGATTTCAGGTTTTTCGATTTTTCGCCCTAAAAATTCGGGTGTTCTTCCTACCATTAATCCTGTCAAAAATACTGTTAAAATCAGGTAAATAAAGATGTAAGCTGTACCTGTACCTTGTCCTCCCCATATTATCTGTAAAAATAGGTTAAACATGGTGCTAAATCCCCCCGTAGGCATTAAGGAGTCTAACATTCCGTTGACTGCACCGCACATTGTAGCCGTTGTCATCACTGCCCATAAGGCGGTTTGACTCCATCCAAATCTGACTTCTTTCCCTTCTAAATTTGGTTGGCTTTCTCCTAAAAGGTTATTAACAAGGGGATTCCCGTGATATTCTCCCACTGCGGTTATTATGATCAAAAAGGCAAATATACTAAATATCATCCAATATATTAACCATGCTTGACGTTTATTGTTGGCAAATATCCCATAGGTATAAATTAGAGAGGTGGGAATACTCATCATTGCTAATATCGCCACTAGGTTAGAGAAAGGGTTGGGATTTTCGTAAGGGTGTGCAGAATTAATGCCAAAAAAACCGCCTCCATTTTCCCCTAATTGTTTTATGATCTCAAAATGAGCCACAGGCCCGATCGCAATTACTTGATTTGCTCCTTCTAAAGTTGTCACTGTGACAGGTGGAGATAAGGTTTCGGGTACTCCTGATATAAGTAGCACGATCGCCCCTACAACAGAAATGGGTAATAAAATCCGAGTAATAGATAAGGTTAAATCTACATAAAAATTCCCTAATCTTTGCCCTGTTAAACCTCGAATAAATGCGATCGCCACTGCTAACCCTGTACCTGCCGAGGTAAACATCAAAAATCCCAGTGCTAATACTTGAGAAGCATAACTCAAAGTAGTTTCCCCCGAATAATGCTGTTGGTTAGTGTTAGTCAGAAAAGAGATAGTAGTGTGTAAAGCTAAATGCCAACTAGGTGCAGATAAATTAGTAGGATTCAGAGGTAATAAGTTTTGAGTCATAAAAATCCCAAAAACAAAAACCCCCATTATCAGGTTACTCAATAAAACATCTTTTATATATTGTGAACCTGTCGTGTTAATTCCCTCTATCATAGAAAGTTGAAAAAAAGAATATAATCTACTTTCAACAGGTTTTAGTAAATCATCGAGAAAAGTTTTTTCACCGAGAAAGACACTGACTATATATTTGCCTAATATAGGTGTCAATGCAATAACGATTACTAAAGTTAGAGTAATTTGTAAAAATCCTTGCCACATAAGTTGAGGAAAAGAATAAAAGTTGTTAATTTAATCTTAAAAAATTTAACCTCAAAAGTCTCTAAACTCAAGATATAACTTTGCGTTTATCTTTTCTAAACACTCTTTAAACGCTCAAAAATTTTTCTCTTTTTTGAGTTATACTAAATTCTTTTACGATTCAGACTAAGATATTATTTAAACTTTATACGAAAAATATTTATTTATTCTACACCACAAAAAATGTCTTCTCTTGCTATCGAAATTTTTATGATTCTTTTATTAACTTTTGCTAATGGCATTTTTTCAGGCTCGGAAATTGCTGTGGTGTCCGCTCGAAAAGTTCGATTAGAGCAGTTAGCTGAACGTGGCGATCGCAAAGCAAGAGTTGCTCTCAAATTAGCGAATAATCCCAATGATTTTCTCTCTACGGTACAAATTGGTATTACTTTGATTGGTATTTTGAGTGGTGCGGTGGGGGGTGCAACCTTAGCCCAAAGGTTAAAACCTGTCTTTGATGGTATTCCTATTTTACAGCCCTATAGTCAAGGTATTAGTGTTGGTATTGTTGTTACCATTATCACTTACCTATCCCTTGTGATTGGTGAATTAGTGCCAAAAAGAGTCGCTCTTAACGCACCCGAAAAAATTGCCTGTTTCATTGCCCCTCCCATGAGATTTCTTTCTCGTTTAACGACTCCTTTAGTAAATATTTTAGGTGTTTCAACGGATACTCTCCTCAATTTATTAGGTATTAAGGCTTCCGATGAACCTGATCTCACAGAAGAAGAAATCAAAGTATTGATTAGACAAGGGGCAGAATCAGGAATGTTTGAAGAAACAGAACATGATATGGTAGAAAGAGTATTTCAACTAGGTGATCGACCTATCAAAGCTATGATGACTCCTCGCCTCGATGTGGTTTGGTTGGATATTGAGTCATCTGTAGAAGAAAATTTACAAAAAGTAATCAACAATAGTTATTCTCGTTTTCCAGTGGGGGAAGATAGTTTAGATAATTGTGTAGGTGTAATCAGGACAAGAGATTTACTCACTACCCAACTTTTGGGAGAAGAAATAGATTTACGCAAAATAATGAAACCGCCTTTTTATATACCTGAAAATGCTCGTACTCTGAGTGTAATCGAAGAATTTAAAAGAACTGGCATTCATATTGCTTTAGTAACCGATGAATATGGTGGTATTGAAGGCTTAGTAACTCTTAATGATTTAATGGAAGCCATTGTGGGAGATATACCATCTTTAGATCATCACGAAGAACCTTTAATGATTCAAAGAGAAGACGGTTCATGGTTATTAGATGGAGGGCTTGACATCAATGAGTTAAAGGATTTATTTGATTTAGATTTCTTACCCGATGAAAATACTGATCGATTTCATACCATCGGAGGATTTATGATGTATTATTTAGGTCATGTACCACAATCAGGGGAATATTTTGAACAGAATGGATTACGCTTTGAAGTTGTAGATATGGATGGTACGAGAGTTGATAAAGTTTTAGTTTTCCAAGAGGCAAAACCTGATGATGACGCAATCTAAACTATATTAATGAGAAATTTTCAGTTAAGGTAGTGAAAAGAGAACGAGTGACAATAATATTTATAGTCTTAGTCTTGCTTATATTAAATCATACAACTAACTTTAAAACCTTTGCGCCTTTGCGTGAGAAAAACCCCATTAGTTAAAATTATCCTCTATTTCTTCTGGGTTAATGTCATTACTATAATTTGATTGAGCAGTAACATGAGAATCTGAGAGAGAATCAATTAATTTATTACCCCATTCGCTCAATTTTGGATTTTTTAACATTTGGGTAATTAATGCGATCGCACTGGTTGCCATCACCAATTTAGTGGCTTCTCCTGCATCTTGTCCATTTTGATTACCTCCTGCCAAGATAATCGGATTACTACCTAAAACACCGGGTTGGGGTGCTAAAGCGGAGACAACTTCGGGCAATACTTGAATAAATTGTCCCATATATTCTTCTGCTAATTGAATGGTAATCGCTTTAGTTGATAGAGTATTTTGAGCCTCAATCATCGCTTTTTCCCCTTGGGCTTTTTTCAAGGCTTCTTCTAAACTAGCTTCTGCCTGAGTTTTGATTGCTTCGGCTTTTTCAAGGGCGATGGCTTTTTCCACTTCTGCCTCTAAGCGTTTTTGCTCTAAATCCCCCTGTTTAGTAATTAAAGCCGTCTCTTTATTGCGTTGTGCTGTAATTAAGGCTAATTC
This sequence comes from Geminocystis sp. NIES-3708, assembly GCF_001548095.1. NCBI lineage: Bacteria > Bacillati > Cyanobacteriota > Cyanophyceae > Chroococcales > Geminocystaceae > Geminocystis > Geminocystis sp. NIES-3708. Next base: position 465,139 of record NZ_AP014815.1, on the reverse strand, counting down.
TTTGACCCGATTTTCTTCTCCCGTTTTGATAGCGGTTTCTTTTAAAACTTCTGCGATCGCAACTTCCTTTTGTTTTTCAATTAAGGCTTTTTCCGCTAAAGCTAACTCTTGATTTTTTTGTCTCAAGGCAACTTCTTTAGCGATTTCCGCTTGTTGTATAGCGACTTGTTTTTCAATATCCTTTTCCTTTAAGGCTTGTTGAGTGAGAATTTGTTGAGTTTTTAAATCTTGATCCTTTAGTGTAAGAGCAATTTGTCGATCGAGTTCAGTTTCTTGAATCGCTTGTTGTTGCTGAATTTCCTTTTCTTGCAATAATTGTTCACTAATAATTTTACCCTCTTGAATTTCTTGGGCTTTTTGAACCTTAATTAACTCCTGCTTCGCTTGTTCCGTTTCCTTGATTTCCAAGACTTGACGGGCATTTTCCGCCTTTAATTGTTCCACTGCTAATGTATTTTGCAATTCTTTCTCAGTAAGAGAACGCTCGGCGGCTAATTGTTTTTCTGTTTCTGTCAACCGTAATTCTGCAATTTGAGTTTGTGTCTCTTGACGCACTTGCTCTAATTCCTTGAGGTTTTTTTGCACGATCGACTCACGAGTTACCACCGCTTGAGAATCAAGATAATTTTTCTCATCATAATCATTTAACTCATCAATGTTAGTGATAGCAATATTCAATAACTCCAAGCCGAAACGCTCTAAATCAACCTTAACCTTTTCTCGCAGATAAGTAGTAACCGTGTCAACCTTGCTTTGCAATTCCCCCAAGCTACTTTGTGCCGCCGCATCTCGTAAATGCCCTTCTAAAATATCATTAACACGGGTTTTAATCTCATTTTCCCCCACTAAAATTTCTTGATCTCCCCTTTTCCCCGCCCCTAATAACATAGCCGCATTCAAAACGCTTTTTTCTTCAGGAAAAACACGGACTTGTAAACTACCATTAAAAATAGCCTTCAATAAATCTTTGGTGCGTAAAGGTTTTTCTCTGGTGCTACCTCTGGTAATAGGTACAGTAACTTGATTTAAAGAAACAACGGTAATAGTTTCAAAACCCGGAAAGAAAAGAGCCGCCCTTGTAATTACTTGTTTATTACGCACAGGACCAGAGATAACAAAGGCTTCATTAGTATTGCAAACTCGATAAAACTTAGCAAATAGTAGGTAAGTAAAGATAACCAAAAAGATTAAACCACCGCCAAAAATACCTACAGGTAATAACCAATTCATCGAATTATTATTGTAAGTATTAGTTTGAGCTAAAATGGGAGGATTAGAAGAAACAGTTATGATTTGTTGGGGTGATTTTATTTGAGATAAGAGAGTTAATTGTATTTTAGGATTCATAAAATTTATCTCCAATTAATTTAAAAATAAGGAATATTTTTTTACTTGTGTTGCTAATTAAATTTTTTATTTTGTGCAGAAGGATTATTAATTATTACTGAAGGATTAGTTAAAAAGAGAGTTAATTTTTATTAATTTATATTGCTAAATTGTAAATTACTGATTAATTTTCTTCGGGATTGAATAAGCGATCGTACTTAGAATGAGAGTTGTTTAACTTTAAATAATCTATACCATTTAGTTTAACAACAGAATAATAATTTGGTTCAAGAAAATCAACCAGATAAACTTTATTTCCTATCTGAAAATCTATATCAATAGCCTGTGAGTAAGGAAGGCAAAAAACATGAAGGGAAAATCGCCCAATTTCATCGTAAACAGAGACTTCTAAAACGCCATTAGCTAAGATTCGGGAAACTTCTCCTTCGATACCAATGAGACGTTCAGGAATTAATTGTACAGTATGAGTGCGAAGAATGTGCCTTAAATTGCCAACAATGTCGATAAAAATGATAGTAGAAAAAATACCAATAAAACGAATAATAAAATAAGGAATCGGTAAAGAAGGATTAATATTTAACCATAATAAACAAACCAGATTACCTGTTAAGCCAATAATACCAATTATAAAAGGATAGATACCTAAGAGAAAAAATAGAGGTAGTTTTCCGATGCCAAAAATAGAAAAAATAACACCAATTAGAGGAATATTAAGAATAGATAATTTGCGATTTATTTCTTCACCTAATAAATCAGGAGCAAGGGCGGTAATAGTTGCAATTAATAGCAATAAAAAACCCATAATTATTGCTAGTATAAATCCATAATTAACCGAATCAAAAATGATATTCATAAAATTTAACTTCAATTATCTTTAATCTTAATCTAAAACTTATGAATAAAACCTTTGCCTCTTTGCGCCTTTGCGTGAGAAAAAACCTCCTCATTATTTCCTTATTTATTATCGTTATTACCTTGGAATTTACGACTTCTCCAGCTTATGTCTTCGGTTATCTTTATACCGGTGCAATTTTATTAGTTAATGTATTTTATGGCGGTAAAGCAACTCTAATCGCCACAACTATTTCCGTATTCCTAACACTTCTGAACTTATATGTGCATATCGGTACTATCATCGAATTGCCAACCCTTGCTAATCGTTTAATTGCTACCTTATCCCTCATAGTTACTGGTTGCCTGAGTAATCGTAATCGTATCTACCAACAAAAAATAGTCGAGCAGAAAACTAAGCTACAGTCTCAGGAAGAATTAGTGGGATTAAGACAGGATTTTGCTTCTACCCTCACCCACGATTTGAGAACACCCTTACTAGGGGCGATCGAAACCATCAAAGCTTTTCAGGATAAGCAATTTGGGGAGATTACATCTATTCAAACAAAAGTCTTAGCTACGATGATTCGCTCTCATCAATCCAGTTTACAATTAGTAGATACTTTGTTAGACGTTTATCGTAATGACTTAGAAGGCTTAAATTTGAGATTATCCCCTTTAGATTTAACGGTTTTAGTGGAAGAAGTCGCTAATAGTTTGACTTCCTTAGCTTCAGCCAATCAAGTTTATCTTACTTTCAACTATGGTGATTCGGATTTTCGTCAATCTTTGTGGGTTAATGGGGATGGTTTTCAGTTAAAGCGAGTCTTGACAAATTTACTCATTAATGCTATTAATCATTCTCGGCGAGGCGATCGCATCGAAATTATTTTATCTTCTCAAAGTAATGGGCTTAATCCCCTTGTAAAAATATTAGATTATGGTTCGGGTATTAAACCAGAAGATTTCTCTTATTTGTTTGAACGTTTTTATCAGGGTAACAGCGATCGTCAAGCTAAAGGCACTGGATTGGGTTTATATCTTTGTCGTCAAATTATTGAGGCTCATAATGGTAAGATTTGGGCTGAAAATAGATACCCCAATGGTGCAATTTTTGGTTTTATTCTTCCTCGCTTATGTCACAATTAGGAATAATTTTTCTCTCGCAAAGGCGCAAAGGATTTTATGTCAATTTTAAAAATTCTTTTGGTTGAAGATGATGAGTTATTTCGTCTTGGTTTATCGGTAAGGTTACAACAAGAAAAAGATTTGCAGATTGTAGCGGAAGCTGAAGATGGTGAAACGGCGGTAAATCTTGCTAATCGTCATTCTTTAGATTTAGTTTTATTAGATATTAGCTTACCTCGTATGAGCGGATTAGAAGCCTGTCAATATATTAAATCACAACATCCTAATTTACCTATTTTAGCTTTAACTTCTCGCTGTGAACCTGCTATGATTAATCGTTTGATTGAGACGGGTATTCAAGGTTATTGTTTAAAAGGTATTCCTGCAGAAAAATTAATTTTAGCTATTCGCTCTGTCGTCACTGGTGCTTCGTGGTGGGATTCTACGGCAACTCAACAAATTCATACGGCTTTTAATGACTCAATTTTATCCACGGAAACGAACACTGTTTTTCAATCTCTAACTAAACGAGAAAAAGAAATTTTACAACTTATGGCTGAAGATAAAAGCAATCAAGAAATTGCTCAAATTCTTTATATCACTTCAGGTACAGTTCGAGTTCATATTCATACTATTTTACAAAAACTTAAGGTAAACGATCGCTCATCGGCAAATTTATTATTTAAAAATAAATATAAACATCTTTGATAGTTAAACTCAAAATTAATTGAAGGCAATAAATTATCAATTAAAATTACTATTGCCTATTTGCTTTTCTGATCAAAAATTTAGTTATTTACATACTAAATCTGAAAGAAATTTATGGTTGAGAAAAAATACCAAAAACAGAAGTATAACCATGTAAAAAAGTATTACCCGATACAGGACCAATTTCACCATTACAGAAAAAACCCGCTAAAGGAATATCTGTCAAATAATCAAGGAATAGTTGTGAGTCGAAGTTAGGTTTACCATACAATCCTTCTCCTCTACCCATACAAGAGAAAATTAGTGCACCCATATTAGAAGTGGAATCAGATTTTTCGTTGCAGTAATTTGTCAATAAAGTCTCTAAGTCATCGGCAGAAGCCTTAGCATCTCTTAAATGAAAGCGAATTCTTTGTCCTGGTCGAATTTTATCACCTACGGCGATCGCACCATATTTAGGATCAACTCCCACCAAATTACGAATCAGAAAATCCCCCGGTTTGAGTTGTAATTTAAACTCGTCCATGGCAATACCGATAAATAAAGAATATTGTGCTAAATCTTGATCTTCTTGAGTTAGAGTTGCGATTAATTCCCTTAACAAATTTAAGGGATTATCTGTTTTACCAGCATTATCAGTCATTTCAATGATAATATTTTTCTCCCCTTGGGTAACTTGATAAGTATTACCAATAGGACGACAACCTTGAGCTACAATGGATTCAATTTTAATATTGCCACTGAGGGCAACTCCCACTGTGCCTTCAGTAAAAAATAAACCGTCGGATTGTGAACCATTAAAATAAAATAACCCACTACTAACACCCATGGTACTCGTACTAGCTAAACCACCAACTTTAGTCGATCCTGCATAGGCAAAGTCTAATCCTTCTAATAACTCATTAATTTTAGTGGAAAAAGGATCAGATAATAAAATAAAATTAGGTTGTTTCTCAGGTGCAACGCCAATCATATTACACCACTTATCTTGTGCACTGTCTAAATCAGGTAAATCTTTAGCCGTTACATGAAAAGGAGTTATTTCTACATCAGGCAAACTGGCAACTGTCAAACTCAAGGCGGGATTTCCTTCAATTTCTCTTGGCTGATAATCATTTTTCATTCCCACTATGCCACCACCACCACAACCAATAACACAAGGCAAAGGTAATTTTTCTAATAAAAGAGGCATTAACCGAGGATAATCACTAGCAAAAGCAGAAGAAATGAAAACAATACCAATATCAGGATTCTGAGTTAGTTTCTCTTCTATTTTCCCCACCACTTCATCAATGGCTTTTTCTAATGAAGATTGAGTGGATAAGGCGTTAATCCATTGAATTTGATTTGACATAAAATATTTTTTTATTGACAATGATAGGATAGTTATAAATACTATTTTAAAAGAAATAACAATAGACTATGAAAGTGATGCTTCTTTCTGATTCTGTGCATTTAAGAAGAAGTTGTACTTTGAAAATTCTTCAATGATGCTAAATTCTATTATGATTTAAACAGTGGTAAAACGAGTTTGAGCATAAATGAGCAATTGGAAAAAAGGAAAACAATTAAATAATGGTCAATATATAGTAGAGTCTATTTTGCCCAGAAGTGGTACAGGATTTTATTATCGAGCTAAAGATACGAAAAATGCTCAATTAGTTACTATTAAAGCCATTAATAGTTTTTGGAAACAACAAGAAAATGCAGAAATAATAGAGCAAAAATTAATTCAACAAGCACAACAAATCGCTAACAATTGTCAAAATCCAAATATTATCAATCTTCATCCCCAAGTATTTTTTGAAGGGGAAAACTCATACATGATTATGGATTATCTTGATGGAATAGATTTAGCCACCTATGTTGATCATAACGGTAAATTTGAACCAGAAGAAGCCTTAAAATTAATTACAAAAATTGGTTCAGCTATTAATATTTTGCATCAAAATAAATGTATTCATCAAGATGTAAAGCCACAAAATATTATCATTGATAGCAATACTAAAGAACCAATTTTAAGTGATTATGGATTAGCAATAAAACTATTTGCTTTAGCACCACGAAAAAATCAAAATGTAATGACTGATTGTTTTTTACCACCTGAACAATTAGATAATCATGGTAAAATTAGACCTTCCACAGATATTTATTCCCTTGCCGCTACTCTCTATGTTTTAGTTACCGCCCAGTTGCCCACCGCTACTAAATTTAGAGAATATAAAGATTTAATTCCCCCTCAACAGTTTAATCCTGATATTAGTGATAATTTTAATCAAGCTATTATTAAAGGAATGGAATTAACTCAAGAAAAACGTCCTCAATATTTACGGGATTTTTTCCAATTATTCAAAGAAAATCCTACTATTATTAATCTTCAAACAACACAAACAAAAGAGATAATAACACCTAACACTCTACCTCAGAAATTGTCAATGGTAGTGGAAAATCAGGAAACCATAGTCCAAAAAACATCACCTCTCAAAGCACCTCCCACAATAATTAACCCCAAAAAAAATTATCCCAATATAGAAGAATTTTCTTTTGAAACAATTATCCTTGAATCTGAAAAAAAATTATTTGGTTTAATGTCAAGTATTAAAAAAAATATGATGACCAAAACAGCACAATTTTTTGTAGAATACATTGGAGAAGGAGTTAATTTAGATATGATATTTGTTCCTTCAGGATCATTTATGATGGGTTCAAATAGTGCTGAAAATGGCAGAGATAAAGATGAAAATCCTCAACATTTAGTTAAATTAAATTCTTTTTATGTAAGTAAATATCCCATAACTCAGCTACAATGGCGTACAGTCTCATCATTTCCAAAAATTAGTCGTCCTCTTAAAAATAATCCCTCTTTTTATAAAGGAGATAATTTACCTGTGGAAAAAGTATCTTGGTTAGATGCTCAAGAATTTTGTAAACGTCTTAGTAAATATACAGGGAGAAATTATCGTCTTCCCACAGAATCCGAATGGGAATATAGTTGTCGTGGTAATACAAAAACTTCTTTCTTTTTTGGGGATATAATCACCCCCGATTTCGCTAACTATAATACTCAAAGTAATGAGAATAAAAATGTCGGGAAAATTGAGAAAAAAACCACCCCAGTAGATAACTTTTATCCTAATTGTTTCGGTTTATATGATTTTCATGGCAATGTCTGGGAATGGTGTGAAGATCATTATGCCAGTAATTATATTCACAAACCAAAAAATGGATCTGCTTTCTACAAAGATAGCATCAATCAACCAAGGGTTGTTAGAGGAGGATCTTGGTCGTTATCATCGGATTACTGCCGCAGTGCAAAAAGAGGAAATTATGCCCCTGACTCTACCTATAATTTTATTGGCTTTCGCATAGTTTGTCTTATGGATAGCTAGGGGCGAAATATATTATCAACTCACTTAAACTATATATCAATAACCGTTATCCAATCTTGATATTCAGAATCTCTATTTTCGGTAATAGCTGTTAATTTTTCTTTAATTTTATTTGTAATCATTTTATCTTGAGGAAGATGATAATTTTCTACTTTTTTAACAGGAGTAACTTTAGCCGCTGTGCCACATAAAAAGACTTCATCGGCAATAAATAATTCAGTTTTATCGATTTCTCTTTGCTCAATTTCAATACCTAAATTTTGAGCAATAGTTAAAATACTATCTCTAGTAATTCCCTCTAAAATATCTTGATCAAAACTAGGAGTGATTAGCTTATTATTTCTCACAATAAAAATATTCATCCCCGTCGCTTCGCACACTTTACCTTGAGAATTCATCAAAATTGCTTCATCGAAACCACTATCAACTGCTTCAGTTTTCGCTAAGGCAGAAGTAATATATGCACCGCTAATTTTACCTCTTAATGGTAAGCTACGATCTTCTTGACGATACCATGAGCTAATACGACAACTAATACCATCAGGAGACAGATAATCCCCCATTTCTAACCCATAAACAAAAAAGTTTTTTTCGATATTGTGAAGTCGTGGTGCAATACCTAAATCTGAAGTATAAACAAAAGGACGAATATAAAAAGGTTTTGTCGGTTTATTTTTCGTCACAAAATCTGTAATTACTTCGTAAATTTTACTTGATGATAAATCATAATGTAAATATTTAGCACTATTACTTAATCTTTGACAGTGGCGATCTAAACGAAATAATAACACTTGTTGAGGATTTGTAGGGTTAATTGTCCCTCTTAAGCCGCCGAATGCACCCGTTCCATAATGTAATGCATGAGTAGCAATTGATATATTAGCATCACGAAAAGGAATAAATTTGCTTTCAAAATAAGCTATAGGTAAAAAATCTGGCATGATTTACGATTTAATAGTTTAATCAATATAAATGTACATAGATCTCCTTATCGTATCATTAAAATAGTTTTTCTCGGAGAAACAAATTAAGAATTGAGTATGAGAAAGTTAACTGCTAATTATCCATGATCTATTATTAAATATATATGTAATTTTATTTAATAACTTATTAATATCAATAATCAATACTGAATAAAAATGCAAAAAATAAATAAGAATAATTCTATGTCCAGATAAGGCATGAAAATACCATACTTTCAAAAATTGATTATCGAAAAAATCTTAACTACACCTTCAAAGGTGGCTAAAACAATGTAACGAGAAGGAATTGAACCACCAAAACGACCATTTTCAGTCCTAGAAATTAGGTAATGAAATTAATTTAGCCACAGCCGTCAATAATCCTGTTACTAAGATTCCTACTATGCTTAAAAACCCGATCGTCAAAGTATTAAGACGGCTATCTAAACCATCAATGCGTTTTTCTATCAAATCTATTCGTTTATTCATTTGCTCATTTTGAGTTTTCAATTTTTCAACATCAATTTTAATTTCTGTTACATCTGATTGAAGTCGATCAATTTTTGTCTCTAAACGAGTTAAAACATCCGATAAATTTACTTCAATTGTTTGATTCATGATACTATTTGATTAAGTTAATAAAAGTGATGGATAGTTTACTCTATCCTTACCTCATATTTTACTTAGTATTTTTCAATGTCTGAAAATGATTATTTGCCTTTGGAGAGGATAAATTCTTTGCAAAATTCCTTGAAATGATCGAATTGTTGCTTGATGATGTTGTGCTGCAAAAGCATTAATTCTTGTGTACTTTGCAATTCTTCCTTAACAGTATCTAATTGCTTTAATTCAGTTTCAATTTTGTCTAGTTGTTCTTTTAAGTTGCTATTGAGATAATGTTGCTTATCTGTAAGATATGTGATGGTTTCTTTTAATACTGTTAGTTTTTCTCGTAAATTTAAAATCTCCGTATCAAATCTTTTGGTAAAACCGGGGGTTGCTGATTTGAAATATGAATTAGAATAGGGCGTTGGTGAATGAGGGTATGATAGAAAAAGGAAAAAAGTGAAGTAAAAAAACATGAAATGTCCAGAATGTGGCTCCAAGAATATCAATAAAAATGGCATAAAAAAAGGAAAACAAAATCATATTTGTGTTCATTGTCGCGGACAATTTATAGCTCCAGAACAACTCAGTGGTAAAGGTTATAGTGATGATCTCAGAAAAGAATGCTTAAAAATGTACGTCAATGGTATGGGTTTTCGAGCTATTGGGAGGATTAAACAGGTGCATCATACAACGATCATCTCTTGGGTTAAAGCAGTGGGTCAAATTTTGCCACAGAGCTATCATCCAGAAACGCGACCAGAAGTTGGAGAATTAGATGAATTGCAAACCTTTGTCGGCTCAAAAAAAAACCAATCTGGCGATGGACAGCGGTAGATCATTTTCACGAGGGTATATTGGAATAGGTCATAGGGGATAGAAGTGCAAAAACATTTAGACCGTTGTGGGAGCAAGTAAAAAAATGGCATTGTTATTTTTATGTAACAGACGGGTGGAAAGTCTATGGAAACTTTATTCCTGAGGGCGACCAAATCATCTGTAAAACATACATGACCAGAGTGGAGGGAGAAAATACGAGATTAAGACATTATCTTGCTAGACTACATCGAAAAACTTTATGTTATTCAAAATCCATGGAGATTTTAAAGTATTCTGTTTCACTATTGATTCACTATCTCAAATTTAAAGATATACCAATTCCTTCTTTTAGTCTTCTTCATACCTAAAATCACCAATGCCTAGAATAGTTTTACTTCTGAGATCATGTGAACATGATGAAGTGTCCAGACTGTCTATCAGAAGATATACGTAAAAATGGTATTAATCATCAAGGGAAACAAAACTATATCTGTGTTAATTGTTCTCGTCAATTTATTGACAGTACTCAAAGACAACGAGGTTATTCCGATTCGTCCTTTAGGGAGACCTAACACATTCGTCGTGATTGCCCAAAGATGTACGTCAATGGTATGGGTTTTTGAGGCATTGAATAGGTTAAAGGTATTATTCATCACACCACAATCATTAAGTGGATTAAACAAGTTGGCAATCTCTTGGCAAATCCTTATCAACCAGAGACTATACCAGAAGTCGGAGAATTAGATGAATTAGAAACATTTGTGGGTGAAAAAAAACAAAATATGGATTTGGACCGCAGTAAATCACTTTCAACAAGGAATTTTAGGTTGGGTAACGGAAGATCATAGTGCACAGACATTTGAAGCATTATGGAAACAAGTAAAAAAATGGAAATGTTATTTTTAGATAACATAGGGTTGGAAAGTATATCCACAATTTATCTCCTAGGTCGATCTTACTTATTATTAGTAAAACATATATTACAAGAGTAGAAGGGGAAAATACAAGATTGAGACATTATTTGGCAAGACTACATCGCAATACACTATGTGATTCTGAATCCGCACAAATGTTGAATTATTCTATTCGCCTCTTAATACATTATTTACGTTGGAAAGATGTACCTTTACCATATTATTCATAGCTTAAATCAGCAACGCTGCTAAAAAAAAATTATGCCGGGAGGCGGAATTGAACCGCCGACACGAGGATTTTCAGTCCTCTGCTCTACCGACTGAGCTATCCTGGCTGACTTATGTCACTTATATAATATAACGAACTTTTGTGAGATTGGCAAGTATTTTTTATTTTTTTGAGATCATATGCCCCATTGATTTATCATCAAGAAACCATAATGTAAATGGGGCAATACTTTGATCAAAATTTCGTTATGAAAATGATATTAAGACATCCATTCAGTGTGGAAGAATTCTCCACGGGGTTTATCGATACGCTCATAAGTATGCGCCCCAAAATAATCCCTTTGTGCTTGAGTTAAATTCTGGGGAAGTCGTTCGAGCCTGTAGCTATCAAAATAATTTAGAGAAGCACTAAAAGCTGGGACGGGAATACCCATTTTAGTAGCTAACACTAGCACATCTCGCCACGCCTGTTGACGATCAAGGATACTTTGTTTAAACTCAGGGGCAAGGAGTAAATTCGGTAAACTAGGGTTATCGGTGAAAGCCTTATTAATTTTGCCCAAAAAACCCGCTTTGATAATACAACCACCTTTCCAAATTCGAGCAACTTCGGGTAAATTGACATCATAGTTATACTCAGCAGAAGCCTTAGCAATTAAAGCCATACCTTGAGCATAAGAGCACATTTTCGAGCAATATAAAGCATCCCTAATTTTAGAGATAAAACTTTCTACATCACCGTCGAATTTTTCGGTAATTCCCGTTAATTCTTTCGATGCGAACACCCGTTCTTCTTTGTAACTAGAAATCGATCGAGCATATACCGCCGCATAAATTGTCGGAATGGGTACGCCCATTTGTAAAGAGTTAATGACAGTCCAACTACCTGTTCCTTTTTGTCCTGCCGCATCGACAATTAAATCAATTAAATGTTTGCCTGTTTCAGGATCTTTTTTTGGGAAAATATTAGCAGTAATCTCAATTAAAAAAGAATTTAGCTCATCGGTGGTATTCCAATCGCTAAATACTTCTCCTAGCCTATCGTTATCTAATCCTAAGCCGTTTTTCAACAGATCATAGGCTTCAGCGATTAACTGCATATCCCCGTACTCAATACCATTATGTACCATCTTAACGTAGTGACCTGCACCACGAGGACCAATATAGGTAACACAAGCACCATCATCGACTTGGGCAGCAATTTTAGTTAAAATAGGTTCAAGCTCATCATAGGCAGCTTTAGTGCCCCCAGGCATCAAAGAAGGACCATTTAAAGCACCTTCTTCACCACCACTCACTCCCATACCCATAAACCCTAAACCAGTGGCTTCTAGCTCATTAGTACGTCTTTCTGTGTCTTCATAGAGGGAGTTGCCACCATCGATAATCATATCTCCTTCATCAAGTAACGGCTTGAGTTGTTGAATAACGGCATCCACGGGTGCACCCGCTTTTACCATTACCAATATCTTACGAGGACGTTCTAAAGTTTGCACAAATTCTTCTAAAGAGTAAGCTGGTTTAACGTCTTTACCCTGTGCTCTTGTAGCCATAAATTCTTCTGTTTTATTTGGGCTACGATTATAAACGGCAATGGGAAATCCTCTACTTTCGACGTTGAGGGCTAGATTTTCACCCATTACAGCTAATCCAATTACTCCAAAGGTTCTTTTGGTCATAAATAATTCCTATCAATAAATCCTTTTACCTTCAGGTTAACTCGATCTTCTGAGAATAGTTCACTAAGATATTCTTAAGATTTATAAAGTTTAACTTCTTCAGATTTGATCTGTTAAGTTTGTTGTTTTGACAAAAGATTTGAGTATTAGTAAAAAAATATTGATCAATTACCTCAAGTTAAAGTATCTAAAATTCTTACATTATATTGCAACTACTCCCAAGTTATTTCTTGTCTTTCGTGTAAAACTAGGTTATACACAGCAACAGTTTGTTGAGCTAATTTTGCCCATTGAAAACGTTTACTTAAATCTTCATAGGCATTATTGACAAGTAATTGTGCATAGTCAGGATTTCTTAACATTTCTAATATTCCCCATGCCAGAGAATCGGGATTGTTGGTTTGAGTCACCATACCAGTATTCCCATGTCTTACCACTTCAGGTAATCCTCCTGTATCAGAAACTACCACAGGGACACGAGAAGCAAAACTTTCTAAGGCAACAATGCCAAAAGGTTCGTATAAACTGGGGAAAACGGCACAATCTGCCACTGTTTGAAATTGGTTGAGATCTTCATCTGACATAAATCCTGTAAAATAACAACGATCCCAAATACCTAAATGATGGGCTAAATCTTTGATGTAGTTGGTATTTCCCCCGCCGATAATGACGAATTTAACTTTTCCTTCTAAGGCTTCTATTATTTTGGGTGCGGCATTTAATAATATATGGATACCTTTTTCATAAGTCATTCTACCGACATAGTAAATTATTTTTTCGTCATCTCTAGCAAATTTTCGCCTAAATTCTGTACAGTCAAAGTTTGGCGATCGCCTTTTCTTTTCAGGGCGAATACCATTATAAACTACATCTATTTTATCCCAAGGACAACCTAAAGCCTGATTAATTTCACGACGCATATATTGACTGCAAACAATTACTCGCCATGATTCATAAACTAAAGTGCCTTCTTTACTAGATATATAAATATGAGTGTCATTATGAATACCGTTATGTCTGCCATATTCTGTAGCGTGAATGGTTGAAATTAAGGGAATTTTAAAATGATGTTTGAGAGAAATAGCACTATCAGCTACCAACCAATCATGGGCATGAATTATATCAAAAGTGCCAATCTTACTAATTAAATTTTCTGACGTTACTCTCATGACATCATTCATAGAAATAACCCAGTCAAAAAAGTTTTCATTAGGAGGAATGGAAATACGATAAATTTTGATGCCTTCGACAACTTCAAATTTAGGTGCGTTAGCAAATTCAAGGGTGATTAAATGTATATCATGACCTAATTGAACAATTTCAGGATATAATTCTGCTACATGACGTGCGATACCTCCTATAATTCTTGGCGGAAACTCCCATGATAGCACCAGTATTTTCACTTTCCTTAATCCCTAAACAGTTTACTACTAATCAATTATTAGTTATTGATGAATAATAATCAATTTTTATTTTTTACTTAATCCATGTTGGAAAATTGGCTATCCATTTTACATAATTATCGTTTAATTGCTGTAATTCGTTGTCATAATTGGGAAATGGGTTTAAAGATGGCTCATATTTTAGCTCAAAGTGGTATTAGACTAATTGAAATTACATGGAATAGTGACCAACCTGCAAAATTAATTACTATTCTTAGAAAAGAGTTACCCCATTGTTATATTGGAGTAGGTACAATTATTACTCATAAAGATTTAATTTGTGCTATGGAAGCAGGAAGCCAATTCTGTTTTAGTCCTCATTTTGACTCAAATTTAGTTAATTTTGCCCATAATCATGATATTCCTTTCATACCAGGGGCTTTATCTCCTTCAGAAATCATCAATGCCTTTAATTCTGGTGCTAAAACCGTCAAAGTTTTTCCTATTCATGGGGTGGGGGGAGTTGATTATCTGAAAACAATTCTTTCTCCCATTAATCATATTCCCTTAATTCCCACAGGAGGAGTGACGATACATTCAGCACCTCATTATATCAAAGCTGGTGCGATCGCCGTTGGATTATCAACAGATTTATTTCCCAAAGATTTAGTAAAAGAAGAACAATGGGAAGTAATTTCTGCTAGAGTAAAGCAAATTCAAGATCTATTGGTTAGTATAAATTTAACTTAAGAGAGTTAGGTTTTTAAATATGACTTCAAGATCTGATATTCGTGTTACTAATGCGGCGGCTGGTTTTTATACTTCTAATCAAACAGAAAAAGAAGATTCTAATTGGGAGTTTTTGTTTACCAGAGCGATAGAATTTCGTCAGGAGACTATTTATTTTATTATAGTAGATCGCTTTTTCGATGGTGATCAGAGTAATAATGAAGGTTTCAATCCTCAACTATCAGATACTTCTCGAAACTTTTGGGGAAAATATTGGGGTGGAGATATACAAGGTATTATCGAAAAACTAGACTATCTAAAAGGTTTAGGTGTCACGGCTATTTGGATTTCACCATTATTTGAGCAAGTGGAATCATTACAATTTGATAATGCACCAATGCACGGATATTGGACAAAAGATTTTAAGCGAATTAATCCCCGTTTTTTGTCTCAGGGTGAAGATAACTCCCTTTTTAAGTGTACCGCTTTTAATCGTTTAGTTAATCAAGCCCATAGTCTAGGAATCAAAATAATTCTTGACATTGTTTGTAATCATAGCAGTCCTGATGTCAGTGGAGAAAAAGGAAAACTTTATGATGATGGTGTCTTAATTGCCGATTATTATGATGATAAGAATAACTGGTATTATCATAATCCTGAAATAACTGATTGGGAAAATGAAGATCAGTTATTACATTATGAAATGGCAGGTTTAGCGACTTTCAACGAAAGTAATATTGAATATCGTAATTATATTAAATCTGCTATTAAACAATGGTTAGATATTGGTATTGATGCTTTACGAATCGATACAGTAAAACATATGCCCCTATGGTTTTGGCAAGAATTTATTGGAGATTTAAAAACCCATCGCCCAGATTTATTTGCTTTTGGAGAGTGGGGTTTTAGCAACCCTAAAGATGGTAAATCTGTTGAATTTGCTAATGATTCGGGAATGTCAATTCTTGATTTTGGTTTATCTGGTGCAATTCGTGAATGTCTAGCAAAAAACGCCCCTGGAGGATTTCAATTAGTACAAGATGTCTTTAATCTGGATTATCTTTACAATACGGCTACGGAATTAATCACTTTTTTTGATAATCATGATATGCCTCGTTTTGGCAGCTTAAACCCTGATGGTAATGCTTTAAGGTTAGCTGTAGCGTTAATCATGACTTGTCGGGGTATTCCTTGCATTTACTATGGCACAGAACAATATTTACATAATGATACCAATGGGGGAGAAGATCCTTATAATCGCCCCATGATGGAAAAATGGGATATGGATACTCCTATTTATCAGGATTTGGCAAAATTATCCAAATTAAGAAGAGTTAATCCCGCAATTTCTCTCGGTAGTCAAGTTGAAAAATATATTAGTGAAGACATTTACTGCTTTATAAGATGCTATCGAGATTTTCGTTCTTTAGTGTGTTTTAATAAATCTTACTATTCTCAAGGGATTCAGTTACAAAACACAGAATTAATGGATGGAGAATATTATTGTATGTTAACTAAGACCAAGATTAAAGTTATCAATGGTCAAGTGAATGATTTAACATTACCGCCTCAAAGTGTTCTTATTTTCAATTATATCGGCGAAAAAGTCAAAGGTAAAACTATTGTTAGAGTGCAAATTAATGGTATTGTCACACAATTAGGAGAATCTATCATCGTAACAGGAGATTGTCCTGAATTAGGCAATTGGGATATTACCAAAGGATATATTCTCGAATACATTAATCCTAACACGTGGTTTGGAGAAATTCCTTTTAATGAAAGTGCAGGAAAAGCTATTGCTTACAAATACGCTTTAATTAAAAATAATCAAGAAGTGATACGAGAAAAAAAATCAGTCCGTCGTTGGATTTTAGCTAATGATGGTATTGCAAAATGGGTGGATATTTGGCAGCAATAGATTCACAAAAAAAAATCTCTAGTGATTCTTTTGTTTTTATTCTTCTTTAAAAAAATTATTGTTTTTTCCTGATTAAAAAATATGTTTGAGTTATTTATTTGTAATAATCTATATTCTGGTAAACTTATAATATATTTTTGATCTTGATTACCCCACTAAATTGAGATTGAATATTCATATTTCATAATTATTTTTTTCCGTTTAAATTATCTAAATTTTTCATCGCATTTTGTATATCTCGCTCTAGATAACAATTTGCATCATTTCCATTTTTCCCTGAAATTGAACGAAAAAAGGTGAGCATTGCCCACCTTACAATTATCTTTCTATTTTAGGGAGAGATAAATCATTAATTATCAGCACCTTCAATGGGTGCAAAACCTTGACGTTGGATATTTTCTGTTACTACACGAGGTTCTAAGAATTGTAACAGATAATCAGGTCCTCCTGCTTTTGAGCCAACACCTGAGAGTTTAAAGCCTCCGAAGGGTTGACGAGCAACGATTGCACCTGTAATACCACGATTAATATATACATTACCTACTTCAAACTCTTTGTAAGCTCGATCAATGTGAGCTGGAGTACGAGAATATAAACCACCAGTTAAAGCGTAATCTGTGCCGTTGGCGATATTTAAGGCATGATCAAAATTGTCAGCTTTGATTACAGCTAATACAGGACCAAAAATCTCCTCTTGGGCAATAGTGGCATTTTCTAAAATATCAACAATCACGGTAGGGGGTACAAAATACCCATTTTCGGGAGTAGGCACTTGAATGGCTAACTTACCTTCTTGTTTACCTTTCTCGATATATTCTAAAATGCGTTTTTGAGCAGTGTCATCAATAACAGGACCAACTTTTGTGCTAGGATTTTTAGCATCACCTACGTTAAGAGATTTTACCCCTTCGACTAAACGTTCCACAAAGCTATCATAAACAGTAGAAAGCACGATGGCACGACTACAAGCAGAACATTTTTGACCACTAAAACCGAAAGCTGATTGTATTACTCCAGCCACCGCTTGATCTAAATCGGCACTTTCATCGATGATAATAGCATTTTTACCACCCATTTCCGCAATGACTCGTTTAAGGTGTTTTTGTTTGGGTTGCAATATCGCCGCATCAGCATAAATTTTACAACCAACTTCCCTTGAACCAGTAAATGCGATTAAATGAATGTCAGGATGTTTAACGAGATAATCACCGACAATTGAACCTTTACCGGGTATATATTGGAAAACTCCGGCAGGAATCCCCGCTTCTACCAAAATTTCTGCTATTTTCGCTCCAATTACCGTACTGGTTGCGGCGGGTTTAAGTAAAGCACAATTTCCAGCGACTAAGGCAGCAACTGTCATGCCTGTGGAAATAGCAAAAGGAAAATTCCAAGGAGAAACGATTAAAGCAATACCACGAGGTTGATAAAAATATCGGTCATTTTCTCCTGCTACGTCGTAATTATAACCTTGATCGAGTCTCTCCATTTCATCGGCATAATATCGACAAAAATCAATAGCTTCTGATACTTCAGGATCACCTTCTTTCAATATTTTACCAACTTCGTAGCACATCCAAGCAATTAATTCATGGCGTTTTTCCTCTATAATATCTGCGGCTTTGCGTAAAATATTCGCCCGTTGTTTAGCAGTGGTTTTACTCCATGTTTTGAAGGCTTCTTTAGCCGAATTCATCGCCTCGTCAGCTTGGGTAAGGGAAATTAAGCCAATTTTCCCCACAACTTCCGAAGGGTTAGAAGGATTCACGGAGTCGATATAACTCTCAGTTTGCACATAGTTGCCGTTAATCAAAGGTAAATAAGTTTTGCCTAGTTGATTATTGACGATAGTTAAGGCTTGTCTTGCTTTTGTCAAGTTAGATTCCCTCCCATAATCAGTATCTGGTGTCCCTTTAAACTTCTCTCGCCCTCTGGGAGAGGGGTTGGGGGTTTCGACTGCACTTAAATCTTCTTTAATCCCCCCTTCTGAAGATTTGTGGGAGGGGATTAGCGTATCATTAGTTGATTCCCCTAAATTCTCCTTAGAAACTGGGATTGGGAGGTTTACAGTGGGAGGTGCGACTAATTCTTCGATAGGTTTTTCTTCTGAATTTTGGCGTAAAAATGAGCTATTAGCCGTATTCTCCAACAAACGACGGATAAGATAAGCCATACCCGGTAATAACCGCCCATAGGGTGCATAAACCCTCACTCGATGCCCTCTTTTAACTATTGCTTTGGCTAAAGTTTCTCCCATGCCGTACAATATCTGACATTCAAAGCGTTTTCTAGGAATTTTCAGGGTTTCTACAATAGCGATGGCATTTGCCTGAGTGCGAACATTATGGGAGGCGATGGCAGCGTTTAAATAATCGTGATTTTCGAGGAGAAGACGAGTTAATTTTTCATAATTAATGTCAGTTTCTGCTTTATCATTAAATACGGGTTGATTCCAGTGATTTTGAAGACATTTAATAGTTTCTTGATCCCAATATGCACCTTTTACCAGTCTTATGGTGATAGGATTACCCCGTTTTTTTGCCCAATTAATCCATTTTTGTAAATCTTTCTCGGAGTCACGCAAGTAGGCTTGTAAGGTAACGCCAATATCTGTACGAATCTTAAATTCGTCTTCCATTAACAACTCTTGTAAAATAGAGATAACTACATCTTTGTAAGCGTATTGTTCTATATCAAAATGTACCGCCGTATTATAATTTTGAGCGTGTCTTAATAAAGTACGAATGCGATCGCAGACTTTAATTTTACCACCTTCAGGATCAATGGGATCAAATTGAGAATAAAATGCGGTTAATTTGACAGAAACTTGAACTTTAGGGAGATTTTCCCCATCTGCGGTGTCAATTTCGGGGATAGTCGCCCATTTTTGAGCTTGATTACTTAATTGAGTGATTAATTCAAGGTAATTTTGTAGGTAAGATTCCGCTTCTCCTTCAGTAATAACAGCTTCTCCTAACAAGTCGATAGAAAAGCACATTTTTTCCTTGCGCATTTTTTCTACCGCCTTAATCACCTCTTTGATGGTTTCTCCCGAAATGTATTTATAAGCTAAGGTTTCTACAGCCTTAGTGATAGTTGAAGAGGCCAGTTGAGCTGGAATAGAATTGGCTTCGGTAAAATTAAGTAAAGTTTTTAATTCATTGGGTAATTCAACTTCTTTCACCGTGAGATATTGTTGCAAATGACGCATAATCTCAGATTTACTCCTTAATGCAGGTAGTGCATCGATAAATCTAAACAGTTGTACTCTCAACCCCGGATTACTCATCGTCCACGCCATGAGTTTATCATCGAACTGTGCTTGTTCTTTCAATTGACTGAAAATATTGCCTTTTTGCCTTGTGGCTTCGATTAATTCTTTGGCGATCGCTTTTGTTGAATCTTCGTAGAATAATGTAGAATTAGCGGAAGCAACCATAAATTTGACCTAATAAATATAGTAAAATATCTTTAATTTTGTCTCAATAATCGAATGCTAAAATACCGATATTGCATAATATTCAGGGTTTTTCAGCCCTACTATTTTATCATATTTAGAGAAGGTATTACTAATTAGGCTTTATCGAAGAAAGATAAGATTGGGAAGAATTAAATTATTTTTTGAAAAATCTAAAAACAACTTATAGAAAAACCATTAGTTTAAGGATAAATGATTGATTAGCAAGGAATAGAGAAGCCTATGAAAAACCATATTTTAAAAAAATGTGCATAATAAAACTATCTTTTTTATTGTAGAAATTATTATGCTTTTAATTGTTTAATTGCTATAAAATAGTGATGATTATTATAATTATTAAGGAGATAGGTAAAAATAAAAATGATAATAATTTATACACCTAAATACTGTTGATGAGGACACATTGCCATCATAGTTTGATCATTTAAAATTTCTCCATAAACTCCTTTAGTCATCCCTCTTAATTTTTTTAACTTATTAATAGAAGAAGGACAATCACAACCAAACATTTTGATAGCAGAATCACTTTCTTCATCAGTAAAATTGAGCATAAAATCACCATTTTCATTTTTTTCTAAGTCAAGTTTATCATCAATTTCTACTTGATCTGGACTAAGAATAGTAATAGTAATTCCTTGACTTTCAGATGCTTTTACTGATTGAGGTTGACAGATGTTAAATAAAAAAGAAGCTAAGATAACAGGAGTTGATAGTAAGCATAATTTAAGAATTTGATTGGTTTTCATTGGCAAAATTTTACTGATTATCATGGTTGAACTAATGTTTGTTTATCTTATTCAATGATTCTTAAGAATGTCAAGTTACCTATTGAGCATATAGGGATAATTAATTGAATTTTGATCAGATATAGACTAATTATAAACTATTCAATATCGAGACAAAATATCAAAAATTAGTAAAATTTAAGAAAAAGTTAAAACTGAGTCTTGACACTATCCCATTAAAATCACATTATCAATAACATGAATTACGCCATTATCTGCCTCAATATCACTTATTAAAACAGTAGCATTTTTCACCTCAAAATTGTCGCTACAATCAATAGAAATAGGCGCACCTTCAACAGAAATGACAGAATCAACTTTTTCTAAATCAGCTTTCATTAATTTTCCTGAAACAACATGATAAGTTAATATTCGAGCTAATTGAGGTATATTTTGCACTAAAGTAGTGATAGTGCCTGGAGGGAGTTTTGCAAATGCCTCATCTGTAGGTGCAAAAACTGTAAAAGGGCCTTCACTTTTTAAAACATCAACTAAATTTGCAGCTTTTACTGCGGTGACTAATGTTTTAAAATTATCGTTACCAACGGCAATATCAACTATATCTGGCATTTGAATTTATCTCCTTTTTTGTGATAATTTTTGTTAAATTTTTTTTGTGCTTTAATAATTTATGATTTAACGATAATCTGCATTTTGAATATCTCTCAATCTTGCTTCTGGGCGTTTAAATCTATCCATCTGCATTTCAAAAAACTGACGATTTTTCATTAAATGCTTAGGATTTTCGTCATCTAAAGGATATAGTAAAGCTGTTCTTAAAGCCTGAATCACAGCCGAAGTGACATTGTACATCGAGCGTTGAAAAGTTACACCCAATTGAATTAACATATCATCTTCTCCTCGACAATGTTTTTGATAGTATTCCACTAAATAAGGCGGTAAAAAGTGCAACATATCATCCATTAGTAAAGTGGGAGGGATTCCTGCACTACCCACAGGAAAGACATCAGCATAAAGGATACCATAATGAAAGTCTTTTTGTTCATGAGGTACTTGATTAGCTTGAGCGTTGTAAGATTTTGTACCTCTAAAAGGGGAGGTGCGATAAAAAACAGCTTCTACATAGGGTAAAGCAGCTTCGTATAACCAAGTAAAACCTTTAGATTTAGGAATAATTTCATAGCATTTACCTTCTACATAGACATGATGATAAATTGGCCTTCCTGCAATAGCAAATATACCATTTACGAGAAAATCCATCGCTTCTTTTACTGTTGTCATCTTTCCTTCGTCAAATAAGTCTGACATTTCAAAAAACACGGGTGCCATTACTTCCCAAAATAACCCTAAGTTACTATAGTATGATGCTTGACGTGCTTGTTCTAAAAACATCTCAGGAAATAGCTTATATAAACCTGCCATGAGGGGATTATTTTTACAGTAGGCTTTGATGGCAACATCGGCATTGGCTTTATATTCATCACTATCGAGATAAGCGTCAAATTTTCCCATGCCCATATCTCTACCATGCCATAACATAGCGCGCATACAAGCCTCAGCAAACTCCATATTAATACGATCATGTAACAAATGATGGAATAATTTGGGCATTTTGGTAGTTTCCCCTTTTTCCATGAAAGCAAGTAACTCAGGATGGGCGGTAGCTTTTCCTCTCCATATTCTCAAATCGGCGGTATCACCTGCGTAATGGTTAGGCAAATCGAGATATTCTTGGGAGATGAAATATTTAAAGAAAGGAAGAGGATTAATAAAAACTCTCTCAGCAATATAGAGTAAATCTCGCCAATAAAAATCCATCGGCACAGCGTATGCTTTATAAATACCGATAATTTGCATCAAATTTTCAGGAGTATCTGGTAACATTGAACCACCAGCTTCTAAACGATGGATAATATCAGCAAATTGGTGTGTAGAGGAAGGAATTTTTTTTGTGATAGTAGTCATGTTATTAAGGTTATAGAAAAAAAGTTGATAGTAAATTGCGAGGGTGATGGAAGCTAACAAGAATAGTAATGTTAGTAGTAAACCATGCACAGGTTATCTTCATCTTAATTAGATGATTAAAGGCTTTAGCCTTCACTACAAACTTTAATTACTCAAAAGTGCGATCGCATTGCTGGTATTTAAACTAAGATTAGTTAGAAGGGATGGTTGTAAACCGAAGAAAATTATAATAACCGCAAGGATGACGGCAGGAATATGCTCAAAATGTTGTACTTTCGGTAAATACCCCGTTTTATTCTCCATTCTCCCAAAAAAGACTCGATTTAAGAGAATAACAAAGTAAACTGCTGTTAAACCAGTAGCAATTAAGCAAATGAGAGTATGAACAGGAAAAATGCTAAAACTTCCTTGAAAAGAAAGAAATTCACCAATAAATCCTATCATACCTGGAATACCAGCACTAGCCATTACAGCTAAAATCATCAAGCCACCAACAAAAGGTAAACCTCGATAAGGATTCATTAAGCCATGTAATTTGGATAATTCTCTTGTACCTGTTTTTTCTTCAATGATACCCACAAGATGGAATAGTAAAGCCACGATTAAACCATGGGCAAACATTTGACAAATTGCGCCTAATATACTTAATGATGTACCTGCGGCAACGGCTAACACTACAAAATTAATATGGGCGAGAGAAGCATAGGCAATCATTTTCTTAATATCTGTTTGAGAAATAGCGACTAATGAGCCATAAATAGCACTAATAACTGCTAAAAGAGCTAAATATGGTGATATATCTGCCCAAACATCAGGAAATAGTTGTAAACCAAAACGGATTAACCCATATGTACCAAGTTTTGAAATAATACCTCCTAACATCATAGATAAAGGTGTAGAGGCTTCAGTGTAAGCATCAGGTAGCCATGTATGAAGAGGGAAAATAGGAATTTTGATGGCGAAACCGATGACAATAGTTAGTAGTAATAAAATTTGTTTAGCTTGGGGTAAAACTTCCGTTGTTATTTTATCAAAGTCAAAACTGCTGCCATCGGTGAGGAAATTTAAGCCTAAAAATGCGGTTAAAACAAAGATGCCAGAAAAAGCGGTATAAAGTAAATATTTCGTGGCGGCATAATTACGTTTATCTCTTCCCCAAATTGATATTAAAAGATAAATTGGCACTAATTTTATTTCATAAAAGAGGAAAAATAATAATAAATTTTGAGCAATTAATGCACCATTTACGCAGGTAGTTAAGAGGAGAATTAAAATATAGTAAAGCTTAGGCTTATTTACGGCATTTTCTTTTGTTTCTCCGTTATAAATGGCAAGGGTAATTATCAGTCCATTTAAGATTATTAAAGGTAAAGATAAACCATCAACTCCAACAGTATAATTTAACCCTAAAAATGGCAACCATTCTATATAAGTTTGATTTTGAAAACTACCATTAGTATAGTCAAAATTAATGACGATTAAAGTACTGATAATAAAAGTAAGACTGCTAAAAATTAAAGCAATATTTTTGCTAACACTACTTTCTTTTTGTCCTGGTATAATTCCTATAATTATTGCTCCAATAATTGGCAATACTAAGGTTGAGTTAAGCATGATTAACGATTATTTATTTAAAATTTATTTGATAAAAAATATTATGAGCTTAATAACCATAGTGAATAATAAATATTTTTACGTATTTGTAATTCACTATTTAGTAATTAGTTCCTAAAATTAACTGATTAAACTAACTTTTCCTGTGGTTAAGTCATAATAACCACCAACAATTTTTAATTTATTCTCAGCTATTAATTGAGCGATAACATTAGATTTTTTAAGAGTTTCTACTTGGAGTTTAACGTTAGCTTTTATAGCTGTTGGTAAGTCTTTTTTTTCTTCGGGAGTAAGGTTATTTAATGCAGGTTTAATGGCATCTAACACTGACTGAATTTGCCCGGGTACAACATTACCTTCAATGGTAGCTTTAACTGCACCACAACTACCATGCCCTAAGACCAAAATAACTTTAGCACCTAAAACTAATGAGCCAAATTCAATACTTCCTACTTCTTCAGGAGTGGCAATATTACCTGCATTTCTTACTACGAATAAATCTCCAAATCCTCGATCAAAAAGTATTTCTACTGGCACTCTTGAATCGGCACAACTTAGTAAAATTGCGAAGGGATTTTGTCCTTTTGCTACTTCTTGAATTCGAGTTAATGAACGATTAATATTAATAGATTTATTATTAATAAAACGTTCATTGCCAGCTAATAATGATTGTAAGGCTTCTTCTGGATTTAAATTAGATGTGACTTCATTTAGAGCAACTATTTCTTTTGAATTAGCTTTACTCATTGCTGTTACAAAGCTACCAGAAACTAAACTTAATGCACCTAATTGTAATAAATTTCTGCGAGATAAATCTATTTTTGTCATGATTTTAGTGCTAATGTTTATTTTTATAAGGGTTTACGTCCTAATAATTCTAGGATAGATGAGTTCATTTTCTTCCTAATTATTATTTTTCTTTACACTTATAAAATATTTTTATTTTTAACTATATTTTATTGAGTTAAACCAAAAACTATCGCTACAAAAACTAATCCTAAAAGAATTGTTAAAATATATAACTGAGATTGTCCAGATGTACTATATTTAAGGGCTTGTCCTCCGAAAATAGTAGTAAAACCCACTAAATTTACTGCACCATCTACGATATATTTATCAAACCAATAAGCTAATTTTGCGGTAACATTTACTATGCCCACAATTGTTATTTTATAAATGTCTTGAATATACAAATCATAGGCGAAGAAATCACGGATAAATTCTGGAATAATTTTTATGGTTTCATCTGTTGATTTTTTACCATAAATTATTATTGCTAATCCCCCACCTATTATGGTTGATAAGGTGAAGAAAATTCCCAATTTTATATCAAAATCAATGAGGTTAAATTGTTCTAAAATTAGAGGTAAATGTAGGGTAACACCAGTTAAAATCATCATCGGTAATACCATTGCCCATAACACTTCTGGCGATCGCACTGTCATTTGTTTTGATTCACCTAGAAATATTAAGGAAAAAGCCCGTAAGAGACTAAAAGCAGTCAAAGCATTCACTAACAATAAAACCGCCAATAACCAAGGTTGAGTTGCTAATAATTCATTGCCAAGACGGGGAAGAATAGAAAAAGCACCCAGGGGAGGAAAAGCCACTAAACCGAATGTGCCTACTAAGAAAGATATACCAGAAATAGGACGACGAGACCATAAACCACCTAATTGAGTTATGTTTTGAGTGATGTTACTAATAATAACAGTACCGATACTCATATAAAGTAAAGCCATGGCAACGGCATAAATCACAATTAACAATAAAGCGGTGTCGGGCTGATTACTGCCAACGGCGATAAATACTAAACCCATATAAGCACTTACAGTATAAGAAAGTACCCGTTTGATGTCAATTTGGGCAATAGCAATTAATGATGATAACACAGCGGTGATAGCACCAATAACCATTACTACTGTTGAAGTGATAGGGGAAATCGTTAAAACTGGTTGTAACTGAATAAGCACATAAGCACCAACTGCCACAACGATAGCATTACGAAGGATAGAAGCAGGTAAAGGACCTTCCATCGCTTCATCTAACCATAATTGTAAAGGAATTTGTGCGCATTTAGCGATCGGTCCCGCTATCAAGGCTAAACATAGTAATGTCGAAAAAGTGGCATCAATGGGAGAATTTTTTGCCCAAAAACCTAGATAATTGTAATTCCACGTACCAGAAAAGGAATAAATAGCAATTACCCCCATTAGTAAGAGAATATCACCGACTCGTTTTGTCCAAAACGCATCCCTTGCACCTGAGATAACGAGGGGTTGTGCAAACCAAAAACCTACTAATAAGTAAGTACCAAGGGTGAGAATTTCTAAATAAACATAGCTAAAGAAAAGAGAATTGCATAAAACTAATCCACACATTCCCGCTTCGAAAAATCCCATCAGTGCATAAAATCTTGCCCATCCCCAATCCATTTCTAAATAACCGATAGCGTAGATTTGACATAAAACATTTAATCCCGTAATTAAAGCTAATGCACCAACGCTGATAGCAGAAATTTGCACATCAAAAGAAATATTTAAACCCGGTGCTTCTAACCATGTAAATCGTAATTCTTGAGCTGGGTTATTCCAAATTTGAGATAAAGCGATGACACTGTGAATAAATGCAAAAGATGTCATCAGGATATTAATATAACCTGCTGGACGTGATCCTGTTTTTCGTATAAGACCGGGAGACCACAATAGAGCAAATAAGCCTCCAATCAATGTATAACAAGGAATAAATAAGATATTTTCACTAAAAAAATTCATGGTTATTCATTAATAATTACAGTAAATTTAGTCATAGCGTATTTTGTTAAGCTGTCTTATTGATTTTTCTGTATTAATAATAATGAATCAATAGATTAATGTCAATGATTATTAGAAAAAAAATTAAATAGTTAAGTTTAGCTTTGCTTATACCTTCATCAGTTGAGTTCTATCAATCAAAAATTCTAAAAAAGTTTTAGCTATAATAGATAGTTGTTTACCCGCTAAATGAGATATATACCAGTGTTTAGCAATGGGGAAATTCTGTATATCAAGAATCGTTAAATCCTCATGACAAGCAAAAGTTAGGGTATGTTTGGACAATACTGAAATTCCTAATCCACCTAAAATAGCTTGTTTGATGGCTTCATTACTACCTAATTCTAGCCGTACTTTTACATTAACATTATGTTGATTAAATAAATTTTGTACTGCTTTTCGAGTTCCAGAGCCAGATTCTCTCATAATAAAAGGATAGGCTTCTAAAGTCTCTAGGGGTATTTGTTTTTGATTAGCTAAAGGGTGATCTTTTTTGGCAATTACTACCAATGGATTATCAATAAAAGATTGACTTTTAAGATCAATTTCTTCTGGTGGTTGACTGAGAATATATAAATCATCTTGATTATTTAACATTCTCTCTTGTATTTGTTTATGATTAGTGACTTGTAAGGCAATATCAATATCAGGATAAAGTAAACAAAATGAACCTAAAATACGGGGAATAAAATATGTTGCTGTGGTAATAACCGATAGACTTAATTTTCCTTCTTTTGTACCTTTAAAATCAGCAATTTTCATCTCAAAATTGTCTAATTGAGTAAAAACATCTTGACAAGTTGTCAATAATTCTTTTCCTGCTTCTGTGAGATAAAGTTGTTTGCCAATTTGTTCAAATAAAGGTAAGCCAATGGTTTTTGTCAATTGTTTAACTTGACTTGATACTGTTGGTTGGGTTATCTCTAATTCTTCTGCCGCTTTAGTAAAACTTCCTAAACGTGCCGTGGTTTCAAATACTTTGAGCTGATGTAAGGTTGCTTGAATCAAACATTTCTCTCCTTCTTCTATTGATATTTATTAATCTATGATAATAAATATATAGATTAATGTCAATAGTTATCCTTAATATCTGATCAAAAACCCTAAATATTTAAGGTTAAATTTCTTTGTTTAATTTTTAAAGGTAAATGCAGAAGATAAAAGAGATTTTGTATAAGAATGTTGAGGATTTTTAAAAATACTTTCTGTGTTTCCTAATTCCACTATTTTACCATGATTCATAACAGCAATACGATCGCATAAAAATCTAGCTACAGATAAATCATGAGTGATGAATAAATAAGTTAAATTAAATTCTTTTTTAAGCTCTAAAATTAAATCTAAGACTTGTGCTTGTACTGTAGCATCTAACATACTTACGGGTTCATCACAAATCACTAATTTCGGGTTAGTAATTAATGCTCTTGCGATGGCGACTCTTTGTTGTTGTCCTCCTGAAAGTTCTTTCGGATAACGGTTATAATATTCTTGAGGGTTTAATCCCACCCGATTTAACATCGTTTCTACTCGTTGCTTATTTTTCTGCTGATTGCCCATTTGATGAATTAATAAAGGCTCAATTATCGATTCTCCTATCGTCATCATGGGATTAAGACAAGCATGAGGATCTTGAAAAATCATCTGTATTTCTTTTCTTATGCTTCTAATTTCCCTTTCAGGTAGAGTAGTTAAATCTCGATTTTCAAAATTAACCTTTCCACTGGTAGCTCTAATTAATTGTAAAATTGTTCGAGAAAGAGTACTTTTGCCACAACCAGATTCCCCCACTAAACCTAAAATTTCTCCTTGCCAAATGGTTAAATTTAGTTCATCTACTGCTTTAATTGTTTGGGATTTTTTGCCGAAAATTTGCTCAATAAAATTACTTTCTAAACTATAGTATTGTTTGAGATTTTTTAATTCTAATAAAGGGGTTTCATTTTCTTTTATTTCTTCGACAACTAATTCTGAGGGTTTATGTAAGTGAAAGGCAGCCGCTAACAGAGATTTTGTATATTCATGATTCGGAGCATAGATTACATCTTGCACTTTACCCATTTCTACCATTTTACCTTGATACATTACCCCAATGCGATCACAGTATTTCCCTACCATCGCTAAATCGTGAGAAATCAATAATAAAGCCATATCTCGCTCACGACACAAAGAAGTTAATTCAGCTAAAATTTCCGAAGCAATAGTGACATCAAGGCTAGTAGTAGGTTCGTCAGCAACGATCAACTTCGGCTCTAATAATAAAGCAAGGGCGATGGCAACCCGTTGACGCATACCACCACTAAACTCATGGGGATATTGATTAAATCTATCAGGAGAAATTTTGACGGTGGCAAGGGTAGATAAGGCTTTTTTTTTCGCTTCTTGTGGTGATAATTTAGGTTGATGAGCTTTCAATGTTTCGATACAATGATCCCCTATCGTCATTAAAGGATCTAATCTTGTCATGGGATCTTGAAATACTAACGCAACTGCTTCTCCTCTAAATTTGCGTAAGGCTTGATTGTCATAGGCAAAAATAGCTTCTCCTTTGAAATTTGCCACACCTTCAACCTTAGTTTTTTCTGGTAATAATCGTATTATCGCCCTGCCTAAGGTGGATTTTCCGCAACCAGACTCGCCGACTAAGGCTAAAACTTCCCCATAATTGAGGTTGAAAGAAACATCATTAACAGCCCAACTAATAGAGTTGGAGTTATCACCGTTATTAGTAGTGCCATAAGCCACTCCAAGGTTAAGGATTTCTAATAAAGGTGAATTCATCATAGATAATATAGAAAATAGAAATTATTAACTATTAATTATCAACTATCAACTATTAACTATCAACTATTTTTTCAACCAGCTAAACATAGCACGTAAATCTTTACCAACTTCTTCTATAGTTTGCTCGGCTTCACGACGACGCATTGCAGTAAATCCGGGTTTTCCAGCTTGGTTTTCTAACACAAATTCTCTAGCAAATTGCCCTGACTGAATTTCGCTGAGAATTTTTTTCATTTCTGCACGGGTATCATCAGTAATAATTCTAGGTCCTCTGGTATAATCACCATATTCAGCGGTATTGGAAATACTACTGCGCATAGTTGCTAAACCGCCTTCAACGATTAAATCAACGATTAATTTAACTTCATGTAAACACTCAAAATAAGCAATTTCAGGTTGATAACCTGCAGATACGAGAGTGTCAAAACCTGCTTTAATTAATTCAGATAAACCACCACATAATACAGCTTGTTCGCCAAATAAATCGGTTTCAGTTTCTTCTCTGAAAGTGGTTTCAAGGATTCCTCCACGAGTGCCACCAATACCTTTAGCATAAGCCATCGCTAAATCACGAGCTTTACCTGTGGCATTTTGATATACTGCGAATAAAGCAGGTACACCTTGTCCTTGTTCGTAAGTCCGACGTACTAAATGTCCAGGTCCTTTAGGTGCAATCATTACTACGTCAACGTCTTCAGGAGGTACAATTTGACCAAAATGAATGTTAAAGCCATGAGCGAATGATAATACTTTACCTTTAGTTAAATAGGGTGCGATCTCTTTTTCATAGATAGTGCGTTGAACTTCATCTGGTAATAAAATCATAATCCAGTCAGCAAGGGAAGAAGCCTCAGCAACGGTATGTACTTTTAAACCAGCAGATTCAGCTTTAGCTTGAGATTTGCTACCTTCATAAAGTCCGACAATAACATTAACACCACTTTCTTTCAAGTTTAAAGCATGGGCGTGTCCTTGAGATCCATAACCAATAATTGCTACAGTTTTATTAGCAAATAAATTTAAGTTGGCATCATCTTCATAGTACATTTGAGCCATTAATTTTTACCTCAATTATAAAATTTTTAATTTAGTGAGCGATCTTACATCATATCTTAAAACTATGAACAATTAGCAATTCAAATCTGATTTACACATTGAGAAAAAAAACTAATTTACCGATAATCCCTTGTAAACCTGTAACTAATATTCCCACAATACTTAAAAATCCAATAGTCATAGTATTTAAATGAGTGTTAACTTCATCAAATTTTTTATCCACACTATCAAAATATTTATCAATAGCATCAAGATGTTTATTTATTTGCTCATCATGACTTTTCTGCTTTTCAAAATCAGTCTCTAATTTATTAATCTTCTCATTTAACTCTAATTTCGTTTCTTATAATTACTCACTTAATTTGTCAATTTTGTTATCTAATTCATCAATTTTACTATCTAATTTACTGAGTATATCCACAAGACTAATTTGTATAGTTTGAGTCATGGTAAAATTTCTTCATCAGTTTAATATTCAAACTTTACTCTTACACTTATTTGTTTATTATTTAACCTAAATATGATTATAGTTGGTTTAATGAGTGGTACTTCTGTAGATGGAATTGATGCCGCCGTTGTCGAAATTAAAGGACAAAAATTAGATTTAGAAGTTAACCTTTTAGTAGGTCAAACTTTTCCCTATTCTCCTTCTTTACGCACTAAAATTCTTCAAGTTTGTGAAGGTGATTCTCTTTCTATGACGGAATTTTCTCAATTAGATTCTGCCATCGCCACTGAATTTTCTCAAGCGGTTTTAAATATAATTCCAGATAATATCAAAGTAGATTTAATAGGCTCTCACGGTCAAACAGTATATCATCAACCGCCCCATAAAAACCAGTTAGGCTATAGCTTACAGTTAGGCAGAGGAGATGTTATTGCTCATTTAACAGGGATTGATACTGTCAATAATTTTCGGGTGGCGGATATTGCCGTAGGAGGACAAGGTGCGCCGTTAGTGTCTAAAATTGATTTGTGTTTATATAATCATCCTCGTCATAGTCGTTGTTTACAAAATATCGGCGGTATTGGTAACGCTACTTATTTACCCTCAACTCATACGCAAAAATGGCAAGAAAAAGTTATCGGTTGGGATACAGGACCAGGAAATGCTTTAATAGATTTAGCAGTACAAAAATTAACAGATAATCAACAGACTTTTGATTTTAACGGTGATTGGAGTCGTCAAGGAAAGCCATGTAAACCTTTAATTAAGCAATGGTTAAAAGAAGATTTTTTTCATCAAAAACCACCAAAATCTACAGGTAGAGAATTATTCGGGCATATTTACTTAGAAAAATGTCATCGAGATGCCCAAAACTATCATTTAAGTGATGCTGATTGGTTAGCGACTTTGACAGAATTAACTGTTGCTTCTATCGCCGATAGTTACCATCGTTTTTTACCTTCGATTCCTCATGAGGTTATTTTAGCAGGAGGAGGTAGTCGTAACAGTTATTTAAAAGAGCGTTTACAAAGTTATCTTCCCGATTCTCATTTACTGATTAGCGATGATTTAGGCATAAGTGGTGAGTTTAAAGAAGCTATAGCTTTTGCCATTTTAGCCTATTGGCACGTCAATAATTATGAGGGCAATTTACCTAATGTTACAGGGGCGAAAAAAGAAGTTATTTTAGGACAAATACATAAAGCAATTTATAATTGAAAATTGAGAAATAATAGTAGTAATTGTTAATTATTTTATTTCTAATTATCTCGAATTTTGAGAAGAATTTATACGTAATTTAATTTTTTTCTGTGCTAAGGTTAACAAGATGTAAATTATTAATAGATAAAGTAAAGCAAGGAGCGGTATTAGCATAAATAAATCTCCGTAAATTTTAAATATTGGGTTAATTAATTAGAATTATTTTAATTCAATAGATACTCAATTTTTTGTTAAAAACTTTAAAATTGTTATTGATTATGATCAAATATTTTTTAACAATCTTTTAATAACATTTTTTACCTTTTTGATTGATAGCAATAGATAAAATTTTGTTGATGTTAAATAAAATAAAAATAGACACATCTTTTACCGCTCAAATAAACTTATCGAAAGGTAACGAGAAAGTCTGAAAGCCTAATTATTCTCAATGTATAAAACACCACAGAATTTAACGGCAAACTCTTTCTTCTTTTATCAAAAACACCAAGAATTACTTTTTTAATGATGTTTCATGAGTCAGATGAACTATCTTAATTTATTTTTATAACTAATATTCCAGTTTTTTCCACCAAAGAAAAACCATTAACTTTTCATTAGTTAACCTTTAGACTGTGAATCA
Source organism: Geminocystis sp. NIES-3708 (assembly GCF_001548095.1). Taxonomy (NCBI): domain Bacteria; kingdom Bacillati; phylum Cyanobacteriota; class Cyanophyceae; order Chroococcales; family Geminocystaceae; genus Geminocystis; species Geminocystis sp. NIES-3708. The sequence goes on along the minus strand of NZ_AP014815.1, from coordinate 431,758 downwards.
TTAGCTATGAAATAAATATATACATACAACCTTTACCAACACTTATATGAGACTAATTCCCCACAATATTTAAGGCTAAGTTGATGAAGGCAACAACGATAATCTAGGATTTTTTTCGTTCTGAGATTTATTGTTACTTATATATATAAAATAACATAGATTGACCTTCAATAGAAGAAGATTAAAATTTTTTTTCTTGAGTGTTAACCCTGATATATCAACATTTTTGTTGTATATTAACTATAATTCGCACAAAAAAACATCCATTGTTATCTCAGTAAGGGAAACCATAGCTTAAAATAATAATAAGATATATGAACTTTCGTAAACTATTTTTATAAATAACTACTCATCAATGACAACTGCAACCTCTCTATTTACTCCTGTAGAAAATGACTTATCGCAACTAATTGATAACTTAACCACCTTGGTAGAGGCACAACATCCTATTTTAGGTGCGGCGGCAGAGCATTTATTTAGTGCTGGGGGGAAAAGAATTCGCCCTGCTATCGTTTTATTAGTTTCTCGTGCTACACTAAAGGGTCAAGATTTAACTCCTAGACATCGACGTTTAGCGGAAATTACGGAAATGATTCATACTGCAAGTCTTGTTCATGATGATGTAGTTGATGATGCTGAAATTAGAAGACAAGTTCCTACAGTTAACACTCTTTTTGGTAATCGTATTGCTGTATTGGCAGGAGATTTTTTATTTGCACAATCTTCATGGTATTTAGCAAATTTAGATAATCTTCAAGTAGTGAAATTATTGTCAGAAGTTATTCGAGATTTTGCGGAAGGAGAAATTCAACAAGGATTAAGTTGCTTTGACACAGATATAACTTTAGAAAAATATTTACAAAAAAGCTATTTTAAAACGGCTTCACTAATTGCCAATAGCGGAAAGGCTGCTGCTGTTTTAAGTGATGCGGGGGAAGAAGTGGCGAATAAAATTTATAGTTATGGGCGTAATCTTGGTTTAGCATTTCAAATAGTGGATGATATATTGGATTTTACGGCTTCTGAGGAAGTTTTAGGTAAACCTGTTGCTTCTGATTTAGTCAGTGGAAATATTACCGCACCTGTATTATTTGCCATGGCAGAAAAACCTTCTTTAAAAATTTTGATTGAAAGAGAATTTAGTGAAGAAGGAGATTTACAACAAGCCCTAGAATTGGTGAATAACAGTGATGGTATTGAAAAAGCTAGGGCTTTAGCTTATCAACATAGTCAATTGGCTTTACAGGATTTAGATTGTTTGCAAAAATCCCCTGCTACAGATTCTTTGGTAGAGTTAACAGATTATGTTTTGAGTAGGATAAAATAAATCTCTTAAATCAAGGGTTTTAAGGTTAATTGGGGTTTGTGCATGGGAATCAGAAAGCTATAAAAATCAGAGGTCAAGAAATACTATATTAACACAAAAATTACAATATTATTTTGGTTATTTTTATTCAAAAACTCAATATTTTTGATTTCATTCCCTAAATAAAATCTTGCTGTATTTAGTTTTAAAACTACATTTGACATCTTTAATTCATAAATATTTCTCAAAATCCTAACTCTTAACTCTTATCTTTTACTCTCATGACACCCTAATTATTAACTCTTCACAATCTCTATAAAATATTTTTTCCTCTCCAATCCAAAAAAAAAACAAAAATATTTGTTAAAAAAGTGCATAAATTCATAAAACGACACTGATAAGTAGATAGGGAAAACAAGTTTGAGGAAAATTTACCTTAATCTACTTTATGAAAATGCAAAAACGCAGTAATCTTGTGGCGCAGTTTTCTTCCTTTCTATGTTTGAAAGAAGAAGATTCTTCTTCGATTATCTACTGGAAAAAACACCCAGAGTTAGAGAGAAATATTCGGTTGTTACAAAGGCAACAGATTATTTCCTCCGAAGAAGATATTGTTGCCCAAGAAATTTTACGGTGGTTAAGACAAAATCAAGACTCACTTCAACATAGACATTTAATTGCTTATTTACAAGAATCTTGTTTTTTTGCTACCGAAAAAGTCTATCAACGACTACAAAATTATTGGGATTTATTTACTTGGCAAGATTATTTTCAATGGTCAAATTTATTAGTTTCTTCCCCTCTTAAATTACTGTCTAAATATGACACAAATTTTGGGGCGAAATTAAAAACTTATGCCAAAAATAAAATAGAATATCAGCTTATAGATCAAGCCTATCAATATATGGGCTGGGAAAGAGCATCTGATTGGGGATTATTAAAACAACTAAAAACTAATCACCAATCTAAATGTTTACAAAGTATCGGAGGATTATCAGGGAAAATTTTAGACCAATATTTATTAATTTGGGGATGTTTTAATCTTATTTATAAGCCTCCTCTTACAAGAAAAAATAAAAAGTTATTATCCCCATCTTTATCTCATTTTATACAAGTTAGTAATGAGTATAATTTGCTAATAAAGAAAAAAAATAGTGTTTTATCTCCTATAAATTCACAACAATGCGAAAATATTTTATTGACTTGTATTAAATTTGCTCGTCAATATTGCAATCCTCTTACTATTCGTAATGAAGAATATTTAGATAATTTAGCTGATGATACTATCTCAAATTTTAATGATGAGGATAAAAATTATCAGAAAAATTATGATGTAGTTAATAAAATATTAACTGAGGCTTTTTCTAAACTTGAATTACCTCAAAAAATTATATTTCAACTGTGGAAAGGAATAGAACTAACTCAAACAGAAATAGCAGAAGTTATGTCTGTAAATTATTCTGATTTTGTCACGACACAACTTCATGTTACTCGTGCAATTACTTCCATTAGAACAATATTACTTGAGTCTCTAATTAAGGAAATATTATTAGATGAAAAAATACAGTTAACTAAAGATAAAATTCGAGAATTAAAAACTCCTTTAGATACCTGGTTACAAGAACATTGTAAACAAATTCTTTGGCAAAGATTATTTTTTATATATCAATCTTTATGTACAGAGGAAAAAGATAAAATTAAAGAATATTTAATTCAAAAATATTGGAATTTGAATGAAGAAATTGAAGAAACATTTTTTCATAAAATCACAATAATTTTTAAAAATAATATTGAGTTAGAATTTAAACTCGTATTCCCTAAAAGTAAACATATTAAAGTTTGTTTTATCCATTTAATCGAAGAATGGATTAATGAATCAGTTTATTCTCTGATTAATAATTAACTTTAAACAATGATTTTGTAAATAATAACAATATTAATATTATGTCTTTAGATTTATTTACAGCTTTTCATTCCGAACATTTATGGCTGAAATTTACTCCTGAAGATTTAGCAAAAGCAACGGCAATGTCTAAAGAATGTTCTCCTAATGGTAGTCAATATCAAGGACTTTTAAATGCTATTTCTTCTATCTGTTTATTGCAATGGTTAAACATCACTTATCCCAATATAAATAATTTTCAATGGGAGTTTGATCACTTTAATTTATTAAGTATTTGGGAATTTGTTAATGGCACTTCTTTTATGATTAATAATAATTCTAGTCGTTTAATTTTATTACCTCAAGAAAGTCAAGACTTAACTGAATTTAATATTCCTCAAGAATGGGTTGATATTCCTCGTTTTTGTGGTGATTATTTTCTACCAGTTCATGTTGATTTAGATAATAATTGGCTAAGATTTTGGGGTTTTTCTAGTCATGAAAAAATTAAAAAATATGCTAGTTATAATGATAATTTTGCTGAATATAGTTTATCAGAATATTTCGTAGAAAGAGATTTGAGTTTATTATTTATATTTGAAAAATATGCTCTTTCTTCTCAACCAAAGTGTGAACCTTTACCCATATTATCTAGTCAAGAAAAAAGTAATTTACTGTTACAATTAAATCAAACTAATAGTTTAACAATACGTATTCGTTTAAATTTTGTCCAGTGGGCTGCCATATTCAGTGATGATATTTATCGTCAATTTCTCTATCAACAATGTCAACCGATTAGTTTAGGTGCATGGTTAAATCATAATTTTAAAGAAGCCTACGCTCAGGGATGGCAACATTTGCGAGATTTAGTTGATAATTTTGATTTAATAACTGATTCTCCCTCTTTTCCTCCTAATGGCATTGTGATGAGATCTGGTGAAATTAATCTACAATATATTTATCAAATTCAAGACGAGCAACAGTTAAAAATTGCCGCCCAACGATTAAGCGTTTTGCCCCCTGATAGTATTCATAAACATCAAGCAATACAAGCTCTTGATTATATCATGACAAAATCTCACGACGATGATACTCGTTGGAATGCGGCGGAGGGCATCTGGCGTTTAGAGCCCAATAATCCTAATGCTGGGTTATGGTGTGGTAAACGTCTCAATTTTGGTGTGGATGTGGGAGGTTTTTCCTTCGCTTTAGTAATTGGTTTATTACCTAAGTCAGAAAATGAAAATAGTATCTTCTTTCGTCTTTATGGTATTAATGACTCTCATACTTTACCCCATAATTTAAAGGTAAATATCATGGATGAAAATACTTATATATTTAAACAATTAGAAGCACGTAATGATGATCGCTTATTACAGTATAAATTTTGGGGTAAAAAAGGAGAATACTTTTGGATACAAATTAGTTGTGGAAGTAGTCAATTAAGTGAAGGATTTATCATTTAAAAATAATAAAATAAGTAATAAGTAATACCCCTTTAATTTTCATCTTTTAATGCTAGTAAAAAATAAATCGATAAACTGAGATGCTGATTAGCTTAATTAAAGAATTTTTGATAAAGTTATGATAGGATAACATTGTCAAAAAAAGGTAATGGGTAAGAAATTAATTATTTTCAAAATCGGAGAGGGTAATTTTGAGTCAGGTTTTCCCGTTAGTATTCGCCTTAGCCAAGATGACACCAAAGAATTATTAGTGGAAACTGAGGGGAGATTACCTCCTGCACCAAACCTCTACAAAAGTTATACTAATTGGCAATCTAGTTATCGTAATTTATCAGTTTCTTTGCGATTAGGTGCAACAGAAACACAAGTAACAAATGTCGCCGTCAGTCAATGTCAGGAATATATTGATACCTTGCAGATAGATCTTAATCATTGGTTAGAAAATTCTCAAGTACAATCATTATTGTTAGATCTTTTTCCTCATCTCAATCAACAAGATTTAATTCGTTTTGTTATTCAAACGGCAGATGTGCGTTTATGGCAGTTACCTTGGTATTTATGGGCAGTGTGGCATCGTTATCCACAAACAGAAATTGCCCTGAGTAAACCAAATTGTCAAAAACCTAATCGAGGGGAAAATACAGATTATTCTCGTAAGGTAAGAATTTTGGCAATTTTAGGTGATCGCCGTGGTATAGATATAGAAAGAGATAGACGTATATTAAACAGTTTACCTAATGCAGAAGTAGTATTTTTAGATCAGCCGAATTTAACAGAATTAACTCCATTATGGGAGCAATCATGGCAAATTTTATTTTTTGCAGGTCATAGTGTTAGTAAGAATAACAGTCAATGTGGTTTATTGCAAATTAATCCCTATGAAACTATTGATATTCAAAGATTAAAAAACACTCTTGCCAAAGCGATTCATAACGGATTAGAATTAGCTATTTTTAACTCCTGTGATGGATTAGGGTTAGGATTTACCCTTGCAGATTTACAGCTACCACAAACCATTATTATGCGAGAAGCAGTGCCTGACGAAGTAGCTCAAGAATTTTTAAAATACTTCTTACAAGCTTATTCTGGAGGAGAAACATTATATCAAGCTGTTAAAGACGGGAAAGCAAAAATACAAGACTTATATCACCTTGAAGAACAAGCACCCGGATCTTCATGGTTGCCTGTTATTTGCCAAAATTTAGCTGTTGATCCGCCTCTTTGGTCAAATTTAACCAAAAAGAACTTTGATAGTTCAAATTTTGCGTTTAATAACATTTTAAAATCTCTTTTTCCTCAAAAAACAATTTTGTTTAGTAGTGTTGCCATTATTTTAACTACTGTATTTTTATTAACAGGATTCGCTCTATATAAAAAATCTTTCTCAAAACAACCTATTCGTAACTCTTTAAAAAATAGTTGTGAATGTCCTTATGATACTGATGCACTAGGTCGAGAATGTGGAAATAAATCAGCTTATAGTCGCCCCGGAGGTACAACTCCTCTTTGTTATTATGGTGATAAAGAAGAAAAATGATGAAGACAAAGTGGACAGGTGGACAAGTGGACAGGTGGACAATTAGAATGGTAGAAAAATTGTCAATATTTGTGCATTTTTAAAATAATTTTATTGATTTTCTCTAAACTTAGAGTCACTATTTACTATCAACTATTATGACTATTTGGGTTAATGAACAAAAAGACGGTTGTGGTATAATTCAGGCTTGTATTGCCACCACTAATCAAAAGGCAGCAGAAGATTGTCATGACAATTGGCTAGAAAAATTAACGCCTCAACAAAAACAACAGGGTTGGGAAGTTACTATTAAAATCGTTGCTTCTTGGGATGAAGTGCCTGTTAATGCTTTAAAACTTAGTTAATGGTCAAATATGGCTATTATTTTATTCATACGATGCTAAAAGTGCATAATAGTTAGTTGGTAACTCACTGAAGATAGAAAATATGTGATAAAAATTACGAAATACCGTTAGATTAACAATTACTCTAAGGAAGATATTATTTTTTTGTTTGATTTATTATCTAATGGTTACTGTTGTTCCTTCACAAAGTTCTATTCTTTTTAATTTAACTAATATTTCCTATGATGATCCTGATGCTATTTCTTTAGAATTGGCTCTAAAAGTTTTAGAATTGGGCAACTTTGAAGAAAAATGGGCGATCGCAAAAATATTGGTAAGATATGGAAAAGAGGTAATAGCACCTTTAAAAGAAATAATTTTAGATGAAAAAGCCAATGTTGAACATCGATGGTATAGTTTAAAAATACTTAATGAAATCAAAGATCCTGAAATTATTTTGATTGTTACGGAGTTACTAACCACAACTCAAGAGGAAGATTTACTTCTGTTAGCTTCTCAAACTTTAGCTAGTCAAGGGAAACAATCCGTTGCTTTTTTATCCCAGTTGTTAGAAAATTCTTCTTATCGTTTTTTAGCTACGAAGGCTTTAGCCCAAATTCCAAGTGTACAAATAGTTAAGCCTTTATTATCGGTAGTTAATGATCAAGATAGCACTATTCGAGCAATAGCGATCGCAACTTTAAGAAATTTTGACACTCCTGAAATTAAATCAGTGATGATAAATGCCCTTCAAGATTATGCTTCATCCGTTAGAAAAGAAGCCATTATCGGTTTAGGATTAAAGTTAAAGTTACCTGAAGAGCTAGAGATAGTAAAATTAATGTTTCCTTTACTATATGACATTAACTTATCTGTTGCACAACAAACAGCAATTTCTTTAAGTCGCAGTAATCATATTTTTACCATAGAATCCTTAAATAAAGTTTTACGGGATGAGCAGATTCCTGAAACCTTAAAAGTTACGATTGTGAGAACATTATCATGGATAGCAACACCCCAAAGCTTAGAATGTTTAAAAGAATACATTTATATATCTAATTTCTCTATAACTCTTGAAATCATTACAGTGTTAGGTAGAGTAACAAAATCGAATTTACAAAATCAAGCAGTGACAATCTTGAGTGATTTTTATCATAGCAATTCCCTCAAGTTAAAATCTCCAGAAATCTTACAATCTCTTTGCTATAGTTTCAAACAACTCAATGCCACCACTACCATTGATATTTTAAAAGCCATAGAAGCTAATGGGAATTCTCAAGTTCGTTTTCATGCCCAAAATGCTTTACAAGAATTAGCAATTAAGTAAGGATAAACAAAATTTTGCGTTAATGCAATAAATAAGAAAAAAGTTATGAAGATGTCTATTCATAGTAAGTTTTTTCCGATAAATTTTCCTATTCGCTTATCAGTGGCAATTTAGCAATTTATGCAATAACCAGAAAATTTACTGTATTATTTCTACTAGCATATTATTAAAAATTATAATTACTTTAGATAATTTTCACTTAAGTTGATACTGAATCATCATTTATCAAAAAGATACCACATCAGTATGAACTTCAAGATTTAGATTAAAAAACTTATTTAAAAAATGAATCAAAAAAATCAAAATACTGCCATTTATTACAAACCAGATGGTTATAATACTCAAACAAAGAGACTTTTAGGCAGACAGTCAGCAGGAGAAGGATTTTTAAAAGCCTATGTTCAGTCCAATGACAAAAATACTCTTTATTGTTATAGTGGTAATGATGAGGAATTTAAGCATTTTCGTCAATTAGTTACTCCTTGGCTCAAAGAATCCTGTGATTTTAAGTTTCTATCTACCACACAACCCCATCAATTAAATGAAGTAAATAATCTTTACATACCAGGGCCTGGTTTAGCTGATTTTGCATGGCAGAGAAGATTTTATGATCAAAGAGCTTATAGTATTTGTGGTGTAACTCATACTATTGCAAGTAAAGAAGCCATAACTAATATTGGTAATTTATTAACAGCACCAATTCAGCCTTGGGATGCTTTAATTTGTACTTCTAATGCGGTTAAAGTTGCTGTGGATAAAATTCTTGATGATTGGAAAGAATATTTGGGAGAAAGACTTAATTCTAATATTAATTTAGACTTAAAGTTACCGATTATTCCTTTAGGAGTTGAAGCAGATAAATTTCAATATAATCCTGAATTTAGAAATAATATTCGACAAAGATTAAATATTGCATCAGAAGATATTGTTATTCTATTTGTTGGTCGTTTAATATTTTATGCCAAAGGACATCCTGTGCCAATGTATTTAGCGTTAGAAAAAGCGGCTAAAAAAGTTAATCATAAACATAAAATACATTTAATCCAATGTGGTTGGTTTGAAGATGATAAAGAAGCTTCCTCTTTTAAAGAAAGTGCAACACTGTTTTCTCCTTCTATTAATCACGTATTTTTAGATGGAAGAAATCCAGAAATTCGTCAACAAATTTGGTCTTCTGCTGATATATTCATTTCTTTAGCCGATAACATTCAAGAAACTTTTGGTTTAACTCCTATTGAAGCTATGGCGGCAGGTTTACCTGTAATTGTTTCTGATTGGAATGGTTATCAAGAATCTATTCGTCATGAAGTAGATGGTTTTAGAATTTCTACGGTTATTCCTACTCAAAATAATGCTTTAGATTTAGCCAGTTATTATCTTTCTGATCATATGAATTATAGTACTTATATCGCTCATGCCTCTTTGGCTACGATGATTGATATTGATGAATGTGCTGCTGCTTTTGTGGAATTAATAGATAATTCTGATTTGAGAGCAAAAATGGGAGAAAATGGAAAACAAAGAGTTAAAGAGATTTATGATTGGCAAAATGTGATCAAATCTTATCGAGAATTATGGCAGGAACTAGCAGAAATTAAAAATATTATACAAATGTCTGTACCAGTAAAAAAAGGTAATCCTTTTCATCCTTTGTGTGATGATCCTTTCAATTTATTTAGTCATTATAGTACCGAATATCTTACTTCAGAAATAAATTTAACATTGGGCTCAATGGCTGAAAATAGTTCTTTAGAAAAAATAAGAAATATTTGGATAACAAATTTTGGTAATAACTATCGTTTGTCTAATAGCGTTATCGATGCAATAATTGTAGATCTCAAAAATAATCAATTTCTAAGTGTTGGTTTTTTTATTTCAATTTATGGCAAAGAAAACCAACACTTATTAATTAGAACTTTGTTATATTTACTCAAATTTGATATTTTAAAAATTAAACACTAATAATATTTTATTTATTTGTTACTCATAATTAGGGTGAAGAATATTCTACAAAATTAACTACTCGCCCTTTCAATATTAATAGACATTCTCAAAAATAAAATTACTCTGAAACGCTTTTACAATATTACCTATTCACCATTTTCTCACTTCCTAGAAAAGTTTAGACTATTATTTATTTCGATCATTACTCCAAGCCCACCACACTTGATCACATTCACATAAATAAAATTCTTGCCATTTACGAGTATAATCTTCTAGCGTCACAGGTGCAGTACGATTAAGCCAAACTCTTTTTGCTTCACGAGAAGAGGCATGACAAAAAGGACAATTAAATGATAAAGCATGAACAGCAGTTTTTGTCCATTCAGGAGCGGCACGAGAAAATGCTTCCATAAAGATTAGGAATTAAAAATTTGTAGGGGTGAATAGCATTCACCCACTAGGAATTAGGAATTAGGAATTATCCTTAATTATTAAGTATATAACACTGTCAAATAATTTGTCATAAATTAAACAAAATAGTTAATAATTATCGAAACAGTTGTTAATTCTGAATTGTGTTTGTTTATTTTCTACTTTTAATAGATTAAAATATCATAACTCAGATAAAATTCTTATATGTCATCAACTCAACCATCAGAAAAACTAAATTTAACCACGAAACTCGCTTTTGGTGCGGGAGATATTGGTCCTGCTTTAACTGCTAATATCTTAGTATTCTTCCTCATGCCTTTTTTTACCAATGTTGCCGGTTTAAGTCCTGCCATTGCTGGTAGTATTTTATTTATCGGTAAGATTTCTGATGCTATTAATGATCCTATTATCGGAGTTTTTAGCGATCGCACTCAAACAAAATGGGGAAGACGTATTCCTTGGATGATTATTGCGGCGATACCCTTTGGCATAACTTTTTTTTTACAATGGGTAGTTCCTAGTTTTACTGATAATTCTTCTTTAAATAATAAGTTTTTATTTATTTATTATCTAATTGTTGGTATTGTTTTTAATCTTTTTTATACAGCAGTAAATTTACCTTATCAAGCCTTAACACCAGAATTGACAACAGATTATAATGAGCGTACTAGCTTAAATAGTTTTCGATTTAGTTTTTCTATTGGTGCAAGTATTATTTCCTTAATTTTAGCAGGAATAATTTTTCAAGTTTATCAAGGGAATAATCAAGAAAAATATTTGGTTTTAGGAGTAATTTCTACGATTTTTTCAACTTTACCATTATTTTGGTGTCCTCTGATTGTTAAAGAAAGAGGTTATCAACCTTTATTAAACTATAAGCAAAGGAAAAAAACAGCTTATATTTTGATAAGTATTGCCACAATTTTAGCTATATTTGGTTTAGCTAACTTAGTGAATTCAACTTCAGGAGAAGATTCTTTTTCTGCTTCAATGTATTTATTAATTGCCGCTTTTATTGCCATCATTGCAAGTAGTTTAATTGTTGCAAAAACTGAATCTCATTTATTACAAGAATCTCCTTTTAATTCAGAGAATAATTCTGAACATAATTTAACCTTTTTTCAACAGTTAAAAATTATTTTTGAGAATAAACCTTTTCTTTATGTTGTTGGTATTTATTTATGTTCGTGGTTAGCAGTCCAATTAACTGCTTCTATTCTTCTTTATTTCGTTGTTAATTGGATGGGATTACCTGATGCTGAATTTCCTAGAGTTGCGATCGCCGTGCAAGGAACAGCTTTAATTATGTTATTTGTATGGCAAAAAATCAGTAATTTTTTGGATAAAAAAATAGTTTATTTTCTTGGTTCAACTATTTGGATTATTGCTCAAATTGGCTTATTTTTAGTACAACCAGGACAAACTTTTTTACTATATGCTTTAGCAATATTAGCTGGATGTGGTGTTTCTGTTGCTTATCTAATTCCTTGGTCAATGATACCCGATGTAATTGATTTAGATGAATTAAATACAGGAGAAAGAAGAGAAGGAATTTTTTATGGATTTATGGTACTTTTACAAAAGTTTGGTTTAGCATTTGGCTTATTTTTAGTAGGTATTGCTTTAGAGGCTTCAGGCTTTATAAAACCTATTGAAGGAGAGGCTATTCCCATTCAACCAGAAAGTGCATTATGGGCAATTCGTCTTGTAGTTGCACCTTTACCTGCCATAGTTTTATTTTTAGGAATAATACTCGCTTATTTTTATCCAATTACCAGAGAATATTATGCTGAAATTCGGTTAAAATTAACAGAGAAAAAATTAATTAAAAATGATTAATTATTCCTCATTAATTAGTAATTATCGATAACAATAATGAGTAACTTTAAAACCGAATTAGATAAATCGAAATTAACTCGTCTAATGTGGTTATTATGGATTTTATCCGCAGGATTAATCGCTCTTGATGGTTTCGATTTTTTTATCATCGGCATTGCTTTACCCTTTCTCGAAAAAGACTTTAATTTAACTTCTCCACAAATAGGTGCGATCGCCGTAGCTGCTATTGTAGGTTCTTTGATCGGTTCTTTAACTTTAGGTGCTGTTACCGATAAAATTGGACGACAAAAAATGTTATTAATTGATATAGCTCTTTTTGTAGTTGCTAGTATTGGAACAGCCCTAGCTTGGGATGCAACTTCCTTAATCTTTTTCCGTTTTTTAGTGGGGGTTGCTATTGGTGCAGATTATCCCATTAGCGTGGCGTATATTACCGAGAATGTACCAGCAAGACTACGAGGTAGGATGGTGATTGGAGCATTTGCTTTTCAGGCTGTAGGAGCATTATTAGGGGCATTGACAGGAGTTTTCGTGATCAATATTTTTACCAATTTTTTCTCTGATTCTGACATAATTATTATTCAATATGGTTGGCGTTTAATGTTAGGAGTTGGCTTAATCTTAGCAATTTTTGTCGGATTTTTGCGGTTACAATTTCTCTTAGAAAGTCCTCTTTATTATATTGCTAAAGGTGATTATCAAAACGCTGAATTAGCGGCTCAAGAATTATTAGAAATAGAGATAGAAGTAACCTCTGAAAGTGATCCTAAACCTGCTGAAAATAATCTTAATTTTATTTCTTTATTCTCCCATAAATATCTCAAAGATACTGCTTTTGCTTCTTTACCATGGTTTTTACAAGATATTGCTACCTATGGTATCGGAATTTTTACCCCAACAATTATTGCTCTTTTAGCTTTTAAGAATGAAAATAATTTTATCAATCGTCAAATACAATCTGCCCAAGGTTCAGCTATAGTTGATATTTTTTTGATTATGGGTTTTTTAATTGCTATTTTATTAGTAGATAAAGTGGGTAGAATTTCTCTGCAAATTATCGGTTTTATTGGTATGGCTTTGGGTTTATTCTTATTGGCTATTTCTGGAGATCCGACTATTAATCAACATCCTAATTTTATACTGGTTTTCAGTGGCTTTTTTATCTATAATTTACTGATGAATGCTGGTCCTAACTCTACAACATTTTTACTTTCAGGGGAAGTTTTTCCTACTTCCATTCGTGCAACAGGGGCTGGTTTAGCGGCGGCGATCGCCAAATTAGGTGCTGTATTAGGAACGTTTTTTTTACCCATAATCAAAGAAGATTTAGGAGTTTCTAATCTTTTATATATTTTAGCTTTTTGTTGTTTATTAGGTGCAATTTTAACTTATTTATTGAGAATAGAAACTACAGGAAAATCTTTAGAAGATGTGAATAATTAGGGTTGATAGAAAAAGTTTTTTTGATGAGAGTAATTATTTATGCAAACTCAGCAGCCATCTCTCCTAGTCTCATGAAAACACCTTTTTAGCAATCTATAATTAGATTTTACTTTCATCAATTTTCTGATGTGAAACTGAAGAAAAATTAAGGGGTTTTCCTTCTAGGTGTGCTGGAATATCAGCACCCATAAGATTTAAAATAGTGGGGGGAATATCTAATACATGACCATTTAATAATTGATCACTTTTAGGAATGTCTTTTCCACAAGCTAAGATAAAGCCTTTTTCTCTGTGACTTGCAGAGCGGTAAAAAGGAAAAGGACCAATTCTTCCATGGGTTGGACTTTCTACGACATCAGTCATATGTTCTTCTCTCCATACTACTACTAAATCCGCAGACGGTAATTTGGGATTGTCATCGCTATAATTTTTACGAGTACGAATAACACGAGTTACCATGGGAAGATCATTTCGTGCATCTTTAAGAGAATAAAGAAGTTGAGAAATTTCTTCACAAACAGTATCATATTCTGAGGGTTCAACAGTGCCTTGAGGCTCTCTTCCTTTGAGGTTTATCCGTACATATCCCTCCGCAAAGCTAGGTATAGCAAAGGCTTTCATTTTTGACCATAAAGGCTGATACCATTGAGCTGGATTCCATGGGACAACTTTTTCACCTTGTTTTCTTAACTGAGTATCAAAAATCAAGTCATCATCAGTGATAGGATCAATCCAAGGCTGAAAAAGATTAAATAATTTAGTGGGGAGTTGATTTCGTAAAAAACGTCGTAAAGGATTAGGATCATATTTTGTACCCCAAATATTTCTTTCCCAATAATTCCATTTCAAGGAAGTGATCATTGGTGGTATAGGTTGAGAAGGATCACTATAACCAAGACAATATTTATTCGGAAAACTGTAACGATAAAGTAATTCAGGAAGAAAAATAAAGCTAGGTAAATCAATTTGTGCTGTACCCATGCCATGAGCTGAAAATAAGATAATATTGGCATTAGAAGGCGCTATTTTTAGTATTTCACCGATGGCGTGGTCAATGGCTTGATAAATTTTGAGTAATGGGTCATGATCAATTAGTGGTTGAAAAATATCATAAAGAGGATGATCTGGTTGACTTAAATGCCAAAAAAGATGTCCTCCTCCATGAGATTCTCCAAAGACAGTATAAAATAAATCCCAAGGCTCTCTACTTAATAAATCTTTACAAATATCTATTCTTCTGGTAATACCAGTTAATAGTCTTTTTTCTACGTCTAATGTTTGTGGTAAGTCTAAGGATAAAGAATAATCTTTGTGTAAAGCGGGATGATTACCATATTTAGAAATAATCTCCTCCCATAAAGATTCAGGTACAGAAGAACTAGGTATTTGAGGGGAATGAGCCCCCCAACCACCTATTTGCAATCCATTAATATCTCCTCTGATTCTTAATTGAGGTACATCAAAAGTAGCAATACGATAATTTTTTAAGTGTGAGAAAAAAGGGGGATATTCCTGAAAATCATAAGCGGCAAGAGTTTCCGTTTTATAAGTTCCTTCTTTTAAACCCATAGCTACCCAATATCCAGTAGTTTTAGGAGAACATCCAGTAGCGATGGTTGTCCAAGCAGTTTCGACATTAGAATCTCGAAAATTCTCCAAATTACCATAAACACCTTTTTCTTTTAAATGAATTAAGTTTGGTAAATACCCTTCTGACATCCATTTTTCCAGTAAGGAAGGTTGTGCAGAATCTAAACCAATGACAATAACAGGATTTTTAGATGAGGAAGTCATTTTTTTATCATCCAAAATTAGATAATTGAACAATTATTTTAATTGATTACATCATAACTAAATTGCTGATAATTTTTGGTTAATATGTTAAGAAATATATAGTTTATTTATTTAAAATTTAAGTAATTCCGTGACTTTTTCCTAATACCCAATGACGGCGAAAAAATCTGTATAAAGATGATTCTTCTAAGGATAAATAAATTGGTCTTCCATGGGGGCAAGTCTGAGGATTTTTGGTTATTTTCCATTCATCAACAATAGTTTGCATTTCTTTTATGGTTAATTTTTTACCATTACGAATTGCACTACGACAAGCGATCGCTACTTGAGCAGTATCTAAGTCACCTCCCCAACTTATTTCTATCAAAGCATCAGAACAATCATCTCGATTTAATAACATTTTGGGAAGACTTCTAATCGCCCATAAATCTTCTCCAAAACAATCTATTTCTAAAGTTAAGTTAGCTAAATTTTCTACTTGTTTAGGTGATAATTTGCTTAAAATAATAGGATTATTAATAGTTACTATTTCCCATGATTTTTTTAATTGTTCATATAATATTCTTTCATGGGCAATATGTTGTTCAATTAACCAAATACCTTCAGGGTGTTCTGCTATAATATAGGTATTACGTGATTGGGCTATTACTTGTAAATTAATTAAGCCTAATTTATTTTTACTTTCTACTATTTCTTTAGATGAACTTTCTAAATTATATATAGCTTTATTTTCAGCAACTTTTAAAATATTTTCTACTCTTTTATTATCAAATTTAGTCGATATATTATGATCAGTTAGTTTAAAAATTTCTTCAATATTTTCTTTAATAGTATCTTGCCAAAATTCAATATTATCTAAATAAATCTCCGCCTTGGCTGGATGACGATTCCAGTCAATTTGTTGGGGTGATGTTTGCAAATGTAAGAAAAATAAAGGATAACGATCTCTTTGTAATGTACGATGAAAACTAGAATAAATAGCAGACTCTAATTCTGGACATTTTACGACTCTACCATTTATGCCAATTTTAACCCAGTCAGCACGAGGGCGAGAAATTTTATCAGGCATTCCTAATAGCAAATTTAATTCAGAAATATGATTTTGACGAGGAGTATTGATTTGAATTTGTTTTTCTTCTAAATCTGAATATTTAACGGTTTTTAATATTTGTGGAAGAATTTTTTTACGGTTATTATTACCGCTAATAGATAAAATTAAACGAGCATCAACTAATAATTGCCACGTCACAAGGGGATGACATAACGACAATTCAAAAATCAAATTTTGGATAGACTTTAATTGTTTTTTAAAACAAGGATTTAATTGTCTTCTTAAGGGAATATTGCCAAATAAATTAGTAACATTAATAATTGTGCCAACAGCGATGGCTTTCGGATAGGATTTAATTACCTCTGTTTGATGGGTAATAATTTGCCAACCGCAACTATCTTTAACTCGACTGATTATATTTAAGTCAGCCAATTGTGCGATACTATGCAATGCTTCCCCACGAAAGCCCAGGGTATTAATCTTTGCTAAGTCATCGCTAGAATTAATTTTGCTAGTGGTATGAGGTTGAATTGCCATCAATAAATCATTTTCTCCCATTCCTTCACCATTATCCGCAACCTGTAAACTCCATGATTCAGGGTAAACACAGATAACAATACGAGTGGCTTTAGCGTCTAAACTATTTTCTACTAATTCTCTTACCACTGCAGTAAAAGAATCGATAACTTCTCCAGCGGCAATTAATTTAATAACGTTAGTGGGTAATTTTTTAATAGTCATATTGACCCATTCTAGATAAAATTTGTGAGAAGAAAGCTCTTCTATGGAGAGAAATAACTTGATTTGCGACTTGGTAATAAATATGATCTTACCTTAGTTCTATATAAATTTGTTAGCAAAGATGAGATTAGAAGACTAGGATAAAATAGACTTAAACATTATTAAAATTGATTTTTTGTAATTCTTGATCAAATTTTATTATTTTAAGTGGGTAAAATTTTGTCTGTCATCAGTCTTAAACTTTTATTTCTCAAGGTTTTTTACATCATACTGAGATGATTTTAATCATAATAAACCATAGTAGCCTTACTATGTGAGTTGTGAGATTTTTAAAGGTGTTAACTATCAACTTTCAGATACAGTAAAATTAAAATTTATACATTAGTTAAAAGCATTTTCAATATAGTCAATGATACAAAATTGATAACCTTGATAGCTGATATTTTTATCATTGATAATGAAAGTAGTTTCTTCTTGATTAAAAGAAGATTTTTTATAATAGTTTAATAGTGCAATATCGAAACGACAATTAAGATTAGAAAAAGAAGAATTTTCACTTAAAAAAGTTTCAGCAGTTAATAATAATTTTTCTTGCTTAGTATCATTAATCGCAAAAATACCATCACTATCCCAGTTACGAATTTTACGAGTTTTAACTTCAATAAATATCAAAATATCAGATTTATTATCTTTCGCAATTAAATCAATTTCTCCCCATCGACAACGCCAACGAAAATATAAAATATCATAGCCTTTTCTGATTAACCATTGAGCGATAACTTTTTCTCCTAAATGCCCAATATTTTCCATTTTAATTTTTTTTACTATAATTGATTATTTATTTTCAATTTTTAAGAGTTAATTGTTTCAGTTTTTTATTCGCAAATTCTTTTAATTTTTGTGCTTCATTATAAGAAGTTGTACCTTTTTCCACTTGATTTAATTGGTTGATAATATCTTGAATATCAGCAATAGTTTGATTCAGATTTAATTCATTAGAATTGCTAGGATTATTTGCTACTAATTTTTGTATTTCACTCTTTGCATAATTTAAAGCAATAATTGAGTTTTCTTCTTGAGTTTTGCGTAGTTTTATTTCTGATAAATTAGCTTCATATTCTGCTATTAATTTTTTTGCTTTTATATATCCTTTTCCATCATCGATAGAAACTTGCTGTAATTCATCAATTGCCATTTGCCATAATTTTGCAATTTCTGTCCATTTTTCAGGTTTATAAGGAGGATTTTTAGATAATATAGCTGCTTTACTAGAAAATTGTTGAGATGAAGCTATTATTGTCGTTAATTTTTCTGTTTCTGCAATATTTCCTACTATTGCTTCTAATTCTTCTCGATGACGATTAAGTTTTTGCTGTGCTTTTTTTCCTGCTAAAGTGCTTACGGGAATTTCTTCTAAATTATTAATTGCCGATCGCCATTGTATGATAGCCTGTTGTTGTTGATTAGAATTTTCAGCATTTTGATAATTATTTTTAGCTTCATTAAAAGCTGATTCAGCTTTTTGCAAAAGAGTTTGAGCAT
Source organism: Geminocystis sp. NIES-3708 (assembly GCF_001548095.1). Classification (NCBI taxonomy): domain Bacteria; kingdom Bacillati; phylum Cyanobacteriota; class Cyanophyceae; order Chroococcales; family Geminocystaceae; genus Geminocystis; species Geminocystis sp. NIES-3708. The sequence goes on along the minus strand of NZ_AP014815.1, from coordinate 413,131 downwards.
TTTTTTCTTGAAAAACCTTAGCTTCTAATTCCCCTACTTGACGACGCATTTCCTGAAAGCCAAAAATAGAAAAACGCCAATTATAACCATAACCATAACTACCACCAAGCAAGTCATTACCATAGTTAACGGGAATAGCATTTAAACTTTGTTTTGCTTCGAGTAACTTTGTTTCCCCTAACCGAAAATCGTCAATACTGGTAGCATTATCAATTAATTGTTCTGCTTGTTCCACTAAACTGATAGATTTTTTAAAATGATATTCAGTGTAAATTTGACTTGGTAATAACAGCATAGGCATTTTTGCTGATATAGGGCGACGAATGGCTGGATAAGGAAGATTGACAATATATAAAATAGTGACTGGAATGCCAATTAAAAAAGTTGTTTTAATTAATTTATTGCCTAAATTTTTGAGATGTTGTACTGGCGAAACTGATATTTTAGGATTATTAGAAAGATTTTCCATGGTAACAGTAACTTAGATTAATTATTTTATATTGTAACAAAAAGTATTTTAAATAATTTTGGACGTTTTTGCTTCTATGTAGTAAAAAAGATTTACCATGATAAAAATATTAGTTTTGTAATAAATTATGGTTTACAATCTAAGAATTGCCGATTTACCTTTAAGTGAACGTCCTAGAGAAAGATTAATGGAGTTAGGAGCTAAAAATTTAAGCTCTGCGGAGTTAATTGCTATATTATTAGCTACAGGACAAGGAAAAGGCAAATTATCGGCAGTTGGCTTGGCACAATATATCCTGAATCAACTTAGTCAAAATAAACAAGATCCTCTTGATGTATTGCGAGAAATTTCACCTTTGGAATTAATGAAAATTCAAGGAATTGGACCAGCTAAGGCTACAACAATCCTTGCAGGTATAGAATTAGGTAAACGTACTTTCCAATTTCGCCCTTCTATTAAAGCTATTATAGATAGTCCAAATGCCGCGGCATCTGCCTTTAGTCACGATTTAATGTGGCAAAATCAAGAACGTTTTGCAGTATTATTATTAGATACGAAAAATGCCTTAATTAGTACTCAAGTTATTACTATCGGCATTGCTACAGAAACATTGATTCATCCCCGTGAACTATTTCGTGAGGCAATACGTAAATCAGCTACCAATGTCATTATCGCCCATAATCATCCTTCTGGCAATCTTGAACCTTCCATACAAGATTTAACATTAACAGAACAGTTACTACAAAGTGCAAAAATCATTGGTATTCCTATATTAGATCATTTAATTATCGGTAATGGTGACTATCGCAGTATTCGTCAAAATTGTACTCTTTGGGATCAATATCCGCAAGAATAATTGACAATTAACAAGGGACAATTGACAATAAAATTATCTTTATTTCCTAATTTTTTGATGATTGACAAACTTAGAAATCTTTTTACTTCTGCTTTAATTCAAGCCTTTGGCGATGAACTTTCAAGTATAGATCCTTTAGTAGTACCCGCTAGTAATCCTAAATTTGGCGACTATCAATGCAACGTTGCTTTATCTTTAGCAAAAACCTTACAACAACCTCCAAGATTGATCGCTCAGACTATAATCAATAATGTTAAATTAGATAATTTTTGTGAACCTTTAGAAATTGCAGGACCTGGATTTATTAATATAAAAATTAAACCTGAATATATTGCTAAAAAAATAAAATTAGCTTATCAAGATGATTATTTAGGAATAACAAAAAGTGATGAATCTTATAATATTATAGTTGATTTTTCCAGTCCAAATATTGCGAAAGAAATGCACGTTGGACATTTAAGATCTACTATTATTGGTGATAGTATTGCTCGAATATTAGAATTAAGAGGTTATAATGTTTTAAGACTAAATCATGTGGGGGATTGGGGTACTCAATTTGGGATGTTAATTAACTATTTAAGAACAGAAAAACCAGAAGTTTTAACTACTGCAAATGCTGTTGAAATAGGTGATTTAGTTACTCTTTATAAACAAGCAAAAATAAAATTTGATCAAGATTTAGATTTTCAAGAACAAGCACGTCAAGAAGTAGTAAAATTACAGAGTAAAGATCCTGAAAGTATCAAAGCATGGCAATTATTATGTGAGCAATCTCGTCGAGAATTTGAAATTATTTATCAACTATTAGACATAAAATTAACTGAAAGAGGAGAATCTTTTTATAATCCTTTTTTACAAGATATTATTACTGATTTAGAAGATGCTAATATTTTAACAGAAGATCAAGGGGCAAAATGTGTTTTTCTCGATGGTTTTGTCAATAAAGAAGGTAATCCATTACCCTTAATTGTACAAAAATCTGATGGTGGATATAATTATGCAACTACCGACTTAGCCGCTTTAAAATATCGTATCAATGAAGATAAAGCACGTCGAATAATTTATGTAACTGATGCAGGGCAATCTAATCATTTTGCTCAAGTTTTTCAAGTAGCAAAAAAAGCTAATTTTATCCCTGAAAATGTAGAATTAGTTCATGTACCTTTTGGTTTAGTTTTAGCAGAAGATGGCAAAAAAATCAAGACAAGATCTGGTGAAACTATTCGCTTAAAAGACTTATTAGATGAAGCTGTCAATCGAGCCAAATTAGACTTACAAAAACGTTTGCAAACTGAAGAAAGAAATGAAACGGAAGACTTTATTAATCAAGTAAGTAAAATTGTGGGTTTAAGTGCTGTAAAATATGCAGATTTAAGCCAAAATCGTACCACTGATTATAAATTTAGTTATGATAAAATGTTATCTTTACAAGGTAATACTGCACCTTATCTTTTATATGTTTATGTTAGAGTGCAAGGTATTAGCAGAAAAGGTAATATTGATTTAAATAATCTCAATTCTGAAACTCCTATTATTTTTACACAAGACAGTGAATTAGTATTAGCAAAACATCTTTTACAATTAGATTTTATTATCAAAGAAGTAGAAAAAGATTTATTACCTAATCGTCTTTGTTTATATTTATTTGAATTAAGTCAAAAATTTAACCAATTTTATGATCAATGTCCTATTTTACAAGCGGAAGAAAAAATTAAATTATCTCGTTTAGTTTTAGCTGATTTAACGGCAAAAGTTATTAAATTAGGTTTATCTTTATTAGGAATTTCAGTGTTAGAAAGAATGTAAATAATTAATTAACTGGTAAGGGTGAATACCATTCACCCAAAAATAAATAATAGTAATGCTATTTTTTTATTGATAAATATAAGTCATAAATTAGCTATTTTCCGTTGGTATTCTTCTTTGGTAATAATTCCATTATTGAAAGCCTCTTTTAACTTAATAATTTTGATTTTATTTCGTTCTAATCGTCTTTCTTGTAAAATTGTTTCTCTCATATTAGCTTCTAGTTCATGAACTTTTTCTTCATATTCCATCTGATCTAATATACCTTGAGAAAAAGCATCTTGCAATTTAGCAATTTTTTCTTCGATAACTAAATTAACTTCATAATCATCAATTTTTCTTTCTAAAATAGCTTTTTTTCTGGTAAATTCTGCTTCTGTTAAAATTTCATCAGTAAAAGCAATTTCTAGTTTATTAATTTCTGCTTCTAATTCATTAATGATACGCTTTTCTTCTGTATTTTGAGAAATATTCGTAGAAGTATTGTTATTATTAGGTCTGGAAATATCTTGATTATCCTCATTAGAAATATCTGTATTAACTCGCTTAAAATTAAGTTCATTTTCGAGGTAAGCAATTAACTCATTTTCTAGCAAAAATCCCCATCCAGCAGTAGCAATACCAGTCATAATGGTAAAGCCACTGGTGAAAATACCAGCAAAACTCGCCCCAGCAATATTTTGAATCCATTTTCCCCTTGTAGTTTCGACTATTAATTCTTTATTATTAATCAATTTATCATTAGAGAAATAAATCTGAATTTTAAAGGCTAAATTTGAACCTAATAATGTTCTAATTGTACTCGTTTTTCTAGCTTGAATCAAATAAATACCTTGTTTTTCCGTTCCTTCTACTTCATATTGTTTTCCTTTAAACCATAAAATAGTTGTGCGATAAATTTTTTCTAAATCTTGATTGCTATGACTAATAAAATAAGTTTTTGCCATAATTTTGTACTAAATATTCCAGATAGATTATGATAATAAATAATAAAATTGAATAGCTTAATGATTTAATTATTACCCATTTCTATTTCTATATTTTTTATACCTTTTTTTCATGAATAATTAACTATACTAAAATTCAAAGTAATTTTTTATCTCTATCAAAACTTTTTTCCTAAGTCAATTATAGAAAATTGACAATGGTATCAGAATCTTTTATAGAGAAATCTGATCATTGATTAACACATTGCTATAAGATTGATCCCATATGTTTTGATGATTAATATCAATATAAAAAAGTAAGAATGATAGATTTTTTAGTACATTATATTTGGTTAGTGCCTTTATATGGTTTATTGGGTGCAGTTTTAAGTCTGCCTTGGGCATTAGGTTTTATTCATAAGACAGGGCCACGACCAGCCGCTTATATCAATATCTTTATGACAGTACTATCTTTTATACATGATAGTATTGTTTATGCTCATATTTGGCACAAACCAGCTCAAAATATTATTTTTCCTTGGTTTAGTATTGCTGATTTAGATTTATCTTTTGCTATCGAAATTTCTCCTGTTAGTGTTGGTGCATTGCAGTTAGTGAGTGGTATCAGTCTTCTGGCTCAAATATTTGCGTTAGGTTACATGGAGAAAGATTGGGCGATCGCCAGATTTTTTGGTTTAATGGGATTTTTTGAAGCAGCATTGGGAGGATTAGCATTAAGTAACTCTCTTTTACTAAGCTATGGATTGTTAGAGTTACTAACTCTTTCCACATATTTATTAGTAGGTTTTTGGTATGCACAACCATTAGTTGTTACTGCCGCTAGAGATGCCTTTTTAACAAAACGAGTAGGAGACATTCTTTTATTGATGGGAATTGTCGCACTTTCGAGTGACGGAGCAGGACTAAGTTTCTCAGAACTGCAAAAATGGGCAGAAATTTCTCCTTTACCTACTTTTACAGTAACTTTGATTGGTTTAGCTTTAATTTCTGGACCTATCGGCAAATGTGCTCAATTTCCTTTAAATCTCTGGCTAGATGAAGGTATGGAAGGACCAAATCCTGCTAGTATCATGAGAAACTCTATTGTTGTTTCTGCTGGTGCTTATGTATTAATAAAATTGGAGCCAGTTTTTAACCTTTCCCCTGTCGTCACAAATACTTTAATCGTTATCGGTGGAATTAGTGCTATTGGAGGCTCATTAATTGCCTTGGCACAAATAGACCTCAAGCGTACTCTTTGTCATTCTACCAGTGCTTATTTAGGTTTAGTATTTATCGCTGTGGGTATGGGTCATGTGGATATTGCTTTTTTGATATTATTTACTCATGGGGTGGCAAAAGCTTTATTGTTTATGAGTGCAGGTTCAATAATTTTAACAACCACTAGTCAAAATATCACCGAATTGGGAGGAATTTGGTCAAAAATGCCCGCAACAACATTGGCTTATATGACAGGAAGTGCTGGAATTGTAGGGTTATTACCTCTAGGAATGTTAATGACTTTTAGTCGTTGGTTTAACGGTAACTTAAAAGTTACGTGGTGGTTATTAATTATTTTATTAATCGTTAATTTTGTTAATGCCTTGAATTTCACCAGAGTTTTTCGTTTAGTCTTTCTCGGTAAACCTCAAGCAAAAAGTCGTCGTGCACCAGAAGTACCTTGGCAAATGGCCATACCGATGGTATCTTTAACGATCATTACTTTAGTTGCACCTCTTGTACCTTTAAATTATTCTCAGTGGTTAAATAATATTACTCCTATTATCAATAACGATAGTTTTCCAACCAATTACGGATTATTTTTGATAATAGCTTCTGGCTTAATTGGTTGCTTGATTGGTACTTTTGCTCCTTTAAGAAGAGGATGGAATCGCCCCGTAGAGAAGTCTATTCGTGTTATTCAAGATCTTTTAGCCTACGATTTTTACCTTGATAAAATCTATCAGTTTACAGTAGTAGCTTTTGTGTCTAATTTAGCTAAACTTACCACATGGTGCGATCGCTATGTTATTGATGGAATAGTCAATCTTGTGAGCTTAGTAACCATTTTTAGCGGTAATGCTCTTAAATATAACACTTCTGGACAATCACAATTTTATATCATGACTATTCTTATTGGTGTTAGCTTATTGATGTGGTTAATTTTAAGCGGACAATGGGAAAATATTATCAATTATTGGTCATTATTTTAATAGACTTCTTGTAGAAGTCAGGCAATAGGCAATAGTTATTAAAATTGATAATTTTTCACTTAAAATAGATTTTTAAAAATTTTACACTTGTGTCTAATGCTTACTTGCTGGAGTTAGGAATGAGAAATTAATAAATAAAATTCTCCTAGTCTTCCAGTCTGCTAGTCTTTTTAATCACTATTTATTAATAAAAATGCTGAGTTTATTTATTTGGATTCCTATAGTTTCTGCTATTGTTATTTGTTTTTTACCTAGCTTTAAAAATGCTTTAATTTATAAAAATATTTCTTTAATAATAGCAGTAATCATCTTTAGTCTTAATATTATATTAGGATTAAATTTTAATACTGAAATTACTGATTTACAATTTACTGAAAATTTTGTCTGGTTAAATTGGCTTGGCTTGGGGTATGATTTAGGCATTGATGGTTTATCTTTTCCTCTCCTTTGCCTCAATAGTTTATTAACACTAATTGCCCTTTATATTACTCCCAAAGATATACAGCGCCCTCGTTTTTATTATGGAATGATTTTACTATTAAGTGGAGGTGTTGCGGGCGCATTTTTAGCCCAAAATTTACTTCTCTTTTTCCTTTTCTATGAAATAGAAATTGTGCCGTTATATTTTCTTATTGCTGTATGGGGTGGTGCAAAAAGAGGTTATGCGGCGATGAAATTTTTACTCTATACCGCCTTATCAGGATTTTTAGTCTTAATCTCCTTCCTCGGTTTAGTCTGGTTAAGTGGTGAAACAACTTTCGCATTTGAGCCCTTAAAATCTCATTCATTGACATTAAATAGTCAAATTTTGCTATTAATTCCCCTTTTAATCGGTTTATTTATCAAAATCCCGATATTTCCCTTTCATACTTGGCTACCAGATGCCCACGTAGAAGCTAGTACTCCTGTTTCTGTTTTATTAGCTGGAGTCTTACTAAAACTCGGCACTTATGGATTATTACGTTTTGGTATCGGCTTTTTCCGAGATGCTTGGGTAATTTGTGCACCTTACTTAGCAATTTTAGCGGGAATAAGTGCTTTATATGGTGCTTGTTGTGCCATTGCCCAAAAAGACATGAAAAAAGTAGTCGCTTATTCATCAATTGCACACATGGCTTACATATTGTTAGCCGCCGCCGCAACAACCAGACTAAGCATTAATGCTTCCATCTTACAAATGATTAGTCATGGCTTAATTTCCGCAATGTTATTCATTTTAGTCGGCATAGTGTACAAAAAAACAGGTAGTCGAGATGTTGACTATTTAAAAGGCTTACTCAATCCTGAAAAAGGCTTACCCATAACTGGCAGCTTAATGATTGTAGCAGTTATGGCTAGTTCTGGCATTCCGGGTATGGTGGGTTTCATCTCAGAATTTCTTGTTTTTCGAGGCAGTTTTCCTGTATTTCCTATTCCTACTCTATTATGCTTAATCGGCACTGGATTAACGGCAGTTTACTTTTTATTAATGGTAAATAAAGTATTTTTCGGGCGTTTAACTCCCGAATTAAGTAATTTACCAAAAGTTTTATGGAGTGAAAAAATACCAGCTTTAATTCTTGCTTTTATTATTGTTATTTTTGGTTTACAACCTCATTTAATGACTCGTTGGAGTGAAACTCAAGCCACGGCAATTTTATATGGAAATCAACAGGTAACAATTAATCATTCATAATTAACAATTAACAATTAACAATGATTAAATTCCTTATTCGTAACTCTTAATTACTTTTCATTGATAAGCTGATTCTATTTAACTTTTCATTCACCTCTAAAACTCGCACTTTTACTACCTGCCCAACCTTAACAATTTCGTTAGTATCACTGACAAATTTATCTGCTAATTGAGATATATGTACTAAAGCATCTTGATGTACTCCGATATCAACAAAAGCACCAAAATTAACTACATTAGTGACAATTCCTTCTAACTCCATTCCTACTTTTAAGTCTCGAACTTCTTTGATGTCATCCCTAAATGTTGCATATTGAAACTTTGCACGGGGATCTCTACCTGGTTTCTCTAATTCTTTGATTATATCTTGTAACGTAGGGAGTCCAATATTTTCAGTTATATATTGTTTTAAATTTATATTTTTAATCTTTTCATTGATATTGGTAAGATCAGATAAAGATATTTTTAAATCAGAAAAAATTGTTTTCACAATATCATAACTCTCAGGATGCACTGCTGTATTGTCTAAAGGGTTTTCACTATCACGAATACGTAAGAATCCTGCCGCTAATTCAAAGGTTTTTGCTCCTAATTTTTTTACTTTTAATAATTCTTTTCTATTTTTAAATGTGCCTTTTTCATTACGATAACTAACAATATTATTCGCAATTGTCTGATTAATTCCTGACACAAACATCAACAATTCTTTAGAAGCAGTATTCAAATCCACACCAACATAATTAACACAACTTTCGACGGTTTCTTCTAAGTTTTTCTTCAGCAATTTTTGATCCACATCATGTTGATATTGTCCCACACCAATGGACTTTGGATCAATTTTGACTAACTCTGCTAAAGGATCTTGTAGTCTTCTACCAATACTAATTGCACCTCTGATGGTTATATCTAAATCAGGAAACTCAGAAATAGCTACATCACTAGCAGAATAAATAGATGCACCGGATTCATTTACCATAACTTTAATGGGTTTTTTGTCGAGATTTGCCAAAACTTCCGTAATAAATTCTTCTGTTTCCCTGCCTGCTGTGCCGTTACCGATGGCAATTAACTCAATATTATATTTATGGATGAGCTTTTTTATGTTATCTTTCGCAAAAGCTCTTTTTTCATCACCACTATGGGGAAAAATTGTCTGATATTCTAAAAATTGCCCTGTTTCCGAAAGAATCGCAACTTTGCAACCTGTACGAAATCCGGGATCAATCGCTAAAGTTGATTTCATACCCGCAGGGGGAGACAATAATAATTCTCGTAAATTAGCTTCAAAGATTTTAATAGATTCGACATCCGCCCATGTCTTGATTTCCGAACGTACATCCCTAATTAAAGCAGGTTTGAGCAAACGGTTAAAACTATCTTTAAGCATTTCTCGATAAAATTCTTTTACCCTATTAATTTTTGTGTCAATTATCTTTGACTCTAAGTAATTCAACACTCCAGACTCATCAAAATCAATATCTACCATGAGAATTTTTTCCGCTTCTCCACGAAATAACGCAAGAATATTATGGGGTGCTATTTTAGTAAGTTTACTCTGAAAATTCCGATACATTTCAAACTTGGTGCTGCCTTCAGGATAGTCATTTTTGATGTGAGAAATAAATGATCCATTTTCTGCGATAAAATCTCGTAGATATGCTCTCAATTCAGCTTTTTCAGCTATTTCTTCCGCTAGAATATCCCCAGCACCATTTAAGGCATTTTCAATACTATTTACCTCTTCTGATAAATATTTTTCGGCTTCCTTCTCCATCAATAAAGGTTTTGCTTGAGGATGATTGAGACTTTTAATAAATTCAGCAAGGGGGGTTAAGCCTTTTTCCTTCGCCATAGTCGCCCTTGTGCGCCTTTTTGGCTTATATGGTAAATAAAGATCTTCAAGCTCATTTTTTTGTAAACAAGCAAGAATTTGAGCTTTTAAAGTATCATTGAGAAGATTTTGAGAGGCTATACCATCTAAGATAACTTGTTTTCGAGCTTCTAATTCTTGTAAGTAGATAAAACGATCATTAATATCTCTTAATTCAATTTCATTTAATGAGCCTGTTTTTTCCTTCCGATAACGAGCAATAAAAGGAATTGTAGCACCTTCGACTAATAAATCTAAAGCACCGTTAACATTGTGAATATTGAGAGATAATTCATTAGCGATAACTTGAGGAATATTGAGCATTTTTTAAAATTAATTAATAATATGACTACTCTACCGTTTTGTCTTTTACATTTTTGACAATGCGAGATAACTCTGTTTTCTCATCAATACTAATACGAGTGGGAGAACCGCTAATAATACGTTCGTAGTTACGGAAGGAATCTTTAATATCAGGACCGTCTTTACTGATAGTATATTCTCGAATACCTTTATCATGCCATGATCCCCGCATTTTAAAGACATTAATTGCTCGAGACATTTCGCCTCTAATCTCTACATATTGTAACATTAAAATTGTGTCAGTAATAGTAGAAATATGGGATTCTGTAATAGAATGTCCTCCCATAAACTGATCTGTTGTATTAGTGAAAAAACCAGTAATTTCCTGTTGTTTTGCGTATCCTGTCACACCAATCACAAATTGACGAAAAGCGTTATTAGTAACCCCTCTAGCTAAAGCTGATAAAGAATCAATAGCGATACGACTGGGCTTAAATTCAGCAATTTCAGATTTAATCATTTGTAAATGATCTTCTAAACCAGCAGATTCAGGATAAGAACATAATAACTTTAATAATCCCTTGTCTTCCATTTGTTCAAAATCGATGCCCCAAGAAGAAGCATTACGGGATAGTTGAGCTCGTGATTCTTCATAGGCGAATAAAATTGCCCTTTCTCCTTGTCGGCAACCTTCTTCTAAAAATTTACTGACTAACAAGGTTTTACCCGTACCAGTTGCTCCTGTAGCTAGGATAATCGAATCTTTAAAGAATCCCCCTCCGCACATTTGATCAAGGGTTTTGATGCCTGATGAACTACGAGTGTTAGACGAGCGTTGAGTAAGTTGCATCGCACCAAGGGGAAAAATATTAACGCCATCAGTAGTAATGGTAAAAGGATATTCCCCTTTCATGTGGGTTGTGCCTCTTAACTTTAGGATTTCAATTGTCCTTCTTCTTCTTTCTCCTTCTAACACATTACGCACAATCACGACATTATCTGAGACAAATTCTTCTACTCCAAATCTAGCTACAGGACCGTATTCTTCTAGTCTTTCGGTAGTCATAATAGAAGTTACATTTAGTAGTTTTAATCGAGCTACAAGGCGGAATATTTCTCTTCTTACCACTGGTGCAGCGTCATACTGTTGAAAAACGGCAGTAACAGAATCGATAGATACTAATTTTGCCTGATATTTCTTAACGGCATATTGGATTCTTTCAATTAAAGCGGATAGATCAAAATTACCAACCACTTCCTGTCCTTCAGGATCTGGTGATGCGTCTAAGATAAACAGTTTACCTTCATCAATTAAACTTTGTAAATCCCACCCAAAACTATAGGCATTTTGGATAATGTCATAGGGTGATTCTTCAAAGGTAATCAGTAATCCAGGATAATCAAAATATTTGATGCCATGATATAAAAATTGGATTGCAAAAAGGGTTTTTCCTGTACCTGAAGTACCACTAACTAAAGTTGTTCTACCAATAGGAATACCACCATGACTGATTTCATCAAATCCTTCGATCATGGTACGAATTTTTTTGACTCCTTTTGCTCTTAATTGTTCTTTTTCTATATTATTCATTATTAAAATTAAGTCTAAATTAAATTTTTTAAAAAGTAGTTTTATATGACAAAATAATGTTCCAATTAAATTATTCTCGATCTCTTATTTCTTCATAGAGTAAATCTAAACCGATCAAAACTTTTTCTCGATCAGAAAGATCACCGATAATTTTCCGTACAGGAGGAGGTAAAACTTTAGAAAGAGTTGGAGTTGCTAAAATTTTATCTTCTTCTGCTAATTGAGGATTTTTTAAAACATCAATAACTTTGAGGGCATAAACTCCTTTAAATTCTTCTTCAAGAATATTTTTTAAGGTTTTTAAAGCCCTAACAGAATTAGGTGTATTTCCTGCTACGTATAGCTTAAGGACATAGGTTTTTTTTAAAGGACTCATAAAGTTTTGACAATAATTAGTTATCGAATATGTTGTTTATTTTATTATTATGTTTAATTTAAAATTAATCTACTGGAAATAAAATTTCAAAAGGCAAATCTTCTTTCGGAATAGAGCGACGATACATTTCACAAAGATGGGCAATAAGATCAATTAAAGCTAAACGATAGTCAATCAATATATCTTCATTTCTGCCCTCTAATTTTAGTTGCTGAGCAAATTCATCCATTAATTCCATATGAATTTCTAGGATTTGAGATACAGATAAATCAGCAAAAAAACATTGATTTACGAATTGATCAATAGCTTGATTTACCTCACTTTCTACACTAAAATATTCTAAAATAATGTCTCTATACTCTACTTTTAATTGTTTAATTAATTCATCTTTTTCTGTCTTAGAAAGATAACGATAAAAATAGTTAGGATTTCTGTTATAATAAACCCCTAAATATCCTAATCTTTCCTTTAGTTTTTCCGCTAATCTTTTTTGTTGTAATAATAAAAAATTTTGTTTTTCTTCTATCGGTTTTGATGTTTGATGACTCTGGGAATTTTCAATAATTGAACAACTCGGTGCAAGGTGTAAAAATTGAGCAATAGCTTTATCAATATATTTTGTAATATTGCCTAACTGTCTTAATCTTATTCTCACTTCGGCGGTATGATAAAGATGATTAAGAGAATCAAATTCTTTAGGATTATCTTGATCTATTTTATTTTCTGACTCTGCCACTAGACATTCTCTGGATAGATCAAGATCGTCAGGTTCAAGAATAATAACAGGTAGAATCAAGCCTTGTTCGTAGAATTCGTTAATTATTGGTTCTATGCCTATCTTATTATTAAGAATAATTAAACAATCTAATTTTTCTTTATTATCTATGACGAATTCTTTTAACTCTATCACAGAATTAAGTATATGTAAATGATAACGATCACACACAGATAATTCACCATTACCACTTAATAACTGGGTTAAAGAATGAACTATTTGTGCTACGGGAACAAAAATACAAATGGATAATCGAGAAGACAAGAGATTTTATTAATTAATTGTGCTAAATTATTGACTCAGGTATATGTTAGCTTGAGGAGGAATCAATTAGCAATTATAAACAATTAGGAATTAAAAATTAAGGATTAAGAATTAATATTTAATCAATTTACTTTAGTAGTCGATTATATCGGATGGTAGTTTTAAAATCTTGTAAATACTGACACATCAATATTTTTGAGGAACAAAAAACTGCTCATTGATAGGGGAACGCACATAGTTTAAAGGAGCACTCTTACGAGGGGGCAATTCCAAAGGCTCTGGTGTCATATCTACATAGGGAATTTTACTAAGAAAATGATGAATACAATTAAGCCTAGCTCGTTTTTTATCATCAGCTTCCACTGTGAACCAAGGTGCTTCAGGAATATTTGTATGAGCAAACATAGTGTCTTTGGCTTGAGAATATTCCGCCCAGCGATCACGAGATTCTAAATCCATCGGGCTCAGTTTCCAACGCCTTGCTGGATCTTTAGTGCGAGATTGAAAACGTCGCTCTTGTTCCTCATCGCTAACAGAAAACCAATATTTAAGCAAAATAATACCTGATCTTACTAACATTTGCTCAAATTGTGGACAGGTTTTCATAAACTCTTGATATTGTTCATCAGTACAAAATCCCATGACATGCTCTACACCAGCACGATTGTACCAACTGCGATCAAAACAAACAATTTCACCAGCACCCGGAAGATGAGCGACATAGCGTTGAAAATACCATTGAGTCTTTTCGTGATCGCTCGGTGTTCCTAAAGCTACCACCCGACATCCTCGTGGATTAAGAGGTTCGGTAATGCGTTTAATAGTACCGCCTTTCCCCGCAGCATCACGACCTTCAAATAAAATTACAATTCGGGTATTAGTATGCTTAACCCAATATTGCATTTTCACCAGTTCTATTTGTAGACGAGCCAACTCTTTTTCATAAAAACTTTTAGACAGTTTCGAGCTACCCTCGCCCTCGGAGATATAGTGAAATACTTTTGACTCTGACTTTTGAGACTTCGCTAGTTTCACTTTTTCGCTTTGCTTTTGTGTCTCAATCTTCTTTTTATCTTTCTTTTTCATCCGTTTCTTGGAGATATTTAGTTCTGGGAAAAGATTTTCTGCAATTTTAGATGTGGAGTTATTTTTACTCATAGCATTATTTTTGTAAATATTGAGTACTAAGTATTATTTGTATTTGTGCCTAATCATACAAGTAAAAAATTAATTTTAATGTATTAAATCTAACTAACTAAAGACTCCATAGCAAATTAGCAACTAATAATTAACAAATAAGAATGAAGAAATTTGTTAACTGACTTATTAAGCGGCGGTGGGAAATTTAGGAATAGAGGCAATTAATTTTCGAGTATATTCCCTTTGAGGATTATCGATAATTTGTGTAGCTGTTGACATTTCCTCGATTTCTCCTTTATTCATTACCATTATACGATCACTCATAAATTTGACAACACTTAAATCATGGGAAATAAAAATATAAGTTAAACCAAATTCTGCCTGTAATTCCTTGAGTAAGTTTAATACTTGTGCTTGAATAGAAACATCTAACGCCGATACCGACTCATCACAGATGATTAATTGAGGGTTTAAAGCCAATGCCCTAGCAATACAGACTCTTTGACGTTGCCCTCCAGATAATTCATGGGGATAACGATTAAACCAATTAGGATTTAAGCCGACTCTATCGAGTAAATATCTAACTCTTTCTTGACGTTTTTCCTTGTTACCACCCATACCGTGAATTATCATTGGTTCAATTATTGTATTGCCAATACTGATACGAGGATTAAGAGAATTATAGGGATTCTGAAAGACAATTTGCATTTCTCGCCGTAATTGCCTTAAATGTTTGCTTCTAGGAGATAATTTAGTTAAATCTTGACCTAAAAATTCAATTTTTCCTTCATCGGTGGGAATTAACCGCAAAATAGTACGTGCTAAAGTCGATTTGCCACAGCCTGATTCACCAACTAAGCCTAAAGTTTCCCCCGAAAATACTTGAAAACTAACTTCATTCACTGCCCAAAAATACTCTTTTTGCCAAGGTAATGATCCTTTTTTCGGAAAACCTACCTTCAATTTTTCTACTGTCAAAAGCGGATGATTGAGCTTTATTTCCCTAGGATTTACCGTAAATGAAGGGGGAGTAGTTACTGAATTATCAGCCATAAAATCGGCGACAGTCGGTAAATAAGAGCGGGTTTCATCTAAACGAGGGCGACAAGCTAGTAAACCTTTAGTATAGGCTTGGGTGGGATTAAAGAGAATTTCTCTGGTTTTGCCATATTCAACTATTTTTCCTTGATACATTACCGCTAAACTATCGGCGATATTGGCAACTACTGCTAAGTCATGAGTGATAAAAATTAAAGACATTTGACGACTACGACATAATTCTTTTAATAATTCTAAAATAGTAGCTTGTACTGTTACATCTAATGCGGTAGTAGGTTCGTCAGCAATTAAAATACTTGGTTGACAAGAAATAGCGATCGCAATCATGACTCTTTGTAATTGTCCACCACTCATTTCATGGGGAAAACGTTTTAAAATAGATTGTTTCCGTTGCTTAAGATAGAATTGAATGTCTTTGTCAGAAGGATTTTTGATGGTATTTTGTTGTAAAAATTCGGCGATTAACTCTTCATCGTTAGGTAATAATTTTACTTCTTGCAATAAATTAATTGCTTTTCCTTTAGCTTCTAATTCAGATATGTTTTGATGTAAACGAATAGCTTCAGTAATCTGAAAACCAATATTATAAACAGGATTTAGTGAGCTCATGGGCTCTTGAAATATCATAGCTATCTTACCACCACGATAGTGTCTTTTCGCCTCCTTTGCTAGAGAAACTATATCTATAGGTAAATTATTGGCATTATCTTGAAAATAAATTTTACCATCACTAATTTTCCCTGAAGACGGTAATAAACCCATAATACCAAGAGATGTAACCGATTTTCCTGAACCAGATTCTCCTACAATACCTAAAATTTCACCTTTTTCTAGGGATACATTTATTTTATCAACAGCGATGGTAGCTTGACCTTCATCATTGGTGAAAATTATTTGTAAGTCTTGAATATCAAGAATAGCCATATTGATAAGTAATAAATAATATTTGATAAATAACAATTAAGAAAATAACTATTATAAAGGATTCAATTAAATCTAAATTTGATCAAGTTGACACGAAATTAGATGAAGTCAAAAATAAATTAAACGATATGAGAGTGGATATAGCAACTCTTAAAGAAAAGCTAAATTAAATAAATAAAAGATTAAATGGTACCGAGGGAAATTTTAATAAAAGATTAGTATAGTATTGAAGCAAGGTTAAACATTTTTATCTATGTAATGTTTACAGGTTTATCAGGGATTATCCCTAAACTGGTTTTCATCAAATAATTGAACTTGAAACTGAAGTCAAATAAGAGCCATAACTTGTTTTCAATAATTGTTAATCAATAGAGTTTCTCAAACCACAAGCCCCTGCATAGGCAATGGCGATCGCATCTACGCTATCATTAATAGGCAAATCAGGTAAATCAAAAACCTGTTGCAACATTTGTGCCACTTCATCTTTAGTCGCTCTACCACTACCTAAATGAGCCTTCCAACTAGCTTGATGTAAAAAAATAGGGATTATTTGAGCTTCACGATAACATACTAAATTAACCACTCCTAAAGCCTGTAAAACTTTTCCTGCCGACTTTATTTGACGACTGAAAAAAGGCATTTCTATGGCGACATGATCAGGTTGGAATTCCTGCATTATACTCATAAAATCTTGTTCTAGCTCCACTAATCGTTCTCCCGTGGACATACTTTTATGAGTTTCAATAATACCATAATCAATAATTTCGGGAGTTTTTGTTTCATCCCCTTCTAAAATAGCCCAACCGATGATCGCCAATCCAGGATCAATTCCTAACCATATCATAAAATAATTTTAAAATATTTACTTACTAAACTAAGACGGATTTAAGTTGCATATATTTTGGTTATTAATAAATAAATCAATACTTCCCTTCTCTATTTTCTTTGTTTCATTTACAATCTAAAAACGTTTGGACTTATCAAGGCATCCATTCAAAACCAACACTAACTTGAGAATCTTTTTGCTTAATAGAATTTTGCCAGCCGATTTCTGTGGATAAACGTAAATTTTTAGTTATGGCATAGCCAACATTGATTTGGGTAATACCTACCTCATCATTACTAGAGGGAGAAACAAAACTTTGTGTAAAAAAAATATCCGCTGCACCTTGAGGAGAAAGAGCAAAAGCCATCTTGAAACCTAAATTTACACCCCCAGTATTATAACCATTGGTTTCCATATATTTATATCCAATCATTGGGGCAAAATTAACATAATTTCCCAAAGGGAAAACATAATATTGCACATTTCCTCCTACGGACAATCTTTCATTTTTAGGATTAGAACTATTACTCAAATCACTGTTATAGTTAGCACTAAAAGTTAAAGGAGTATTACCAATAAAAACATCTTCAACCCCTATAAAAAAACCTCCAGAATTATTATTAGAAGGAAATTGACTATAACCAAAACGGTATCTTGTGCGAAAACTAGGCTCATGAACAATTTTGTCGGCAACATCGGGTATTTCTTTGATCCATTGTTGAATAACAGGGCTATTCTCGATAATAGAAGGATCTAAATCAAATTCTTGGCTTTTTTCAGTTATATTAATACTTTCAGCAGTAACTGAAGTTATCACCCAAGGATTAAAGACAGAGAATATAGTAAATAAAAATAGAGGAATTAAATTCACGAATTTGATTTTCAAACAAAATTAGAACATAGATTGTAACTCGTTAAACACATGACCAAACTTTTGAGTTGATTGCTCTAAGGCTTGTAAATTATTGCGAAGATGATTTAATTGTTCCTGAATAGGATGTAATGCTTGTTCTAAAAGATTAATTTCTGCTTGAGTTTTAGTGACATCTTGATAAGATTGTAACCAATATTCTTGTTCTTGATTAAGTTGATTTTGCTGTTGTTCATATTCTTGTTTTTGATTATTGATAGCGTGTTCAACTTGTGCATTACTATGACGTAAAGCATTAATTTCACTATTAATTTTATCTCGTTGTTGTTGTATTAAGTTTTTTTGAGTTTCAATTTCATCTAACACAGGACGAACATTTATTGTATTGGCAAAATCAAGATCAATTATCCCTTTACGACGACTAAAAATCTTTAGATGATCGTTGAGCATTTTTTGTTGTCTTTTTAGGGTTCTTCTTTGACCTACTAATGTCTCATTAAGTAGTTTCATCGCTTCTTGAGCGTCTGCTAATTCTGTTTCTAAATTAAATTTATCGACTTCATTGGCTTGAATAAGTTTTACTTGAATAATTTTTACTTCATCACTTTGTAAAGTTAATTCTTCTTCTTGCAAATTCACAAAATTAACCAATTTAGCGGTTTCTTGCTTAAGATTGTTAACTGTTTCTTCTAAATCTCCTAAAGGCATTGTTTCTAAAGCATTGAAATCGATTTCTATATCGTCATTATCGTCTCCCAAAAAAGAAATTTCTTGATCTAGACGATTAAATCCTTCCAAATAGATATTAAGTTGTTTAAGAGAATCTTCTTTCTGCTGTAATAATATTTGATCGGAGTGTAATCCTGCGATCGCTTTTTGTAAGTTATTTTCTAAAGATTGTAAATTTTGACGGCATTGTTCAATATAGTGTTTTTTACTATCTAATTCTTGTTGTTTTTGCTGTAAAACGACTTTTTGAGACTCTAATTGTTGCCAGTAATTATTCAATAAATCCTGCTGAGTATTAACGCCAGAAAAAGCCTGATGTAAATTTTCAGGATTAAAACTATCACTTCCAATATCCGTCAGTAAATTTTCTAACTTACCTTTAATTTCTCCTTGATTTGCTTGATTTTCATTAAGTCTTTGCTGTTCTAATCTTAATTGTTCCCATGCACCATTGAGCTTGTTTTTCTCTTCTTCTAGGTGAGCTAATTCTTGTTGTTGTTGTTGTAATATTTGTTGTTGCTGATCTAGTTCTGCCTGGCGACGACTAATTTCTTGACCTTGTATCTTCAAAGAAGTTTTCCACTCTTCTATTTCCTCTTCCTGAGATTTAGATTTTTCTAGAGTGCGAGAAAAATGACGTAAATAATTAACAACACGAGGTCCTGCCAATTCTGGATTACCTTGAAGTTGCTTATTATTGTCTAAGTTAACAATGTAAAGAGTGCCTTTTCCTGTTTGATCAACGATGGCATCTGTCGCAATGACTTCTTCTCCAGCTACAGTGTTCCAAGTTTGATCAACTCCTTGAGAAGCTAACAGTTTTAATTCTGTTTTGTAGCCGCCGACAAACCCTCTATTCTGAATTTTTACTTCTGCCAGATATAACACAAATCTTGATCCCTTTATGGTTAATCTTAAAATACTACTTACTCTAATGATAAATGATAATAGTTAAAGATATTATCCTGCCACTAAAATAACCTGAATTCAAGATAAATTTGTTGGCACAGATGAGACTAGGGAACTAGGATACTAGGAGAGAATTGATTTTTGCATTTTCTAGTAATTTCTGTGAGAGAATAAAAAACCATAAAAAAATAAATTAAGATCTTTTCATACAAACTTGAGTAGAAAAAATGGAGCAAAACAATCAATTTCAAACCCCTGATTCTATTCTCACTGCTGTTAATTTATCGAAAAGTTTTGGTGGCTTAAAAGCTGTGAATAACGCCAGTATAGATGTAAAAAAGAACAGTATTACTGGTTTAATTGGTCCTAATGGTGCGGGAAAAAGTACATTATTTAATCTGTTGTCCAATTTTTTAAAAGCTGATACTGGGGAGATTTTATTTGAAGGTCAAGCAATTCAAAATCAACCACCTCATGAAATTGCTAGAAAAGGTTTTATTCGTACTTTTCAGGTAGCTAGAGTTTTATCTCGTTTAACGGTACTAGAGAATATGTTATTAGGTACTCAAAATCAAACGGGGGAATCATTATTTTCAGTATTATTGAGTTCGAATAAAATTCGCCGAGAAGAAAAAGAAAATAAGGAAAGAGCGATGACTATTTTAGAATCCGTAGGATTAGCACAGAAAGCCTATGACTATGCTGGTGCTTTATCTGGTGGGCAACGAAAACTTTTGGAAATGGCAAGAACTTTAATGACTAATCCTAAGTTGATTTTATTAGATGAACCAGCCGCAGGGGTTAATCCGACTCTCATTAATCAAATTTGTGAACATATTGTTAACTGGAATAAACAGGGTATTTCTTTTTTAATTATTGAACATAACATGGATGTGATTATGTCTTTGTGCAATCATGTTTGGGTATTAGCAGAAGGGTCAAACCTAGCTTATGGCACTCCTGAGGAAATACAAAATAATGACAAAGTTTTAGACGCATATCTCGGCGGATAAGCAGATAAAAATTTATTAAACTCCTTCAATAATTCACCTCAGTTCGATTTAAAAACAGGTGATGACTGACTCTTTTTGATGGGTAGATTCTTCTTTTTGTGAATGAATAAAAATCTCTCGAAAATGTATAAATATTCAGAGTTTTCCCCTAGCTAGTTATTCTCACGTTTTGTCTTCATCTTTTTTTATCTCAAACTGACCTAAGAAGTCCGAAGTCATTAAAATTGATAATTTCTTGCCTCAAATTTACTTTAGATTAGTTTTTGGAAGATGTCTAATGATTAGAAACTTTTTCTTGACTCCATGAATGATTAACAGATTGTTGGATGAGAATACGATAACGATAAAAATTTAGGGCTTCAAATAAAAATCCGGCGATCGCACAAGTAGCGGCAATGGTTAAAATTCCAATACTACCCGAACCTTCTCCAAATACAGCTAAGAAATTCCACATTTGTTCATAAAGGTTTTCCCCCCATTGGTTCATCATTGGCAAATAGGAGATGATAGCAACACAACCTAAAATTAACGTGCAGAAGACCACTGGGGTAGCAAAACTAACTAAAGTCGTTAATGATAAAGAGAAAAATAGAGATAACCAGATATTCATTATTTTTACTCCTAAACAGGAGTTTTGAGAGGAAAATTAAAAAACTTTAATACTCATTCAGATTTTGTTTTTTTTAACTATCTTTAGGGTAAAACTAAATTTCAGATTTGTCATCATTTTGTCAAGAATCTTAAAAAAACATTAAAAAACTTGTCAATTTTCTTCTTATAGTGTATGTAAAAATTTATTTTCCTTCACAAAAGATTATAATTGTCAGATAATTTGAACAAATATAAAGATTAATGACTATAACGTTATGGATTGTTAGACATGGAAATAGGTTTGATTTTGTCTATCCACAATGGTTTGAAACAGCTTTGAGGCGTTATGATCCTCCTTTATCTTTTGATGGTAAAATTCAAGTTCAGGAATTAGCTCTGAAATTATACAATGAGCCAATTAATCATATTATCGCTTCACCTTTTTTACGAACAATTCAAACTGCTGATATTTTGGGGGAAAAACTTGATTTAAATATCAAACTAGAAGCAGGTTTAGGAGAATGGCATAATCGTGATTGGATGACAGAAATACCTGTTATTCATCCCCGTGAAGAATTAGAAAATATTTATCCTCGTATTGATTGGAATTATCGATCACAAATTATCCCCAAATATCCTGAAACTGAACTAATGGCTTTAATAAGAATGAAACAAATTACTCAATTACTAACTAAGAAATTTGAAGGAAATTTATTATTAATCGGTCATAGTATTTCCGTAAAAGGTATCTGCAAATATTTATTAGGTGATGATATAGAAATTAAAACCTCATTATGTTCAGTTACTAAAATAGTTAATGATGGTAATAATTGGCGATTAGAATTACTTTAGCTAGACTTAAATCTGATCTTTTGTCATTGCTTTTGAACTATAAGCTCAATCTAATGTTAACAATTTTATCAAAATAGTTGTTTAGTACGAGTGTTCTAAGTTAAATTAGTAGTTATGAACATTGATTCTTTATTTCTTAAATTAATGACAAGACTATGGAAAATTTAACTCCCGCTCAAAAACAGTTATATGATTGGTTAATTCAATATATTAGTACCAATAAGCATTCTCCTTCTATTCGGGAAATGATGAAAGCTATGAATTTACGATCGCCAGCACCAATTCAAAGCCGTTTGGAAAAAATGCGAACAAAAGGTTATATTGATTGGTCAGAAGGACAAGCACGTACTTTAAAGATTTTAAAAAATTATGATCAAGGTTTATCTTTATTAGGAAAGATTACCCAAGGAAGATTAATCGAACCTTTTAATGATAAGCAAGAAAAAATTGATTTCAACTCTTTATTCAATCAATCTAACTGTTATGCTTTACAAGTTGTAGGAGATAGTATGAGTGAAGATAAAATTAGTGAAGGTGATTATGTCATTATGCGATCAGTTTCTGATATTGAAGAAGTTAAAGAGGGGGAAATTGTAGCGGCAAAAGTGGAAGGGAAAGGCGTAACCTTAAAAAGAATATCCATGACTCCTGATAAAGTTATCCTCAAAGCCTCAAATCCTAATTATGAATCAATTTCTGTTCTTCGAGATCAAGTAGAAATTCAAGGAGTTTTACAAGGAGTATTTCGTTTGTTTAATTCATAATTTTGATTAATTTTTTGGGCGGATGGCATTCGCCCTTAAGATTGACTATTATTAATTATTAATTTTCTTAAGTGTTTGAGGAGTAAAAAATGAAAGTTTGGTTAGTCAGTTTTATCTTACTATTTTTATTAGCTCAGTTTATTCTTTGGATTAAAAATTTTTTTACCCCTCTTCCCCTCTATATTTTTGGTGGAGCTTTTTTAGCGATTGCCTCTAATTATGATCAGAAAATCAATGAATTTATCACTCAACAAACTAATAATATTTTGTCTTCATCAGGAAAAAAATTAAATGAATAACGATTTACCACAAGTACAAATTTATACTGATGGCTCATGTCTCAATAATCCAGGTCCTGGAGGTTATGGAGTTGTTATTTTAGATAATCAGAATCATCGTCAAGAACTATCTGGAGGATTTAGGAAAACTACCAATAATCGCATGGAAATACTAGCTGTTATTATGGGATTAAAAGCCTTAACAAAACCCCATCAAGTAACTATATATACTGACTCTCAGTATGTTGTTAATGCCATGATGAAAGGCTGGGCTAAAAAATGGCAAATTAATAATTGGAAACGTAATCCTAGAGAAAAAGCCAAAAATCCCGATCTTTGGCAGGAATTGTTACGACTATCTAATCAACATCAAGTTAATTTTACTTGGGTGAGAGGACATTCTGGTAATAAAGAGAATGAACGTTGCGATCGCCTTGCTTTTAGTGCCGCTCAAAATGATAGCTTACAAGAAGATGTTAACTATGAATACTAAAAAGTTTTTCTGAATTTACATAAAATTTATGAGGATGATGGATTAAAGCCATCAAGACATCATATTGTGATTACGATTATTCATAGCTTCTTGCAAAATTTTACAAGCATGATCAGTACAACAACCACAATGTTTAGAAACAGAGGTTACTTCCGATAGCTTTTCTAGGGAAGAAATGCCTTGTTCTACTGCTTTATGAATATCTTTTTCAGTTATAGCATTACAAATACAAACGTACATTCTAAAACTATTTTAATTTATTGAACTTTACATCATATTAACATTATTGCAAAAAGTTGTCATTATTCTACTTTTTTTTAAAATTTTTATGTTCGCTTTTGCTAGATAATAAATGATTGCAGTTATTTCTCTTAAGATGTGAGTACAAATAGTAAAACGAAAAAATCTTTAGCTGGTATTGCAGGAATTGTCGCCGTAGCAACTCTGATTAGTAAAATCTTTGGCTTAGTGCGTGAACAAATTGTTGCCGCCGCCTTTGGTGTTGGGGCTGTAGTTAACGCTTATGCTTATGCTTACGTGATTCCGGGATTTTTATTAATTTTGTTAGGTGGTATTAATGGACCTTTTCATAGTTCATTAGTTAGTGTTTTAGCCAAAAGAGATCGAGAAGATGCTGCACCATTAATTGAAACCATTACAACTTTAGTTAGTACAATATTATTGGTTACTACAGTAATTTTAGTTATTTATGCTGATAAATTCATTGATTTATTAGCCCCCGGATTAACTCCTAATGTCAGAGATATGGCAATTCTACAACTGCAAATTATGGCACCTTTAGCGGTTTTTGCTGGATTAATCGGTATTGGTTTTGGTAGTTTAAATGCTTCAGATCAATATTGGCTACCAAGTATTAGTCCATTATTTTCTAGCTTAACTATTGTCATCGGTGTTGGAGGTTTATTTTTGTTTTTAGGCGATCGCATTAATGCCCCTGAATATATTCAATTCGGTAGTCTTATGTTAGCAGGTACAACTCTTGCAGGTGGGCTTTGGCAGTGGTTAGCACAACAAGTTACACAAATAAAATTAGGCATTAGTACTTTAAAATTACGTTTCGATTGGGGTAGAGAAGGAGTCAACGATGTCATGAAAGTAATGGCACCAGCAACCCTTTCTTCGGGAATGCTACACATTAATGTTTATACAGACTTATACTTTGCTTCTTATCTTGAAAATGCGGCGGCGGCGATGCGTTACGCAAATTTCATTGTTTTAACTCCTTTAGGCATTATTTCTAATATGATTTTAGTGCCATTTTTACCCGTTTTCTCTCGTTTAGCTGCCCCAGACAATTGGGATGAATTGAAACTTAGAATTAGACAAGGATTAGTTTTAACGGCTTTAACGATGTTTCCTCTGACAGCAATTTTTATGGCATTATCTAATCCTATTGTGAAAATTATTTATGAAAGAGGAGTTTTTAAATCAGCAGATTCCGCCATCGTTGCACCAGTTTTATTAGCTTATGGTGTGGGAATGTTTTTCTATTTAGGTAGAGACGTTATCGTAAGAGTTTTTTATGCTTTAGGTGATGGACAAACACCATTTAAAGTTAGTATAATTAATATTTTTATTAACGTTATTTTAGATTATTTATTAGTTAAAAAATTTGAAACTCAAGGGTTAGTTTTTGCAACTATTGGAGTTAATATTTTTTCGATGATTGCACTCATTTGGATCTTACATAAACGTTTAAATGGTTTACCTTTAAAAGAATGGTTATTCATCTTCAGTGGGTTAATCATTGCCACAATTTCTTCTGGTTTTGGTTGTTATTGGATTAATAATTATCTTACTTCTTTATGGGGTGAAGAAGGATTATTTTTACAAGGAATAAATTTACTTATTTCTAGTTTAATTTCATTGATAATTTTTCTATTAATTATTATGCAGTTAAAACTTCCTGAATTACAAATACTATTTACAAAAATAAATACTAAATTTAACCGTAAATAATATTAAACTCAGGGTTTCTCAGTTTACAATAATAGACAATTTATTAGTCTAATTCCCCTTCCATTACCATCGCTGTTACTTGACGAGTGGTGGCTTGAAATTCTTGGACATTAACTTTATTTAAAAGTATAATCGCACCAATAATAAACAATGCTTCCACAAAAAAGACAAAACTATAAGCTAACCAAGTATTACTAAATATTAATCTTCCTATATCAAGAATCCATCCCCCAATGGCAATAGCAATACCTCTAGCCATAGCTTGAGCTAATCCCCACGCTCCTACAAATGTACCAGCCGTTTCTGCAAGAGTTAAATCTAACATTAAGCTAATTGAGCCGATAGTTGTAATTCCTGCGGCAATGCCGAACAACACCATGGCAATTTTAAGCATCATAGACATTGCGGTTAAACCAGACAGGATAATTAAGCTAAAAGATAACGCCACTAAAATACAGCCGATTTTGGTGGTTTTCGTTTTCCCTAAGCGAGGAATAACTAAAAATCCAGTTGTACCGTAACCGATTAAAATACCAATACCCCAAAAAGAGTTCAACATAGTCGTTTCACCGATAGACATATTAAAAACTTCGCCACCATAAGGCTCTAAAATTGCCTCCTGCATGAATAAACTCATGGTAATTATCACCAAAAAGGAAAAGAAAATTCCAGTTTGACGGGATGAAGTCAGGATTTTTAAAGCACGTTTTAAGCTGATGCCGTCTTCCCTATCCACAAAAGATGAACGTAAACGATAACGAGAGTATTTCTTTTCTACTCCCCAAGTGGCAATTAAGGTTAAAATGACGACTATAAGAGGTACAACTATAAATATATAATTAATGGGGGGTTTAAGCACGTCTAAAGAAATAACATTATCTTCTCCCACAGCTAAATTTTTGAGTAAAATGTTTCCTGTGATACCACCAATAACGATACCGACCATTAACATTGACCAAATTACACCCACGATTTTTGAGCGATTATCTTCATCGGAAATATCTACTAATAAAGCTGTAAAAGGAGTTGAACTTGCTCCCATAGCAACACCTTGTATCATGAAAATTACACCTAAACCGATGCTAAAAATAAGAGTTTGAGGATTCCATTGCCAACCATTATTATTGACAATATCCCCTCCTAATAACCAGACTAATTGCACCGCAAAAAAGATAAAAATTCCAACCATAACTACCCCAAGACGGACATAACCAGTACGATGTAAACCAAATAATTTTTTACTATCAGATAATTGCCCTAACCATACCCTTGTAGGTGCTACTAATTGAGATAATGCTAAAGTACCAGCCGCAATAGTTGCTGGAATACCTAACTCAGAAATCATGACTCGATTTAATACTGCTAAAGTTAAGACAGAAATTAAACCGATGCCAAGGTTAAATAATCCTAAGCGTAGCATGGTAAAAATATTTACTTTGGGAATTGATTCACTTATTTTCTTAGAAGGAATAGAATCATAATTGTTATTGATAGTCATACGATTTATAGTATTACATATTTAGGACAAAAAACAGGTTTTTAATATCTGGGTGAAGACAAAATTAAGAGAGACTGAGAGACTAGGAGACTAAGAAAATGTTAATTTTAGTACAAAGACTAAATACAGGAATATTTTATTTAGGTTATGGTGAATAAATTTTTTGTTTTTTATCATCAAGGGTTTAAATTTATTAGATTAACAAAAAAGGACATCAAAAATCGATTTTTTTATTTCCTCAAAACCATTGTCTATGCACGACTGCTTATTACCTATTAAAATAAAGAAGGATTAATCAGAAAAATAATTCCGTATAATAAAATGCAAATTAAAGTCATGAAACCGACTAGATGATCAAATTCTTCCCAAATACGAGGTATTTTTATTACTAATTTTTTAAAAATAAAGGCATAGCATAAACAACCAATACTGAAAGTTATTAAGGCTTTAAGAATATTAATTAAACTATAGGCAGAATAATAGATGATATTGGCTGTAATAATTCCTATAATTAAGATAGTTACAGCTAATTGTAAATAAGAATTAGTATTTTGTTCTTTTTTGGTTTCATGAGGTAATAAAATTAATTGAATGAAATAAATTGCCGTGCCTACAGCAATAATATTCATGGGAATCACTTGCCAAGGTAAAAGATTTTCTAAGGTTAATGCTTTTGCTTCAAAACTGGAGAAAAAAGGAAATCCTATTGCTGATAAAGAGGCTAAAGATAAAGGAATCCAAAGATTAGTATTTATAGGTTGATTTTTTAAAGTCGATAAATTTCGAGTGGGTAAATTACCAGCACACAAAAATAAAGTACATTTTGATAATCCATGAGTTAAAGCATAAAATCCTCCAACAGAAGGAGAAGCTAAAATAAAACCCATTTGAGAAATGCTTGAAAATGCTAACATTCGCTTAATGTCTTTTTCAAACAAAGCATAAAAAACTCCTAAGATGGCTGTGGCTACCGCAAAAACCCTAACGATAAAATCCATATCTTCACTAATTGCCGCACATCTAATTAAAGGTAAAATACTAGCTTTAACGACAATGCCTGAGAGTAATGCTGATACTGGAGTTTCTGCTTCTGAGTGAGTGAGAGGAAGCCATAATCCCGATAGAAAAATTCCTCCTTTGACAAATAAGCCTAAAAAAATTAAGACGAGTGCTTCGGGTGGAGAGTTTTTTAAACCTTCAAAACTAAAAGAATGATTAGCTTTATAAACTAAAATTGTGCCGACTAAATAAAATAATAAAACAACACTACTAACAAATAAATAACGAAATGCTACCCAAATAGATTTATCTGTACGAGGATAAGCAATTAAAATAAAAGCTACCATGCCGATAACTTCTAAGGCAACATATAAACTAATAAAATCTGTGGTAATAAAAGCAGAATTAAGACTACCATGTAACAAAATAAGTTGTGCATAGAAAAAGGCTATTTTCTGTCTTTGCCAACAATAAATTATTACGGCTATTGTGACAATGGCATTGGTTAAAATAAAATAACCATTTAAAGTATCAACCCTAAAAGTTACCCCAAAATTATCTAATAATTGAAATTGGAAAGATTCTTTATTTAAAAGTATTTTTAAACTGTAAATAACAGAAATTAATGTTCCTAATAATGTCAAATATTTATCTAACTTAGGTATTAGATAAATAGTAAAACCTAATAATAAAGGTAAAGTAATCCAAACTATGGTCAAATTAATCATTAACTATTATTTTTTTCGATTTCTTTCGTTTCTAAAGTTGGATTATTTTTAGCTAATTTCATCACTGCGACTAACATTAAGGCTTGAGTGGAAAAACCAATCACAATAGCGGTCAAAATTACTGCTTGTGGTACAGGATCGGCATAACTAACTTGTTCTTCCGTCAGAATAGGGGTAAATAATCCTTCTCTTGATGCTATTAGAACATAATAAGCAATAACTCCAGTACTCATAATATCCATAGATATGGTTTTCATCATCAAATTTTCTTTAAAGATGATGCCAAAAAATCCTAAGAGAATAGTCACTAAAACAAATGCTTCTAACACCATTATTTTTAATAATTTTAAAATAGATTTTATACTATGACATATGTAAAAAACATAGGTAATAGTCTATATAAATATCATAGGATAAGGATCGCAATATAATAATTCAGTTAAATTAAAAATATTTAATACTAATAATAAGTTAAGCTAATTATTTTTTATTGTCAATTATCTCCTCAGAATTAGAAATAAATCTATCTGACAAAGAAGGTACAGGATCGTAACCACCGACATTGAAAGGATGACAGCGACAAATTCTTTTTATTGCTAAATAACTCCCTTTGATTGTACCATAATGCTCAATCGCTGTTAGAGCATATTGTGAACAAGTAGGTTGAAATCGACAACTGGGAAGGAATAAAGGAGAAATCAAAACACGATAAAGAGTAATGAGAAATAGAAGTAACTTTTTAATCATTCATTAATAAGTGATAATATTCAACATTTATAAATTTTCTCTATAATCTCTCATTCTATTTTCATTATCTTAACAGTTTTATTTATTATTCTAAAGAAGAAAATCAACGGTCATCTAACCTTTTATCAAACTAACGTCAAAAGTTGTCATTACAATGAAGAAAAACAAATTTTGGTTAACTATCATAGGAGTAGTATTAGTGATAATAATGATTGATAAACTAGGATTATTTCAGTATTTCAACCAAGGATGGGATAACGTTAATGATTGGATTGCTAGTTTTGGGGCTTGGAGTGCCATTGCTTTTATAATTATTTATATTTTTGCTACTATATTTTTAATACCGGGCTCAGCATTAACCCTAGGGGGAGGATTAATTTTTGGAGTCGTGCAAGGCTCAATTCTCGTATCAATAGCCTCTGTAGCTGGTGCAACTCTTTCATTTTTAATCGGGCGTTATCTATTGCGCACTTGGGTAGAAAAACAAATTGATACTCAACCGAAATTTAAAGCCATAGATGCTGCCGTTGCACAACAAGGATGGAAAATCGTTGGTTTAACTCGTCTTTCTCCTCTTTTTCCTTTCATATTTTTAAATTATGCTTTTGGAGTAACAAAAGTTTCTTTGAGAGATTATTTTTTTGCTTCATGGATAGGAATGTTACCCGGTACGCTCATGTATGTTTATATAGGTTCTATACCGAAAACAGCACTTGAAACAACTGGCAAAGATACTGATATTTTGCCTTTAATCTTAAATATTATTGGTTTAATTGCAACCATAACAGTAACAATTTACGTCACCAAAATTGCTCAAAAAGCTCTTGATACTAAAGTGAATTAAACTCGGTGAATAGACAATGGGCAATGGCAATTTCAGTCGATTAATCAGGGTGAAAGAGGCGAAAATGGATTAATTAAGAGCCAAAATTTTACAAAACTTATTGTCAATTTTATAAAGTTAATAAGTATAATTCTAAGTAATTTTAACTATAACTTCACAAAATTTACATACAATAATGAAAAAATACGTAGCTGAGTTAATTGGTACTTTTTGGTTAGTATTAGGCGGTTGTGGTAGTGCTGTTTTAGCCGCTAATTTCGGAGGTGATGGTAATCCTCTCGGTATCGCTTTTGTAGGCGTTTCTCTCGCTTTTGGTTTAACTGTATTAACTGGAGCTTACGCAGTAGGACATATTTCGGGTGGTCATTTTAACCCTGCGGTATCTTTTGGTTTATGGGCTGGTAAGCGTTTTCCCTCTTCTGAATTATTACCTTATATTATCGCTCAAGTGGTAGGAGCAATTATAGCGGCTATAATCATTTTAATCATTGCCAATGGTGCAGAAGGTTTTGCTTTAACAGGAAGTAATCCTCTAGCGACTAACGGTTATGGCACTCACTCCCCCGGTGGTTATTCTCTTATTTCTGCATTTGTAACCGAAGTCGTCTTAACTTTTATCTTTCTCATTATCATTTTAGGCTCAACCGATAGACGTGCACCTGCTGGTTTTGCACCCATTCCTATCGGTTTAGGTTTGACTTTAATTCACCTAATCAGTATTCCTGTTACAAATACCTCTGTTAATCCAGCAAGAAGTACTGGAGTGGCTTTATTTGCAGGTAATATTGAAATTATCGGGCAATTATGGTTATTTTGGTTAGCACCCATTTTAGGTGCAGTTTTAGCTGGTTATCTTTACTATAGCTATTTCGCTGAAACGACTAATACTTCTTCTGAAGAAATTGAAGAATAATTAAGAATTAGGAATTAGGAATTAGAAAAAGAGGGGAAAACTTGTTAATTGTTAATTGTTAATTGTCGTTAACTGTCAATTGTTACATCATACCGGGCATACCCATGCCACCCATGCCGGGCATACCCATACCGCCCATACCACCCATGCCACCCATATCAGGCATTGCAGGGGCTTGAGGCTCAGGTTTTTCTACAACAAGGGCTTCAGTGGTTAAAATCATCCCTGCAATAGAAGCCGCATTTTGTAAGGAAGAACGTACTACTTTAGCTGGATCAATAATTCCCGCAGCAATTAAGTCTTGATATTCTCCTGTTAAGGCATTATAACCGAAATTAAGAGCCGATTGTTTGACACGTTCTACCACTACAGAGCCTTCTACTCCAGCATTATTAGCGATTTGACGTAAAGGTGCTTCGATGGCTTTGATAACGATTTGTGCACCAATTTTTTCTTCTTCAATGGTTAAAGTGTTTTTGAAGGTTTCAACTTTACTCGCTAAATGAATTAATGTTGAACCACCACCAGCGATAATTCCTTCTTCTACTGCCGCTTTAGTTGCGTTTAAAGCATCTTCAATACGTAGTTTACGCTCTTTTAATTCAGTTTCGGTAGCGGCACCTACTTTAATCACTGCCACACCACCAGCTAATTTTGCGATGCGCTCTTTTAATTTTTCTGCGTCATAGTCAGAATCAGTTTCGGCTAATTGTGTACGAATTTGAGCTACTCTTTTCTCAATGTCTGCTTTATTGCCACCGTCAGCTACAATAATTGTATTGTCTTTTTCGATGGTAATTTTATGAGCTTTACCTAAATGATCTAAGCTAACAGTATCAAGGCTTAAACCAATGTCTTCGGAAATAACTCTTCCACCAGTTAAGATAGCAATATCTTCTAACGCTGCTTTTCTGCGATCGCCAAAACTAGGAGCTTTGATAGCGGCTACATTTAAAACACCTCTAGCTTTATTGACGACAAGGGTGGCTAAGGCTTCACCGTCAATATCTTCAGCAATGATTAATAAGGGACGAGCAGAACGTGCTACATTTTCTAATACAGGTACTAAATCTGCAATGGCACTAATTTTTTTATCAGTGATGAGGATTAAAGGATTTTCAAACTCAACGATTTGCTTTTCTTGATCAGTGATAAAGTAAGGAGAAACATAACCACGATCAATTTGCATACCTTCGACAACTTCTAATTCAGTGGCTAAGGATTTAGATTCTTCAACGGTAATCACACCATCTTTGGTGACTTTATCCATGGCAGTAGCAATCATTTCGCCGATTTCTTCATCATTTCCGGCTGAAACTGTTGCAACTTGACTAATAGCATCACCTTCTACAGGTTGTGCTACAGCTTCAATTTCCTTAATTAAGAAACTAATGGCTTTATCAATGCCACGACGTAAAGCCACAGGATTTGCTCCAGCAGTAACATTTTTCAACCCTTCATGAATCATAGCTTGGGCGATAACGGTAGCTGTAGTTGTGCCGTCTCCTGCGATGTCTTTAGTTTTAGAAGCTACTTCTCTGACTAATCTTGCACCAACATTTTGTAAGGGATTTTCTAATTCAACTTCTTTGGCAACGCTGATACCATCTTTAACTATTTCTGGGGCACCGAATTTTCTTTCTAATAAAACATTTCTACCTTTAGGTCCTAAAGTTACTTTAACAGCATTAGCCAAAGCATTGACACCCTGTTCTAAAGATCTTCTGGATTCTTCTTTAAATGATACTATTTTAGACATATAGATTTCTAATTTATTTATTCACCATACATCAATTTAGCGCTCTTCGGGTCTGAGTGCTAATACGGTTATCTTCACCTAGAGAATAAATCAACTGAAATATAGTAATACTTACTAAGTATTTAAAGATAAAAAGGCAATAGCATTTCTAATCCATTCCTCTACATGAGGATTTTTTTGTAATAAATTATCTTGACTGATAACAGAGATTGCTTGTTGTATTTCGTTATTTGTATAACCTAAAGCTAGTAAAGTCATTTCTAAATCTGCCATAATTTCCGCATTGGGTAAAACATGAATTGTGTTGAGATTAATTCCCGCAGAAATACGCCATTGTGATAGTTTAGTTTTTAATTCTAAGGCAATTCTTTCCGCCGTTTTTTGTCCGACTCCGGGAGTTTTTGTTAGTAAACGAATATTTCCCGTTACAATGGCTTGTACTAAGTCTTCTAGTCCTAATGTATCAATTAAAGCAATGGCAGATTGTGAACCAATGCCAGAAATAGCGATCAATTGACGAAATAAATCTCTTTCAGCCGCAACAGAAAAACCATAAAGAATATGTTGATCATCTCTTACTTGAAAATGGGTAAAAATTTGAATTATCGTTTTAGAATTAATGTCTAGTTGTCTAGCAAAACGACTAGGTATTTGAATTTCATAGCCAATATTATTAACTTCTAAAATTAAAATATTCCGATTATTATTAATAATAATATTGTCTATTATACCTTTAAAATAACTGAACATACCTGAATGCGATATAAATTTGTTGGCGATAAGATGAGACTAGGGAACTAGATAAATAGGAGATTAGAAGAGAATTAATTTAAACATTTATTCAAATTGATTTTCGATAATTATTTATCAAAATTTAATTTTTTTCAGTGACTAAAATTTGGTATATCACCAGTCTTAAACCTTTATTTTTCAAAGTTTTTTACATTGAACTGAGGTGAACCTGAAAAAGAGAAAAAGATAATTTACTGATACTATCTTTATATTATAATTGATGATAAAATAGATTATTATTGTACACCAATAGATCTACCACCAGAGCCAAAAACTAAAACTCGATCTTGAGAAATAGGTTCCCAACCCACTTCAAAACCAAGACTCCAAGCCTTTTCTCTAGCTACTCTAAAGGCTTCAAAACTATCGGGGCGTACAATAAAAGCAAGGTAATTTACTTCAGGATTTAATTGTTTTAAAGTGTTAATAAAATTAGAATTCTCATTTTTTAATTGTTTAGAATCTTCTCCTTGAGATGAGGAATTAGCATCATATTTTAGTGAACCTTGATTAGTAAATGAAATTAAATAATTTCCGTTATCATAATAAAAATTTTCTAGTTTAATATTTCTTTGTTTTATACATTGATCATATTCTTCTATTTGTTGCATATACAAACTATATAAATAAGAAGGAATATTTTCAGGTATTTCAGGGGTTTTACAATTGGGTAAGGTAATCAAAATTTGATCAATTTCTTCTTCTAATTTAGGATCACTTAAATAAAAAATTTGATTATTTCTAACTTCAAAAAAACGTCCTTGTTTATCTGTTTCTGTTCGTAAAGGAGTACGAATAATTGTTCCAGCTTCTACAGCTAATAAACTAAGAAATAAGCCAATAAACATTAAAACTCCTACGGTATTTGTCAAAATATCTAAAAATGAATCTAAATTTTGACCCGGATGATTAGTTTTTCTGATTCTTCTTCCTCTCATTATTTTATCAACGTTATAATAATTTTTGCTATTGAATTTTTAATTTCCAATTTTCTTCTATCGGTTCATAACCTATATCAATTTCTTCTTTTTCAATAAGATCTCTTACTTTTTGAAAAACATCAATTCCATTAGGTCTAACTGCCACAATAACATATTCTTTATCTTTATTTTTTTTAATTTCTTTGATAAAATTAGCTAGTTTAGAATTAGGTTTACTAAGTTCATTTTTTGATATAAATTCTTGACTAGGATAAATAACGACTCCATCTTTTTGACACTCAATATAACGGGGTTGTTTTTTTTTATTCACACCACCTGCTTCTGTTTTAGCAATAATTGTTACTTCTGGATTATCTTTTAAAGTTTCTGTGCTTAAAACTATGATTAGTAAAATTAAACTACCAATAGTACAAGCTAAAACTGATAAAAAAGGGAACAATTCTAATTCTATTTTATTTGATTTCGATCGCCTACGCATTTTAATAATGAATAATTAATAGTTAATAATTATATTTGTCGATTTCTAATATATAATTTACTGTTCAATTTGCTCAACTAATCTAATAATTCTAGGCTTACTTAAATCCTGTAAAGTTGGTTGTAAAAGTTCAATTTTATCTTGTATATTGCTTAAAGTTTTTTGCATTTCTCCCACATTATTTAATACCTCAACAACTTTTTCTAAACTAGATTGTAATTGATTAAGTTCAGCAATTTTTGCACTAGACTTCTCTAAAGATATAACTTTTTCTTCTAAACTTAAAGCCGCTTTACTTAATTCACTACTAATAACCTGAGTTTTTTCATTTAAACTATGACTATTATCTTCATTATTTTGTTTCACTAAATCGACTAATTCCTTAATATTTATAATAATTGAATGGTTTAAATCATTTTGTTGTCCAAAAGTTTGTAAAAAATTATCTCTATCTTCTAAAATTGTCTTGTTTATTTGTTTTAAACTATTAATTAATTCTATTTCTTTGGCACTAATTTCATGAAATTGATGAATAAATTGCTCTAGTAAATTTTTAGCGGCTTCCTTGGCATAAATTTCCGCAGGGTTTATCAAATCTTGAGGAGTAGGTAAAGCATCTTTTATGGGTTGAATTAACTCTTCTTTTGTAGGTAATTTATTATCAATAGCCTTATTAACTGTTTGAATTAAAGTATCATTATTTAATATTGATTCTTGAGGCTCATTATTCTCTTTTAATCGAGGTAAAATATGATCATTAATATAAATTTCTGTTGCTAATAATAACTGTGATTCCATTCTTTCGACTAAAACTAAAGGAATCATTACCGCAACACTAAGAAGAAGTGCTAATAAAGTTGTATCAAATGCCACTGCTAAACCACTGGTAACTGTGCCAATACCTTCTTTAATTTGTTCAATTTCCGCACTATTATCTAAAAAACCATTAAAACCATTAACTGCACTGCTGATACCTAATACTGTACCGATAAATCCTAATAATGGAATCGCCCAAACTAATATTCTGGGTAAAGCGTAAGAAGATTCAGAAGCACTAAGATAAAATGAACTATCATCTAAAGCTAATTCTGTGACTATTTTTCGACTACCCGACAGAATATAAGCATTTAAAATTCTCGCCAATCTTCCAGTAATCATACTATCACTTTGAGCAAAATCTTCTTGAATATGTATTAATTGTGCTGATTTATGATTATCAAAAGAAATTTTTTCTGGCAAACCAATTTTTTTTAAAACTTTTTGCTCCGTTTGAATTTTTAAGTATTTATTAATACTAATGACTGCTACTAAAGAAGCAAAAAAAACTGTGAAATATTGAGTTAAACCTCTTTGGTATAATAAAACTCCCACATAGGATTCTTTAAGGGGCAAAAAAAGAATGTAAATTATAACTGTTAAAACTAATGCAGCAGTAAAGGCAGTAAAAAAATTAATGTCTAATTCTTGACGACTATGAGTTTTTATTTTAGTCATGATTGTGATTTTTTTAGTAAGTTTCTATCTTATCTTAAGATCTGAAGAAGAATAATACAAAAATAAATAACCAATAATAAATGATCAGTATGAAATATTACTATAGAAATGAAAAAATAAACTAACATCTATTTTTCACAATTTATTTAAGATTGCTATAGCGGATTAATATATGATAGATAAGAACCTTTAGGTGTGAATGTTCATAGTAACCTGTAAATAGTATGACTAATTTAAGTAATAGTAAACAAAATTTCTCCGCACAACTCGGTAATATACTTAAAACCTTGATTATTCTCATCATGTTATCAGGATTACTAAATATCATTATCCAAGAGAAAAAAACCCAGTTAAAAAAAGCCAGTCAACAAATTATTTCTAGTATATATGGTAGTCCACCATTAGTAATGGAAGGTGGAAATCCTTATGTTAGAGCATTAATGCGTACCATCAGTGCTAGTGAATCAAATTATATTAATCCTTATCACGTTATCTATAGTGGAAAATATGTTAAAGATTTGAGTAAACATCCAGACTTATGTATTACCATTGTTAATGGACCAAATGAAGGCAAATGTACGACTGCTTCTGGTCGATACCAATTTTTAAATACAACTTGGGCAGAAAAAGCCGCAGTATATCATCCTAACCCCTCAAAATTTTTTCTGTGGAAAGATTATAGTTTTGAGCCAAAATATCAAGATCAAGTATTATATAATTGGCTGACTGATTCTAAAGCATGGAATGAAGATATAGCCAAACTATTAGAAAAAGGTGAAATCCAGCGAGTTTTAGAACTATTATCTCCCACATGGACAAGTTTGGGCTATGGTATTGAGAATAATATGATGACTCAGCATTTACCTCAAATTTATCAAAAATTGCTCAAAGAAGAACTACAAAATAATTAGGGTTGTGATCAAACTCCAATTATTTTGTTAATATTCTCGATGATAAAACTGATGTAAAAAAAAATCTTATGGTTCGTGTTTGCGAAAAGCGATCGTCACATTATGACCACCAAAGCCAAAAGAGTTAGATAAAGCTACATTTACTGTTACCTTACGGCTTTCATTGGCAACATAGTCCAAATCACATTCAACATCTGGGTTTTTTAAGTTAATGGTAGGAGGTACTTGATCATTGGCGACCGCTAAAACCGTTGCTACGGCTTCGATGCCACCTGAACCGCCTAAAAGATGACCCGTCATAGATTTAGTTGAACTAACAACAATTTTATAAGCATTATCACCTAAAGCTCGTTTAATTGCCTTAGTTTCGGTAGTGTCATTAGCAGAAGTACTTGTTCCATGAGCATTTACATAACTGATGTCAGAGGGGCTTAAGTTTCCGTCTTTTAAGGCTAATTCAATAGCTTTTGTAGCACCTAATCCTTCGGGAACAGGAGAAGTCATATGATAAGCATCACAAGTCATGCCATAACCCACCATTTCAGCATAAATTCTTGCACCCCGTGCTAAAGCCTGTTCTCTTTCCTCTAAAATTAAAATACCGCAACCTTCACCCATCACAAAACCATCACGATCTTGATCAAAAGGACGACTAGCGGTTTCAGGGCTATCATTACGGGTAGATAAAGCCTTCGCTGACGCAAAACCAGCCATCGCTAAAGGAGTAATAGCGGCTTCTGTACCGCCACAAATCATAGCTTTAGCATAGCCCCCTTGAATTAGACGAAAAGCATCTCCAATGGCATTTGAACCCGCCGCACAGGCTGTTACAGAGCAAGAGTTAGGACCTTTTGCTCCTACATGAATAGCGGTTAAACCTGCCGCCATATTTGAGATCATCGTTGGTACAAGAAAAGGTGTTACTCGACTTGGTCCTTTCGTTAGTAATACTTCGTTTTGTTCTTCCATGACACTTAAGCCTCCAACTCCTGTACCAATGACAATACCTATATCATCAGCGTTATCATCATTGATCACTAAATTGGCATCTTTTAAAGCGTCTTTACTAGCGGCTACGGCGAATTGAGAAAATCTTGCCATGCGTTTGGCTTCTTTGCGATCCATGTATGATAAAGGATCAAAGTTTTTAACTTCCCCAGCGATTTTACAAGTATGATTAGTGGTGTCAAAACAAGTAATTAAACCAATGCCATTACGACCTTCTGTTAAACCTTGCCAATAATCTTCTACCGTATTACCTATGGGAGTTATTGCACCTAAACCAGTAACAACAACTCTTTTTCGTTGTGAATCACTCATAATGTTTCTTATATAAATGAATATTCGCCTTTTTTATAGCAGAAATGATCTATAAAATTTATTTTAATAGTTGTTAAAAATATACTTAACAGGGTGTTGCGGAATAAAAAATAGTTATTCGCTATTCCCTGAAGGGTTAAAAAAGTCAAATTATTAAAAATTCAGATAACCAAAAAGAAGTTTATATATTTACTAAAAATTGGCTATCATTGAACTAATTAAGCCGCCGCTTGAGTTTTACTTTCAATATGAGCAACAGCATCTCCAACGGTGGCAATTTTCTCAGCTTCTTCATCACCGATTTCGATCTCGAATGCTTCTTCTAAGGCCATCACTAATTCTACAACGTCTAAAGAATCTGCGTCTAAGTCATTCACAAAATTAGCTTCAGGGGTTACACGATCAGCTTCAACGTCTAATTGTTCTACTACGATTTCTTGTACTCTTTGCAATATTTCTTGGTTCATATTTATTTGAATATTCGTATTATTTATTAATCCGCTTGTTGTTTTTACCTTAATGAAGGAAATAAAATCAATACAAGACGGTGTGACTGTTTTTAAGTTTACATTTTTTTGGTAAGCAATTAATAATAATATCTAAAAAAGGAACAAGTGCATCATTGAGTTCAAAATAAAATTGTTCTATGGTTAATAGATATATCAAAAAAAGAAATTTAAAATCGATTATTATTACTCTTGCCCATTGCCTGACTTATCAAAAAATTCTAATGATTAATGATTAGTGATTAATTGTTAAAGTTTTTAAGCCCATCTTTTGTAAAGAATTAGATATTTCTTGGGCAGTTTCGCTATTACTAAAAACTCCTACTTGTAGCATTGACTCTCCTTTTAAATTTGTCCTAAATGCTTCTGGGTAAAGAGATCTCACTTGAGATTCTTGAGTTTCATTATTGACTTTGACCAAAATTTTATGGATATTAGTTTTGGTGGTTAGTAATAATTCTTGATTAACAGGTGTTTTAGAATTGACAGTAGAATTATTCGAGTTGTTTTCTGGTGGTGTAGAAAATACGAGAATATCATTTAAACTTCTTCTTTTACCTAAAACTGATGGAGATGACAACGTATTGATATTTTGTTCAGTATTGATGGAAGTATTGTTATTTGATGGAGAAGCATTGGGGCTTAAATTAATTGATAAGTTACTGACAGGTTTAACACTTTTTTCGGAGGATAAACTTGGTTGATTTTCTTTGGGAGTTTCATCAAAAGGTGATACGGAGACAGATAATTGTGTTGCATTAGTTTTTTCTGTTATCTCTTCATCCGTGGAATTTTGATTTATCTCATCATTTGTATTCGGTTTGCGGTAAGGCTCGGATAGAAGAGGGATTTGTGGTAATGTTTGATTTGATTTGATTAAATTTCCCGAACTGAAAGTCGGAGGTTTGGGGGTTGGATTACCATTAATTAATATTTCTCCTATCCCATAATTTTGATTTGTTGTGGGTAATGCTTTATTATTTGCTGATGGATTTGTTTTAATTGATGGAGCTTCAATGGACAATGGTTCAAAGTTGGAATCGTTGTAAGGATCAACCATTATCTCTATTCCTGCGAAAGCGATCGCATCTTGACCTATAGAGGAAGTAATCAAAGCATAACTAAAAAAACTGGTAAATCCTAAACAGAAGTGTAACCAGAAACGAGAAAATTGAGGACTTAAAAATTGAGTGGATTGGTTCATAATCTTATGGTGAAAAAGGATAAAGATAAATCGATTAAAATAAAAGATTAAATTAATGATTTTAGTTTAGAGGTATCAGTCAGAAAAAACAATAACTGTCTTTTATGAGAATATTTAATCAACTTTTTAAAGGAGTCGAAGCTTAGACAATAGGCAATCTTGAATTTTTGTAATAGTATTTGAATTTGATCATTTATTACCTTAAATTGATTCTATATCTATTTTTTATGAAACAAAAGCCTCAATAAAACAATTTATCTACTGAGTTTTAAGATATTGTAAAAATTCGATCAATTCCTCATC
Source organism: Geminocystis sp. NIES-3708 (assembly GCF_001548095.1). NCBI lineage: Bacteria > Bacillati > Cyanobacteriota > Cyanophyceae > Chroococcales > Geminocystaceae > Geminocystis > Geminocystis sp. NIES-3708. The sequence goes on along the minus strand of NZ_AP014815.1, from coordinate 372,141 downwards.
TGATAGTAAATGACGAGATTTTTTACCATAGGTTTCCAATAAATACTTTTTACCTTGATCTTGTGTCCATCCTAATCGCTTCATTTCAATACTGGTTTGATCAATAATTTGTGAAAAATCGATGGTTTCTTCCACATCTAAAGGTAACGGTAAAACAGATTCTGACGGTAAATCTTCTTCCTGCGTCGATGGTGGGAATAATATTAAATTATCATCATTAGAATTACCATTACTTTCATGAATAGGCTCATTATTCAAAAGACTTGGTACTTCTTGATTCTCTATGGGAGATGGACTCAAGGAAGGTTCGGAGATATTTTCTAAATTATCATTGTCAATATCTTGAAAATCATTTTGCTCTATTTCATCCTGATTTGCAGGAAAAGAAGCAGTACTTTCCCATAAGTCGGGAGAATCTGACACTAAAACTTCTGAATTTGGTTTTTCTTCTATGGGTAGTGATTTTATATTTGATTTGATTTTAGGGGAATCTTTTTTTGAAGTTTTTAAAAATTCACTTTCGGAAGAAATTTTAACCTGAGAAGTTTTTACAGAAGTTTCAACATTAATAATTTTATCTTTTTCTATCAATCCTTTTATGAATATATCCGTATTAACCAAGGTGATCGCTCTTTTTCTAGCTTCATCTTCTGCTTTTTCTACAGTATCTTCTCCTGCTAATGCCGAACCTAAAATCACACCATCACTATACACTGAGACTTTAACAATATATTTACCGTGATTCGCCGTCACAAAATCACTAATTAACGCTAATTGCTTAATAGTCATAATTCTCAAAAAATTATTTAACTTAAAGTATCAATACAATTATACTAGCTAATAAAAAAAGGTGTTAAGTTTTAGTAAAATCAATTTTTATTTTTGACTGTTTTGTCTTGATCAAGATTAAATTATTCTCATGATTGTAAACTAGACCTTTGCTCGTTGTACTTAAAATAGGATATATTAATACATTGAAAATAAAATTAATTAGGTAACAATGGGAATTATACATACTTTTGTTTTCGTTTTTAATTAGTTAAATATAAATCCATACCGATAACAATACCGTTACCCCTATTACCGCAGATGTTTTGCTTTATTCAGATATAATCACCATTAAAGATTGTATAAAGAAAACTTTGCTGACTTTATTTAGTCCCTGAATCAACACAACTATTAGATATTTGAAAGGATATAGTAAATGGAATTTTCAATCGCTACAATACTTTCTCACCTCAGTGTGGATAAACTTGTACCAGGTAAAGTACTCGAAAAAAAACTGGGCTGTGAAGAAGCTGAAGAACTCGAAAAACTACAAATAGCCCTTGATGTTTTAGAAAAAGTTGGAGTAGTTACAAAAGAGTTCGGAAAATACCGCCGAGTGATAGAAGAAGATGTAGTAGAAGCTAAATTACGTTGTTCAAGTAAAGGCTTCTGTTTTGCTATTCAGGATGAAGAAGATGCAGACGATATTTATATTCGAGAAAGTCATCTGAGTAATGCTTGGAATAGTGATCGAGTTTTAGTAAAAATCATTAAAGAAGGCACTCGTCGTCGTTCTCCTGAAGGAGAAGTGAAATTAATTGTCGAAAGGGCAAATCCTTCAGTTTTAGCAAGAGTTATTGAAGATAATGGAGATTATAACGCTGTACCTTTAGATGACCGATTACTATTTGAGTTAAATTTAAAAGAAAATGGTCAATCTTTAGAGGAGGCAGTTAACCATTTAGTCCATGTCAATGTTTTACGTTATCCTATTGGACAAAATCCCCCCATCGGAAAAGTTATTCGAGTATTGGGTAGTGATGCAGAAACCGCCGCTGATACTGATATTGTTTCTTCTAAACATGATTTACCTCAAGAATTTTCCGAACGAGTATTACAAAAAGCAGCTCTTTTAACACCAAATCTAACACCTCAAGATTTAGAAAACCGCCTTGATTTAAGAGATGTTTTAACTATAACCATTGAGCAAGAAGTTACAACCCAACTGGATTTATTCATCGAAAATGCTTTTACTCTCCAAAAAAACGAAGATAATAATTGGATTTTAGGTGTTCATATTGCTGACGTTGCTCATTTTGTAGAACCGGAAACTCATTTAGATCGAGAAGCTCGTAAGCGTGGTACGACAGTTCATTTGGGAGATAAAGTTATTGATTTATTACCTAAAGCCGTACAAAATTGTGCTTCTTTAATTCCGAAGGAAGATCGTTTGACGATTTCTGTGTTTCTTACCATAGATGATAAAGGGCAAGTTATTGAGTCTCAAATTCAACCTTCTGTTATTTGTGTAGATCACCAATTGACTTACAAAGAAGTACAAACCATGATGGGTGCTGGTAATACTAAGCCTGAATTAGAAACTACTTTAGATTTACTCAATCATCTTTTCTTTGAATTAAGTCCTTTAGTTAAAGCTCAAAGATTACAAAGAGGTGGATTTGATATTTCTTTAGATAATATTACTTCTTATTTTAAAGATGAAGGCAGGATTGGTGCGATCGCATCTTATTCTACTTTGCCCGTATTGTCTTTAATGACGGAATTAATGGTATTAGTAGGGAAAGTGGTAGCTGAACATTTAGCTGAATTAAAACTACCTGCTATTTATTGTACTCAAGCAAAACCAGATTGGGACGAATTAGAAGATTTATTAAAATTAGTGGTTAATTTACAACTGGATTTTAGATTAGAATCGGAAGATGAATTACAACCTATCGACTATTATCATCTCATTCAAGAATTTGGCAAGTCTGATTATGAAAAAGTACTTCATTATCTTCTTTTAAATTCCCTTAAATCTGATAAATATACCCAACATCCTGCTCCTCATTTTGGTTTAGCTTTACCCATTTATACTCATTGTGTTTCTCCTGGGCAAAGATATGTTGACTTACAAATACAACGGGTTTTAAAAGCACTTTTTGAACATGGGCGCGATCGCCGTTATGTTCGCTCCAGTAAAGGTGTTGACTTACGGAGTAGTACTTGTCATGGTTATATTAACTGGAATGTTTTACCACCAGCTATTCAAAATAACCTTGAAGCTGATTTGCACTCTCTTATCACCCATCTTAACGAAAGAGAAAAAATAGCTCAAGATGCAGAATCTGACTTAACTGGATTGAAAAAAGCAGAAAAAATGAAAGATTGCACGGGAAAAGTATTTAGCGGTTTAATAACAGGAGTACAATCCTATGGCTTTTTCGTACAAATAGAAGATTCATTAGTAGAAGGATTAGTTCATGTTAGCTCACTCAAAGATGACTGGTATGAATATCGCTCTCGACATACTTGTTTAGTGGGGAGAAAAAATCGTACGGCTTATCGTTTAGGTGATACTGTCGAAGTAGAAGTTAAAAGCGTTGATTATTACCGTCAACAAATTGATTTAGTAACCGTGCGAGGTGGTAGTACAGCCGTCGATTCTGATTTTGAAGACTAAAAATAATCGGGAATTAGGAATTAAAATTGAAATAGACAAATTTATTAATAAAAAAATTATCCGATTATATTAATTAAATAAAAAGTATAAAAACAGTGAAAAAAATATTATTATTACTTTGCTTGATAATTACTTTAACGGGTTGCGTTAGATACGATGTCGGAGTTACATTTCCTCAAGCTAATAAAGGCACAATAATTGGACATATAAAATTAGGAGAGCAGTTAACCAGTTTTAGTCAAGGAGAAGGTAATACTTGGTTAAATAATATTGAGCATCAGACAGTAAAATTAGAAGGAAAAACAAAAAGGATTTCTAAAGAAGAATTAGTGGTTACAATTCCTTTTAATAATGGGCAAGAATTAGTTAGTAAATTTAATCAATTTTTTGTTCCTCAATTCAGCAAAAAATCTCAACAAAACCTGGCAAAAAATAATTCTAGTAATTTATTAGAATTAGAAGCAAAGATGTCCATTCAACAAAATAATCTTATTCTATTGGAAAGAAATACTCTTAATTTGAATGCCGATTTAAGTCCTTTGGGAGTAATTTCTAATGATGGCACAATTATTATTTCTTCCGGCGATTTAATTGATTTACAAATACAATTTAATTTTCCTTGGGGTGCTAAATTGATTAATAATAATGAATTTCCTAAGTGGGAGAAAACTGCTAATAATCAATATAACATTCAACTTGAAGCTGGAAAAATTAATGATATTACTGCTATTTTTTGGCTTCCTAATTATATCGGTCTAGGTACAGTAGCGATCGCTTTATTTATTCTTTTAGGATACTATTTAAAATATCAAAGATTACCCCTTATTTAAAGAAAGAATATTTATTTAGAAGCAAAAATTGTTAGAACAATTAGAAATAGGCTTAACTTTATGATAAGGAGCTTTAGCAATTGAAGCAGATTTTTAAATAATAATTAAAATGTGATGAAAAAGTTTTTTTGGTGAAGATAGTTAATAAGTAATGGTTTTTATGGTTTCACAAGAAGTTTAAACCCCTTGTTAGAATTGGAGTATATAGCCGTATAATACATATTTGTTTTTTGAACAAAAGATTCGATTTCCGATGTCTTTTTTGTTCGTTTAGTATTTTGAGATTCTTGATTTAAAAAACTACCTACTTTTTCACTCAATTTCAATTATTCTAAACCATTACTAGCCCCAGCTCCAGCTCGAATAATAGAAACTTGTGCTTGTAAATCCCCAGCCTGATTTAAAGCATTCGCCGCCGCCGCATCAAAATCCCAACCTCGAATCAATGTAGGATCATTAGCTGTACCTGGATCTATTAATAAACTGGTAACAGACAAAAGATTAGGATCATTATTTAAACTTGCTGCAGCAGTATCAAGAGTAGGGGTAACAACTAAACAAGCAGAACCACAAGAATTTGCACCAGTATAATAAAGGGAATTAGGAAGACTTAATTCAGCTGTAACAGACTGTACAGCACCATTGGGAAGAGTAAGAGTAACAGTACCTGAAGCCCTAGCGACAGGACGATTTTTAGGAGTCAAGCCATCAGCACCTGCCCCAGCACGGATAACAGAAACAACATCTGATAAAGAGCCGTTATCTATATATTGATAAAGAATATCTGCTGCGGCTGCGTTGAAATCAAAAGAACTAGAACGCAAAGCAAATGTAACGTTATTTGGATCTCCGGGTTGTACAAATCCCGGATCGACAACAAGTTGTTGAATATAAGCAGTATCAGCTGAATTTCCATACCATTGAATATCAGGTAAAACCGTCAAACAAGCATTACCTGGACAATTGGTACTCAAACCTTCAGGATCATCAAAATATAATCCCACAGGAAGGTTTATTTCTCCACTGACAGATTGAGTTGTCCCACTAGGAGTAGAAATCATTGTTACCCCCATCGCCCTTCCCTGAACCCGACTGGAAAATGGACCGCTAGAACCACTAGCTGCTCGGATAATAGAAACAACATTAGAAAGCTCATTTATAGGAACAGCTGATAAAATTTGAGCTGCCGCCGCATTAAGATCATAATTATTACCATTATTAGAAAATAGTGAAACAGGACCTGGATTGATGATTAATTGCTCTATTCTTGGAGTATTAGGATCTTGAGGAATTGTACCGAATTGACGATAATTAGGAGCTAAAGGATTTACTAAGCTATTAGGATCTACAGAATAAATTATTAAACATCCTGTTGCACTTGGACCACAAGGACCGTTTACAAGATCTTCCCACCCTTGATAAAATAATCCGTTGGGTAAAGCAATTTCACCACTAACAGATTGCACTGAACCATCAGGAGCGATTAATGTAGTTTGCCCTGTGGCGATGGCTTGATTTTGTGAACCATCTCGAAGTAAATCAGGGTTAGCCCTAAGAATAGAAATAATTTCAGGCAAGTTACCATTTACGCTTAAACCAGAAAGAAGTGCTGCGGTTTCGGCATTTAAAGAAGGGGCTAAAGTAAAGTTAATACCTTGAGGGTTAATGAGTAAATCTGTAATTGGAGCTTGTAAAGGATTGGTTGGAAAAAAATTATTATCTCCAACTAAGGACGTTCTGAAATTCGGGGTTACTTCTAATCCATTAAATGATCCTGCGGGGATAGTAATTTCGCCACTAACAGACTGACTATAACCAGTATTAGGATTAAATATAAAAACGCTTCCTGTGGCTGTTGCTTGTGCCATGACATTTTTACCTGTAACGGATACCAAAGTTATAGCACTAAGAAAAATAACAAAAAGGGTTTTAAATTTATACATAGTTATTTCGATATATTATTAATGGCTATGGCAAAATTATAAAAATATGTAAGTGAAGGGTTAAAATTTATTGTTATTCTATGTTACCCATTATTAAGTACTTAAACAAAATTAATTGTATATATGCAATGAAAGGTAGGGGATTTAAACCTAATTGTTATCAAAGCCTTGGGAAAAATAAAATTCACAATTGATTATACTTACCTACTCAATCATGGATTTAAAAATCATAAAATTTATCATCAGTTTAGTTTCCCCACTTAAATTGTTTTGGGTAACTTCTAAAAATCTTTTTTTTGGGAAAGGTAAATGTGAGGGGTGAACTACATTTACCATGATAGTGAATGTCAAAATTAAAACTAAAATTCAACTGTTGTTGTTAATTGAATTAATATTCAACAGATTATTATAAGTTTTAATCCTATAGCAGGGTTTAGGAGCTTTTTAAGTTATTAAGAATAAGAACAAATAACTCCCAGATTCAGTATGATTAGGATTTTGTTCCTGATTAGTCTAAACCGTCAACACCAGCACCAGCACGGATGATAGATACTTGTGCTTGTAAATCACCAGCAGCAGCAACTAACGCTTGAGCCGCCGCCGCAGTGAAAGTAGTTGGAGTAGCGGAGAGAATACTAGCATCAGGTAAACCGGGATCAACATTAAGAGTTGTAAAAGCATTTTCGTTGACTGCAAGAGTATCTGCTAATACTGGGGTTACGGTTACATCACCATTTCCAGTTGCACCTAAAAAAGTAAGCCCACCGGGGATAGAGATTTCTGCACCGACAGATTGACTAGCACCGTTCATTAAAACGATGGTAGAGCTACCAGAAGCGAAAGCTTGAGCAAAAGCGGGAGCACTGATAACCGAGCCTAAACCGACAACGCCGATAGCTAGTAATGCTTTGTTTAAATTATTCATCATGGGTTAAGTAATTTTTGTACTTTGTTTATTTTGTGTCATGGGTCAAGATTATTTTTGATAATCCCCTAACCGTGATTATACACTAAAAGTTTAAATTGATTCTTTTTTTTTGAATCTTTTTTTTTTTAATGATTGATACTATCAATTAACGAAAATTAATATTTAATAGTTTTTATAAAGTTTACGTATTTTTACTGATTTCATATATTTCATATTGTGCAAAAAAACAAAACATTATATTTTTAGAATAAGTTGATAAGAGCTTTCAAAAATATACAAAACAAGTATGAAAATTATCATTAGATGTTCATTATGAAAAGACAAAAAATGTGTGCAAAATACTATAATTTACTTTGAGTTTATAGGATTTTTTTGATATAACCTTATTTATGATACTTATTGTCTTATTTCTTCACCCGTGTGTCAAAAAAAGAAAGATTTAAAAATATCAAAAAAAATTGATATAAAAATAAATATTCGGATTTGGTAACGAAGTAGTTATAATCAAAAATATAGAATACAGGAATAAGTTATTTAAAAATTTTTTTTTGGGGTTAAGATGATCCGCTTGAAACTTAAATATTAGAATTCTTTTTTGTATTTTTATATCAACTATATATACTTTTTGTATTTTTCATGGTCTTAAATAAAACTATTATAGGTCATAAAAAACTGAATAAATCACTTTTATTAATAATTTTTATTTGTAGTTTTTTATCTGGCATGAATAAAAGTGCTTTAGCAAATCCCAAAGCTAATACCTTGAATTCATTAGAAGAAATCACGACAAAAGATAATTCTGTCAATCTTGACGAGGAAAAAACACCTTTACTTGTAACAAATTCAGTTTTAGAAAGTACTATCAATAGTAAAATTTTACTTAATGACGACAAAAGTTTAATTGTAGAAGATATTAGACAGATACCTGAAAAAATTTTGGCGGAGGTAACTCTACCGACTCAAACCGTAGCGATTCCTCGAAATAATAATCTTAACCAGAATGATTTGCTGTGTGAGGAAGATTGTTTTGTGTCGCAGGTGAAGTTAACACCATTTTTAGCTCAAGCCACTCCTGATTGGGATGCTACCATTGCGGAGGTAACTTTACCCACTCAAACCGTAGCGATTCCTCGAAATAATAATCTTAACCAGAATGATTTGCTGTGTGAGGAAGATTGTTTTGTGTCGCAGGTGAAGTTAACACCATTTTTAGCTCAAGCCACTCCTGATTGGGATGCTACCATTGCGGAGGTAACTTTACCCACTCAAACCGTAGCGATTCCTCGAAATAATAATCTTAACCAGAATGATTTGCTGTGTGAGGAAGATTGTTTTGTGTCACAGGTGAAGTTAACACCATTTTTAGCTCAAGCCACTCCTGATTGGGATGCTACCATTGCGGAGGTAACTTTACCCACTCAAAGTGCAGCAGATTTAACTCCATTAGATCGTACACTTGATCCTATACCTCCCAATACACAGCCCACACAGGAGACTACCCCAGATCCTACTATTGAATCAACACCTATACCTGAAACTGCTCCCACTACTGAGCCTGTTAAAATAACTCGTGATACGGTGGAGATGTTGATTACCAATGCTATTAGTAATACTGCTATTCGGTATCCTTGGATTGTTAATGGCTCAGATAGTTTAACATTTTCTCCGTTTATTTTTAAACCGAGGACTAATGAATTTTATCTCAATTTAGATATACGAGAAGCACCAGATAATCCTGTTTTGAATAAAGTTGGTATTGGTGCTTTTTCTAAACCTCATCAACTTTACTGGGTATTAGAAGATAATATTATTGTTGGGGATGTTAATGGTGGATTAGCGGGTATTGTCTATCAGGGTATGCAAACTAATCAGACTTTTGCACAAACTCTAACCCAAACACAAAGTTTTAGCGGTTACCAAGCTGCTTGGGTTATTCCTAATGATTTACAAAGATTGTTTAAACTGGATGACTTAAATAATTATGAAGTTATTAGTTTAGGAGGACAATTAATTAATCCTGAAGGAGTAACCGCCGAGGAAGTAACTTTTAATACTGATGGTTTAATTAAAAAAGATCAAGAAGTAGTTATTTTACCTTCTCCACAAGCAATTAATGATAGTCAAATTGGTGTAGCATCAACTTTTAATCCTAACGGTGGTGGTGCGTTATTTGCCAATGTAGATGTAGAAAACGCTCCTTTAATTTTACAAGGTTTTCCTACTTCTAACTTACAGGCTTTTGCTTTATTAGATATGAAGGAAAAAAGTATTATTCCTAAAGACGTTTTAAGAGAAGCTGGTATTGAATGGACAAATCCCCTCACGGGAGAAGGTGCAAAAGTATTTAGTCCTGAAATTACTTCGATTCCGGGTATCAAAACCGCTCAACAAGGAAAATTCGATAATGAAAATTTATTGAATATTTTGGTTAATCCTTTCTTAGATGAGAAACAAAGAGATCGTCATTATTGGAATTCTTTATTATGGTTGGGTTTAGGCATTCAACCTCCACAATTTAATACTGTTCAAGTTGATGAAAATAAATATGATTGGTATCGTATTTATGTTAGTGCACTTAATAATCGTTTTTTATTGCAATATTCTAAGGAAAAACCAGAAGCGACTTTTTATAATTTATTCGCCAATCCAGGCTTTTCTCTGACAATTCCTTCTAAGGATGGAGGGCGTTTAGATGAAGTTCAAAGTTTAAATTCTAGTATTGGTATGGTTATGGGAGCTTTTTTTGATTTTGTTGATTTAAGACTGCTTAACAAAAGTATCAAAGAAGCCAAAAAACAACGTAATAATAATGAATTATTTAAACCCTTAAATACGAAAGCCACTTCTGAAGAAAGAAAGGAAATTAATCAACGTTTAAACACTACTTTAGCCTTTGGTAATTTAGGCAGTAATTTAAATCAAGTTTCAGGTTATATTACTTTTCCTAGTGTTATTACTCCCACCAGTTCAAGTATGTTCCAAATCAAGACAGGTAATATACAAAGAGCAGTACAATTTGTTCAAAGTGATGTGGGAGAGTGGATAGAAGGGGAAACAACAATAAAATCTGCTCGTTTATCTAATCGTAGTTTTGGTCCTTTAACTTTTTTAGGGAATAGTTTACCTATCCAACCTATAGGATTTAAAGACACTTCTCAACCCGTTAATGAATCTTCGGGTAGCCAAGTAATTTTAGTGAGTCCTGAAGGTAAGCAATTTGTACAAGAATTTAATTCTAAATATTTAACCGCTATTCCTAACGCCATTAAAGCTTTTGATTTAGCATTCGATCGCCTCGTATTAGAAAGAAAATTTACTCGTAATATAGATAATAAAATTTATAACGGTTATATTTACTTGCCAACCATCGAATTTGTTTATGCTGGTACATCCAATGATTGGAATTATAGTGTCAACCCTGGTATTTGGTTTAACGTCAATAATGAAGCGGCAGGAGAAGTTAAGCGTAATGATTTTGGCATTCCTGAACCTAGTGTGGGAGTATATATAAATACCGTTGTTAGTAAAACTATAACCAATACGGAATTTGACGAAAATAAACAACTAACAGGCATAAGTACTCATGTTCCTTTTTTCCGCTTTAGTTGGAATAGTGCAAATAACAGTAATAATCCTTGGCAAATAACTCTAGCTTATACTTATTCTCGACAAACCCGTAATTATGGTTTATCATTGACAGGCTCACTGGGTTATATACCACAATATGGAAATGGTCCTTTTGTGGGCTTCTTTAATGGAAGATTTGGCTTTGCTAATGGTCCGAGTATTAAAGGTAATGTGGAATTAGGAGATCAAATTTATTATAATGCCGAATTACTACAAAAAATTATACCAACAGTTTCTATCGGTCCTTATATTCGTAACTATATCGACTTAAATCAAGGGTTTAATAGTCGAGAATTAGAAATTAGTTATGGTGGTATTATTGAATACAAATTAACAGATTCTCCAGTATCTATGCGAGTGGAATTAGGTTCGACAGAAAATAATCAGTTTATTGGTAGCATTAAAGGAGATGTTCGCTTTTAAACATTTTTTCAGTAATCTTAAAATATGAATTATTGGTTAATGAAATCTGAACCTCAAGTATATAGTATTGAAGATTTAAAACGAGATCGGACAACTATTTGGGATGGTGTCAGAAACTATCAAGCTAGGAATTTTTTAAAGCAAATGCAAGTAGGAGATTTAGCTTTTTTTTATCACTCTAATTGCAAAAATATCGGTATTGTTGGTTTAATGGAAATTATTGAATCTAATATTATTGATCCTACTCAATTTGATCAAAATAGCAGTTATTTTGACATAAAATCGACTATAAATAATCCTCGTTGGCAAACGGTAAAAGTACAATTTAAACGAATTTTTTCTGAAATAGTATCATTAAATAGCCTCAAAAAAAATTTTTTACCTGATGAGTTTTTATTAGTAAAAAAAGGTAATCGTTTATCTGTAATGCCTGTACCAGAAAAGTTAATAAACCTAATTATGTAAAAGAACTTGAGTTGCATATAACATAGGTGGATCAGAAAATTAGAAAACAAGTAGAAAAATTCTCAATATCGGTCGATTTTTGAGAGAAATCTATTCATTCACAAAAAAAATAATTTTCCTGTATCTTTGTCAGCCTGTCGAAAATAGTCAATTATCAACTATTTCTATCTTGAACTCAAGTTAATTTTGATCTGTTTTAGATACAAAGTTGGGCGTTGCTGATTTTGGGTATGATTTTTATTTAGTGGTGATCGCTAAACTATTAAATCACAAATATTTCAGATTATTGGATTTTTATTTTCATACCTTGATTGAGCAACACCGTTTACTTTATAGATTGTTCGTCATTGATAGATTACGTTTATCTTGTAATTGAATAATCTTTTTTATTTTTAGTTCTAATCGCTATAAGATGATTATAAATTCTCAATTTAAGTTCAGCTCATCTGTAATAATATTGAGAAGGCGTTAATAATATCGAGAAGGCGTTAATTTTTCGACTTTTTTAGCAACCCTTAATTAAGAATTCTTACATCAAACTCAGGTAAAGTCACATATTGGAATTGTTATAGTTTTTTGCAGTAGCTAAATAACTAATAGCAGTTTGGTATTGAATATCTTTTTCTGTACCAATTTCAAAATAACTAATGGGATCTTGGGTTACAATCTGATCGGGTGTGATACCTAATTTATTAATGTCTTTATGACTAGGAGTTTCGTACTTAGCTACAGTAATAGCAATTCCTGCTCCATCAGGTAACTCAAATAAAGATTGAATCAATCCTTTGCCAAAGGTTTTTTCGCCGATTAAAATTCCTCGATGATTGTCTTGTAACGCCCCTGCCAGAATTTCACTGGCACTAGCCGAACCTTGATTTACTAATACCACTAAAGGTTTATCGGTTAAAGCTTCACCATCAGAGTCATAACTACCTAAAACTCCTTGACGATTAACAGTATAGACGATTGTACTTGGTTGTAACCATAAACGTGCAATTTCGATCCCAGCTTGTAATAAACCTCCCGGATTATTGCGTAAATCTAAGATATAACCTTGAGCGCCTTCTCTTTCTAATTGTACTAAAGCATGGGCTAAATCTTTAGTTGCATTACCACTGAATTGATTTAAACGTAAATAACCAATAGGATAGTTTGATTGAGAATTATCTAAGCGAGAACTAATGGCACTTAAGGAAAGGCGATCGCGCTTTAACTCGTAGGTTTTAATTTTCCCATCATTTTGGCGTTTAACCTCAATGGCAACAGTTGTACCAATTTCTCCTCTAATTTTATTCGCCGCTTCATCTAAGGTTAAAGTTTGAGTATTGATACCGTCAATGGTAATAATTTGATCTCTAGGTTGAATTCCCGCCAATTCTGCAGGAGAACTAGGTAAGGGTGTTACAACTTCCAGTTGATTATTTTCAGGATTGATGCTAATTTGTAAACCAATGCCAGATAGTTCACCAGAAGTAGTGATTTGTAGATTATGATAATTTTCTGGGGGTAAAAGACGGGTATAAGGATCATCGAGAAGAGCTAACATTTCTCTGATAGCGGTATAGGTTTCCTCCCTGTTATGTAAAGGTTTTTTGAGAAAATTTTGACGAATTTGCCACCAATTTTGATGATTAAAAGATTCATCAACATAAGCCTCATTTACTAAACGCCATGATTGCAATAATATTTTTTCTTCTTCGCTATAGGCGTAAGCCTTGGGAGTGTAAATAAAATTAGAACAGAAAATTAAAAGGATAATCGCTAAATTGAGACATATTTTTTTCATAATAAAGTTAAGAATTGAGAATTACTAATAACAATAACTGAGTTCGATCTAAAAATAAGTGATGATTGACTCTTTTTAAGACAGGCAGAAAGGGAAATTAGATTATTTATAAATAAAATTATTTTAAAAATGTACAAGGGAATTTTTCTACCTGTCCATCTTTTTTTTGTCCACTTGATCTTCTTGACTTGCCTTGGCTACCTATCTACTTTACTTATCCAAGGTCAAAATCTCCACGCCACCGCTAGTAATGGCGATCGTATGTTCAAATTGTGCAGATAATTTACGATCTTTTGTTAAAGCAGTCCAACCATCTTCTAACACATCAGCTTCCCATGTTCCTATATTAATCATCGGTTCGATCGTAAACACCATTCCTGGACGTATTTTTTTTCCTGTCCCTTTTTTTCCGTAATGAGGTACTTGTGGAGCTGTATGAAAGGTTCTACCAATACCATGTCCTACAAAATTTCTTACCACGGAATAACCAAAACTTTCTGCATATTCTTGAATTGCCGCACCAATATCACCGATTCTCCCACCAGGGCGTACGGCATTAATACCTCTATATAAACACTCTTGTGTCACTTCCACCAGCTGTTTAGCCTCATCTGAAGGTGTACCTACAAAAAAAGTTTTTGATGTATCACCATGATAACCATCTAAAATAGGTGTAACATCAATATTGATAATATCCCCGTCTTTCAAAATCTGACTTTTATTAGGAATACCATGACAAATAACTTCGTTAACGCTAGTACAAATTGACCGAGGGAAACCATGATAACCTAATGGTGCACTTTTTGCTCCATGTTGTTGTGTCCATTTTTCAGCTTCCTGATCAAGTTCATAGGTACTGATTCCGGGCTTAACCATTTTCCCTAAATGTTCTAGCAATTGTGCCGCCAATTTTCCTACTTGACGCATTTTTTCGATTTCTCTGGCAGATAAAAGTATTATATTTTCGTTTCCCATGGTTAATTTTTATCATTTTCAATACATAACTCCTTATTATTTTACATTGGTTAGAAGTTAAGGTGAAAAATAAGGTATTAACTCCTCAACACAAATTAAGGGAAATTCCGCTTATTGTACTCAATAAATTTTAAGATTGAGTTCAGAAATATTCTGATACCATTAACGGTACTGTCCAATAAAATTTCTCTAAAAATATTTTTTCTTGCTTAGGATCTAATTTTGTCACATAAACTATTTGTCGCAGAAATAAGTATTTAACTTTATTGACTAAAATTTACATATAGTGTATGAGAACAGCAGACTACCCCATATGTATGGTATAAAGGAAAAGAAACAAACAGCAGTAAATTTTTTTGAGTAGAAATACTTAAAGTAAGCGAGGCACAAGCAATGTTATTGGATACGCAAGAAACTACGATTTCCAGCCATTCATCGATAGTCAATCATGGAAGTAAAAATTATAACTCAAGCAATACGGCTAAGAGTATAGAAGTCATTAAAAGAAATGGAAAATCAGCCCCCCTTGATATTAGTAAAATCAGAAAAGTTGTAGATTGGGCTTGTAATGGGAAAGATGTTAACTCTATTGCTTTAGAATCTGGTTTAAAAACTCGTCTGCGTCATGGTATTACCACCAGAGAAATTCAAGATAATTTAATTAATTGTGCCTTGGAAATGTGTAATCTGGAAGAACCTGATTGGCGTTATGTTGCAGGACGTTTACATATTTGGAGTTTATGGAAAGATACCCTTGTTACTAGGGGTTATAACTACGGTAATTATGCTCAGACAGTAGCTAATTTCGTCAAAGAAGGCAAATATGATCAACGAATTTTAACTTATTCTGCCGCAGAATTAGAAGAAGCTAATAGTTGGATTAATCCTGATTGGGATTTAGACTATGATTATGCTGGAGTTGTATTATTAAGTAGTCGCTATCTTCTACCTCAAGAATTACCTCAAGAGGCTTTTCTTACCTGTAGTTTATTATTAGCTATGGTAGAATCTCCTGAAGTAAGATTGAGTTATGCTCGTAAATTTTATGAAGCGATCGCATCTCGTCGTATTTCTTTAGCAACTCCTATTTTAGCTAATTTAAGAGTGCCTAAAGGTTCATTAACTAGCTGTTTTATCGTTAGTATCGATGACAATTTAGAAAGTATTTTTCAAGAAATTACTAATACTGCTAGAATTTCTAAAAATGGTGGTGGTGTAGGAGTAAATGTATCCAGAATTAGGGCGACAGGAAGCTCAGTAATGGGCAAAAAAAATGCTTCAGGAGGAGTAATACCTTGGATTAAATTACTCAATGATACTGCCATTGCGGTAAATCAGGGAGGTAGAAGAGCGGGTGCTGTAACTGTAGGTTTAGATATATGGCATCTTGATGTACCAGAATTTTTGGAGATGCAAACAGAAAATGGAGATCAACGCCGTAAGGCTTACGATGTATTCCCTCAGCTTATTCTGCCCGATGAATTTATGCGTCGAGTCAAAGATAAACAAGAATGGACTTTAGTTGATCCTTTTGAAGTTAAAAATGTTTTAGGTATTGACTTACCGCCTTTATGGGGGGCAGAATTTGAAGGAGCTTACAGTATCATTGAAGCAAATCTTGGCACAAAAATAAAAATATATAAAAAAGTAAACGCCAGAGAGTTATTTAAACATATCATGAGGGCTCAAGTAGAAACAGGAATGCCTTACTTAGCCTTTAAAGACACCATCAACAAAGCTAATCCGAATAAACATGATGGTTATATTCCGGGAGTAAATTTATGTACTGAATCTTTTAGTAATGTTACTCCGGGCAAATATGCTCACTGCTGTAATTTAGTCTCTCTTAACCTCGCCAATTTAGAAAATCATGAAACTCAATCTATCTGTGAGTTAGCAGTAAGAATTTTAGATAATACTATCGAGATTACCTTGCCACCTTTTGGGGATGCTAAAGCTCATAATGATCGTTATCGTACCATTGGTGTTGGTGCTATGGGTTTAGCTGATTGGTTAGCAAAACAAAATTTAAGATATAGCAACCTGTCACAAATAAGCAATTTATTTGAAGATATTGGCTATTATTGCACTTGTGCTTCTATGGCATTAGCGAAAGAAAGAGGAGCGTATCCTGCCTTTGAAGGTAGCGATTGGAGCAAAGGCTTACTAATTGGTTGTCAATCCGTAGAATGGTTTGAAGAAAATGCCTATGATAAACCTCGTTGGCGACAATTAGCCGATGATATTCAAGAGTTTGGCATTCGTAACTCTCATATTACTGCTATCGCGCCTAATACTTCATCGTCTTTAGTACAAGGTTGCACCGCTAGTGTATTGCCTGTTTATAGTCGTTTTTTTTACGATAAATGGGCAAAAGGAACAGTACCTATTGCACCTCCTTATATTAGTGATAAAAACTGGTTTTATCAAGAAAATAAACATCTCAATCAAGAGGAAGTTGTAAAAGCTATCGCTGTTATTCAACAATGGATCGATACAGGAATTTCAATGGAATTACTTTTTAATCTTAATGAAGGAGTCTATTTTCCTGATGAGCCTGAAAGAGCTTTAAAAGCAAAAGACATTTACGATACATTAATCTTATCATGGGAAAAAGGATGTAAAGCAGTTTATTATGTGCGAATCGTACAACGAGATTCCTTTAAGGAAGAGTGTACAGCTTGTGCAAACTAAGGAGGCATGAAGAATGAGGATTTTAAGAGTTTTTCCAATTTTTCCCTCATTATTCTCTTATCTCCCTTTTCCCATTCTTCCCCTATCATCTACTAATGACACAGACAAAAAAAGCATTACCCCTGATTGGTTGGCGAGAATATCTCACATTACCAACATTAGGGGTTGATAAAATTAAAGTAAAAATTGACACTGGTGCAAGAACTTCTGCACTACACGCTCTCCATATTCAAACTTATACAGAAAAAAATCAGAAAATGGTGAAGTTTCAAGTACATCCCATTCAAAGAGAAACTCACACTACTATTAACTGTATTGCACCTTTACTAGAATATAGACACGTTACTAATTCGGGAGGGCATACACAACTTCGCCCAGTTATTCTGACGAAAGTAACATTAGGCATTCACCAATGGATTATTGAAGTAACGTTAACGAATCGTGACATAATGGGTTTTAGAATGTTATTAGGCAGACAAGCGGTTAAAAATCGCTTTTTAGTGGATACAGGGCAATCTTTTCTCTATTAATCAAAATTAATTATAATTTCTAGTTAATTTTTGATACTATATTTTTTTTCACCAATAATTTGATATTAAACTTGAACTCAGGTATTAATGATTACTTAACCTTGATGGAAAGAAAAATCAGTTATGATGACTTATAACAATAGAAATCATCATTTTATTCTATGGTTTCCAATTTTAAATTAATTTTTTCTTTTCTTCTTGCACCATTCTTAATTGTCAGTGGATGTAGTCAAAATAGTGTTGATAATAATCAACCTTCTGGCATTCCTATTAAATTCTTAGTAGGTAGCGACCTAGGAGAATTTTGTCAACAAATTGCAATAAAACTTAATGCTACGAAACCGAAACTAAGTAGTGGCAAATCCTTTTTTTTAACCTGTGAAGCCAAAGGAAGCGGAGACGTTATTAACGAAGTTGTTTCTCTTAGTCAGCAACTTTCGACGAAGGCGATTTCCTCTGATGATGAGCGTTTTCCGTCATTGATTGCCGTAGATGGCGAAATTTATCAAAATCAATTAATGTATCAAATTGATAAAATTTTTCCGGGTAAAAACTATATTCCTCCTATTACTGATACTCCTTTATTAGTATTCAGCCCGATGGTATTTATGACAACGGCAGAATTTGCACCAGCATTAGAAAAAGTACCTAATATTTACACAGCTTTAGCAGAATATAACAATTATCAACAATTGGATTCTCAAGCAAAACCTTTACCTATTTATTTTGTGCAAACTGCTCCAACTCGCTCTAATTCGGGGTTACAGACTTTAGTTGCTCAATTTGCTTCTGTTGCTGATAAACCCCCTCAAGATTTAACTATTGATGATGTAAAAAAATATCAGGATAAAGTTAAAGCTATCCAAGAAAAAGTTACTCGTTATGGGGTTTCTACTTCTTCTTTAGCTAATTCGATGGTAGAAAATGGCTTGTTTTGGGCAAATGTAGGCTCAGTTTATGAGTCTCTCGTGATTCGTGCCAACAGTCAAGGAGATGAAAATAAAACTAAATATCAAGCAGTTTACCCTAAAGCGACTTTTAGTTCTAATATTCGAGGAATTTTGCCCAATGCTTCTTGGGTGTCAGAGGAAGAAAAAGAAGGTGCACAAAAAGTTTTAGAGTTTATGCTGACTAAGGAATCTCAAATCTTAGCTACCGAGTTAGGATTACGCCCAGCCATTGCGGGTATTCCTTTGGGGGATAAATTTAATACTCAATTTGGAGTTAATCCTAATCCTAATTATGAATCTTATCGCCCCCCTGAGCCTGAAGTGGTGGAAGCGATGCTAAAAAATTGGCAAGATTATGCTAAAAAACCTTCTCAAGTAGCTGTAGTTGTTGACATTTCAGGGTCGATGCGAGGAGAAAAAATGACGGCGGTGCAAAATACCTTATTTAATTATGTTAATAATTTAGGTATAAAAGAGGAAATTGTGTTAATCACTTTTAGTGATGAAATTAATTCTCCAGTAATTATAAAAGGCACTCCTGAAGGGAAAAATAAAGGGATTCAATATATTAGTAATTTACAAGCAAAAGGTGGCACAAAATTATATGATAGTGCTTTATTTGCTCGTGATTGGCTGAAAAAAAATCTGAAACCAAATGCGATTAATGCGGTATTAATTCTCACAGATGGAGAAGATTCTGGTAGTGGAATTAGTTTACAAAATTTAGAGGCTCAATTGCAAAAAAGTGGTTTTAATAGTGATGATAGAATTGCTTTTTTTACTGTTGGTTATGGAAAAGAAGGAGAATTTAATGCTCAAGTTTTAGAAGAAATTGCTAAAATAAATAGTGGTTATTATAAACAAGGTAATCCTGATACTATTGATAAATTAATGAATGATTTACAAGTAGAATTTTAATTAAAATTAGGAGTTTTTAAAATGAGAATAGTTAATCCTCTTAATTATCCTTTAGCAATTTTAATCGCTGGAATTTCTTTATTTTTAGGAGTAAAAGTTATCAAATTATCTAATTTTATTATGTTACCTTCTAGCATAGTCATTGCCATCATCGGCTCAACTTTTTTAGCTAGTAATAATCAAAGTAATCATAGTAAAATTGATTTAGATAATAAAACCTTAGAAGCGGAATTAAGTCAAGCCAAAAAAGAAGCTGAATTATTGCTTAATAAAGCTGAGAATTTACGTTTAGAAGCGAAAAAGTTATTACATGATTCATGGCAAATGGAATTGTTAACAGCTGTAGAATATTCTTGCGATCGCACCTTAGAATTACCTCAAAAAATAGAAGATTTAAGTAATAAATTATCGGGAGGAGATTCGTTATTATCAGTGGAAGAATTAACGGAAAAATTAAAAGAGATTAAGAAAAAACAAAAATCTGCTGATGGTGTAGCTTTACAAAAATTGCAACAAATAGAATTAAGTTTAATTCGTAATATTACTTTAGCAAAAGAAGGACAATCTGCACGAGAAGCTCAAGTATTTTCTTTAACAAATTTAATAACTGAATCCGCAGGAATTTTACAACAATTACAGAATAAATTACGCACAGCCGATTTAACTAATTCACAGGAATTAAATGATTTACAAGCCTTAAGTCAAGAGTTAGTTATTTTACAAGAAAATGCTTATTTACTTTAAGATTCAATTAGCTAAATTGAACTTAATATGTTGTAAGGAATTGTTGGGTATATTACGAAATTTCCCTAAGAATATCTTTTCTGATACAACCGCTGACTTTGAGACTCTAATTAAATTTTCTGATTTTAAACCCGTTGGTGAGAAATCCGAATCAAAAGAAGATATAATTTCATCAAGTAGTATTATTTCTTGACCTGTTTTAGTGGAAATGATACAAAATAGCTAGTCATCATAGGCATTAGATAATAATTTTATTACTAACGCTGGACGTAATTTACCTGTTTTTAGGTTTATTGGAGGAAATGGAAATAAAATGATGTCATCGGCTACTGCCATTTTTTCATCAAATTTGCTTGTGTGTATTCTGGAAGATTATTATTTTCTAAATCTCTCATCGCTTCTTCAAGAGAAAAATAATTTCATTCTTGATTTTCAGCTTTAATCTGTTGTTGCTTAAGAAGATTAACAAAGTAAAGTACTTTTTTTATTCACTTTTAGAAAGATTATCTATTTTGTGATTAATTAATTCTTTGATAGTCATGGTTATTGAATTATTTTAAACTGAGTTTATTTTATAGTCTAATTTCATCAATAATTTAAGTTTAATCAGATTAATACATTTTAAAATAGAACTAAACCAAAAATTGAATATCTTTATTTTAAATTAAAGTTATGGATAGGTTAACACAAAAATTTTTAGATATGTTGAAAATTTCATCATCATCGGAGAAAATGGTATCTAATAATAGTCAAAATAATACGAATAATTCTTCTGTTAATAAACTAATTTCTGTAGGGATTATTTTAGCTTCTTTAGGGATAACTTATTTACCGCCTATTTTTGGTTTAAAAAATACTGTCACTATAGTTAGTGGCACGGAATTAAAAGAAGTATTAGAAGAGATAGAAAAAAAATTTGAACAAGAAAATCCTGATATTAATTTAGATTTAAAGTTTCAAGGTTCACAGGATATTATTAATAATTATACAGAAGAAAAAAATGATTTTAAACCTACTATTTTAATCCCTGCTAATAGTGAGTTGATTACTGAATTAGAAACGAAATTAAAAGCTCAAGGAGAAACTGATATTTTTTATGATACTCCAAAAATGATTGCAAAAACTATGTTAGTTGGTATTGCATGGGAAGAAAGGGGAAAAGTTTTATTTCCCGATAATAAATTTAGTTGGCAAAAATTAGAAACGGCTTTAAAAACAAAAAATTGGGATAAATTAGGAGGTCAAAAAGAATGGGGTAGCTTTGATTTTATCACAACAGATCCTACTCGATCAAACTCAGGGCAATTAACCTTAAGTTTATGGGCAAAAAGTCAACTTAATCAAAATGATTTGACGGTAAATGATGTTAATAATTCTAAAGTAAGCACACTTTTCCAACTGATTAAAAATTCCGTTTATCAACCGCCAAGATCTACCGATATTTTACTACAAGAATTTATTGCTAGAGGAAAAAATGATGCCGATGTAGCAACAGTTTATGAAAGTATTGCTTTATATCGTTGGTTACAAGCAAAAGAAAATCAAAAACAAGGCTATCAAATTTATTATCTGAATCCTACCATTGAAACAACTATTATGGGTGTAATTGTTAAGAAAAATATTAGTAAATCAGAAGCAAAAGCTGGTAAAAAATTTATCGACTTTTTAATACAAAATGAACAACAAATAATTTTTACTAAATATGGTTTTCGCCCTATCATTAATTTAGATTTAAAATCTTTACCAAATACTCCTTGGAATCAAAATATTTTAGGTGTAGAAACTAAACCTTCTATTAAAATTAATTCTAGCCCAAATCCAGAGGTGATGAATGAAATTCAAAAAGTATGGTATGGTTCCAATTAAGGATATAATGTTTTTAAAGCTTGACAAAATTAATGATTATTTTGAAATAAAACTACAATTTTTTATCGTCAATATATTAAGATATTGTAATTGCTGTTTGTCTTATTAAAAATTAGATGTAAACTGAATTTATTAAACTTTAATTTATTTTAAAAAAATTTATGAGCAAAATATTAGTTGTCGATGATTTAAAATCAGAATTGGATATGATTACTCAATACCTTACTTCTGCTGGTTACACAGTAGAAACAGCGATCAATGGGAAACAAGCGATGGAAAAAGTTACCGCAAATGTTCCCGATGTCATTGTTACTGATTGGATGATGCCAGAAATGGGAGGATTGGATTTGTGTCGTCAACTCAAGAAAAATCCGGATACCGCAAATATTCCTGTGATAGCTTGTACTGCAAAAAATCGAGATGTTGATCGTATGTGGGCAAAAAAACAAGGGGTTAAAGCTTATGTGGTCAAACCTTGTACTTCAGAAGAAATTATTACTGCGGTGAAAGAAGCAATGGAGTAAAATTATGAGTTCTTCGTCTTCCTCTCTATCAAGATTAGAGGAATTATTACCTCAATTATTCCAGTCAATTAATTTAAAGGGAAATATTTATCTTCGCTGTCAATTAGCTACTGAGACAACGGTTTTAATTGCCATGAATGTTATTCGAGAATCTTTGCTAGTAGAAAGAGAACAAATCACTCCTATTCCCCAAATGTCAAATTTCGTGCTGGGTTTGATGAATTCCCGAGATTCTGTTTTTTTTGCGATTGATTTACCGCAACTTTTAGATTTTTTGCCTCTACCAATCTATACACCAAAATATCACATGATCGTGATTAATGTTTCACCTTTTTTACCTAAATCATCAGATTCAGAAACAGAAAATTTATTAGGTTTAGCTGTTAATCAAATTCAAGGTATTACAAGAATATTAGAAAGCGAAGTAAAATCTCCCCTAGAATATTCACTCAAACAAGATACAGTCTCTACTTTAATCCCCTATTTACAAGGATGGGCAAAGTTTTCCAACCAATATTTACCCATATTGGATATAGAAACTATTGTCAAAAAAACTTTTTAAATCTATAAAGTAACTATAAATATTTATTATGACAAATCCAGAACAACTGCTGAATTTGACCTCGGAATTTATTCCTAACAATGAACAAAGCTTATCATCTCAAGTTCCTCAGTCTTCCCCAGAAACGAAAGAAGTCAAAAGAGGCGGTGGCACGTTGCGTCAGCGATTACTTTTTACTGTTGTTCCAACTACACTCATTCCTCTTGTGGTAATAAGTTTAATAGGGATTAATATCACTCACTATCGAAGTGAAAAGGAAACTTTAATAGAGCTAGAGAAAACAGCTATTATTAGCAGGGAAGTAGCTGATCAGTTTTTTCAAGACACTTTAAACACTAAAAATGACCTTGAAAATAACCCTTTAGTTATAACATCAACGGTAGGATTAGAAAATAGACTAGAAGCATCTTTAGGAATGACGATTGAAAATTCCGAAGTGATGCAAATTATTAATGGAGAAACAGGCAAGATATTAAATACTTTAAGCAGTAACAATTTATCTCAATCTGAACAACAAATTATTGGCGGTGAAACGGTTCAAAAAATTGCCCAGATTTTGACTCAGACTTTACCACAAGGAAATCTGGAAGATGCGTTGCTGAAAATCAAAAATCTCAATGGAATTTCTAACCTTGAGTTACAAAATTCAGAAAAGAAGCCAGATGTAACATTATTAATTTTTGAAAGTCAGGGAAAATATTTTAAGATTACTCCGATTCCTAACACTAATTTAATTGTCTCAGTTTCTATTAATAAATCAGAACTCGCCCAAGCAGGGGTTGAATTAATCGTTATTTTTGCCACTATCGCAGTTTTTTTAGGATTTTTAGCGGTGGGTAATATTATTTTATTAGCCCAAATCCTTTCTCAACCATTGGCTAACCTCACTGATAAAGCTCAACAAGTAGCTTCTGGGGATTTAGATGTTCAAGCAGAATTAGAAGGTACAGAAGAAAATCGAACCTTAGCTTATAACTTTAACACCTTAGTACAAAGGGTAAAAGAATTAATTACAGAGCAAAAAGAGATCGCTAATCAACAAAGAGAACAAAAAGAAAAGCTAGAAGAAGGTATTTATCAATTATTAGATGAATTACAGTACGCAGTAGATGGTGATTTGACCGTAAGGGCGAGTTTAACCTCCATGGAAATGAGTACTGTTGCCGATTTGTGCAATGCAATATTGGACAATTTACAAGATATAGCGGTGCAAGTGAAAAAGTCTAGTGTTCAAGTTAGTTCATCTTTAGAAGAAAATGAGAAATCCATTGAATTGTTGGCACAAGAAACAAGTAAGGAAGCTGATGACACTCGTAAAACTCTAAATTCAGTACAAGAAATGTCCTTTTCTATTGAGCAGGTAGCCACTAACGCTAATCAAGCCGCTACTCTTTCGGATGATGCTTATACTGTTACTCAGGCTGGTTCAAAAGCGATGGATGAAACCGTAGATAGTATTTTGAATTTGCGTTCAAAAGTAGGAGATACTGCCAAGAAAATGAAGCGTTTAGGGGAATCTTCCCAAAATATTTCTCAGGTGGTTTCCATCATTGAAGAAATAGCCCTTAAAACTAACTTACTTGCCATTAACGCCAGTGTAGAAGCCAGTCGTGCTGGAGAACAAGGGCAAGGATTTACCGTCGTAGCTGAACAAGTGGGGGCATTAGCAGAACAATCAGCGGCGGCAACAAAACAAATTGTACAATTAGTGGCAGAGATTCAACGGGAAACCCAAGAAGTTACCTCCGCAATGGAATCAGGTACTTCTGAGGTAGTAAATACAACTCGCTTAGTGGAATCGACAAAACAGCGATTAGAACAAGTATTGGAACGTTCTCGTCAGATTAATGAATTAATGCAAAATATTTCCCAGTCCACCGTATCTCAAACCCAAACTTCTCGTCTTGTCACAGAATTAATGGAACGAATTGCGAAACAGTCTGAGCAAAGACTAACTTCTTCTAAGGAAATCGCTCAGTTAATTAAGGAAACAGCACAGGTTGCTCAACAGATGGAGTCAGCAGTAGAGCAGTTTAAGGTTAGTTAAGAAAAATTATTAGTAAACTTCAGAATCACCTAACCTATGTTTTGACATATATAAATCTTCTGTAGTCAAGAATATTGGTTTACAAAGTAAAGATGTCTCAGCTTAACACTTTTATCAACTTTCCCTTTTAAATGATAAAAAAATAATGGATCAACAACAAATTCGACTTAATTTTCTCGATGAAGCGGAAGATTGTTTTCATACCATAGAATCTGCACTCCTTGACTTGAGTTCAACGGTTGCCGAACCTGAAAGACTAGATTTAGCCTTGAGGGCGACTCATTCAGTTAAAGGTGGTGCAGGAATGATGGGATTTCTCCCTTTGAGTAATGTTGCTCACCGCTTAGAAGATTTTTTCAAAATTTTACGCATTCGTCACCATTCTACTCAAATCACTACAGAAGTGGAAACCTTATTGTTATTAGGGCTTGATTCTATGCGTCAAATTAGTGATTTACACCGTCAAGGGATAGAAGTTGAAGAATCTTGGTTAAAAGGTAATGTTGAGCCTATTTTTATACAGTTGAGCCAAAATTTAGGAGAACTTCGAGAGGAAGATGAAGATCTATTATTTGCCCAAAGTGAAGGAATAGATGCTGAGTTGTTGATGTTTGAGGAAGGTTTAGAACCGATTTTAGACGAATTTGAGGTTGAATTAACTCAACTTTCATCGGCAGAATTGTCCTCAGCTTTGGTAATGACATCAGAAAAATTGTTGATTTTTGGACACATGGCGAATTTAGAGCCTTTTATTCAACTGTGTGAATCGATTCAGCAGGAGGCGATTATTAGCAGTGAGGAAAATATTAATTCTTTGGCTCAAGAGGCTTTAACCCTTTGGCGACGTTCCCATGCTTTGGTGATGCGTGGTAGTTTTGATAAGTTACCTTCTAAGGTGGAAAGCCATGATTTAATCGGTTTCAATGAATCTGTTTTTGATGCTGAGGGTTTTAACTTTGATTTTAATGAGGATGATCTCTCATCATTAACTAATGCTTTAGATGAGGCTGTTAATTTGGAAATTGTCGTTAGTAATGATTTCCCTTTGACAGAAGAAATTGCCTTATCAGATTTTGATTTATTCTCAGAGGAAAAAATTGAAAGTGAGGATTTAGAAAAGTTACAAGATGCTTTTGCTCAAGTTTCTGAACCACAAAAATCTTTAATTCCTGAACCTAAAACTCTTCAAACTTCACCCAAATCAGGTAAATTGGTGCGTGTACCTGTAGAACAATTATCTCAATTTAACACTTTATTCGGTAAGTTGATTATAGAACGTAATCGCCTTAATCTGCGGTTAGAACAATTGAAAAATTTTGCCCAGTTAATGCAACGGCGGATGAATCAATTAGAACAATCCAATAAACAGTTAAGAAATTGGTATGATCATGCTTCTACTGAAGGTTTGTTGAAAGAGCAATCTTTCACTCAAATTCCGACTTTTGTTGGAGTAAATGTTTCTAATTCTTTGATGGCAGATCAGACTTTAGCTCAATTCGATGCTTTAGAAATGGATCGTTATAGTGATTTACACTTGATTTCTCAGGAACAAATCGAAACCATTGTGCAATTAAAGGAAGTCAGTACAGATATTGATTTTGGCTTAGAGGATATTAACCAAGTTGTACAAGAATTAAATCATACGATGCGATCGCTTCAGAAAAATGTGACCCGTATTCAGATGCGTCCTTTTGCCGATTTAGTGAGAAGTTTTCCTCGCCTAATCAGGGATTTGAATTTACAGTTTGGGAAAAAAGTTAATCTCAAAATTGAGGGAGAAAGTACTTTACTTGATCGTACCCTAATCGAAGCCCTCAATAACCCTTTAATGCACCTAATTCGTAACGCTTTTGATCATGGTATTGAAGATCCTCAAACTCGGACAATGGCAGGAAAACTTAGTGAGGGAAATATTACCATCAGTGCTATTAACCGAGGTACACAAACTATTATCAAGATTAAAGACGATGGAGCGGGGATTCGCCTTAATAAAATATGCGATCGCCTACGATCAATGGGTATTAGTGATGAAGAAATTAAGAAAATGTCGGAGTCGGAAATAATTGACCATATTTTTCAAGCAGGTTTTAGCACTTCCACAAAGGTAACAGAACTTTCAGGCAGGGGAGTGGGAATGGATGTAGTTCGTACCAACTTAGAAGAAATTCGTGGTGATATTCATGCCGAGACAAAAATAGGACAGGGTACAACCTTTACCCTCAAAGTTCCTTTCAGCCTGTCCATTTTAAGAGTGATGATAGTGGAAATAAAAGGCATGGTGTTTGCCGTACCCGTTAATAGTGTTCGAGAAATGTTACATTTGAAACCAGAACAAGGTTTAACGCTCGAAGACTTAACATACATTAGTTGGCACGAACAAACAGTACCTTTGGCTCACTTAGAGCAAACATTAACCTTTAATCGACCATCAAAACCTTTTGAAATGCCCGGAAATCCCGTGATTAACCAACCGACAATTCTCTTGGTAGGAGAAGGAGATGATCTGGGTGCGATTAAAATTGATCGATTCTGGGGCGAACAAGAAGTAACTATTCGTCCTATCAATACCCATTTACCTCTAACTGTGGGGTTAATTAGTTCTATGATACTAGGAGACGGTCGAGTTTTACCTCTAATTGATCCTGTGCAAATTTTCCAAGAATCTTTGAAAACTAAAATAAGGGAAAATAAAACTGATTTAATTTCCAAAGATAAAAATGGAGAAATTAATTCTACCAAAGTTAACACAATTCTGATTACAGATGATTCTATCAACGTTCGCCGTTACTTAGCCTCAACTTTAGAAAAAGCAGGTTATCAAGTTGAACAAGCTAAAGATGGAAAAGAAGCAGTAGATAAACTTTTAGGTGGACTATCTGTTCAAGGGGTTATTTGTGATATTGAAATGCCCCGTCTTGATGGTTATGGTGTTTTAGAGGAAATTAAAGGTAAACCAGAATTTCAATCTCTTCCCATTGTGATGTTAACATCTCGCAGTAATGAAAAACACCGAAAACTAGCTTTTAATTTGGGAGCATCTGCTTATTTTTCCAAGCCTTATAATGAACAAGAATTACTGAGTAAAATTAGCGAGTTAATTGGTACTTAGATTTTAGATTTATTTTCCATTTACGTTATATGAGTCACTTAAGTTTTATTCCATAATTTATCATCTATCTTTTTTCTAAAAAAAATCATGAAATCAAATTTTCAGCCCTTTAAAATTCTTGAAGATGGACTTAATCTAAAAAAAACTAATCATCTTCAAATCACCTCAAATTCAGTAAATTGGAATATTTATTTAGTCGAGGGGAAATTGCAATATGCACATCATTCCTTACAATCTTTAGAAACACTTAAGTATTATTTAATGCGTATAGCACCTGATATAGCTTCTAAAATGTCTTTAACTCAACCTCAAAATAGTACCAATAATCTTGAACTCATAACAATAATAAACGGGTTAGTTTATCGGAATGATCTCAGCTCAAGTCAAAAAACAATGTTGATTATGGAATTGACTCAAGATGCGTTAGAGTCTTTTCTTTGGTTAAGGGATGGAGAATATCAATGGAATCAAATTAATACAGTTGAATCCTTGAAAATGAAAACTACGATAGAAGTAAATCCCATGGAACTTTCTACCCTTCTAAAGTCTTTGAAGATTCGCCTAAAAATGTGGCAAAAGCTAACTCCTTTAATTACTTCTGTTCACCAACGCCCTTTCTGTATAGATCCTTCTAAATTACAAGAAAAAGTTCCCAATGGTAATCTTTCTCCAGGTATTTTGATGCAGTTGGCAAAATTAATGAAGGGTGCAACGATTCGTCAGTTAAGTATTTTTCTAAAACAGGATGAGTTAAGAGTAGCTCAATTGTTATTTCCTTATCTTCAATATAAAGTTATTAAATTATATTCTCCGAAAACCCCCCTTGATAAATTACCCTCAATTCCTTCAACGTTAGAAAATCAACCCGAAAATAATCCTCCCTTAAAATTTTCAAATTCCAATATTATTAGTCGAAGTCAAACGACAGTTACTCGTGAATTCTCTCTAAAAAATAGTCCCTCAATTAATCCTAAAGGTCTTATGGCTAATGAACCTAAGACTTCAAAAACAAATGTTCAAACAAATGAGCAAAAAACTTATCGGATTATTTGTATTGATGATAGTCCGACAATGCTAGAAACTATTAAAGAGTATTTAGGAAGTGATAAATATGAAGTCTTTACGGTGATAAATCCCATGGAATCTCTTTCATTTTTATTCAATATTAAACCCAATTTAATTTTGATGGATTTATCGATGCCCGGTATTAATGGAAATCGACTAGCTCAAATACTCAAAAATAGTTCTGTTTTTAAGAATGTTCCGATTATTATTATCAGTGGCAATACAAAAATGTTGGATCAAGAAAAAATTGAAGCAATTGGAGCAAAAGATTTTTTAGCAAAGCCATTTACACAGCAAAGTTTATTGGCTATAGTAGATAAATATTTACAAGTTTAAGATTCGAGAAAAGAAGTTAATAAAATCTTTCAAATTTTTCATATTTATTAATTATAAATATCTGAGAAAATTTTTCAAAAATCAGCTTTAATTTAGTCAAAATATTACAAAAATCTTGTTAAAAAATAGGTATTAATTATGAATGTTACTTATAATATTCCTTTAGTCATACTTTCAGCAATTGTGGCTGTGGCGGCGGGTTACTTCACCATTGAAATGTCAAGAGAAATCACTTTAAATAAGGGTTTAGAGCGTTGGACATGGTTAATTATTAGTGCGGTAACTATGGGCATGGGTATTTGGGGAATGCACTTTATTGCCATGACTGCTTTTTCCATCGAGCCTAAAATTACTTATGATTTTGTGATCGTCTTAATTTCTTTAGTTGCCGCCGTTGCGGGATGTCTTCAAGGTTTATATATTATTACTCAACCTTTGATTAATAAGAAAATTCTGATTGCTGGATCTATTACTATGGGTTCAGCCATTGCAGGAATGCACTATATTGGTATGGCAGCTATGAGAGTATCGGCTAATATTAGTTATGATCCCCTAATTTTCGCTTTATCCGTATTAATTGCCATCGTCGTTTCTTTTGCGGCAATCATCATTGTAATAGGATTACGCACAGCCAAAAAAGATCAAACTTATACTTGGAAAACAATTCTTGCTTCTTTGATTATGGGGGGTGCAGTTTTATCAATGCACTATACTGGGATGGCTGCCGCCCGATTTAAGATTAACTACGGTATGATTATCGAACAAACTAATATGTTGGATAGTGGAGTGATTGGTTTTTCTATCGCTTTAGCTGTGTTAGGAATGTTTGCGATCGTCTATGTTGTATTACTTAATGCAAACTGGAATCGTTCTACTTAATACTAGAGAGTGGCATAAATTAGACTTATAATAACTTTTCGGTTAGTTGGAATATTATTGAAATCTTTAATTGTCATTTTGAGCTTATCCAAGAATATCAAAAAGTTCTAAGCATGATAATGACTACTATAAAGTCATTAGTTTATCTCACTCCAACAAAATAAAAATAACAAAGACGAGACAGACTGGGAGACTAGAAGAAAAATTTCCGGTATTTTTGTATTTTGAGACAATTATATTGACTAAGTTTTAATTTTACATAAAATTTATTCTAAATATTGCAAAATTGTCCTTATCGAAGGTATTGCTAAAGTTAATAAGATAATTATTCTATATAATATATTATTTTAAATTTAAGATAAAAAAATGTTAAGAAAATCTTTGTTAAAAGGACTATTTATTTTTTCTTTAGTATTATTAGGAATAATCTCTTTTCCTTCTATAACAAGAGGAAATAATAATCCAAAGATTTTAGTAGGTGCGGCGGCTAGTCTTCAACTAGCTTTACAAGAATTTAGTAAAAAATATCCCCAAAATGTTGATTATAATTTTGCTTCATCTGGTATTTTACAACAACAAATTGAACAAGGTGCACCCATTGATGTGTTTATTTCTGCCGCTTCTAAACAAATGGATGCTTTAGAAAAAAAGAATTTATTATTACCGAATACTAGAAAAAATTTATTACTTAATCAAATTGCTTTAATTACTCCTAAAAAAAACCCTTTATCTTTATCTTTAGCTAATTTTTCTCAACTAGCACAACCGAAAATAAAATTCATTGCCATTGGCGAGCCACGAAGTGTACCAGCAGGACAATACGCAATAGAAGTATTTAAAAATTTAAGAATTTTAGCCTCCTTAGAATCTAAATTTGTGTTTGGAAATAATGTCAGAGAAACTTTAACTCATGTAGAAACTGGTAATGCTGATGCTGGAATTATCTATTTAACTGATGCTAAAAGTTCTGATAAAGTAAAAATAATTGCCATCGCAGATAAAAAGTTACACACCCCCATTGTTTATCCTATAGCAGTTATTAAAAATAGTAAATATAAAGAAGTATCAAAAAAATATTTAAAATCTTTACAAAGTGAAACTGCTAGAAAAATTTTTCAAAAATATGGATTTGGCATAGCTAAATGACAATTAATTTATCTCCTTTGTGGATTTCTTTAAAAGTATCATTATTATCCACTATAATTACTTTTGTTTTAGGAATTATTATTGCTTATCAAGTATATCAATATAAAGGAAAATGGCGATCATTTATCGAAACAATTTTATTGATTCCCCTTGTTTTACCGCCTACCATAGTAGGATTTTTAATATTAATATTACTAGGAAAAAATAGTATAATTGGTCAAATATTATCCCGATGGAATTTAAACGTTATTTTCACATGGTATGGTGCTGTAATTGCTTGTATAATAATCGGTTTTCCCTTGATGTTTCGAGCTACTTTAGGTACATTTGAACAAATTGATTCTTTATTATTAGATGCAGCGAGAATTGAAGGTGCGTCAGAAATTGCCATATTTTATTATATTAGTTTACCCTTGGCTTTTCGAGGTATTTTGGCGGGAATAATCTTATCTTTTACCCGTATGTTAGGAGAATTTGGAGCAACTTTAATGGTAGCTGGAAATATCCCGAATAAAACTCAAACAATTCCGATGGCTATTTATTTTGCAGTACAAGCAGGAGAATTTGAAGAAAGTTGGTTTTGGGTTATAATTCTTTTATTCTTTTCTTTTTTAACTATTTTTCTTTTCAATAATTTATCACGATAAAATAAACTTTAATTGTGAAAAACTATTGATAACAATCAGTTGAAATTATTACTCAATATCATTGGCAATTATTGATAAAAACCTTTATAAGAAACAATAAATTTTTAGTAAATCATTTAATATTTTTATAAAAAAACTTAATGATAAATCATAGTAATTACTGGCTTAAAAATGCTCATATTCCTTCTTGTTTGATAGTCAATAATCAATTTATTTCTGATACAAGAGAAAATTTATGTTTATGTGATATACAAATTGAAAAAGGAAAAATAATCAAAATTATCAAGGCTTCTAATAATACCATTGGTATTGATTTACAAAAAGGAATTGTTTTGCCTTGTTTTGTTGATATACATACCCATCTTGATAAAGGACATATTTTTGAGCGATCACCAAACTTACAAAGTGACTTCAAAACAGCCTTAGAAACAGTAAAAAAAGATGCTATTTTCTGGGATGAAGAAGACTTATATAAGCGCATGGAATTTGGTTTAAAATGTAGTTATGCTCATGGTACGATCGCTATTAGAACACATTTAGATTGTCATGAAAATCAAGCCGATATTACTCTAAAAGTTTGGCAAAAATTACAAAAAGCATGGCAAAATAAAATTACTTTACAAGCCGTTTCTTTAGTTAGTTTAGATTATTTTTTAACAGAAAATGGTGTAAAATTAGCAGATAAAATGGCAGAAATTGGTGAAATTTTAGGAGGAGTTGCTTATACAAATCCAGAATTAGAAATTCAGTTAGAGAAAGTTTTTCAACTAGCAAAAGAGAGAAATTTAGATTTAGATTTTCATGCAGATGAAAACGGAGAAATTGACTCAATTTGTCTGCAAAAAATTGCTGAAATAGCGATTAAAACTAATTTTAGTGGTAATATTCTTTGTGGACATTGTTGTAGTTTGTCGGTGCAACCAAAAGAAGTAGTACAAAAAACAATTAACTTAATAAAAGAAGCAAATATTAATATTGTTAGTTTGCCGATGTGTAATTTATACTTGCAAGATAGAAAAGAAAATATAACTCCTTTTTGGCGAGGAATAACTAAAGTTAAAGAGTTAAAAAAAGCAGGAATAAAAGTTGCTTTTGCTAGTGATAATTGTCGTGATCCTTTTTTCGGTTTCGGTGATCATGATTTGTTAGAAGTGTTTAATCAGTCCGTAAGAATTGCTCACTTAGACACTCCTTATAGCGACTGGATTACCTCTGTTACGAAAATTCCTGCTGATTTAATGCGATTACCACAGTTAGGGCGAATAGGGGTAAATTATTCTGCTAATTTAGTAGTTTTTAAAGCTCGTTATTTTAGTGAATTATTATCTCGAAATCAAAATGATAGTCTTATCATTAGAGATGGTAAAATAATAAAAAATGAGTTACCTAACTATCAAGAATTAGATTAAAAAAAGGCTCATCTTACAGCAAACTCTAATTATTGAGGTAAATTACCTAAAAAACTAAGGATAATTCCTATTAGCAATAAACTTCCTCCCAAATATTGAGCCATAGTAGGAATTTCTCCTAAAATCAAATAAGCCATAAAAATAGCAACCATAGGATTAAATAAACTAGCTAAGTTAATTTGCGTTGAAGTGGCATTCTTTAAACCTGCTAACCAACAAAATTGACCAAATACAACAATAATTCCTGCATATATTAACATCCATTGCCAAAGAAAAGGAGATAAGACATGATTAAAATGATCTAATCCATAAAGAAAATTGGCTAAGAGAAAAAAAATTACTGTCCCTAGTATATTACGATAAATCATAAAAATTCCTAAAGGAATAGATCTCAATTGTAACTTACCCATAATGGTGGAAATCGAGGAGATAATAGCGGCAATCGCCACAAAAATTTCGCCAATTCCGATTTGAAATCCGCCCATAGAGATCATCTGTCCAGAACTTGCGAATAAAGCAGTTATAACCACACCAAAAAAGGATACAATAGAGCCTGTCATTGTCCAAAAATTAACCCGTGAACTTAACAACCAAACACCCAAAATTAGGTTTAAAATAGGTTCTATACGTCCAATTAAAACAATATTAGTTACATTGGTTTTCTCAAGAGCAGTGAAAATTAACCAAGGTGCGATCGCCCCTGATAAAATACCTGTAACGGTTAAACTAATCCAATCTTGACAAGTTAAAACTTTAAGAGTAGTAAATTTCCAATCTTGACGAAAAATCAGGAACATTAATCCTAAAGCACAAAGATTACCCACAAATAAAACATTACAGGGTGAAATGGGATTTTGACCATCAATTAAGTGAGATTTACCAATGTCAATAAGTTTAGTGGTAACGGAGTTAGAAGCCCCAAAAATTAAAACCGCAATAATAAGATATATTTTAGTAGAAACTCGACTTAAATTTTTTTGTACATTATCAATAGTTTTCATCATCTGTTAATAATGCTTTTTCATAGCCGATGTTTGGTGCAGAATAAATAGAGACAAACACAGCATCTTCGTTACTTTTATTTATCGCCCCATGAATCTGATTTTTTTGAGCTAAAGCAATTTCACCAGCATTTAAACTTTGACTTTGACCATCACCTAAATAATAGGTTAAAGTACCTTTGATCATTATCCAACTATCTTGCCCGTGGGGGTGATAATGAGATGGAACAATTTGTCCGGGTTTTACTAACCATACGGCAATACTAGAATTTTCAGTCTGAGTAATCTCTGTCACCGTAGCATTTTGGTCATTGGAACAAGTATAGTCTTCTAAAGCAAAAATTCTTCTATTCATATTATCTATCATGAGAGTTTGATTAAATATAAAGCATGAAGGAGTAATACTGTGAAATTAACAATTTTTATATAATGAGGAATCATATGGCAAGATACCTATTCCCCACCTCAGTTCGACAGAAGAAAAATGATGAAGACAAGACGGCAGAACAAGTAGTAGGGAAGGGTAGGTAAAAAAATTGCCAATATTTCTGCTGATGGAGAAAATTTTATTCCTTCACAAAAACATAATCTCCTGTGTCTACCAAATCTTCCAAATCTTTCATCACCTATTTTTTTATATCGAACTCAGGAATTTCTCATTCCTCATTACTTAAGTTTGATCCTTTAATCTTACCATTGCCGAACCAATGGGGATTTCCTCTCCTATTTCTTGTAACTTAGCACTTACACGATAAAGGACACGACCGCCCATTCTCGACATATCAACTCCTGAAAGCCTAATGGTAACATAATTATCTGGTTTTACAGGTTGAGCAAAATTAATTGTTACATTACCCGGAGTTAATGCAATGGTACTGGCAATCTCTCTACCATCTCTATCTACCGCCTTTGCTGTAATTGAACGCCCCATATCCATTGGTAAAGAAATTGTAGCTGATTCTAAAGAAAATCCCGTTACCGCTAAAGTAATAAAATGCGTATCTCCTGAAGCTCCTACAATACCTGAGTTAGAAACAAAAGGCGCAGTAAAACTCATGGTCATTTGCGCTTGTGCTTGGGGAGTGATTATGGGGAGAAAAGTAGTGGAAATAGCTAAAGCAGAAAGAGAAGTTGCGATTAAACGAAGGTTCATAGTATTAAACTCCTTAATAATAAAATTTGATAAGTAATAAATAGATATTGATGAAGATAGTATTAATTACTTAACTTCATTAGGGGGAAACATAGTTACTTTACCTTTTTTGACGGCTACAACCACATCATAGGTAGCACAGTAAGAAAAGGTGACATCATTGGCTTTGTTGTAAAGATTCACCACCATACCTGCACCTCCGGGTTGTACCCCTAAAGGTAACAAATCACCATAGAAAAAGCGACGCAATTGATCACCTCCTCCAATTTGTCCTTTATTTTTTGTCACTGCTTCAATTTGTTGAGCAGGGGTCATTTTTGGTGCTGCGATCGCCTTATTTTCCAATGGAGGAATAAAACTATCAATAGCGACATTTCCCACCGTGATAACCGTGGCAACGGCTAAAGAAGTCAGAAAAGTACCTAAAAATCTTGACTTTAACATTTTTTTTGGGAAATCAATGAAATTAATAACGGTATGGTAATTTATTTAATTTTTTTTGAGAAGTGGGCAAATTAGAATATTAGATATGCCATTTTGGAAGAGGTAAAACTGTTGTATGGATCGACTTGCTTGTATGCAGAGTTTTGTTAGAGCCGTTGAATTAAATAGTTTTTCTGCCGTAGCACGAGAACAACAGACGACGCAACCAACTATTAGTAAACAAATTGTTGCACTAGAAAAATATTTAGGTATACAGTTACTAATTCGTTCTACTACGAATTTATCTTTAACGGAAGAGGGCAAAATATATTATCAATACTGTCAGCAAATTTTGGAAACCGTTGCCGAAGCTGAAGCTAATCTGAGGGGAAAAGAAGAAGCTAAAGGTACTTTACGAATAGGTTGTTCTGTTCTTTTTGGACAAATGCAGATTTTACCCAGATTAAATACTTTTATCAAATATTATCCTGATCTCAAAATCAATTTGGTGATGGCAGATCATTTTGTGAATATGGTGGAACAAGGTTTAGATGTTTTAATCCGTATTGGCGATCACCAAGATAATTCTCTGATTAGTCACCCTATTGGTACTACTTATCGAATAACGGTAGCAACAAAAGACTATTTTGATCAAGCTGGTAAACCACAAACTCCTGAAGATTTAGTTAATCATCACTGTATTATTTATAGTAATCTAGCAACAGGAAATGAGTGGCATTTTCAAGGAAAAGACGGATTAATTAAAGTACAAGTTGCAGGATATTTTCAAACTGATAGTTCTATAGCTATTCGATCAGCAATTTTATCAGGTTTAGGTATTGCCGTTGCACCGGTATGGATGTTTGGTGATAAAATTTATGAAAATGATCTTCAAATTGTGTTACAAGATTATCCCCCTACATCATTTCCTATTAATGCCGTTTATCGTCGTAGTCGTTTTTATCCTGCTAAAATCAGTTGTTTTATTAATTTTTTAAAGTCAGAATTTAAACTTGATCCTTGGGTTTAAGAAAGTTTTTTAACACCATCAAGAATTAGATTAAAAAGAGGCTTATCGTAACAACTAAAACCCTAGTTTTCCTGAATTTTAGACAAATCAAGCCACCATAGTTAAGGCTTCTTTTCCGTGCAATCGCATTAATTCCATTAATTCATCACGATAGTCATGAAATTGACTATGACGTTTGACATGAGCGGTTCTTTCTGGTAAGCTAATAGTCATCTCTTTTCTGACTGTACCCGGACGAGAACCTAAAGCATAAATACGGTTAGATAAAAACACCGCTTCTTCTACATCATGGGTGATCATAAAGATAGTTAATTTAGTACGTTTCCATAAATCTAAGATAAATTCGTGCATGGATTCTTTAGTGTGAATATCTAATGCGCCAAAAGGTTCATCCATAAGTAATACTTTAGGTTCTGAGGTTAAAGAACGGGCTATGGCAACTCGTTGTTTCATACCGCCAGATAATTCTTTAGGTAAAGATTTGGCAAAATTAGTTAAGCCAACAACACTTAGATAATAACTAGCTTTTTCCTTTCTCTCTTTTTTATTTAATCCTTGTAATTTCAAACCAAATTCAGTATTTTCTTGTACTGTTAACCAAGGATAAAGAGTGTAATGTTGAAAAACCATTCCTCGATCTGGACCAGGTGCAGTGATAGTTTTACCATCAACTTTTACTTCTCCAAAACAAGGCTTATCTAACCCTGCAATTTGACGTAATAAAGTAGATTTACCTGAACCAGAAGCACCTACAGCACAAATAAATTCACCTTCCTCAATGATCATATTAATATCTTTGAGAACTGATAATTTTCCATTTTTAGTATCAAAATTTTTGTGTAAATTATTAACTTGTATAAACATATTTTTCTTTTTTTTGTTATAATTAAAATTAGCGTTTTTGACTAGACCAATTACAGGAAACTCTTAATAAATATTGAAATAATAAATCTAAAGATAAACCAATAATTCCAATCACAATTAAACCGACAAAAATTTCATCAGTTTTGAGAAATCTTCCTGCGACACTAATACGTCTTCCTAAACCTTCCGTTGACGCAATTAACTCTGATACGATTACTAATTGCCATGCGGCGGCTAAATTAATACGACAAGCATCAAGAATACCGGGCAAAGAATGGGGTAAAATCACTTGAGTTAAAATCTGCCAACGATTACCCCCTAAAATATACGTTGATTCGATTAAATCTTTTGATACAAATTTTACAGTATCCATAACCATTAGTGCATTAAAGAAAAATACACCTATAAATATCAGGGTTATTTTAGGTTCTTCCCCAATACCTAGATAAAGGATTAGTAAAGGAATAAAAGCGGGGGCTGGCATATAACGCATCAATCCAAAAATAGGCTCAAATAATGCTCGAATACTGGCAAAACTGCCCATTAAAATCCCAATGGGGATAGCGAACAATGCCGCAAAGAAAAAACCAAATCCCACACGCCACAAACTGGCTACAGTATCTTTTTGTAAATCTCCACTACTCCATAACCTGCTAAAAGCTTCTAAAACTCTTGAAGGAGAAGGTAAAAATTTAGGATCAATATTACCAAGAGTAGTAACTAACCACCACACTAAGAATGGAATAGCAATAGAAGCAACGGTAAGGGTTATATAAAGAGGTTTAGGAATATCCTCTGATAAACGCCAAAAACCGTTAAGAATATTTGCTTTACTTTTGTCCATGTTTTTGGTTATAGTCATAATTGTTATTCATTTTTTACATGATGTTGTTAGTTAAGTCTCAAAAAGTTAGCTAACCATCTATATCAAGCTAAATCTAAAAAACACATAAATTTACTGATGAGAATAGGCACTCTTACAATAGTTTCACGGTGTTTAAATCATAATTGCTATTTACCTTTGATTTTTTCTGCATAGGCTTTGACAAAACGATCATCAAAAATAGTAGTAGTATCAATTTCTTTAGTCGCTAAACCCACATCCACAAGAAACTTACTCAATTGTTTAGCTGAAAAATCAAGAGATTTCATGTTTTCACCTTTAGTAAAGGCTTCTAAATTTTCTTCAATGGTAAATAACTTAGTACCTTCGGCGTATTTTCCATATTCTTCAACGGAAACTCCTGCCCGTTTTGCCATAATTTCATTAGCTTGATCAGGATTAGTTTTGATATAGTCTAAGGTAGCGAACCAACTATCCACCATTGCTTGTACTTTTTCGGGGTTTTCCTCCACAAATTTACGAGTAAACACAAGGTGATCAGAAATTGAACCGGGAAAGTCTTTTGAGCTAAATAACTCTTTACTATTAGGGCGAGTTAAGGCTTGAGTCGTAAAGGGTGCAAACACCGCTACAGCGTCAACTTGACCAGCTACAAAGGCGGCGGCGGCTGAACCAGTTTCCAATGGTACAAATTCAATGTCTTCTGGTTTTAAACCTGCTTCCTTCATGCCCAAAAGTAAAAGAAAATGATCTACTGTACCTTCTTCGGCGGCGACTTTTTTACCTTTCAAGTCTTGAACAGAATTAATACCTTCACTGACGATGATTTTATCGTTACCTGTAGAATTATCATTAACTAAAACAACGAGTTGATCAGCACCACCTGCGATCGAACTAACGGTATCCCCTAAAGTTTGACTATTAGCATCTATTTGTTCGGCATTGAGAGTGCTAATGGATTCGAGATAGCCATCAAACCACTTTAAATCAACCTTGACATTATTTTGATCAAAAATATCTTGATCATTTGCTACTTGCCAAGGAAACCAACCAGGCCAAGCACTAAAACCCAGTCTGACTCCAGTTTCAGTGGAAGTGTTTGGAGTTGTAGGGGTTTCTGTATTAGTCTGAATGTTAGATGCAGGGTTAGAACAAGCTACACTTAAGCTAACAGTTGCCAAGAAGATGACAATATATGATAAGAGCGATCGTCGTTTCATGGTTGTAACTCTCAAAGGATTAAATGTTGATCAAAATGAAAAATTAATTGAGTTGAATAATTGCTAATAAATTTTTAAACAGTTATAAACTCTTTTGTCTCCGAGTTTTTGCGATCGTTAACCTGATTTTTGACCCAAGTAAACCATTCATCTAACCCCATTTCTGTCTTACTAGATACAGGAATAATTGTTACATGAGGATTCATTTGTCTGACATTGTTAATTAATTTATCCAAGTCAAAGTCTAAATGTGGTGCTAAATCTATCTTAGTGATAAGCAAACAATCAGCTTCTTGAAACATAATGGGATATTTAAGAGGTTTATCTTCTCCTTCAGTAATGCTCAATAAAGCTACTTTAGAATGTTCACCAACTTCAAACTCTGCGGGACAAACTAAGTTACCAACGTTTTCTACCCACACCAAATCAAATTCAGAAGGGTCATATTTAGCCACTAATTGATGAATGCCTCCCGATACCATTTTGGAGTCTAAATGGCACGATCGCCCTGTATTAATGGCAATAACAGGCACATCATAAGCTCGGAGTCGATCAGCATCTAATTCTGTAGTCATATCCCCTTCAATGACTGCCATTTTTAACTCTTGATTAAGATGAGCGAGGGTTTTTTCTAGTAAAGCGGTTTTACCTGCCCCGGGGCTACTCATGAGGTTAAAGCAAGTAATACCCCATTCGTCAAAGTGTGAGCGATTATGATCAGCACCGGCTTGATTGGCATGGAGTAGATTTATTTCTAAAGCGGCATCGAATGTTTGGTGCATAATTAGTGAATAGTGAAGAATGAATAGTGATTAGTGATTAGTGATTAGTGATTAATTTTTTAATTCGCTTTAGCAGACTTTAACTATTAACTTTGTTAATTTATTGCA
Source organism: Geminocystis sp. NIES-3708 (assembly GCF_001548095.1). Classification (NCBI taxonomy): domain Bacteria; kingdom Bacillati; phylum Cyanobacteriota; class Cyanophyceae; order Chroococcales; family Geminocystaceae; genus Geminocystis; species Geminocystis sp. NIES-3708. The sequence continues at coordinate 330,862 of NZ_AP014815.1, read as the reverse complement.
AAGCTATTTATTGCTTAAAACCTCAGTATCATAACTTTTAAGATTTAATGAGAAAACGAAAATACACTACAGTATTAAACACAAGAATACTCCAAGCGATCAATCTTTAACTCTCTACCTGAGCGAATATCATCCATCGGAGAATTACACTTAGGGCAGGAATACTGCAAACCAATTTCGGGCTTGTATTCTTCTTGGCAATGATGACAATAGGCAACTAAGGGAATTTCTTTAATGGCTAAGGTTGCTCCCTCAAGGAAAGTGTTACGGGTTTGCACCTCAAAGGCAAATTCCAAAGATGCAGGTTCAACACAAGTAAACTCCCCTACAATTAAATGAACCTTATCAATTTTGTAGGGTTGGGGTTGAGAGTCATACCAGTCTTTCACTGTCATAATGAGAGCCTTTGTCATATCCGTTTCGTGCATGATAGGAGTTTAACTTTTTTCTAAATTTTCAATTCGGCGAGTAAGTTGTAACAATCTTTCCTCATAATCAATCTGCTTTATTTCTTGGGCTATATGTAGATTTAGTAATTGCTCTAAAGCTGTATTTAGTTTCAATTGTTCGTCATGGAGTTTGATTTGAGACTCCTGTAACTTTAATTGAGATTCCTGTAAGCCTCGTTGAACACCTAACATACCTTTGATCGCCAAGGGCGGCACTGTGCGATCGTATTTTCAATGTCCTCTATATTCATTGTCTTAATCTGATATTTGATTAATTCTTAGGATAATTTATAGATTTAATCATTGACAGGTAACTTTTATGAGAATCGATGGGTTATAGGCACATAATCAGGTTTTTGCTCAATACGATTCAACCAAGAAAGAATTGAGGGAAACGATCGTAAATTAAATCCTCCTTCTTCTGCTACATGGGTATAAGCATATAAAGCAATATCGGCAATGGTATATTGTTCATTGACAAAAAAGGTTCTTGTTTGCAAATGTGCTTCCATTATTTTTAAAGCATGGTATCCTCCTTGTTTTTTTTTCTCTAATTCCCTTTGATATTCTTCAGGTTGATTGAGAATTATTAACCAATATCGAGAAGTTGCTATATATGGTTCATGACTGTACTGCTCAAAAAATAACCATTGCATTACCTGAGCGTCATACCATGAATCATGAGGAAAATAGGAGGTATTTTGACTTAGGTAGTAAAGAATAGCGTTAGACTCAACTAAATATTGATTAGCAGAAATTTCTAATACAGGTATTCTACCATTGGGATTTTTCGTCAAAAACTCAGATTTTCTTGTTTCTTCTCTTAAAATATCAACTTCTATCCAATCAAAAGGAATTTTGAGTTGACTTAATAGCAACCGTATTTTGTAACCATTTCCCGAAGACAAAAAATCATAGAGACGGTACATTTTACTTAACTCCAAGGCTCATCAACCACTTGAGCTTCCTCATGGATATAATAGGGTTTCTCTTTGCGAGGTAACTGCCCAGAAACAACCAAATGAGCCATAGTATCGCAAATAACACGGGTTGCCATTAAAGAAGTCATATCGCTGACATCATAGGGCGGTGAAACTTCCACTACTTCAATACCGCAAACTGTGGTATTTTGTACAATTTTCTTAAGTAGATATAAAGCCTCACGGGGTAATAAGCCTCCGGGTTCAGGCCATCCCGTGCCGGGTACAAAACCAGCGTCAATACAGTCAATATCAAAGCTAATCCAAACGCAATCAGTGCCATCGGTTGCTTTTTTGATCGCAAAATCGGCAGCCGCATCTAACCCCATTTCCATAATGTCGGTAACGGTGAGGATATTAGTAGCTCTTTCACGGCATACCTTAACCCCCTGACGTGGCACTTGCCAACCACCTATGCCTAGTTGTACAAGGTTTTTGGCTGGTGCGTTTGCCATGTTAGTGGCATGAAACCAAGGGCAAGTGTGCATTCTTTCGTCTAAGTCTGTTTCTTGAGTATCCACATGACGATCAAAATGGATGATTCCTACTTTTTTATCTCCTAAATGACGACAAATTCCCCTGACGGTAGGGAAACCGATGGAATGATCACCGCCTAAGATAATGGGAAATGCACCCGATTTGAAGATATGGGCGATACCTTTGGAGATTTGATCAAAAGATTTTTCGTTATTAGCAGGAATAGTGAAGATGTCTCCTACATCGCATAGTTTAATTTGTTCTCTTAAATCTACGCCCAACTCAAAGTTATAGGGAGTATATAAGGCACTGATACGGCGAATACCTTGAGGGCCAAATCTTGTACCGGGGCGGTAAGTCGTACCAGAATCATGGGGTACACCGACGATGGCGACATCATAGTTACCAACTTTATGGACATCTTCGATATAAGGTGCTTTTAGGAAAGTATTAATACCTGCATAGTGAGGCAATTCTCCACGAGAGAAAGTTGAAATAGTCCGATCTTTGATACTATCCGCCGCTTCGAGTCCATAATTTAAACCGTCTTGAACTTCCTGTTGCCACCCTGTGAATGATAGTTGAGTCTCCTTTTTTAAAGCTTTTTGAGCTTCACTTTCTGGTTGATTACTCATGATTTATTCTCCTTGAATTGGTGTTATAGATCAACAAAAAACCCAGAAGGGTGACAGTCATACCATCACATCCTCCCGGGCTTTTCTCCCTCCGTGTAGCTACTTTTATCCTTATCAAAAAAAAATCTTGTCAGTAGCTCGTTTCTCTCGGACCAGTCATGTAGGCACATCGGAACCCTAGAAACCTTCTTTATTACTTTTTTGTTGGCTACAGGATAACAAACCCCCCTAGGGGATAACTGTATAGAAAGATACGAAAATAACAATTAATTATTCACCTTTATCTTGAATAAAAGATTCTACTAATTGCACATCTTTTTTACTGCCTAAAATGGCAGGAGTTCGTTGATGAATTTTTTCTGGTACAATATCTAATATTCTTGTTGTGCCTGTAGATGCTTTGCCCCCAGCTTGTTCCATAATAAATGCTATGGGTGCAGTTTCATATAACAATCTTAACTTACCTTCTGGTTGGTCTGTTGTACCTGGATATAAAAATACTCCCCCTTGCATCAAAATACGATGAATGTCTCCCACTAATGCACCACTATAACGCCCAGTGTAACCTTCATGACGATGAACATAACGAATATAATCCCTTAAAGAATCATTCCATTGCCAAAAATTGCCTTCATTGACGCTATATACTGAGCCATGATCAGGAATTTTAATGTTTTCTTGTGCTAAGATAAACTCTCCTAAACTTGGATCTAAAAAAAAAGAATGTACACCTTGACCGATAGTATAAACTAATACGGTAGCTGGTCCATAAAGAATATAACCCGCCGCAATTTGTTTAGAACCATCTTGTAATAAGTCGGTTGCTTTACCATCAAAATCTTCCCCTTCCTGTTGTCGAATCGCAAAAATTGAACCAACATTTAAGTTTATATCGACATTGGACGAACCATCAATGGGATCATAAAGTAAAGTATATCTACCAATGGGGCAATTTTCAGGAATATAATAGGGTTTTTCCATTTCTTCCGAAGCCAAACGACAAATTAAACCACTTTGCTTGAATACAGAGATAAACACTTCATTGGCATAAATATCCATTTTTTTGACGGATTCCCCTTGAATGTTGCTGTCTCCTGTAAAGCCTAATACATCTTCCATTAAACCAGCACGACTGAGACGACGAGATATTAATTTTCCTGCCAATGCAATACGGCTCATAATAGCACTTAAATCTTGAGCATCGGCAGAAAAGCTGTTTAATTGTTGTAGAACGTGTCGGGATAAAGTGGTACAATCTCGATCAAGACTATATTCGGGAATAATTATTTCTGATTGTGCGATCATGTCCATTGATATTTCTCATAAATAGTTGCTAACATTATCATTTTACCTTTACAAACTAAATTCTATTGTTTTTATTCTTTGTGATAATTACTTTTCGTTAAAAATTTCATGGTTAATCATTAATGATAAATTCTCCTTTAGAATAAATATTAGTTGTCAATACTTACCCAAGATAAAATAATGGATGGTATCTTTGATGTCGATATTGCTACAACAGCAAAAATACTAAAATTAGATCGTTTTTTTATTTTAAGATTTAAGTATAAAAATTTTTCTAATCAAAATCAAACTGACACCATTCCATCCGCAACGGTAGAAATTAGTTTTAATTGGGAATTAAATTCAGATAACTTTCATAAAAAAAAAGTTAATTCTTATCAATTATCAGACTCTCCTTTAACTTATTATGCTTGGCAACAAGCCCCCTCTTATACTAAGATTAGTAATAGAAAACAACTAGAAAATCTTAATATTTCTCAGGATGTTATCGAAGTTTTTGATATAAACTTAATTGAATCTTTATTAATTATACCTCTTTTTTTGCAACGTAATTCTCAAAATTCTTTACCTTCTCAATCTCTAATTCTTGGTTTATTAGTGATGGAAAATTATAAACCTAGACGGTGGCAAATTTCAGAAATAGAAACAGGAAAATGGATGGCAAAACAAATTACTGCATCTATTATTAATCAACAAACAGTGGAAAAGGTTCAATCATTAGTAGATGAACGCACAACTCAACTACAAGTTAGTTTAGATGTACAGGCAAAATTAGGTAAAAGAATGCGAGATTATATTGACGAATTAAAACGTTTAAATATGATTAAAGATGAGTTTATTGCGAGTTTAAGTGATGCCTTAAAAACACCATTATCTAATATGAAAATGGGGATAAAAATGTTACGTTTAATTAATAAACAAGAACAAAATATTCGTTATTTAGATATTCTTGAAGATGAATGTGAAAAAGAAATTAATTTAGTTAATAATCTTTTAACTTTACAAGAATTAGAATCAAATCAATTAGCTATCGAACCTCAAAAAATTTATCTTAAACCTTTATTAGATGATTTGTATAACTTTTTTTCTCAAGAATTACACTATAAACAAATTAGATTAACCATTGAGAATCAACAAGATTATATCTACACGGACTTAAATAGTATGAATTTAATAATTAAAGAGTTACTTAATAATGCTAGTAAATTTTCTGAAGAAAAAACCGAAATTATTTTACGAATTTATCCTAAAAAATCTGATAATATTATTGAAATTAGCAATTATGGATGTGCTATCAATGAAGAAGAAAGAATACGAATATTTCAACCTTTTTATCAAGGACTACAAGTAGAAAATGTTACAAACAGTGGTACTGGATTGGGCTTAGCTTTAGTCAAATCTTTAGTACAAAATTTAAACGGAATAATTGATGTTTCTAGTATTTTTATCAAGAAATCAAACAATTATTTAAACACTTTTACCATTACTTTTCCTCAACTATCTAATGAATGAGATCTTTGCAATATAATCTATCTTGGGATTACCAAAATTATTCTCCTTTTCAGCGTCAATGGGATATTTTTCTCGTAGCATTACAATTTTCTTGGTTTATATTTACTGATTTTATTACCAGAAATAACTCTAGTCGTCAATATCATAAAAGAGCAAAATGGTTAGTACAAAAATTAATTAAACTAGGTCCTACTTTTATCAAAATTGGTCAAGCATTATCAACTCGTCCTGATTTAATTCCTTTAGAATACATAGAAGAATTTAGCTTACTACAAGATCGTGTTCCTCCTTTTTTATCTGAAGATGCCATCACTATTATTGAACAAGAATTAGGAGAAAAATTAGATAATATTTACGAAGAATTTGAAAGAGTACCTATTGCCGCCGCTAGTTTAGGACAAGTTCATTTAGGAGTCTTAAAAACAGGTGAAAAAGTTGTTATTAAAGTACAAAGAAAGGGTTTAGAAAAATTATTTAAACTCGATTTTCATGTATTAAAAACTTTCATTAATTTAGGTGATCGCTTTTTACCCGGATTTAAAAAATATGAATTAAAATTAATATATCAAGAATTTTTTACGATTTTATTTGCTGAAATAGATTATATAAAAGAAGGAGAAAATGCTGAACGCTTTAGTTATAATTTTCAGGATGATCCTAGAATAATTGTCCCAAAAGTTTATTGGCAATATACTACTAAAAAAATATTAACATTAGAATATTTACCCGGTATAAAAATTAATGATAAAGAAACCTTAAAATCTAAAAATATTCCTTTAAAACCTTTAATTGAATTAGGAATTTGTACTTATTTAAAACAACTATTAGAAGACGGTTTTTTTCAGTCAGATCCTCATCCGGGCAATATGGCAGTAAACAAGGATGGATCTATAATTTTTTATGATTTCGGTGCGATGGCAGAGGTAAAAGGATTAGCACAAGAGCAAATGGTACAAACATTCTTTGCTATGCTACGAAAAGATGCAGATCAGGTATTAGATACATTAATATATATGGGTTTAATTGAGCCTGTCGGAGATATGACGGCTATAAAAAGGTTAATCAGCTTTTCTTTAGCACGTTTTCTTGATAAACCTATAGATATTAATGCTTTTCGAGAAATTAGTACCGAAATTTACATTATGTTTGAGCAACAACCCTTCCGTTTACCGCCTCAAATGACTTTTATTATCAAAGCCATAACTACTCTTGACGGTATTGCACGTAATTTAGATCCACAATATAGCCTTCTATCCGCTAGTCAACCTTTTTTCCGCAGAATTACTCGCTCTAGTGCATCTAACAACATATTATTAATACTTGCTCGTCAAGGAAAACTTTTTCTTCAGCAACAGTTTCAAAAACCATCACCCTTAGAAACGACTATTCAAAATTTTCAAGAAAAATTAGAACAAGGTGAATTACAAATTAGAATACGTTCTCTGGAAAATGAAAGGATTAGCAAAAGTCTTTATTTAGCAATAAAAGTTCTAATTTATACTTGTTTAACTGGCTTTTCTTTACTCAATGGCATCCTTCTCATTTCAACTATTTATCACTCATGGGCTGTTATTTTATTCGGTTTGACAGGATTATTTACTTTTCTTTTACTGCGATCATTGATCATTTTAACGGTATCAGAAAAATTATTAAAATAAACAAAAACTCGTAATTAACTATTTCCCAATACTTTTAAGAAAACTGCTATGATAAACAAAATAGTTAAGGTTTATTTAGTTTGATAGAATCTAAATGCTGCGAATAATAACGGATCAAGTCGAAGCAAAACAAGAATTGCAACGCATTAGCGATCGCACTCATAATGAGCAAATCGAAACACAATCTGCCATCGTAAAAGACATTATTCAAACGGTGAGAAAACGTGGAGATGAGGCTTTATTAGAATATACTCAGAAATTTGATGGTCAAACTATTGCCCTCGAAAATCTAAAGGTGAGTGGGTCGGAAATTGATGCGGCTTATCAACAAATTTCGAGAGATTTATTAAAAGCTATCAAACTAGCAACGAAAAAAATTGAGGCTTTTCACCGACAAAGAGTACCGAAATCATGGGTACAGTTTGCAGAAGATAATGTTGTTTTAGGAAGACGTTATACCCCCGTAGATCGTGCTGGTTTATATGTACCTGGGGGCAGAGCCTCTTATCCTAGTACGGTACTAATGAATGCAATTCCCGCTAAAGTTGCTCAAGTACCCAGAATTGTAATGGTTACACCTCCTAGTCAAGATGGAAAAATTAATCCTGCGGTATTAGTAGCCGCCAGTGAAGCAGGAGTAACAGAAATTTATCGTGTTGGTGGTGCCCAAGCAGTCGCAGCTTTAGCCTATGGTACGAATACTATTCCCAAAGTTGATGTTATTACAGGACCTGGTAATATTTATGTCACTTTGGCGAAAAAGGAAGTTTATGGCACTGTGGGCATTGATTCCTTAGCAGGACCTAGTGAAGTATTAATTATCGCCGATAAATTGGCAAATCCAGTGCATGTAGCTGTTGATTTGTTAGCACAGGCAGAACATGATCCGATGGCGGCGGCAATTTTAATTACGGATAATCGTGATCTAGCGGAAAAAGTCCAATTAGAAGTGGTGAGACAATTAGAAGATCATCCCCGTCGTACTTTAACCGAAAAAGCGATCGCCCATTATGGGGTAATTATCCTCACCGAAAACATAACTCAAGCCGCAGAATTATCAAATTTATTCGCCCCCGAACACTTAGAATTAGAAGTCGAATCTCCTTGGGAATTGGTAGAATCTATTCGTCACGCAGGAGCAATATTCTTAGGTAACTCTACCCCTGAAGCTGTGGGAGATTATCTAGCTGGACCTAATCATACTTTACCAACATCTGGTGCAGCTCGTTACGCTTCGGCTTTAGGAGTTGAAACTTTTATGAAATATTCTAGCTTAATTGAATATAGCCCCGTAGCTTTACAAAAAGTATCTCAAGCCATTATGGATTTAACCGTAGCCGAGGGTTTACCATCTCACGGTAATTCCGTTAAATATAGAAAGCTAAAATAATTGAAAATTGGGTGGATAAGCTAAAGAAGAAGGCTTACAGCAAGGTTTAGAAAATTGGTTTGAAAATAATTAAATAATTTTCTTTTATGGCAACTAAAAAAAATATCCTAATTATCGGTGCAAGTCAAGGTATTGGCAATGGGTTTGTAAAAGAATTAATTAATGATAATAATATAGAGCATATTTTCGCTACTTATCGTACAGGAAAAAATGCGCAAAATTTATTGTCTTTAAAGGTATTAAATCCAGAAAAATTAACTATTATTCAAGCAGATGTTACCTTGGAAAATGATATTCAAGAAGTAACTAATATTATTAAATCTCAAATAGATAAATTACATTTAGTGATTAACTGTGTTGGTGTTTTACATGAGGAAAATTTACAACCAGAAAAAAGTTTAAAGCATCTTAATGCCGATAATTTATTACGTTATTTTCAAGTTAACACAATTCCTACAGCTTTATTTGCTAAACATTTACAACCTTTATTTAAACATCCAGAATTAAGTATTTTTGCGACAATTTCCGCTAAAGTTGGTAGTATTGAAGATAATAAAATTGGTGGTTGGTATGGTTATCGTGCCTCGAAAGCGGCTTTAAATATGTTAATTAAAAATATTGCCATTGAATATAGTAGAGTTAGCAAAAATACTGCAGTTATTGCTTTACATCCAGGCACAACTAATACTCAATTATCCGCCCCTTTCCAAAAAAATGTTCCACCTGAAAAACTTTTTTCGGTTAATCTTTGCATTCAGCAATTATTATCAGTAATTAATAATATTACTATTCAAGATAACGGTAAATTTTTTAGTTGGGATGGTAGTGATCTTCCTTGGTAAGATTCAAAATTATGAATCAAAAATTAACTTTAGCAACAAGACTGTTTCTGTCTCATTTAGCGGTAATGATGGTGGGTTTAGGCACTTTTGTTTTTATCGCTAAATTTTCTTCACCTCAATTTTTCATGTTACGGTTAGAACAGTTAGAAAAAAAAGGTTTTATGACAGTAAGATCTGCTAAAACTTACTTAATAGAGGGTTTTGAAATAGCATGGAATCGTAGTACTTTTTGGTCATTAATTGTAGGTAGTGGTACGGCAGGATTTTTAAGTTATTGTTTAAGTAGAAGAATTATGCAACCTCTGGATAAAATGAAGGATATAACCCAAAATTTTGCGGGGGGAAATTGGGAAGAAAGAATGCCAGAAAGTGATATTCCTGAATTAAATCAACTTAGTGTTAGTTTTAATCGTATGGCTAGTGGTTTAGAGGATGTAGAAATTAGAAGAAGAGAATTAGTTAGTGACTTAACCCATGAATTACGAACTCCTTTAACGGTAGTTAGAGGATACTTAGAAGAATTAGCCGCAGGAGATATTGAGGCAACTTCGGAATTATATTCAAGTTTAGTGAATGAAACAAGAAGATTAGAGCGTTTAACTAGAGATTTACAGGAGTTATCAAAAGCAGAAGCTGGTTATCTTTCTATTAATGCTAAATCCTTTAATTTATATCCTTTACTACAGTCTTTAGTTGATAGATTTTCTGATCAACTTTTAGAAGATGGTCCTATTCTAACCCTTGATAGTCCCCTTTCTTTACCAAATATCATAGCCGATCGTGATCGTACTCAACAAATTTTGGTTAATCTAATTGGTAATGCTATTCGTTATACAGAAAATGGCACTATTACCCTGAAAACAGAAATTAAACCTCCTTATCTTTGGATAGCGGTGATTGATACTGGAGTTGGTATTTCTGCTGATGATTTGCCACACATTTTTGAACGATTTTGGCGTGCAGATCGTTCTCGTTCAAGTTATTCTGGTGGTAGTGGTATTGGCTTGGCGATCGCAAAAAGACTTGTGGAGTTACAAGGAGGAAAAATAGAGGTAGATAGTGAAATAAATAAAGGTACAACTTTTCGATTTTGCTTACCTTTAGGATAAATTTTTACTCAAATTTTTCAAAAATAAAGAATATGTTAATTAATACTTTTATTGCTTCTTTTTTGGTTGCCAATAGTCAATTATCTCCTGAATTTAGTGAATTAAAACAAAGGTTAGAAAAATATAATTTCACGGTTAAAATTGAATCTCCTTCGGTGAGAAGCACCTATGGTTTGTTGGAGATAAAAACCCGCACTATTTACATTTCACCCATAGTCTTTGATTTAGGTATTGCTTTACCTACTCTAATTCATGAAGCCACCCATGCCGCACAATTATGTGGAGGAAAAGGAGAAATCAGAGCATTAAATTTACCTTTTTCACCTCCTAATGTTAGTCGTCCTTTTTTCACTCATTATAACAACGGTTTAAGACGACATTTAGAAGCCGAAGCTTATGCAGTACAAACTCACCCTGATGGTTATAATTTAGTACTTTCTTTGCTGGATAGATATTGTCAATAAGCACTTAAAATATCCGTTTTAAGATAAGGCTGTAATACTTCAGGAATTTTTACACTACCATCAAATTGTTGATAATTCTCTAAAATAGCAGCCATAGTACGCCCGACGGCTAAACCTGAGCCATTCAAAGTATGTACATACTCCGTACCTTTTTTACCTTTTTCTTTAAAGCGAATATCAGCCCTTCTTGCTTGAAAATCATGACAGTTTGAGCAACTGGAAATCTCTCGATAAGTATTCGCTGAAGGCAACCACACCTCCAAATCATAGCATTTAGCCGCACCAAAACCTAAATCTCCAGTACATAAATCCACCACTCGATAAGGTAATTTTAGAGCCTGTAAAATCGCCTCTGCATTATTTACCATCTTCTCATGCTCTTCGGCACTTGTTTCAGGGCGAACTAATTTAATTAACTCGACTTTGTTAAACTGGTGTAAACGAATTAAACCGCGCATATCTCGCCCATAACTTCCTGCTTCTCGACGAAAACAAGGAGTATAAGCACAATGATAAATAGGTAATTTTTCCGCTTCCAAAATTTCTCTACTGTAAAAATTAGTTACAGGCACTTCCGCAGTAGGAGTTAACCATAAATCATCATTTTCACACTTAAAACTTTCTTCCGCAAACTTAGGTAATTGTCCTGTCCCTTGCAATGCTTCACTATTAACTAACACAGGTGGCATAACTTCAATATAACCTGCTTCTATTTGGCGATCGAGCATAAAATTAATTAAAGCTCTTTCTAAAGCCGCACCCATGCCAACAAGAGCAACAAAACGACTTTGAGCGACTTTTACCGCTCTTTCTGAGTCAATAATGCCTAATTTTTCGCCAATTTCCCCATGAGGAAGAATATGACTACCATCAGGAATAAACTCATCACCCCAGCGTCTTACCTCAATATTTTCCGTTTCATTTTTGCCGATAGGAGTGGTTTGTGAAGGTAAATTAGGCAATTCTAACAATAAAGCGTCAATTTTAGCTTTTAACTCTCTTTCTTCAGGTTCTAACTGTGCTAATCTAGTTTTAACATTATTACCCTCCTCTTTTAAAGTTTTGATTTCTTCACTTTGAGGATTTGCACCACTAAGGCGCATTTTTTCACCGATAATCTTACCAATTTCATTACTTCTAGCTTGTAATTCTGTTCTTACAGATTGCATTTCTCTTTGTTTAGTATCTAAATCGAGAATTGCCCCTAATTGATAATCGGTATTGCGTTGATGTAATAATTTTAAAACTTCATCAGGATTTTCCCTAATTCTTTTTAAATCCAACATGATAATAAATAATTAATAATAAAATAAAAAAAATAGAGTACTAGGAAAAAGTAGAATATTTATTGATTCCTAATTCCTAATTCCTAATTCCTAATTTTTTTCTAGTCTTTTTTTCTTACTAGCTTCAAGAGTATCAGCTAATACGATAAGCATTTGAGTCATTTTTTCAATATTACTACGATATAACTCTAAGTCTTTTTTAAGTTTATCAATAGGTAAATTTAATTTATCAGTTAAAGGTTTAATTAGCTCAGAAAACTTAGTTTCATCTTTGACAATTTCAGAATCACTTTTTTCCAATAAACTATAAAACCCAATGGCAAATAAACGACTATATTTAAAATTAGGATTATCTAAAGCATAACGCCAATGATCGGCAACGGCATCCATACCATTATCATTATCAGGAGAAAGTAACCAGTTAATTAAATCTTGAGGGGATTTTTGAGTGGCAAAATTAAGTAAAGTGTCCGATTTATAACGATATTCATCAGGATTATCACCCATAGACTGGCATAATGCCCTAAAAATTGATTCCTTATCAGATTCTGGAGTATAACCATTCATAAATTGATTAAAACTCTGACATACACCCAAATAATAAACAGGATCAGAACGAAAATCAACATTAACAGATAACAAGTGCATTTCTACCATTAATTCTTCTACCACACGGCGATAAATAGAATTAATGGGGCGATTGTGATGTTGATAAAAATTTCTTTTAGTGTCCGAAACGGTACGAAGTTTATCCACGTAATATAATAAATAAGTTGATAATTTTGTTAACAATACTTAATTATCTCACATCTTTATCCCTTACTAATGACTCATAGAATCATTTTCTCTATTTATATTTTTATTTCAACCTATGAGCAACTCCATAAATCGTTTTTATGAAATCGCCAAAAAAACAAATCAAGCACGAGACAAGACAAAATTTGATCGTTTTGCCTTAAGCCTCCTGCATGAAACCGATTGCACCATTAATCAAAATAAAATCGAGTTACTAATTTTCGTTGTTCATCAGCCTCTTCACAAGTTTGCATTAAAGTATGACTATCATGAAAAGCGAAACAAATCAACTGCTGACAACGAGAAATAATATCACGGTTACAAATAGCACTAGCTTCCCCTAACGAGAGATGATCGTGATCTTGATTTTCCACTAGGTGAATAACCTGATTTAGTTGATCTTGAGATTCTCTTGGTTGACGAGCTAGACTTTGAGGTAATATTACTGTCAGTAAATTAGGATCGGCACGCATCGCCCCTCTAATAGCCGCTGAATTAGTTCCAGCCGCCCCAGAAGTAATGATTCTATTGCCTTCTAACACAAGTGCATAACTCATCATTTCGATTAAATGCTGATGAGTAATTGGAACATGGCGAGAACCTAGCAAAGCTATTTTTTTCGAGCTTGTTTGCTGAATAGCTGCTAATTCTTGTGCCAAGGTATCGAGTTTAGGAATTTCTAGTGATTGACTCAAAGACTGTTAATTTATCCTTACATTTCCCATGTTATTGTAACAAATGATCGTGAATGATCCCATATTTTTTATTTATTTTACAATTTGTAAATTTTTTTGCTATTTTCAGTAATATTTTGGGAAAATTGTTCAGTAGGAGAATTTATTGACAAATCATAATTGTCTCCCCATTCGCAAATCTGGAAAATAAACTTAGATTTTGCACTAAAACTGAAATTCACTGGTGAAAATAAATACAAGGGCAAGGAATTAAACAGGTAAAGAAATAAATTCTTCACTCAACAATACAATTTGGTTGACAATTATACTATGATTAATCCTCATATCTTTTTTGTGTTGATCATAAGCCTGATAACTACTTTTACTCTCAGCGAAAAAGTAGAAGCTCAAAATCAGGATGATACAACATCGTCGAGTCAAACATCATCTATAACTACTGATAAATTATTAACCCAAGTATGTGATTTTCTCAAAAGTAAGTCTTCTTTCACTGTAACAATGGATATTACTTATGATAATGTCTTAGAATCGGGATCAAAAGTTCAATATAGCGGTTATCAGAAAGTAGAAGTTCAAAAACCAAATTTTTTACATACTGATTATGTGGGAGATCAAGGTAACAAACATTTTTACTATGATGGTAAGAATTTTACTTTATTTTCCCCTGATCTCAAAGTCTTTGCCACGAAAAAAGCGCCTGCTACCCTTGATGAATTAGTTAATAATATTGAGGAAAAACATGGCTTTACCATTCCCATGTCTAACTTGTTAGTTAACAATCCTTGCAATGTTTTAGAATCGGCAACGGAAGATCCTTTATATATTGGAAGTGATTTAGTTAATCGAGTGGAAAATGACCATATTTTAATTGTCACAGAAGATTGGGATGGACAATTATGGATTAGTCAAACCGAACCTCCTTTAATTTCTAAAATCCTTCTTACTTATAAAAAATTACCGAACTCTCCTCAATATACGGTGTTATTTTCTGACTGGAATTTTGAATCTTCTATCCCCAAAGAAACTTTTATCTTTAAACCGATGAAAGATGATGTTCAAATTCAAATGTTACCTCCATTTCCTTAAATCACTTGTCCATAATTGTTATAACTTAATATTTTTAAGAAATTAAGACTATGAAAAATTTATCCTATAAACCCTTTATTTTGACTCTAACAGTACTATTCACTACTTTAATTCTTCTTTCTGATGTTGTTTATGCAGGAAGAGGTGGAGGTGGTAGAGGTGGAGGTGGTAGAGGCGGTGGTGCGAGAACAAGTAGTGTACAAAGATCTGGTGGAGCAAGATCTGGTGGCTCAAGATCGACTGTGAATAGAGGCGGTGGTGCATCTTCACGAGTCGGTAGTAGCTCTAGTTTACAAAATCGAGGTAATTTCAGTAATTCACGTTCTCAAGCTCGTCAAGGCACTCGTCAACAAAATGCTGGTAATCGTCAAGGTAATCGTCAACAAAATCAAGGCGATCGCCAAAATATCAGAAACGATCGTCAAGGCACTCGTCAAGACAATGCGGGTAATCGTCAAGATAATCGTCAACAAAATGCGGGTAATCGTCAGGATAATCGTCAACAAAATGCTAGTAATCGTCAGGATAATCGTCAAGACTTTCGTAACAATAATTGGCGAGGGGGAGGATGGTATGGTGGGGGTTACTATGCACCTTCTGGATGGGGAGCATGGACTGCGGCGGTAGGATTTACCACAGGAGTTATACTAGGAGCAACGGTTTCTTCTCCTCCACCTTATTATGACACTGTTTATGTCGGCTCAAATTCCTATATTTATTCCGATGGTGTATATTTAGAGCCTGTAAATGACTCTTATACGGTGATTTCTCCCCCTATTGGTGCGGTGGTTAACTACTTACCTGATGGATGTAATATAATTCAAGAGGAAAACACTCAATACTATGATTGTGCTGGTGTTTATTATGAGACTTTTTATCAAAACGGAGCAACGGTATATAAAGTAGTTCAGTTTTAATAGTCTAACTTCTTAGGTTTTAGGTTGATTTTTCTAAATCCTAATTCATTAAATAACCTAAGTTCAAAATAAAAATAGGTAATTATTGAATTTTATATTAATTATTAATATTTTCGGAAGTTTCTTCTAATAATATAGATTCTTCAACTTTGAATGATCGCATCCAAGCCCCAATCATTCCTGCAATGGGAATAGCAAGAAAAACTCCCAATAATCCTGCAATTCTTTCACCGATAAATAAAGCTAAAAATAAAAGTACAGGATCTAGTTGTAAAGCATTACTCATCACTTTAGGATGAATAATATTATCTTGGATTTGTTGTAGCAAAACACTAATAATTACTACTGTTAAAGCCATAGTACCGCCTTCAGAAGTAAAAACTAATAATGTGACTACTACAATACCTAAAGTTGCACCGATACCCGGAATGGCATCTAAAATACCAATAATGATAGATAAAATTAGTGCATAAGGAACTCCAAAAAGAGAGAAAATAATAAAAGTGGATATTGATAAAAATATCATTAATAATAATTGTCCTCGTAAAAATCCGAGAAAACTTTGTATAAAAGTTTGTTTAAAACGATCACGAGATGACAATGGTATTAATTTAAGAAATGATTGCCATAATTTGTTACCGTCAATCAACATATAAACAGTAATTACAGCACCAAAAATTACTTTAAATACGCTGGAAAAAATTGTTTGTACGATGGTTAAACCAGAAGCTAATCCTGTTTGTAGTGTTGAAATTATTTTATCAATTTCTAGTTTCTCTAAAAAATTCTGAAAAGGTAAAAAATTTTCTTCATTTAATGTGTCTTGAAGTTCGTTTAATAATCCTTGTCCTTGATTAATTACTTCTATACCTATAATTAAAATTATGCCTATCACTAAGGCTACAGCAACAATAAAAGTAGTAGCAATGGCAACTCCTCGTGGTAAATAAAGAGATAACCAAACCACAGGGTAATTTAACAAAGTAGCGAAAATCCCAGCAATGGCAAACAAGGCGATCGTGTTATAAAAATAATTTATTAAAATTACGATTGACCAACCACAGGCAAAAAGTAGCAAAAAACGCAGAAGAATTGAGTTGCTGAAATTGTTCCACAATTTCGATGAAGGAGGTTGCATAGTTAGATGTTCTCTATATGATGCACCACCAACAATAGCATATTCTTAACAAATATTGTGCAGAAAAAATCACAATTTAATTTATGAAAAAATAAACATGATTTTATCTTATAAGTTTCTTAAATATGCTTCCACAAAGTTATTTAATTCACCATCTAAAACATCATTGACTGCTGTTGTTTCGATATTAGTACGCAAATCTTTGACTAATTGATAAGGGTGAAAAACATAGTTACGGATTTGATTTCCCCATGCGGCTTCCACTATATCCCCTCGAATTTCGGCAATCTCCTTCGCTCTTTGCTCTTCTAAAACTATCAATAGTTTACCTTTGAGTATAGCTAATGCTTTTTCTTTATTTTGTAACTGTGATCTTTGTTGAGTACATTTGACCGCAATACCTGTAGGAATATGAACAATACGCACAGCCGTTTCTACCTTATTAACATTTTGTCCTCCTTTGCCCCCAGAGCGAGTAGTTGAAATATCTAAATCTTTATCTGGAATATCTAACTTAACGGCATCATCTCCTAAATTCGGCATAACATCCACTCCCGCAAAACTGGTTTGTCTTTTGCCGTTAGCGTTATAAGGGGAGATTCTAACTAAACGATGTGTGCCTTTTTCTCCTTTAAGATAACCAAAAGCATATTTCCCTTCAATTTCTAAAGTTGCTGACTTGATACCTGCCTCGTCTCCTTCGGAAATTTCTGCTAAAGTAACTTGATAATTTTGTTTTTCTGCCCAACGAGTGTACATTCTTAGTAACATTTGAGCCCAATCCTGTGCATCTGTACCACCAGCACCAGCATTAATGGTGAGAATAGCACCTTTTTGATCATAAGTGCCACTCAGTAATTTTTGCAATTCCCACTTATCCAAATCACGAGTTAAATCAATGATATTATTTTGTGCTTCCGTAAATAATTCTTCATCTCCTTCTAATTCTAATAATTCAATAATTGCTTTGGTATCTTCTAAGTTATTTTGCCAGTGATAAAATTGCTCTAAATTTGACTTAACATCATTTAATTGTTGTAAAGTTTGTTGTGCTTCATCTCCACTATCCCAAAATTCTGGCTGAGAAGCTACTTGTTCTAAATCAACAATTTGTGCCTTAAGATTGGGTATGTCAAAGATAGTCCTGAGTTTTACCCAGGCGATCACTGATTATGTTAATATCTCTCTTTAAATCTGATAATTCCATTCCTATTCTATATTCTTCCGAGCTTTGAATTTTTTGTCAATTATGATTTAGTTGTTTCAATAAATTCTATTGTCAATGGTTAATTGTTAACTGTCAACTATCAACTGTCCATGAGATAGGATCAAGATTATAATATTTACACAGTTGTTGATATAGCAAAGGATGATGCGCCTTAAAAAGTCTTGAGTTAAGAAAAAAAGCCTCCGTTACTACCGCAAAAAATTCTGCACTGTTGATTGCACCATAAGAATCTATTACTGTAGGATAATTTTTTTTCACTGCTTGACAATGATCATAATATTCCTTCGCAAAAATTTCACCCCAGATTAAACTATCTTGTAAATTTTTTAAGCGAGGCATTCCCGTAGCGTTACCAAATTCTTGATCAAGTTGATGAGCAAATTCGTGTAAAATTACATTTTCACCCTTAGAGGGAAATTGAGATTGTTTTGTCACTTCATTCCATGATAAATATACTACCCCATCATAACCACTCTTATTGCCAACAGATGATAGACCTAATAATATTAAAGGTTTTTCTTTCGGATTTTGATTGTCAATGACAATATCAGGATAAACATAAATATATTTAAGATAGGGAAAATAATTCCGTCTATTCTCTTTATCCCCTAATAATAAGACACTCGCTTGGGATGCGATAGTTAATTTTACCTCAAAAGTGATAGTAAAACCATTTTGACCAATAAACTGCTTTTCTGCTAAAAAAACTTTGATATAATCTTGTAATTCCAACTTTAAATGAATTGGTAAAATACGATATAGATAAATATTTTTTTCTAAAAAATTGTGCCAATCCAGAGAAAAATTTGTCTGTTTTAAATATTTTCTTCTTCTTTTTATTTGTTCAGGAATAATTACATAATAAATAAAAATAAAAATAATTAATAAAAAAATTAATAACACATCAACCATAAATCTAATTATCTCTTTTATTTTGCAAGAGGTTTAATAAAACATTAAGCAGAGTAAAGCTAAAAATGGTAAATTAATATAAGAATCTTAAAGATAAGCATCAACTAACTAATTACCAATTATTATATGGAATGTGTCGTCAATCGTAGGGCGAAATTTAGCGCTAGTCATCGTTATTGGTTGCCAGAGTTATCAGAATCAGAAAATCAAACCAAATTTGGGGCAAATAGTCGTTTTCCGGGTCATGGACATAACTATGTGCTATATGTATCTATTATCGGTGAATTGGATAAATATGGCATGGTACAAAATCTTTCTAACGTCAAGAAAGTTATCAAACAAGAAGTTACTAGCCAGTTAGACTATAGCTATCTTAATGATACATGGGCTGAATTTGAGGTAACATTACCGACTACCGAAAATATTGCAAAGGTAATATGGGAACGTTTATCACCTCATTTACCATTAGTAGATATACAATTGTACGAACATTCTCAACTTTGGGTTAATTATCAAGGAAATAATATGGAAGCCACTTTAACTATCCAAACTCATTTTAGTGCCGCACATCGTTTAGCTTTACCTGAGTTAAGTTTTGAAGAAAATACCGAAATTTATGGTAAATGTGCTCGTCCTAATGGTCACGGACACAATTATCATTTAGAAGTATCAGTAACAGGTGAAATGGATGCTCGTACAGGTATGATTATAGATCTAGTTGCTTTACAAAAAGTTGTTGATGATTATGTAGTAGAGCCTTTTGATCACACTTTTCTCAATAAAGACATACCTTATTTTGCAGAAATAGTACCGACTGCGGAAAATATTGCTGTTTATATTGCTCAGTTATTACAAGAACCTATCAGTAAATTAGGTGCGCAATTAGATAAAGTAAAATTAATTGAAAGTCCGAATAATTCCTGCGAAATTTTCTGTCGTAAATCAATATTAAAAGGAGAAAAAATTGGGGAATTTAATTTACAACCTCTTTTAACATAAAGAAAGTTTGCCTTCATGGGTTTTCTGATGAAAAAAGTAGATAGGAAAAAGACTTACAAATCGAAGTGTTTATAAATTAACTTTTCCATCTACTGACTTTATCTTTCATGTTTCCAATATTGATCTGCTAAACGAAAAGCTAAATCAAGTCCATAACCAATAGCACCAATAATTATAATTACTGATAATAGTTCTGAGTAGGCAAGACGATCACGAGTATCTAAAATATAATAACCTAAACCAGCCCTTACTCCCAACATTTTATTAAAATAATTTACTAGGCTAAAGACACATCAATATTGACGGGTAAACGTAAAGTATTCGCCACAGGAGACCAATTATTTGAATGGACAATAAGGGCATCTAATTCTTCTCTGGTAGTATCCCCTTCAATATCGACTTTGACTCGAATATCTGTAAAACCTAGTCTTTTTTCTGATAAATCACCAATGCCCCAGACACCAGTAATATTAATATCACCTTCTAGGTTTAATTCTAATTTCGTTAAATTAATGCCTCTACTAATCGCATTAGCATGAATTCCCACAGATAAACACGAACCCAACGCCGCTAAAACCGCTTCAGAAGGATTGGGGGCAGTATCATCTCCTAATAGAGTTGGTGGTTCATCAATTACATGAGCTGGTAAATCACGCACATAGTTTAAATTACGAAACTTTCCCTCTAAAATAGTTCGAGTTTTTACTGTGGCGATCGCTTGGGGATTATTACGAGCTTTTTCGGCTAATTGTTTTAATCCTTCCTTGCGGATAGGTTCAATTACTTTCGTTTCTAAAGTTTTTTGAGGCATAACTTTAAGACTTGATAAATGGATATAGAAAATAATACATGACTGTTAAAGAAAATTATAACACAAAATCAGATTAAAACAATCAAAAAACATTTTAAAAACAAATTAGAATAGATTTTTTCTTGACATAAAAAACATATTGACATCTTTCTCATTTGTATCCTAAGATAAGTTGTTAACCTTTTCTTAACCTTTATGTTGTGACAAAAGTAATTAAGAGAAAATACTAAGCAACTTTTGCTTTGAAGGGGGATAAATAATAATGGAGTGGACAGATTTTGCACTGAGAATAATTGTTGCATTTTTATTAGGTTCAGCTTTAGGATTTGAACGTCAATGGCGACAACGTATGGCAGGATTGCGTACTAGCACTTTAGTAGCCACTGGATCAGCACTTTTTGTCATTTTTTCTGTACTAACTCCGAAGGATGCTAGTCCTACCCGTATCGCAGCTCAAGTTGTTTCTGGGATAGGTTTTTTAGCAGGTGGTGTTATCTTAAGAGAAGGTTTAACCGTTAAAGGATTAAATACGGCTGCAACTATT
Source organism: Geminocystis sp. NIES-3708 (assembly GCF_001548095.1). Classification (NCBI taxonomy): domain Bacteria; kingdom Bacillati; phylum Cyanobacteriota; class Cyanophyceae; order Chroococcales; family Geminocystaceae; genus Geminocystis; species Geminocystis sp. NIES-3708. The sequence continues at coordinate 309,630 of NZ_AP014815.1, read as the reverse complement.
TGGTGTTCTGCTGCTATTGGTTCTTTGGCTGGAGGAGGTTATATCAGTCAAGCTTTTATGGGTGCGATCGCTGTACTTCTTTCTAATACTGTTTTACGACCGATCGCCCATCGTATCAATGCACAATCTTTACAAGGCACAGAAAGACAATTAGCTTATCAATTTTCTTTAGTGTGTCAACGAAAACAGGAAATTCATGTTCGCGCATTATTATTACAATCTCTTACGTCGGGAAGTATCACATTACGTTCTTTACAAAGTGAGGATTTTGCGGATACTACCGATAAAGTAAAATTAGAAGCGGAAATGCTAACCCAAACCAAAGATGATCAACTTTTAGAACAAATTGCCAGTAGATTAAGTTTACAAAGGGGAGTTGTATCGGTTAGTTGGCGTTTGTTAGAAGAAGAATTTGGCTAATAAAAATCAAATTAGATCTAAAATAATTTAAAATGATTTTTAATACAATTAAAATAAAAATTGAAAACATGAATCATCAAGAATTAGTAGAATTAGCCCAAGAGTCAAAAACCCGTATTCAAGAAATTACCATCGATGAAGCTCAAAAAGCGATCGCAGAAAAAGATGTAATTATTTTGGATGTAAGAGAAACCGATGAGTATGAAAGTGGACATTTAGCGGATACCCTTCATCTGAGTTTAGGAGAAGTGAAAGAGCAAATTCACAACGTAATTAAGGATAAATCTACAAAAATAATTTGTTATTGTGGTGGTGGTAATCGTAGTGCTTTAGCAACAGATACTTTGAATCAATTAGGTTATGAAAATGTAGTTTCTTTAATGGGGGGTATTACTGCTTGGGAAAATAGTGGCAAAGAAGTAATTAGAAATTAGAAATCAAAAGTTTTTATTATCATCGAATTTGTAATAATTAATCGTTATTTATTATTATGAGTTATCGATGTTAAGTTTACTTTAAAAAATATTTTATTAATAATATTATTAATTTTTAATGTTATATTTCAGAATTTAAAGGACATTTTTAATAGGTTAAATTATGATCAATTCCAGCTTTTTTCATGTGTCTAATCCTGTGACAATAGCTATTGTGGGCGGTGGTTTTAGCGGTTCATTAATTGCAACTCATTTACTGAAAAATGCTACACAACCTTTGATTATTAAATTGATTGAAAGAGCGAAAGAAGTTGGAAAAGGTATCGCTTATGGTACAGAAGAAAATGGTCATTTATTAAATGTTTCTGCGGGAAACATGAGTGCTTTTCCCTACGATGCAGGACATTTGTTACGGTGGTTAAATTATAATGAGCAACAGTTAAAAAACTTATTACCTGAAACTGTCGATGCTAGTACTTTTATCCCTCGTAAAGTCTATGGCTTATATATTCAGTCGATTTTAGCCGAAGCAGAAGCAACGACTTCCTCCGATGTGCGCTTAGAAAAGTTAAAAGATGAAGTGGTAGGTATTGAAGCAGGAGTTAAAGGAGCGATTATATCTTTAAGTAGTGGTAGATGCTTCTCGGCGGATAAAGTCATTTTGGCAGTGGGTAACTCTCCTTTTCTCCCTGAAGTAACCAAAGAAGAATATGTTAAAAATGCTTGGTCTACCTCAGCTTTAGACAATATTGATTCTACTGCTAATGTGTTATTAGTGGGTAGTGGCTTAACGATGGTAGATATGATTGTCACTTTAAGAGATCGCCAACATACAGGAAAAATTTATGCTATTTCTCGGCGAGGTTTATATCCTCAACGCCACAAAAAAGCTCAACCTTATTCACCATTTTTAACGGTAGAAACTGCCCCAAATAATGCTTTAGCTTTACTTAAAATTATTCGTCAGGAAGTAAAATTAGCTCAAAATTTAGGTTATGATTGGCGCTCAGTAATTGATTCTTTACGCCCTATAACTCAAAAAATATGGAAAAAATTATCTTTTACCGAGCAAAAAAGGTTTTTACGTCATGTAACACCCTATTGGGATATACACCGTCATCGTATTGCTCCAAGTATTGCGAATCTTTTAGAAGAAAAGATCGCATTAGGACAATTACAAATTTTTCCTGCCCGTATCAGAGGTTATGAATTGGAGAATAACAAGCTATCGGTAACAATTCGCCCTCGTCATCAATCAGAAGAAAGTTTTTTAGTAGTTGATCGCATTATTAATTGTACTGGTATTCCTGCGGATTATCGTAAAACATCTCATCCTCTCATTACCGATTTAATTGCCCAAGGTTTGATTTTGCCCAGTGATTTGGGCTTAGGAATACACACGGCTTCTAATGGTGCAGTGATTTCCGCCGATGGACAAGTATCATCTTTAATTTATACCATCGGTACACCTCGTAAAGGAGATTTATGGGAAACCATTGCTGTGCCAGAATTGAGACAACAAGCCTTAAGTTTAGCCCAAATTATTCTAAACAATTTACCGTTACAAGTACGTCCATTACCAGCTTATTCTGTGGCTTCGCAAGAGAATAATTTAGCTGTTAATAATGGTAAAAGTAACTTTATTTTCCGTCAATTTTTCGATCCTGAAACTAGCAGTTATACTTATTTAATAGCTGACAACTATACCAAAGAAGCAGTATTGGTTGACTCGGTATTAGAGCAAGTTGATCGAGATTTGGAAGTATTAGAAGACTTAGGCTTAAAATTAATTTACTCTTTAGAAACTCATCTCCACGCTGATCATATCACGGGAGCAGGAAAACTCAGAGCATTAACAGGATGTAAAGTCATTGTACCTTATAACCCAGCCGTTACTAAAGCTGATCGCTCTTTAAGTGGGGGAGAAACCTTAAAAGTAGGCTCTGTTACCATTGAAACTATTACCACACCCGGACATACTGCTAGTCATATAACTTATTTCGTGAATAAAACTCACCTTTTAACAGGAGATGCTTTATTTATTCGAGGTTGTGGGCGTACAGATTTTCAAGGAGGAGACGCTGGTACATTATACGATGTTGTCACGGAAAAATTATTTACTCTCCCCGATGAAACTTTAGTATATCCTGCCCATGATTATAAAGGGCGTACAGTTTCCACCATTGGGGAAGAAAAACGTCTTAATCCTCGCTTTGCTAACCATAATCGTGAGCAATTTATCACTATCATGAATAATCTTAATTTAAGTTATCCTAAAAAGATGAATTCTGCAGTACCTGCTAACGAATATTGTGGGGATTTTATCTCTCAAGATAGCATTATCAATAATGTTAATTTAGCTCAAGAAGAAAAAGAAAAAATAGCGGAAACCGTCGATAAAAATACCGAAATTTATAATGATTATTTTGCTATGTACATATAAACTTTACAGTGGATAACGGATAATGATTTCCCCTTGTCTCCTTGTCTCTACGCCCTGCCTTCTAACTTCATCAAAAAACTTTTTCATCACACCCTAACTATAAGGCAAAAAAAGTTTATAGGATTCATTGTCTAAAATAATACGTAAACCTAACCACATTAATACAAAAGGGAACAGTTTACCGGCATAACGACTTAAAACTACGGCTATTCCGGGTTGACGAGTGAGATTATAAGACATAAAAAGCCAAACAAGCACAAGAGCATAACAACAGAGGATAATAACGATTAAACTTTCCAGACTACTACTAGCAAATAAAGGGATATAGATACCTAAATTATTTCCTCCGTTGGAAATGGTAACAGCAGAAATTTGATAGGTTTTTCGATCTTGTAACACTTCCCAAAGAGATAAACGACGAGAATCAAAGCCATGAAATTTAGCATTCTTTCTTAAATTAGCTGATATATCCTTGGAAGAATCATCCCGACTAAGAAGAATTAAACGTAAATTATTGAACCCAATTAGTATCGGTAAAAATCCAAGTAAACCTATCCAATTAGGAGAAATTACTAAACCGATTAAAAAACCGATTAAGCTAATACATACTAAGGTTGTAAAGCCTAATAGTTCGCCTACAACAACGTGTTTCGGGCGAAAAGTCCGATTTACCTTACTAAAAAAGCCCGTTAAATAGATATTATCATCAAAAGTAGTTGCTAAACCCGTTGCTAAACCGATTTTAATGGCTGTCATTAACCAATCCATTATAAAAGTCCTTATCCCAATAATTATTTAAGTAAAACTACAAAATCTTCTCATCATGTTATATTTTTGATTAACGAAATATTTTGATGGTTTATTTTGTATATTATGATTAATTTAAGACACAATTATAATAAAATTGAACTCAATATCAAATACATTTTTATTTTTTTTGACACAATTGTCAATATGCTTAATCATTTATTCAAAAAAATTCATAAAAATTTCCTTCCATTGCTTAAATTGATTTTCTGGCAAAGAATTCAATATCGATTTATGTTTTTATTTAGTGGAGGATTGATTGTTAGTTTGCTCTGGAGCGTTATTTTTAGTGACTCTAGTTTTGCTAATTTGATTCCAAATCATAGTTTTTCGCCCGTTGTGAGTCAATTTACTCTACCTAAAAATACGAATCGCCGTGTATTGGAAACCATCGGCTTATTTATTGGCGGCATACTGTTTGCGATTATGCTTGATCGAATATTCTATAAGCGTTCTAATGGTGATACTCAAATTTATATAACCAAAGAAGCAAAAAAACTGAAACAACTAAAAATTGGTTATCCAGAAGGGATGACAAATTTAGAAGTGTTAAGAGAACAAAAATTTCTCGAAAAATACTTTGAACCATTGGGTGTTACCGTTACTTGGACAAGTTTTTTAGCGGCATCTTCTCTCATTGAAGCCTTGAGTAATGGTTCGATCGATTTTTGTGGTGGAGGAGGCACTGCCAGTATTTTTTCCCAAGCCGCCGAACACGTTTTTGTTAGAGTAGCACGAGAGAAATATACTGCTCCCAAAGGTCAAGCTATTTTAGTTTTAGACAATTCTCCCATTCAAACTTTGGCAGATTTAAAAGGCAAAAAAATTGCTTTTGATCAAGGTTCTAGTTCTCATTATGTTCTGATTCGTGCCTTAGAAAAAGTAGGATTACGTTATAGTGATATTGAACCTATTTATCTGAATCAACCAGATGCTTTACCAAAATTTCGTCGAGGTGAAGTAGATGCGTGGGTAGTATGGGTTCCTTATACTTCTACCCAGACTCGTACTGCTTACCCAGGTCGTTGTATTGCGGATTTAGAAACTATTTTTGGAGATCGGGCTTCTATAGAAGTTCCCACATTATATTACGCTATTCCTGAATTAGTTAGAGATTATCCTGACATTTTAAAAGTAATTTTAGAAGAAGTCAACGAAGCTGGAACTTGGGCTAGAAAACGAGAATTAGAAGCAACTCAACGATTAGCGGAGCATCATCAAATTGATCCTATGATTATCAAAAATTTACAACAACGTAGTATCGAACGGACAATTATTCCTATTGATGAAGCAACTTTAACCGCTTTACAACATCAAGCCAATACTTTTCGAGATTTAAAATTAATTCCTGAGCGCATTAATGTTAAAGATGGAACTTATAGTTTATTAACAAAACAAAATTGGACTTATTAGTAATAGATTAACGATCAACTAAATTAAAGAAAATTGTACCTCGTCTAATGCCATTTTCTACGCCTTCACTGGTAAGAGTTAAAGATTGTAAATTGTCAAATAAAGGTTTAAATGCTAATTCAACTATTTTAATCACAGGAAATTTTTTGACGAGATAAGGTTCTGCAAGTTGCCATTTGAGATATAAATAACCATCGTTATTATCGGGTAAATCTTGAATTATTGACTGAAAATCAGTAGATTGTAATAAATTATTTTCGGGATGACTTAAATTATTACTTAAAACATTAACTGAATTAGTTAAAATCTCATAGGAATCTTTTTGTGTATGTACTCCTTTGACTTGTGCTTCAAGGCGTGAAAAATTATTTTCAGAGGTGGTAATTAATTGTGTCCAAGCAGTAATTGTATTATTTTTTAAAGGTAATTTGCCAACACTCAAACTTCTGTCTTTAGCAATATTATCTAATTTATCCGTTAATAATTCTTCTTGTTTTTCCGTAACAAATAACCAGTCTAATTCTTGATTTATTTCATCAATAGATAACGATAAACCATATTCTCCTGTTATGTAAGAAAAAATATCTTCAGCAAAATCTAATTGTAAAGATTCTTCTAAGGGATGAATACCTTGATAAATTAATTGGGGTAATGGGTTATTATTGTCTAATCCTGTCTTAATTTGTTGCCAAAAATCTTGTAAGTTGACTCCCACAACTGACAAAATACTATTATCGGGAATGTAAGCTAAGGTTTGTGGTGGCTTTGTTAAACTAGGAGGTTGATTTTCCTCTACCGTTGTGCCGAATAAGGCGGAATGAATTATCAATCCTTTAGGATTAAGGGCTAAAGATAAAGTTAAGCTTTCATTGACTGAAGGAATAGAAATTTCCCCTTGATTGGTAATCCATGCAGAGGTAGTGGGTAAATTTAGATAAGCAAGACTAACTTTTGGATTAGTTAAAGAGGCGATCGCTTTTTGATAAGCTAAATCATGAGCTAAATTAAGATCAACAGCTTGAGCATTATTAATCGCTTCTTTTAAAACCTGTAAATCATTGGCAAATAAAACAAAATCTGCCACTACTGCCGCCGCAACTTGTTTAATTTCCGTATCAACTATTGTAGAACGTTGATAGACTAAATTAACTCCTTTATATTGTTCAAAAATTAATTCAGCAGTATTTGAAACCGCCTGTTTAGCATAATAAGTTTGTAAAAATTCTTTCGCCAATTCTGGTGATTTATTTTTAGCTACTAACAAATATCCCGGTTTAGCACCATTATCAATATTGTGATCATAATCTAAAGATGTCACGGCTAAAGTAATTTCATCTCCCAACCAATCTCGTAAATCTTCCACCGAGTCCACTTGAGCTTGAGATAGTAGTTTTGTTCTTAATTGTTCAATCGCTTTAAAAACTCGTTTTTGTTCACCATTAGAAGGTAATAAGGTTGCTATGTTACCTAATTTATCAGGATTGATTAATAAAGACACCATAAGGGGCGACTGTTTGGGAATAAAAACTACTCCTTGAGGATTATTTTTAACTCCTCCTTTGGTGATGTAATTAGAATATTTGCCAAAAAATAACCATAAACTAACTACGGCGACAAAAATCACCCCTATCACTATCACAATTTTAGACACAGGGAAACGAGATTTCATGGGCAGATTAATTAATTAGGAATTTGTTATTTGTCTTCTCTCATTATCAATTGTTAATTGTTAATTATTCATTGTTATTTTATTCTTCGTATTCAGGAATTCTCTGTTTTTGAGGAATATTAACTCTTTGAGGACGATAATCAGACTCGACATCATCATCCCACATATCTTCCTCTAAAGAATCATCATCATAATCTCGTTTATTTGGAGCATCATAATTACTCGATTGATAGCGAGGAGCGGGTTCTCTTTCCACTACATTTTGACCCCAATTATCTTCTTCGATGTCATCTTCATATTCATCATAGGGCATCGATTGTGCTTTTTGACGAGAAGGTGCATTTACAGGTCTTGCTTCTTCCCATTCATCATCATTCCAATTTTCTTCTACTACAGCAGGACGACTTTTTACTGTCTGTACTACAGGTTTCATGGGAGTTCCTGTGGGCAATTGATTAGCGGGAGGAGTTGTGGGAGCATAGTACATTTCCTCGTCTTCTTTTTCCCAAATTGGTCTGCCGATACCTAATCGCTCTAAAACACCGACAGTAAGCTGAGTTAAGCGTTCTTCTGCCCCTTCAAAAACGATTATTCTATTTGGTCCACTACTAACGATTTCATCGACTGATAATTCATAGGTACTGATTAATTGCTCTGGAATTTGAGGATAACCAATCACTGCAAGAGTCAAAGAAAAAACTTGACCATCAATTAAGTTAAACTGAAAATCTCTTACTTTACCTAAAGGTTCGCCTGTTTCGGTGACTACTTCACAATTAATTAAAGGACTATAAAGATCTATATCAACATCTTCAATTATGTTTTCATCTTCTACTAAAATAACATCTCCTGTCTGAATAACACTGTTAAGATACATATATTTAGGGATACCCGACATCGCTAAACGATTATCTCTTAATCCTAATGCTACTACTTCTCGACGATCAATATCTACTAATACTTCTCTTACTATTCCGAGTCGCTTCCCTGTTGTTCTTGTTATTACTTGAGTATTTAAAAACTCATTGCGTAAACGATTATCTGCATTTGTCATAATAGTTTATTTATAAGGGGAACTTAATTTGATTTAGACTGTTTAATTAATTTGCTCTTAGTTTATTGATAATAACTCAAAATCTTGACTTTTAGAGTTAGTTTTAGTCGTTAAACTATCAACTTCTGCTAAAAAAAAGATCTGAGTTCGACTAAAAATACATAATGACTGACTCTTGTTAACAGAAAAACAGGCAGATAGGGTAATTATATTTTGCTTGAATCAATAAAGTTATTTTCAAAATGTGTAACTATTGGTAATTTTTCTCCCTGTCCACTTGTCCACCTGTCTCGTCTTCACCATTTTTCTTCTGTCGAACTCAGATGTCCTCCCTGTCTTGCTTTCACCATTTTCTTTTGCTAAACTGAGGTAAAAACGATTTTCGGGTATTAAAATAGTGGACATCAACTTCAATAATCATTTTAAAATATATGAATTGGTGGCGTAAACTCAATAAAAATCCTTTGGCAAAATTAGGAGCTATTACACTAATACTTTTCTACATGATAGTTATAGCGGCAGATTTTATCGCACCCTATAATCCTTATTCTGCTCAAGAAAACGGTTCTTTATTGCCACCAACAACTATTTATTGGCGTACTCCACAAAACCAATTTATTGGTCCTCATGTTTATCCTACCACTCAAGGTAAAACAGATTTAGAAACAGGCGATCGCTTATTAGAAATTGATTATACAAAACCATCACCACTAGGCTTATTTGTTAAAGGTGAACCGTATCAATTTTTACAGATAAAATTACCTTTTCCTCCTCAATTTAAGGAAAAAGAAATATTTTCTGGTTTTAAATTAAATAGACATTTATTCGGTACGATAGGGGAAGGGAAAATCAATCTTTTAGGCACAGATGAACAAGGAAGAGATCAACTAAGTAGATTATTACATGGGGGTAGAATTAGCCTTTTTATTGGCTTAATTGGAATTTTAATTTCTTTTCCTCTTGGTATGATAATTGGAGGTATTGCTGGCTATTATGGAGGCATTTTAGATAATATTTTAATGCGACTGGTGGAGGTTTTAATGACCATTCCGGGTATTTATTTATTAGTAGCATTAGCGGCTATTTTACCTCCTAGCTTAAGCAGTGCTCAACGATTTTTATTAATTGTTTTAATTACTTCTTTAATTGGTTGGTCAGGATTAGCTAGAGTCATTAGAGGACAAGTTTTAACCATAAAAGAGCAAGAATTTGTACAATCAGCTAAAGCAATTGGAGCAAGTTCATTTCAAATTATTATCAAACATATTCTACCTCAAACTGCTACTTATATTATTATTTCTGCAACCTTATCTATTCCTAGTTTTATCATTGCTGAATCAGTTTTAAGTTTAATTGGTTTAGGTATTCAACAACCAGATCCTAGTTGGGGTAATTTATTATCATTGGGGACTAACGCATCAGTATTAGTTTTACAACCTTGGTTAATTTTTCCTCCTGCAATTTTAATTATTTTAACAGTTTTATCTTTTAATTTATTGGGGGATGGTTTAAGAGATGCTCTTGATCCAAAAACTATTAATAATTAATAAATAAAAGGAACAATAACTAATTTATTTTGATTTTTAAGCGATAATAAATTAACACAATAAAAGTCAATTTTATCCATTGTTAATTAATAAAAATGAAATTTTACACTCTTGATGTTTTTACCAATCAACCCTTTAGTGGTAATCAATTAGCTGTATTTCCCCATGTTGAGGAGTTATCTTCGCAAAAAATGGCAAAAATCGCTAAAGAATTTAATTTTTCGGAAACGGTTTTTGTTTTTCCTCCTAGCAACCTTGAAGCTAACTTTGATGTGAGAATTTTTACCCCCGCTGGTGAGATTCCTTTTGCGGGACATCCGACCATTGGTACTGCTTTTCTGTTAGCATATTTGGGAATGATACACTTAACGGGTAATACCACCGAAATTATTTTACAAGAGAGAATAGGTAACGTTCCTGTAACTATTTACTGTCAGTATAATGAAGTCGTCTCTGCAGAATTAACTGCCCCAAATCCTCCCAAATTTTTTAGTGATATACCTTCAAAATTAGCTTTAGCAGAAGTTTTGTCTTTATCACAAACAGATTTAAGCGATAAATATACTCCTCGAGCCGTTTCTTGCGGTTTACCCTTTTTAATTATTCCTGTTAATAGTCTTTCCGCTTTAAATAAAGCACAAATTAATTTAATTTCATGGCAAAAAACTTTATCTAATCATATCGCTCCCCATATATATCCTTGTTATCAAGTTGATGAATTTGAATGGAAAGTGAGGATGTTTGCTCCAGCTTTAAATATAACAGAAGATCCCGCAACTGGTTCGGCGGCTACGGCTTTTGCCGCTTATTTAGCTAGTTATCAGCCTGAGATTAATGGTCATTGGCAATGGTTAATTAACCAAGGTTTAGAGATTAATCGTCCTAGTAAAATTATAGCTAGTGCTAGTAAAAAAGATAATAAAATCACCGAGATTAAAGTTAAGGGTGAATCAGTAATTATTACTGAAGGAATTTTGACAATTAATAATTACAATTAATAATTAATAATTACTAAACTATTTTAAAAAATGTCCGCAGGATCAGCAGATTTCAATTTATTGACAGCGATCGCACCTGATAAAAAGCACATAATAACAGTTAAAATAAATACTAATATGGCTAAATCTTTAGTCATAATAATGGGTAAACCAGTAGCTTTTGCCGCCTGATAATAAAGAAAACTAGAAATCCCAAAACCCGGAATAAAACCTAAACAAGCTAAAATAATTGCTTCTTGAAAAACGAGAATTAAAAGATAAGAATTATCATAACCCATCGCTTTTAAAGTAGCATATTCAGGTAAATGATCAGCAACATCAGTATAAAGAATTTGATAAACAATAACGATACCAACAACTAAGCCCATACCTGCACCAAGAGTAAAAATAAAACCAATAGCAGTGCTACTTTCCCAATAATTTTTTTCATAATTTAAGAATTCTTCTCTGGACAAAATTAAAACATCACCGCCATTTAATTTCTGTTTTAAAGTGTTAATAACTGCCGTAGAATCAGCCTCTTTTTCAAGTTTAATAACTCCAATATCAATTAAGCCTTTACTACGATTAGGAAATAATCTTAAAAAGTTTAAATCACTGGTAATCAAGTTACCGTCAGCACCAAAAGTTGCACCAATAGTGAATAATCCGCCTACTTTTACTTGCCGACTATCAATTTCTGTTTTTACTTCTTTTTCTTGTTCATAAAGTTGGGAAATATTGCCAAATTCTGGACGAGATTCATTATCAAATAAAACCACATCCGGTAATTTTAATTTATCTAAATTTTCAGTGACTCCTGATAAGTTAAAAACTCCTTGTTTGGGATTAAAACCTACTATCATAATTTGTCTAGTGTTTTGATTTTCAGGATTTTTCCAAATACTGAAACCGATATAAATAGGATTAATCGACTCTACACCATCAACTCCTAAAGCCTCATATAAACGCCGAGAAGAGAAACTTTTCATGGCAATTAAAGCATCAGATTGAGGGCTAATTAAAAATACATCTCCTTCGATTTTTTCGTGTAATCTCACAGAACTATTTAGTAAAGCAGTTTTAAATCCTAACTGCATAAACATTAAAATATCGGCAAATCCAATTCCTGCTAAAGCGATTAATAAACGTATTTTCTCTCTACTTAATTGCAACCAAGCTAAGGGTATTTTCATAGTGAATAATTAATAGTGAATAATTAATTGATAAATATTTATTACAATGAAATTTCAGCAATGATTTGAGCGTAAATTAAGTTATTAACAATGTGATTATCTTCAGGATTAATAGCTATTTTTACCTCTATCACTCGTGCATCAACACTAGCGGCAGGATCTGTTTCTAATACATCTTTTTTGCCTATTTTTGGGCTAATTTCAATGATTTTACCCTTTAAAGTTTGATTAAAACTATCATTATCACTTTTTATCTTAGCTTCTTGTCCTAACTTAATTTTACTAACATCACTTTCATATACTTCTGCTACGGCTACCATTTGAGTCGTATTAGCCATTTCTACTACTCCTTTGAGGTTATCAATATTTTCTCCCTCCCTTGCGATAATTTCCAGAATTTTGCCATCACTAGGTGCTTTAATTTTTGTTAATTCCAAGTCAATTTCTTTATTTTTGACAACAGTTATAGCTTTATCTACTTGTGTTTTGGCTTGTATCACATCCACTTGCCGAATTTCCTGAATTTCTCTTAATTTAGCTTCTGCTTCTGCAATTTGTTTTGTCAAGGTATTTACTTGTTGAGTGGCTAGTGCTTCTGCCTCTCGGATTTCTTGTGTTAAAGTAGTAAAAGTTTTTTGATAACTTGCCTGAGATTCTTGATAACTTTGAGTTGCTGTATCAAAAGTCAACTGTCTCGATTCCAAATTTGAGGTAGAAATTACTCCATCTTTTGCCAATTCTTGATAACGCTGTAATTCTGATTTTGCATTATTTACTTCTGCTTTTAACCGTTGAATAGCTGCTTTTTTTTCTGACATTTCTGCTGATAATTGGGCATTTAACCGAGCAATTCTGGCTTTATTTGTGGCAATAACTCCATTTAATTCTGCTTTCAATCTTTCAATAGTAGATTCTTGTGCTTCTAAAGTTCCTTCTTTTGCACCAGCTTGTATAATAGCTAAATTAGCTTGGGCAACTTCAACTTCTTTTTGAGCAGTTTCTAACTCTGCTTTTTTTGTATCATAATCCGTCGTGATGGCTATAGTATCACCTTTTTTAACTATGTCTCCTTGTGTAACCAATAATGTTTTCACTTTTGCTCCCGCCATGGTGGGTGATGCGATTACATTAATAACATCTCCCAGGGGTTCAATTCTACCTAAAGCGGTAACTGATTTTAAGGGATTGATTTGAGTAATTGAGGTCTGCTTAGTATTTTTGACTTCTAGTTGATGAAAGAGATAAAATCTGGTGAATATAATCATTAAAGGTATAAATATACCGATCATGATCATTATTTTCTTCCCGTTTTTCCTTAAAAAAGATGTTGATTCGCCCATGTTGCCTAAATTTTAGACTAGACTGTACAGTGTGATTTTATATGAAAAATTATAACACTAAAATGACTTTAAATTATCATCAGCAAAAAACGGAAGCAAAAACAGAAAAGATTTTGCAAGGTGCATTATCTGAATTTTTAAATCATGGTTATTTAGGTACAACTATGGATAAAATTGCCCAAACTGCTGGAGTTTCTAAACAAACTTTATATAGTCATTTTGGTGATAAAGAAAAATTATTTAAGGCATTAATTTATGAAGTGACTACAAAAAAATTCCAACTGGTTTGGTCAAAACCATTGCAGGGAAAACCAGAAATTGTATTAAAAGAATTAGCAGACAGAATTATTAATGAGGTTAATGATCCTCAATATTTAGATTTTGTTCATATTATCGTTACTTCTGCTAAAATTTATCCTGAATTAGGAGAGTTATTTTTAGAAAATGTTGCTAAACCAGCTATGAATATTTTAACTAAATATCTTGATGATTGTTCTGATTTAAGTTTAACTGATTCTGAAGCGATCGCACATATTTTTGTGAATAGTTTAATTCACCACATCCTCACCCAAGAAACATTACAAGGCAAAAAAGTTATCCCTATCAGTGTAGATAGAATTGTAGATCAATTAATAATTATGATTAAATAGAGTCAAAAATCATTACTACAGAGTTAAAAAAGTTATCATTATTGATGTTCTGTAGCTTAAAATAATGACAAAAATTTTTAACAATAAAGAAAAAGAAGAAATCTTATCCTCATTTTTTCTTTTTGTTTTTTTATCCTTTAATTTTATATTTTTTACTTTATATAAAATAGTATTTATTAAAAATATTATTTATAATTCAAATGCTAATCCGAACTATTTTAGATTATTTAATATTAGATGTTAAATGTGATATTTAATGGGCTCCTTTACCGTGAAAAACGACTTTTATCGTTTCCAATATTAAATTTAAGTCATATAAAACAGTCCATTTTTTTTGATAATCTAAATCTAAGGTAACAATTTCCTCAAAGTCGTCCACTAAAGATCTTCCTCTTACTTGCCACTCTCCTGTAATGCCAGGTTTTACGTTTAAGCGTAACCAATGACGTTTACTATAGTTATTTACTTCGTCTTGAGTAGGAGGACGAGTACCAACTAAGCTCATATCATTAAATAATACATTCCAAAATTGAGGAAATTCATCTAAGCTGGTTTTTCTTAAGAATTTACCTATTTTTGTAATACGAGGATCTTGCTCATTTTTAAAAATATGACCTTTTGCTTGATTTTCTACTAAATGTTTTTTTTGATCTGCATCAGAATACATAGAGCGAAATTTCCAAATCCGAAAAGTTTTTCCAGATAATCCGCAACGAGTTTGACTATACAAAATTGGTCCTTCGCTGTCTAACTTTATGGCGATCGCCACAGGAATAAAAATCAATGCCGTAATCAATAAACCAACTAACGAACCGATAATATCAATAAACCTTTTCAGATTGCTAAAGGTAGAAATATGAACTGTTGAGCAAGAATTATTAGAAGAATTGATGAATGTTTCATCATAAGGATATTGGTTAATCAATCTAGTGTCTGAAAAAAACATAACGTTTGTGCCTCTTGGTTATAAACTAAAAGTTTACACTATAGTGTTTTTACGTAAGTATAAGACTTGTTATTTAGTATATATTTTTTTTCTCCAATTGTGTTATTTTTTTATTAAAGATTCTATAAAGTTCTAATTTGATTAATCTGCAAGGTATTCTTGATGGGGAAAAAAATATTAAGAAAAAATAAAATTTTCAAAAATTAGTGGCAAAAAATAAAAAGCTGTTATATTGGGTAAGTAGAAAACACTTACGTGTAAATAAGTAGGAAAACCTTAAAATTATGAACAATTTTCTTTGTCTTTCCCTAATTCCCCTAGGGAAAAAATCTTTTAAAACTATAGCTTCTAGCTCTCTTGCCTTGGGAATGGCAACGGTGGCTTCCTTAGCAGGTTCAACTCTTCTTGCTCCTGGTGCACAAGCACTTACATTGTGGGATTTTAAACAAGCTCCTATCATTTTGGGAGATAAACAGTTTACATACATTTTTAGCGATAACATAGATGATGGTGCTACCATAGATGTGTCATCTAGTGGACAAGACTATATATTTAGCTTAGATTTACTAGGTGCAAATCGCAATGTTGCGGCTTTTAAATTAGATTACGATGTACAGGTCTTAGATCCCAAATATGTAATCGCGGAAGTTGATCTCGATTCTACTGTAAACTCCTTTGCTCCTAATGAAGTGTTAACAACTGACTTTAATGCTACTCAGTTGGTAAGTACCAATGGATCTGCTGATATAGGTGGTATTGTTCCTCGCTCTGCTGTTGTTGCCGTTCGTAACGATTATGTTTCTAATGGAGGTACAATTTTCTCATTCCAGAACAGTTTCCATCAAGTGGAAGTACCTGAACCTTTAACCATTTTAGGTACTGGAATTGCTTTAGGTTTTGGTGGTTTATTCAAAAGTAAATCTTCTAAAAAACAATCAGCGGAGGCTTAATAAGATAAGGTCATTCTATTTCCTTGGGTTGAATTTTTATTAGAAAAAAATCTAAAAAAAATCTAATAAATATAGATAATTTAGGGAAATTGTCGTTGTGATTCGCTATAATGAAAATCGATTTGTATATCAACTCTTCTCAAGATCAGGCTAATTTTTGTGATTTGTTTTTTCTCATTTATTGCTCTTGATTGAGTAATAAATTTCAACCTTAATGTTAACTCATTAGGGTTTTTTTTTTGAAGAAATCTTTTGCTAATTTGGTCATTTAAGGAGAAAAATTTTATAGTTTAGAAAAATAATCTTAAGGTAATATATTCGGATTTTTCAATTTCGCTTTTAATTCCCACTTAATACGATTTAGAATTGAAGTTTCATCTAAGGAATTAATGATATTTTCTACTACCGCTGAAGGTCCATTTTCCCCCCAAGATGCACCATTTGCAAGATAAACTTTTGTAACTTGTCCAATAGCGTAAGTAGAGACTCCAGCGATTGCCCCTTGAGTAATAGCAACAGAAAGATAAGGAGCGATACTTAAACCACCAGATACGGGAGTAGCTAACCCGAATAAGCCTTTGAGAGAACTTAAACCAAATGTTACTAATATATCACTAGCAGTAATTCCTCCTAAACTCATGGCAATTTTTTGTAATAATTTAACCGCACTTTGTTGAGTCATGGAAATACCATAAAGATGAGAAAGAGTTAAAATCATGGCAACATCAATAATCGCCCCTGTAAATAAATCTAAAGCAGTAACGGGATTAAAAGCAATGGCAGTGGCTTTCGTCATAACAGTTTTTTGAATTATTTTTTCAGCTTGGGTTTCTCGACAAATAAATTTTTGTTGTACTAATTTTTCGTTAATTTCCCCGGTAAATAACATGGCATTTAAAGCCACTAAAGATTTGCCTTCTTGATGAAGAATTTGCAAAATTTTGACTTGTAAATCTTGAATTTGTGGTTTTCCCCGTTGACGAGAAATGCTGATTTTTCCTTGTTTATCTTTAACGCTCGTGATAATTAAAGGAGAAGCGGCAACCATGACAATTTCATCAGGAGATAATAATTCCCTCACCCTAACATCTCTAATGGTAGAATAAATTTCTGTGCGATCAGCATCAGGATACTGATCAATTTTATTAAATACTAATAACATGGGTTTTCCCACTTCTCGTAACTGACATAAAGCGTTATATTCAACCCTCGTTATATCTCCTGCAATCACGAATAAAATTAAGTCAACTTGGGTGGCAATTTGATGAGCTAGAATTTCCCTCGTTTCGCCGTCTATTTCATCAATGCCGGGGGTATCAATTAATTGTATTTGCACATTTTCGATGGCTTTAATTAAACGTTGCACTTTTTGCTGACTTTCGCCGATGTTTTCCTTGGTTAAGTGCCAATTAGTTTGCTCTTGCTCACGAGTTACGCCATGTAAAGGACCAGTAATAAAAATTTCTTGCCCGACTAAGGCATTTAAAACACTAGATTTTCCTCTGCCAACCATACCAAAAGCAGCAATTTGAATAACAGAATCTTCTAATTTTTGTAACATTTGGCTTAAATGTTCAATATCGGTTTCTAAGCCTTGTTTTTCTTCTTCTTTTAGATCAATATTAAGTAATAAATTTTGTAAAGATTCTTGTGCTTGTTTATAATTAATTTCTCCTTGCAAATGAGCAAAATCGAGGATAGTATTTTCCCAATCTTCTTCTTGCCATTGCCATTCTTTCATCTTATTTTCTACCTAAAAGCTTATAAAAAATTTGAATTTTATGAATTATAAAAATTAACTTATTACTATTTATAATAATTATCTAAAATTAATTTAATTTCATTAATGCTAATATTTCATATTTCAAATTTATTGTAAATTATTAATAATAAAATACTTGTTTTTGATTCACATGAATAAATTATACGATAACCTGTACTTTTACCTTTTTGTATATTACTATTTTTGACTGTGACTTTATAAATATAAATTTCACTCTCAAAGCCTGTAAGACGATCTTCTAATAAAATACTCTTTATTGTATTGGTATTGTAGACTTAATATCTTCTTTAAGATTAAAATATTTTTTAGATAAATTATATACTTTCTTTTTCAAATTCATCGGCAAATCTCACATAAATTGAAAAATTATTAGTCATCAATTTTCCTCCATAATTCTGAAATTGATCTAGTTTTTCCTTCTTTTACTCGTTGTAATGCTCCAATTAAACTAGCTTTAATTTCTTCCACAGAGGTATCATCTTCATGAAATTCATTTTTATCAGATACTAAAAGAATATCTTTTACTAGGCTAGAAATATCAATATCTAAAGAATCATCTAAGAATAATTCTCTGGGATTATTTACTGTTGCCATTACTTCAAAAGCTCTTATAATCTTATCTTAACTTCTTTTAACTTAATAATATTATTAGTTAAATTAATAAATCATTGAATCAGTAATAGCTTTTTTTGTTACTATATGTTTAAAACTCCCCGAGTAGGATTCGAACCTACGACCAATCGGTTAACAGCCGACCGCTCTACCACTGAGCTATCGAGGATTGCTCACATTTAATTATTATAGCGAAAGGAAAAAAAAAAAGCAATAGCAACAGGAAATTTTTTTTAGAAAAACGTAAATTCTCTTTCATTTCGATCTATGCTAGAGTATAACAAGTTTCGAGGTTGCTTATGTTAACCGAATATCGTTCTATTTCTTTGTCTTATATTTCTACTAATTTAGAAATTCTTGCTCATTTAGATGCCATTGCTACTGTTTACCAAAGAGATCATGATAAGTTTCATGTGGTAATAAGTAATATCGATTTTGCCAATGCCTTTGATAACACAGAGACAAAAGTCTTAAGGAGTAAAAATAATCGTAGTAATAAAAATTTACTATGGCTAGAAATATCTCCTTATCGAGTAATCATGACTCAGCAAAATAGAAATAGTGTCAACTATCGTCATTTTTGGGAAAGGGGTATCTATGGTAAAAGTCGTTACTGGATTAATAATGATGCTGATGATAATAATCAGCAAAATTGTCTTCACTTGCGTAACTTTACCCGTAGTTTAACCTTAACTGATAAATCTTTGCCTAAATCTTTAAGAATAGAATATGAGTTATGGAGTAATCATCTGAATTTGGGTAACTATGTTTTACACTTAGAAATTAACTGAGAATCAATAAAATCAAAATAGTATTGATGATATAAAATACTCCCACAATTTGAGTTTCTGACCAACCACTTAATTCTAAATGGTGGTGAATGGGTGCCATTTTTAAGAGTCTTTTTCCTTTTCCTTCAGCATCTTTGGTGGCTTTATAATAAGTAACTTGAGCTATTACTGATAAAGATTCCACGAAAAATAATAAACTGATGATAAATAACGCCCATAAATTTTGACTTAAAATGCCTACTGCCGCTAAACTTGCACCTAATGCTAATGAGCCTGTATCGCCCATGAATACTGATGCTTTATTGCGATTATGGATGACAAATCCTAAGCAACCTCCGCTAATAGCAAGACAAAATATTAATAAATCAGGATAATTTTCTCCGACTAAAATTCCTAATCCTAAAAATGCGATGGCACAAGTGCCTCCAGCTAAACCATCAACTCCATCCGTTAAGTTCGTTGCATTGCTTTGTGCTACCATGACAAAAGTTGCCACAAACCAGAAAAAAAAGCCTAAAGGTAAGATGAAATTAAAGGGTAATTCGATACTTGTGATAGAAGCAGGTTGAGAAAAATACATCCAAATACAGAAAATGATTGCAACTCCGATTTGTAGGATTAATTTTTGCTTGGGAGTTAAACCAAGATTGGTTTTTTTCCGTAAAATTTGCCAATCATCTACCCAACCGATAAAACCATAACTAAGAGTTACCAATGCTGAAGCTATCACGTTTCCTGTAAAATCTCCCATAATTAAGCCGATAATAACTGCCGTTGGGATGAAGAAAATTCCCCCCATCGTAGGTGTACCTGCTTTTTTTAAATGACTTTGAGGACCATCTTCTTGTATAATCTGGGAGGCTTTGATTTTTTGTAAAATAGGTACGACTACATACCCTAAAGCACCACAGGCAATAGTTGATAAAAGTAAAGGTAAAATTTGATTAATCGTTAAAAAACCGAAAGCGATAATCATTAAAATTCCCCCAAGGAAAACTAATAATGTCCATCCAGTAGGATTTATTAAACGATTCAAAGATACAGAATTGCTTTTCATTTTACTTATAAGTAGTTAGACAAAATTAATGTTAAATTTAGTTTTAGTAATCAATAAAATATTGATCAATAATCACTATGATCAATGAGTGATTATTCATTACTATTTCTGACATCAAGATGAATAAAGTATTAATTATTCATTGACAATTGTCAATTTTTTAACTGTTTGATAATTGTTTGTAAATATACCATGTTTTCACTAAGTTACCTTGCATCAAAGTACTAACACCTTTTAAGTATTGAAACTCAATCATTTCTGGTTTTAATGTTAATGCTGGTTGTAAGGCTTTTTCTCCTTCTTGTCCTCTCCAATCATACAAGTATAGAAAAGTTAGATAAGCATGATTAAAAGGGTTTTCAGGATCTTTTTCTACTAATCTTTGAGCTGTTGCGATCGCATCATCAACTTTTTGTTGTAATACTTGAGATAAAAGTAAAGTATATAAATAGCCTAAATTATCCTCAGTTTGTAATCGATATTGCATAGCTTTTTCAGTTACCTTGAGATAATCTTGAGTAGGATCATATTGATTAATTCTGCCAATATCAGCAAAAATAGGATCTAAACCATCAATTCCTAGAGATAAATTGGGGGCTAATTTGCTAATTTGAGAAACTAAATCTAACTGTCTATTAGAGGATATTAAATCAGCATTTTTGTCAAGAGTAATTTGAATATTAGGAGTAAAAATAGGATAACTTTCTCCTGTATCCATATTCAAATAACTTGCTTGTAAAATATAATCTCCATCAGGTAAATTTTCTTCAGCAAACATAGCCGTATTTTCGATAACTTGAAAATCTTGATTTAATTCTTTTAAAGCGACATTATCAGAGTGTAAATTTCCCATAGCAAGACGATGATCATGTGTCCATTTTTCTTGACTTGTCAAAGATTGCCAGTTTAGAACAAGAATGGCACTATTTAAATTATTCCATGACCCTGACCATTTATAAGTAATAGGAATAGATTGCCCTTGTTTGACTTTTTTCGGCACAATTATTTCATCTAATTTAAGATTATTATTACTACTATTTAAAGGTAAAACTTCATTATTAGGTAAGAGACGATGGTATAATTTTAATTCACTTTCATCAGGTAATTGCCATTGTTTAATTACTTTGAAATCTCCATTATTTTCAACTAATTCTACGGTAGTTTTTTGAGCATCAGGTATCGAGCCTTGATAGCCTGTTTTCGTCAAAAACCAATCTAATGAATTAACATCTTGAAAAACAAATTTTTCTTGAACACCTACTTGTCTTCCAAATACTTTAAAAGCAGGAATTGAACCATAAAAAGAGATATTATGTTGATTTATTTCGGCAGTGGAAGGTAAAACACCGATATTAGATCTTAGGTAAGGAGCGATATTAATAGCGGTAGGAATAATATCTGGAGTAGCCCATTTTTGAGACATATATGGAAAATTTTGCATTTTTGAACTAAATTTTTCCGTTAAAAAATTACCTCCAATGGGGAATAAATTTAATAGCATTAAAATAATAGCAAATAAGACTGTAAATAATTTTAATAAGTTAGAGCCAATAGCTTTATAACTATAAATTAATGCTGATAAAATTAAGGCAAAAATGGGTAATAATGGTAAAATATAACGAGCATCTTTATTAACGTTTAATGAAGATAATAAGTAACCACCAAATAAAAATACTCCTAACCAAATAGTAATCAAATAAGTTAAAGAATAGTTGTTATTTTTGACATTTACTTGATTTTGATAAAAATTAGATTGAATAAAAGCAGAAAATTTGCTTAATTTAGCTGATTTATTGGTTAGATATTTAATAGTTAAATAAATCAAACAAAGAACAGGAATAATCAATAAATGCCATGATAATAAATAAGGTAAAACTTCACCATAAAAAGTCCATGCTTGTAAGGTATTTAAAGGTGGATCACCTTCTAATATAGCCGAATCAACAGTTGCTCTTTTGCCGGATGTAAAAATTAAAAGCCAATTAGTACGATACCAAGGAAAAAAAATAAAAATTGCTATCAAAAAGCTAGTAATTAATTGTGTTAACTTGTGCCATTTTTTATATATAAATAAAGATATAAAGGCAAAAACAATCGGTAAAAATAGGAAGAAAACAAAGGTTTGTTTTAACATTATTCCCAAACCGAAAGAAATTCCTGATAAAATTGCCAACCACCATGAAGATTTAGTTTTACTAAAATACCAATAACTAAAAATAGTGAAGCTAAAAGTTATCATTACGGTTAGAGGATAATCTAACAAAAATTCAAGTCGATAATAATATAAAGCAGGAATTAATTGTACTAATAAACAAGCAAATAAAGCAATTTTTGAGTTAAAA
This sequence comes from Geminocystis sp. NIES-3708, assembly GCF_001548095.1. Taxonomy (NCBI): domain Bacteria; kingdom Bacillati; phylum Cyanobacteriota; class Cyanophyceae; order Chroococcales; family Geminocystaceae; genus Geminocystis; species Geminocystis sp. NIES-3708. The sequence goes on along the minus strand of NZ_AP014815.1, from coordinate 287,199 downwards.
AATAAAACTCCTAAATAAAATAATGAAATTAATAAAATGAAGCTAAATAATGATAAAACTAAGTTACCATGATCAACACTTGCACCTAATATTAAAAAAAAAGGTGCAGTTAAAATATACATTAAAGGAGGTATTTTATTTGATAATAACCAAAATTCTCGCCACCATGAAGCATCAAAAAAATGAGGAGTTTTTAGTGCTTCTTTATATACCATTACTCCATTAAGATATTCCGAAGGATCCCATGCTGGTATGGTATTATCTAAACTAAACCAAATACGATCAACTATAAAACCAAAACTCCAGATTAAGATTAGCCATAAAATGACTCTCCTATTAGATAATTTATCTGATAATGAATAATTATTTGTTAAAATATTTTTGACTGACATTTGTTTATTAGAATAGAAATCTGAAAATTTATAATTTCTTTAATACTGCTTTTCGTTTTTCCATTAATAATTGAGCAATGGCTTCAGAAACAATAGTAATTAATGGCGATGGAAAAAGTTTTAAAAATTCTTCGTTCGTAATTTTATGATCGAAAAAAAGATAACATTTTTGTGTATAAATAATAATTTTAGAAAAGGTTAAATATTTAACAATAAAGGTAGTAAATAGAGCTTGTTTAAAAGGATATTCAAAGTTTTTTTGACATTCTAATTCTAATAAAGCTAAAGTATCATTTTCAATTTTATCAGTGGGTGCATAAAAATTGAATACAGGTAAAAAATTAATTAATGATAAATGTTTAGACTTCATGTTACCACGTATGCCGAATAAAAAAGATAAAGATATTTGAGGGTAGAAACGCATACAAATCGCTTCTAAAAAAGAAATACTAACTAATTTAGCGGTGAGATAAAGCCTAGTAATTTTTAAGTTATATTGAGCAGAATTAATTAATTCTTGAAAAGCTTCCTTAGAAGGTTCATTATTATAATTATGAAAAATAAATTGAGGAGATAAATAATTGATAAAATTAAGAGTATTTGCTAAGGCGATTCTATACTCTTCAATCGTATATTTTGTTGTTTCTCTTAAGCAATGATTTGTTTCTGGTAATAATAGCCATGTATTATTAATAAATTCCATAACATCAGAAGAAGCAAAACCGCTCACATCAACATTTGCTAGTTTAACAGCTTGGGTAATCGTACTAACAAGATCTTGATCTTTTAAACCTAAATTAAACTGATTATTTACTCTTTCTAAACGTTTTTTTAAAAGTACGGTTATTTGATTAATTTCGCCGTCAATATGTCGAAAAGGAATAGTTAATTCTATTAAGGTAATAATTTGAGTAATGATAGGTAATGATAAAATTGGTTCTAATACTTTTGTCGCTACTAAAGCACTTAAAAATTCATTTTGTCCACTAAATTTAGATAAATTATCCCCTAAATTTAAACCAAAAATATTCAATAAAATTTTAAAAGAATTATCTTGATAATTTAATTGTTTTTTTATGAGTAAGCTATCATTTTTTTGTTCAATAAAAGGAGTGATATAAGGTGTTAAATTAAAAGGAATTTTACCATCAACTTGCCAATAAACTATATCATGAAATAATCCAGCTAAAGTAATTAAAGGATAATCTGAATTAGATACCATTAAAATATGTTTAAAGTTATGAAAATATCGAGATTTTTGCGTCATCATCTCAATTATTAATTCAGAAACTTCACAGATTTTATCATCAGTAACTATAAAACCCAATTTTGTAATGGCATTATTTAGTATTTGACAACACTGATACAGATAATCTGTTTGATTCATGAGTTTTAGCCACTTTATGATCAGTAGTGATGGATAATATAAAGATTTTTTTTAATTTTATCTTGAAATGAGCAGAATTTTCCTGTGGTATTTTTTTATTAGTCACATAAATTTAAAAAATAGCTCTTCTGGTTTGAGTCTGAATCAATTTTTAGTTAAAACAAATATCAGATCTTATGACTTAAGTTTTGTTAATTTTGACATAAAATATACAATTTACTTTGTTTTAAAATTTATTTAACTTTAACTTCATAAAATTAAAAGAAAAGATAATAAATATATTTTTGTTTTATGATAAACAATTACTTGAAGATAAAATTTTTTCCTTAATTAATAACTACTTTTGGTTTTATTAATTTTATATTTTCATCCATCTTTAATTCACTGATACCAATAAACTCACAAAGATAATTATAAGTACGATAAAACTGATTATCTACATTATTATTAATAACTATTTTTTGTCCTTGACACCATCTTTTACTCTCATCTTCATTAAGATTTATCATAGATAAATTTTCTAAGGGATAATCAAGATTAATTAATTTAAAATCACTTGTTTTTTTTTGTGAAGTTATATCTTCAAAATCTAAGCTATTTTCTATGATCATTCCACAGCTAAGAGTTCGATTTAAAGCGGATAAAGTTGCACCTGTACCTAATTTTTCTCCTAAATCGCGCGCTATAGATCTAATATAAGTGCCACTACCGCAAAACACTTGTAAATCTAATTCAGGAAATTCTCCATTTACCCAGTCTAAAATATCAATTTTAGTTATTTCTACTTCTCTTTTTGGTATATCTATTATTTCCCCTTTTCTCGCCAATTCATATAATTTTTTACCTTCTTTTTTTATGGCACTATAAGCAGGAGGAGTCTGCTGAATTTTACCGATAAAATCTTGTAAATAAGGAGTAATTTTTTCTAAAGTTAAATCAAAAGCTGAAGTTTTTTTGATAATATCTCCCTCTAAATCATCGGTAGTGGTAACAATTCCAAATCTAATTTTAGCTTGATAAGCCTTCCCTGTTGGTAAAAATTGTAATAATCTAGTAGCTTTACCAATGGCGATGGGTAAAACACCCGTAGCTAAAGGATCTAAAGTACCACCATGACCGATTTTTTTGGTTTTTAAAATCTTTCTTAATTTAGCAACACAATCATGAGAAGTGAAATTTTGCGGTTTATTTAAGTTTAGAAAACCATCCATTGATTAATAAGGAGTGAGGAAGAATAAATCAGTAAGGGGTTTAAACCCCTCGTTAAAAATAAGGAATAGACAATAATTCTGGAATAGACATATTGTCTATTATTTTTAATTGCTAATTGTTAATTTTATTCAGTTAATCCAAAAACACGATTAATGGATTTTTCGACTTTATAGCCAGAATCAATGGATTCTAAAGGATCTTTTCTTAAACGATGACGCAAACACAACGGCATCACACGACGAATATCATCCGCCGTAACTTCTGTACGAGATTCAAAAGCTGCTAAGGCTTTCGCCGCACGATTAGTAACAATATCTCCTCTTAAACCATCAATATCTAATTCTGAGCAAATTTCTGATACTTTAACTCGAATATCATAATCCATTGTTACTTTTGGTAATAATTCTTGAGCTTGAACTAATTTTTTTTGTAATTCTTGTTGTTGTGATTCATATTGAGTCAAGAAACTTTGAGGATCACGATCAAATTCTCCTCTTTGTTCGACAATTTGGACTCTCAAATCGGGCTCTTTGACTGTGCGTATCTCTGCGTGCATTCCAAAACGATCAAGTAATTGAGGTCGTAATTCCCCTTCTTCGGGATTACCTGAGCCTACCAAGACAAAACGGGCAGGATGGCGAATAGAAATACCTTCCCTTTCTACTGTATTCCACCCACTAGCGGCGGAGTCCAATAATACATCAACTAAGTGATCATCAAGTAAGTTAACTTCATCAACATAGAGAATACCACGATTAGCTTTAGCTAGTAATCCGGGTTCAAAGGCTTTAACTCCTTCTGAAAGTGCTTTTTCAATGTCTATCGTACCACAAACTCGATCTTCCGTTGCACCTAAAGGTAAATCAACCATGGGTACTTTTTTTTGAATAATTGTTAATTCTTCTTGACGATCAATTTTGTCTCGAATATCATCAGTCATCATTTCAACATCAATAGGAGAGGAGTTAAAAGGATCACCTGCCACCACGTCAATCTCTGGTAATAAGTCCGCTAAAGCCCTAATAGTGGTAGATTTTCCCGTACCTCGATCGCCCATAATCATTACTCCGCCAATTTTCGGATCGATGACGTTAAGTAATAATGCAAGTTTCATTTGTTCTTGTCCGACAATAGCGGTAAAAGGAAAAACAACACGACGATTTTTAGGGGGGGCTTGTAAAGTTGCGGTCATAATTTTTTATAAAAAGATTTACTTAGAATTAAATTTAATTAGTGCAATGTAAATAAGCATAACCTTTCTATAATATTCGTTTGTTCAAAACCCGTCAACTAAGCTGAAAAACTTAATTTACCGATAAAGAACTTATTACTTATTAATTATTTATCTATCCAACACTGCCTTCTAATTTAAGACTGAGAAGTTTATCAGCTTCGGCGGCAAATTCCATCGGTAACTCGTTTAAAACATCTTTACAGAATCCACTTACTAACATTGAGACGGCATCTTCTTCGGATATACCTCGTTGAGCAAAGTAGAATAATTGATCTTCACCAATTTTAGAAGTAGAGGCTTCATGTTCAACCCTAGCACCATTATTATCCACTTGAATATAAGGAAAAGTGTTTGCTTCGGCGTTATCACCAATTAGCATAGAATCGCATTGAGAGTAATTTCTTGCACCAGTGGCTTTATTTCCCACTTTCACTAACCCACGATAGCTATTCTTCGAGTTTCCTGCCGATATTCCTTTAGAAATAATTGTACTGCGAGTATTTTTGCCAATATGCACCATCTTAGTACCAGTATCAGCTTGTTGCATATTATTGGTTAAGGCGATGGAATAAAATTCACCCACCGAGTTATCACCCACTAAAACACAACTAGGATATTTCCATGTTATCGCAGATCCAGTTTCTACTTGAGTCCAAGAAATTTTCGAGTTAATACCCTTACATAAACCGCGCTTGGTAACAAAATTATAAATACCGCCTTTACCATTTACGTCTCCTGCATACCAGTTTTGTACAGTAGAATATTTTATGTCTGCGTTATCTAAAGCCACTAATTCTACTACTGCGGCATGAAGTTGGTTACTATCGTACATAGGAGCAGTACAACCTTCAAGATAACTCACCGACGCTCCTTCTTCGGCTACGATTAAAGTCCGTTCAAATTGTCCAGTATCCCCGTTATTAATCCGAAAATAAGTAGATAATTCCATCGGACATTTTACTCCTTTGGGAATAAATACAAATGAACCATCACTAAATACAGCACCATTAAGAGCCGCAAAATAGTTATCAGCAGAAGGTACAACACTGCCTAAATATTTTTGTACTAATTCGGGATGTTCCTGTAATGCTTCAGAAATTGAGCAGAAAATAACCCCATCCTCCGCTAATTTTTCCTTAAAAGTTGTACCGATAGAAACACTATCAAAAATAGCATCAACAGCAACATTACTTAATCGTTTTTGTTCAGATAATGAGATACCGAGTTTTTCAAAGGTTTCTAGTAAAGTGGGATCAACTTCATCTAAACTATCTAATTTTTTCTTCTGTTGTTTGGGTGCAGAATAATAAATAATATCTTGATAATTAATTTGAGGATAACCGACGTGTGCCCATTGTGGTTCAGTCATTTTCAGCCATTGACGATAAGCCTTAAGGCGAAATTCTAACATAAATTCAGGCTCATTTTTTTTGGCAGAAATCAATCTTACGACATCTTCACTTAAACCTTTAGGAATAGTATCCGATTCAATATCTGTAATAAATCCGTATTTATAAGGTTGATTAACTAAGGTTTTAACGGCGGCACTCATATTAATTTCAAAATATAGTAATAATTAAATAGTTTAACAACATTTTGGTTGCTAAAGTCCATTTTACAGTTAACAATCAATAATTAACAATGAAATAAATATGTAAATATTACTACACTTGAAACCTAACCACTGATAAATGATAGCTAACAACAGTAAAAAATCTCACATACTTAAGATTGCTATAGCCTAAGATTATTTTTTGCACTTTATCAATTTATGGTTAAATATTAACCGTATTTGTAAATTTAAGTTAAGGAACTATTAAAAATGGATTTATCAAGAATTCCCGCCCAACCTAAAGCTGGTATTATTAATGTTTTAATCGAAATCCCTGGCGGTAGCAAAAATAAGTATGAGTTTGATAAGGATATGAATGCTTTTATCTTAGATAGAGTATTGTTTTCTTCTGTTAAATATCCCTATGATTACGGTTTTGTACCTAACACTCTCGCTGATGATGGTGATCCTCTTGATGGTATGGTGATGATGGATGAGCCTACTTTCCCCGGTTGTGTTATTGCCTCTCGTCCTATTTGTATGTTAGAAATGATTGACGGTGGCGATCGTGATGAAAAAATCTTATGTGTACCAGCAGAAGATCCACGTTATGATCATGTTAAATCCATGAAAGATGTTGCACCTCATATTTTAGAAGAGATTGCCGAATTTTTCCGTAGCTACAAAAATTTAGAGAAAAAAGAGACTAATATTTTAGGTTGGAAAGATATTGATAAAGTTGCACCTTTAGTAGAAGAATGTGTAAAAGCCTATAAATAATCAATTAATCATAGATTATTGACAATTAACAATTTATAGTTTTTCATTGGATTTTTTATGATCGAAATTTTAAAATCAAATCTCATTATTTCCTGTCAAGCACCCAGTGATTCACCGTTACATGATCCAAAAATCATTGCAGCGATCGCCAAAGCCTGTATAAACCAAGGAGCAAAAGGTTTAAGAATTGATAGCCCTAGTCATATTCAAGCGGTTAAGCAATTATTGCCAGATATTCCAGTAATTGGTTTATGGAAGCAAATGAGGCTGAATTCATCAGTTTATATTACTCCTCGTTTTGCTGATGCAGTGGCAGTAAGTGAAGCAGGAGCGGATATTATCGCTATTGATGCCACTCAAAGAAGTCGCCCTGACGGGGAGAAGTTAGCAGAAATTATAACTCAAATTAAAGAAAAACTCGGTAAACCTGTCATGGCGGACATTGATACTATTGAAAATGCCATCGCAGCAGAAAAAGCAGGAGCTGATTTTATTGGCACAACTCTATACGGTTATACAGAAACAACACAAAATTTGATACCACCTAGCTTTGAATTTATAGAAAAATTAGTTAACACCATTCATAAGCCAATTATTTGTGAAGGAGGCGTCAAAACACCTCAAGAAGTCATAAAAGCCTTAGATTTAGGTTGTTTTTCCGTAGTAGTAGGAACTGCAATTACAGGTATTGATTTATTGGCTCAAAAATTTGTCCACGAAATTGAGATACGATAAAAACATCTAAAAATTACTAAGCAAAATTAGGTTTAAATAATAAATAAATTCCAATTAATAAACCGCAAAGATTGGGTATCCATGCCGCCATAAAAGGTGAAAGAAATCCAATTAATCCTAAACTGCCAATGAAAAAACTAATAAAATAATAGCCAAAAACGATAGCAACACATAGCCCAAAACTGGTTGCTTTACTAGCAGTGTTTGGCAAACAGCCTAAAGATGAGCCTACTAAGGCAAAGATGATACAAATAAAGGGAAAAGATATTTTTTGAGCTGTACGAACTTGAAACATTAAGACATTTTTTTCATCTCCTAATAGTCTTAATAATTTGATATATTCTTCTGATTGAACTATATTCATTTCATAAGGATCTCGACTTTTTGCTGCTAATTCTAAAGGAGTTTTTGATAAAGGAAATTGTCTTTCTTGAAAAAAAGATTCTTTTGCCACGAATGGATTTGTTTTGACATCATAAATCACTCCATTGAATAAATCCCATACTTGTTGTTTATTATTCCATGTACCTCTTTCCGAAAGAATTACTTTATTTAATCCTTTTTTTTCTGTATCTAAAATAGTTAAAGATTGCATATTTTCACCATCAAATTCTTGGGCATAAAATAAAGTTTTGAGTTGTTTATAGTTTTGACCATTATCTTCTTTTACTTCTACATATTCAGGATAAAAAATATCTTTTCTTAATAAAAATTGTCTTTGTTCATTCAACTGTTCTACTAAAATTGTGGTAGCCTGATAATTAGCATTGGGAACAATTAATTCATTGAAAATAAAGGTTAAAACTGTTACGAATAAACTTAAGATTAAGGCTGGAGTAACTAGCCGAAAAATACTCACTCCACAGCTACGTAACGCAACTAATTCACTATCTTTACTGAGGCGACTATAAGTTATTAATGTTGTTAATAACACAGAAATAGGTAAACCATAAGCAATATATTCCGGTATTTTTAAGCAAAAAATTTGTATTGCAGAAATAAACGCTAAATTAGAATTGACAATTTTATAACTTAAATCGGATACTGTACCTATGGTTACTCCTAAAGCAGAAAAAATTCCTACGCTAAAGAAAAAAGGAGTTATTAGCTCTCTTACCAAATAGACATCCATAATTGATAATTTAAAATTGCGCATTAAAATTAAGATGATAATTTTTATTTCTTAAAGTTTGACTTACCTAAAATCTGTCTTTCAATATATCATTGTTCACCACTATTAAGCTCAGATGTATCTAAAGTTTCCATAATAAAATTAGACGATAGGTAATGGGTAAGAAGTTTCACAGATTGTTGTTAAAATCAAAAAATTAGAGTTAAATGGATTTTAGCTTAATAGTCAATTATCTAAAGCTATGACAACACCATAAGCATTTAAGTCTAAAAATTTTTGGGCTGCTTTTTGTATATCTTCAATCGTCAAACGTCTGATATTTTCCGCATATTCTAAAGCTGGAATTATAGTATTTATCTGTGAATAATAATAACCATATAAATTAGTTCTATCACTTGGTTTTTCGCTTTGAAAAATAAATTGATTAGCCACAATCTGACAAACTCGATTTAATTCCTTCTGGGTTATTCCATTAATTTGAATTTTCCTGAGATGATTAATAATAGCATCTTTTACTTCAGAAATGTTCTCTTTTGATAATTGTGCAGAAATTGAGAAAACTCCTTGTATTTGATTAGTAATATTATTTGCAGAAATACGAGTTACTAAATGACGATTTTCCCGTAAGTCTCGAAATAATCTTGATAATTTTCCTTGTCCCAAGATTACAGCTAAAACGTCTAAAGGTAAAGTTTCTGAGAAATTTTCTAATCCGGGGACACGCCAAGTTAAAATTAAACGGGATTGTTGCAAAGAAGAGTCAATATATTTGTCGGTGATAATTTCTGTAAATGGCAATTCTGATTGATACTTGATTTTTTCTGGTTGAGGATTTATTTTATCTATCGTTAAGGAATTAATGATCGTTTCCGTTAATTCTTCCACAGGTAAATTTCCCACTGCTACCACTGTCATTCCTGAAGGTTGATACCATGAATCATGAAAGGATTGCATCTGTTTACAGGTTAAATTTTCGATAATTTCTGTTGTACCTAAAATGGGACGATGATAGGGTAAATTAGGAAAAACATTGTTCATCATTCTTTCTGATAGTCTTCGACGAGGATTATCATGAGATCTCCTAATTTCTTCTAATACTACCATTTTTTCTCTATCAAATTCAGGAGACGGTAAAAGAGGGTTTAATACCAAATCTAGCTGTAAAGGTAGAATTTCCGCAAAATCTTCAGGGGTGCAAGTAAAATAAAAATGAGTATATTCTTGACTTGTGGCAGCATTCGTCACCGCACCTTTAGCTTCCAATAAACGTTCAAATTCACCACTAGCTAATTTATGACTACCTTTAAAGATCATGTGTTCTAAAAAATGAGCCATACCATTAATATTATCAGTTTCGATCGCTGAACCCACATTAAACCAAATATTGAGATTAACCGCAGAAACAGGTATTTGTTCTGCAATAATAGTTAAACCATTGGGTAATGTAGTAATAGTAGGAGAATGAAGGCAATTAGGTCTAACTAAAGTGAAGGTCATAGCAGATTTTTGCTTAATATTTAAGTTACAATTCCCATTGTATATTAAGAAACAATTACTTCAGATTTTGGCTAAAAATGGCGGATAAGAGAAAGAAAGACAAAAATAAAATTTATGATCAAAATTCCTTCAACTTTAACTATAGCTGGATCTGATAGTGGTGGTGGTGCTGGTATTCAAGCAGATTTAAAAACTTTTGCTTTCCATCGTGTACATGGTAGTAGTGTCATCACTTGTGTAACTGCTCAAAATACTGTTACCGTAACCGATGTTTTACCAATTCCTCCTTTAATTGTCAAAAGTCAACTAGAAGCAGTATTTAATGATCTTGAGATTAAGTCTTTAAAAACAGGAATGTTACTTAATCAAGAAATAATGACTACTGTCGCCCATTTTTTGACACAAATATCTTTAGAGAATATTGTCATTGATCCTGTCATGGTTTCTCGTACAGGCTCATTACTAATTGATAATCAGGCGATCACAACCTTAACAAAATTATTAATTCCCAAAGCTTTAATCGTAACACCGAATATTTATGAAGCTCAATTATTAAGTGATGTGGAAATATTTGACATAAAAGATATGGAAAAATCAGCTCAAAAAATTTATGAATTAGGAGCAAAAAATATATTAATAAAAGGGGGAGCAAGAGAAGGGAAAAACAAAGGAATTGATTTATTTTATGATGGTAAAAAAAGCCAAATTTTACAAATAAAAACCATCAATACAAAAAATACTCACGGAACAGGTTGTACTCTCGCCGCCGCTATCACTGCCAATTTAGCCCTAGGAAAACCGTTATTTACTGCCGTTGCTCAGGGAAAAGAATATGTAACTAATGCCCTTGAATATGGACTAGATATAGGGGCAGGAGCTGGTCCTGTAGCTCATTTTTATTCATTGCTATAAAAAAATATATGTACCTTAAGAACTTTTTAAATATTGAGAAATAGTATAAGCAACGATATAAGGATGAGTTAACTGAGGAAAATGTCCTTTTGTCGGAAGTATCTGAATTTTACTATTTTGTATATTTTCATTTAAGTATAAACCAACGTTGAGAGGCACAAACAGATCATCTTGAGGTTGAATAATTAAAGTTGGTAATTTTAATTCTGACACTTGTTTACGATAGTCAGAAGTGATAATCATCTTAAAAACTATTAAAGCAATATCTGGATTTAACTTTAATAAACATTGAGCAAATTCTTGTGATAATAATGGTTGAGTTGGATCATCTATGGCTTTAAATGTATAGTGTTGAATCCAGTCAGTATAATTTTTGGTAATTCCTCCTAGCATTCCTATCACATCGGTTTTTGTAAATCCACCAACATAATTAACATCATTCAAATAGCGAGGAGAAGCACCGATAAAAATAAATTTTTTAAAAAAACTAGGATTTTTCAAAGCAGCTAAAGTTCCTATCATACAACTAGCTGAATGAGCAATAAAACTAACTTTTTCTAACTCTAAAAAAGAACAAATTTTAACTAAATCTTCTGCATAATCTTTAAAACTGTGATAATGATCAATGTCAAACTTATTCATTCCTAAAAAAGTACTACCAATAAGATCAAATAAAATAATCCGATACCTATGTTCAAATGCAGGTAAAATAAATCGCCATGCTGATTGTTGACTACCAAAACCATGAGCAAATATTAAAGTTTCTTTAGAATCTAAATTTCCTAATATTTCAATATTATGTCGTTGAATAAGGTCATTCATAATAATTAATCTGAGAGATCTCTATTATCTTTAAATAATAACAAAATTAGTATTGACTTTAGCTTGTCATGGAAAGTGAGATTTAATTTTTCATCTAAGTTCTTATTTTTAATTATTTTTTGACTTTGAAGAAGATATTTCACCTCTTGCAACGTGAAAAAAATCTATTGAAGATGAGAAATTATCAATTTTAATAAACATTACAAGAGTGCCTATTGCTGATTGTCTGACTTGTGCAAAAAGTCTATTGATCTAAGTTATTATTTTTCCTGCTTAATGATTGCAACAAATGTTATCATTTTTCTAATAAAGACAATTATAAAAAACAGGAGTATAAGAAAATGGACTGGAGAATCTTAATCGTTGTATTACCTTTAGCAGTAGCAGGTGGTTGGGCAGTATATAATATTGGTACATTAGCTATCAATCAAGCACAAAAATTCTTAAAAAAACAAAGCTAGATAACAATTAACAATGGACAATTAATCAATTAACAATTAAACCCCTAGGGGTGAATACTATTCATCCAATTTCATGGTATTTCCTCAATCAATTAGCTTTTGCTTTTCCGTTGCTTTAATAACTCTATAGTGAAAAATATAATTCAACAAGAAACGATTGTTGCCATCGCCTCGGCAGTTGTGCCAAATCAGGGTAGTATAGGCATCGTCAGACTAAGTGGTGTAACGGCATTAGATATTACTCAAAAAATTTTTCAGCCTCAAGGTAAGCCTTCATGGCAATCTCATCAAATCCTTTATGGCTATATTCAAAATCCTAATACAAAACAAATTATTGACGAAGTTTTAGTCTTATTAATGCTATCACCTCGCTCTTTTACTCGTGAAGATGTGATCGAATTTCACTGCCACGGTGGTATTATTCCCGTGCAACAAGTTTTAGAGTTATGTTTAGAGTATGGTGCAAGACTTGCTAATGCAGGAGAATTTACCCTGAGAGCATTTTTAAACGGTAGAATTGACTTAACCCAAGCCGAAAGTATTGCTGAAATTGTTGGGGCAAAATCTCCTCAAGCCTCTCATATTGCTTTGGCTGGATTACGAGGAAAATTAGCACAACCAATTCGTCAAATGCGTCATTCTTTACTGGATATTTTAGCAGAAGTTGAAGCAAGGATTGATTTTGAAGACGACTTGCCACCTTTAAATGAAGAACAAATTAAGGGAGATTTACACAATAATTTACTTCAAGTTAAACATATTTTAGAAACTAAAGATCAAGGAGAATTATTACGTAGTGGAATCAAAGTTGCTATTGTCGGTCGTCCAAACGTAGGTAAATCAAGCCTTTTGAATGCTTGGAGTAAAAATGATCGAGCAATTGTCACTGATTTGCCCGGCACTACCCGTGATGTCGTAGAATCTCAGTTGGTAGTAGAAGGTATCCCTATTCAAGTATTAGACACCGCAGGAATTAGAGAAACAGAAGATACCGTTGAAAAAATTGGTGTAGAGCGTTCACTTCAAGCCGTATCACAAGCAGATTTAATCCTTTTCACTATAGATGCTAGTGTAGGATGGACTCAAGAAGATGAAGAAATTTATCAAAAAATTCAAGAATTAAACTTAATTTTAGTGATCAATAAAACAGATATTGCTACTTTAGAAACCGTTAAATATCCTTCTAAAATTAAACAAGTAGTAAACACTGCCGTCGCTATTAATGAGGGAATAGAAGCCTTAGAAAAGATGATTATTAAATCAATTCAACGAGGAGAAACTATAGCTCAAGATTTAGATATTGCCATTAATCAACGTCAAGCGGCTAGTTTAACCCGTGCAAAATTAGCTTTAATACAAGTAGAAGAAACTATTAAAAATAAACTTCCTCTTGATTTTTGGACTATTGATTTACGGATTGCTATTCAGGCTTTAGGAGAAATAACAGGAGAAGAAGTAACAGAATCAGTATTAGATAGAATTTTTAGTCGTTTTTGTATTGGTAAATAAAAAATATCTATTTCATTTATCAGTATTTATCTTATCTTCTAATTTTTACTCATCACTTATACTTTTTTACCACATCCTAATTATTTATTATAAGTATTTTTGCACCACATTCCAACCGCTTAAACCAACAAAAAGTAACGAGAAAAATAAGCCGATATTAAGGCTTATATGAAGTTTTTTCGCCCAAAGTCGAGAAGGATGTATTTGACTAGAACTCCACGCCGATGACAAGACTAACGTCACCACTATAAATCCCGCTCCTAAATGCCATGAATGCCCCAAACTGCCATAATGCCCTAATGTGCCGATTAAGCCAATAGATAGCAATAATAACACGAGGATAACGATTATTATTCCTATAATCCAATGAAACGGGCGTAACCATTTTGGGCGTGGTTTTTTTTCTTGTCGATATTTAATCAATAAAATTCCCGATATACCTAGTATAAAATAAGAGGTGATCGCTAATCCCATTGACCATGCCGCAATTTTCCATAACCAGAGAAAAGACGGTAAATTCATGTACTTAGTTAATAATTATCTATCTTATCAGCTTTAAATTTAGTTTGAGGTATTTTATATTATCTCTAACTTTTACTGCTTTATGTTCAGACGTTGGATATTTTTAGGGGTGGTTAATAAATATAATGTTTCTTTCATTGAGCCATAATCTTAATTGAGCCATAATCTTATAAGTATTTATGCAAAATTAATTATATACAAGCAATTGGTTTAAACCCATTGTTACCAAAACTTTGAGAAAAATAAAATGTACAATTAATTTTATGCACTCATTTAGAGACATTGTCAGTATTAGCTTTTGATATTGACCAGTAATGATAATTAGTGCATGATTATCACACACCTGATTCATTACATTAGCAAAGTTTTTTTGAGCTTCAGTATAAGTAATTACATCTACGATGTTACTATTACTAATTTGTTTTCAGTTTATCATTTCTGTATTTATATGGTCAATAACAGAAAAGAGGAGATAGTAGTAATAACTGACAAAAATTTTAATTAATGTTTTCAAAATATTTATTAATTTTATTAAAAATTACCTCTTTTTGAATTTTTTTTTAAATTCTTATTGGTAACAAAACTTCCGATATTTACCCAAAGCAATTAAAGGAAAATAATGACGATATAAGTGGTAGTTAATATAAAAATTTCCCGGAAATCCTGTCCCTGTAAAGTGCTTTTCCTCCCATGTACCATTATCATTTTGGGTAGATAAGAGATATTTTATCCCTTGATTAATACTATTTTCTGCAAATTTATTAAGAGCATTTCCTCCATCTAATAAGCCAATTAATGCCCATGCTGTTTGAGACGGTGTCGAGTCTCCTTTTCCTTTCAAAGATGGATTTTTATAACTTTCACAAGTTTCTCCCCAACCACCATCATTATTTTGACAACTAATTAACCAATTAATACCTTTTTCTATTTCCAGTTGATGAATTTGAGGGGCTATGACGGCTAAGGCAGATAAAACTCCTGATGTGCCATAGATATAGTTTACCCCCCAACGTCCGAACCAGCTACCATCTTTTTCTTGTTGATGTATTAAAAAGGAAATTGCATTTTGAATTTTATCTCCTTTCATTGATAAGTCACAACTTCCCACCATTTCTAATACTCTAGCAGTGATGTCCGCCGTAGCAGGATCAATCATTGCTTTTAAGTCAGCATAAGGAAGAAAATTTAACCAATTCGCATCGTTATTAATGTCAAAGGCAGCCCAACCTTTATTTTGACATTGCATAGTTTCAATCCATCGTAAGCAACGCAATATGGCTTCTTTTTTTTCATTTTCATGAGGTAATTCTAGCTGATGTAATGTCATAACAGTTACTGCCGAATCATCCATATCAGGATAAAAACGATTTTCATACTCAAATGCCCACCCCCCTGGTTTTCCTTGAGGATTTTTCACAATCCAGTCGCCATAATCAAGAATTTGCTTATTTAGTAACCACTCACCACCTTTGACTAATTGCGGATGATTAGGGCTAATTCCTGATTCTACTAAGGCTCGTAAACTCCAAGTTGTATCCCATACGGGAGAGATACAAGATTGTACTAAATAATCATCATGAGTTTCGATGGCAAAATTTTCCGCTGCTTCTAATCCTCGTACTACAATAGGATCATTGACGTGATAGTTAAGTATTTTAAAAGCTAAAAGAGAGTTAGTAATGGGCGGGAAAATTCCTCCCCAATCTCCCGTAACTTCTTGTCTTTCAATAATCCATTTTTCAGCCGCTTGAATACTTTGTTCTTTGAAGGGTACAATATTCCAGTCTTCTGCTAGTTTAAATAAATTGTCTAAATGCCCAAATATATCAGTCCAATCACCATTACTAGGCATCTCATATTTTACGTTATGAATGCCTTCGCTATATAATTCATTTAATTTTATTCTGGGTTGAATGGGGAAAATAGGCTTTTTATCGAATAGAATTAATAAGGGTACTGTGCTACTTCTTGCCCAACTTGACATTTCATAAATGGTAAAAAAAGGATTATTAGGTAATAACATAATCCATGGAGGAATTGACGGCACACCACGCCAATCATAACAACCAATCAATGCAAGGTGAAATTTTGTGAAAATACGACTTTTACTTATACCACCTTTACTTAAAATAAATTTTTTTGCCTTTACTAATGCACTATCATCGATACTAACTCCTAATAATCTTAATGCCATATAGGCTTCTACGGATGTGCTTAACTCCCCTCCATCTCCGTAATATAACTCCCATCCTCCATGACTACGCTGTTGCGATCGCAAATAATGTTCAATTTTATGTAAAGGCTTTTGATTATCAACACCCAAAATTTTATAAAGTAAAACAGCTTCGGCGGTGATAGTAACATTAGACTCTAAATAAGCACACCAATGACCGTCATTTTTTTGTAAAGAGAAAAGATAATCTTGAGCTTGTTTGATAGCAGTATGGGTTGATGCTTTATCAATTGCCTGGGTGTTAATAATTTGCACGGTTATGGATACTTATTAATCAATTTTTAGATTTATTTTACAATCTCATCACCATAAATCATAGTCAATCAGGCAATCATTTTCGTCATCGTCTCTAGGGAATCAGTTAAACTAGCCGTCAATGCGATGCTATCTTTTCGACTAGATTCTTTTTGATAATCTTTAACCGTCAAACATTTACCAATACTAATGACAACATTGCAACCTCTATGAGGTATTGATTCACTATACTTAATACTTATAGGCAAAATTTTTATCTTCATCTCTGGTTTTACAGTTTCAACTTCCAGGGCAATTTTTGCAATCCCTCTTTTTAAAGGTTGCACTTCATCTGTGCGAAAAATATTGCCTTCAGGAAAAATCACTACCATTTGTTCTTGACATAATAAATCAAAGCTATGACGTAAACTATCCAAACCGGGTTTATCAGTATTGACGGGAAATCCACCCATTTTTCTCACAATCCACCCTTGAAGCCCTTTCATTTCGTTAGCAGACACCATAAAATGAGGATTTCTGCCACTGACTAATTTACCTGTAGCGTAAGGTACTATTAAAGCATCCCAACGAGAGCGGTGAGTAGGTGCAATGATTACCGCACCATCTTTTGGTACATTTTCTTTTCCTGTGATAATAATTTTCTTGAAGAAAAAAGGAAAAATTAATCTCGTGACTAAAGGATAAGCTAATTTAACTAGCCAAGGAGAAATATGAGAAGTAATTTCTGTTGTATGGTTGCTTAGATGAGGTTTGATGTCTGATTTGATAATCATCTTTTGTCGCTTAGATTAGCTTTTAACTTTTACTTCTCTAGCTTAAAACTATTTTTAATAATATTTTTATTCCTTTGTGACAGTTTTTTATGCGTCAATAATTTTTTTTACTTCTCTAATAAATTAAAATATCAAATATATTCGTATTGGTTAAGTTTTGAGTAGGAGTATTTCCATTATTGAAAGTAGCTAATAGTTGATAATTTGTTCCTGCTGTTGGATCTATATCATAATAAATAGATGCAGGTAGCACATCACTAGTAATACCATTAGGAATAATAGCTACAATTTTAGCAGTAGCATTGGCTAAAGCTGTAGTAAGATCAGGATCATCTCCAACTCCAATACCAACAATTCGTTGTTCATATTCAGTCAAAGCTAGTTTATGAAATGTAGTTGTGTTAGTAAATAAACCTGACTGAGTAGCTAGAGAAAAAGAAGAAGGTTTTGTGGCGTTAACTAAATTATTTTTCGTTAATCCAAAAGAAGAAGCATTTAAAACAATTTTGTCTTGGCTTTTAGTAAAATCTTCAATATTGTCTCCGATTTCATTTGGATTAGTATAGACAAACCAATCAATACTACCATCTGAGGCTACTCCGCCATTACCTCCAGCCAAAAAATCGTTACCAACTCCGCCCACTAAAATATCTGAACCAATGCCTCCGATCAGAGTATCATTACCTATACCACCGTCTAAATAATCATGATCTTGACCACCATGTAAGTAATCATAACCCTCTCGCCCAAAAATACGATCATTGCCTGTATTGCCATAAAGGGAATCACCATTATAGATAACCACTGTTTCATTGGTTAATGGATCTAAGTATGGAGTTGCGATGGCAGTATTGGTGGTAGGATCGATATAGGGCAAAGACTCATCTTCTTTTCCTCCGTCAATATAATCATTTCCTACTCCTCCAAAAATAGTATCACGACCATCAATGTATATTAATAACGGATTTGGATTTCTGATTTGTCCTCCGTAAAGAGAATCATTACCATTTGCACCCTCAATGAGATCATCACCTCTTAAGCCATATATGTTATCACTAGAATTTGTGCCTAATAATTTTTCTGTATAGTATAAATTCGGTAATAATATATTTCTATTTGTACCATTTATAGTTGCCATAATTTTAGTCTTTAAAGATAGTTTGACTTATACTACTATTTTAAAAGAAAATGGGGGGCTTTCCTATCTCCTTATCTGAAGTTTTTGTGGCAGACTTTAACCTTGGTTTTATTGAACATTTAGACTTAGTCCCTCTCTTGAAATATTTTAGTAACAATTTAGTGTTGCCAGAATATTTCAAGGGCAGTCGCAAACGTCAAACGATCAAGCAGATGGAGTCTCATATTATTCAACCAGTTGCCTACTGGCAAACTTTTAATTGTATTCTTTAACTTATCCAAATCAGTTACAACCTTTAGATGGTGTAGCTGTCCAAAAATAATATAGTTGGAAGCTAGAAAATAAAGTTGGAAACTTAGTAACCAAACTTTCTCTAGTTTTTACCATAAATAACGCCTAGTGGCGATCAAAGGTTAAACAGAGCGACTCCTGAAATTCTTACAGTACAATAGCTGATATTGAAGTTTTCAAGGTGCAAAGAATTTTTTAGATTGTAGGATTAATATAGCAAATTTTGGCATTGCTGATTTAAAATATGAATTAAAATGATCTGAAAAATCATTTTACTTTTGAGATCATGTGAACATAAGGAGTTCCATTTTATAGCGTTGAAAATTTAACAGCAAATGATTTCAAAAATACAAAATTTATATCAGAGCAAGTGTTCAAACATGAACAACAAAGAGTTTCAATTAAGAGAAATGATATTTTAATGACTCGAATTGGAGATATTGGAACTTGTCGCTTAATAGATTGGGATGTTCGCGCCTCTTTTTATGTAAGTCTTGATCTAATCAAAGAAAATAAGTTTACAAATTCAGCTTTTTTAGCTTGTTTTATTTCTAGCATTTACTTTAAAAAAAGTTACATAAAAGAACTATTCATGTTGCTTTTTCCAAAAAAATTAATCTAGGAGAAACAGGAAAGTGTATGGTTCTATTACCTTGCGTAGAATAACAAGAAAAAATAGCATCTTGTCTGAAAAATTTAGAAAAAGAAATAAGCATCTTAGAACAACAAAAATAACTATTCACAAAGCAGAAAAAAGGACTAATGCAACAACTATTGACAGGCAAAATAAGAATTAAAATTGATAATTAAACAATTAAAACTTAGTAATAAAATAAAATGATGCTAATTGATAAAATCATCCAAGAATTACATCAAATTCTCTCAGAAAATCTAATTCAAATTTATGAATTATTCCATCAAATGTGCTTAGAAATAAATCAAGAAAATCAACAACCACCCGTAAAGCCTTAGAAGATAAAGCAGTAGTTCCCCGCACCCTAGGGCTACTAAAAGGCAAACTAAGAGAGGCATTTTTTGAACCAATAAAGCAAAAATCTTTACTAGAAACCCTTACCACCCTTGAAGGCATTGACGAGGAATTTCTCGACTTTAGTTAATAAAATCTAGTTTATTTACTACTTATTAAATCCCAAAAATCACGAGGTTTAAGGATAGAAATATCTTGAATAGGATTTAAAACTAATAAATCATTATCGCCAGTAATAAGATGAGAAGCCCCACCATTTAAAGCCAAATCAATAAACTTATTATCTTTCTCATCCCGACATAAATTAACCTTTTGAATAATTGAGACATAATGCCAATTTATTTTAATCCGTTCCGATAATCCATTAATCTCTTTTGGTTCGATATATTTCGCAAATTTATCTCTACTTAAAACCGATAATATAGCGTTTATTAAAATGATGAGGTAGAAGTGAGGGGAAATTTAGACCATATCAACATTAATGTAATGCGTCCTTATTCTTTGGATTTAAGACAAAAAATCATCCACGCCCGTGAAAAGCAACAATTGTCTATTCGTCAATTAGCCCAAAATTTTGCCGTGGCAAAAAGTTTTGTACAAAAAATACTCAAGCAATATCAAGAAACTGGAGATCTTAAACCCCTTTATTCTGGGTGAAGACCACCGAAAATAAATTCAGAACAAATTGTTGTATTTTTACAAATTATTGACGAAAATAATGACGCTACTCTCTCCGAATTAGCCGAATTATTTGAGGAAAAAACTGGACTTCAACTCAGTACATCTACTATTGATAGAACCAGTCGTAAATTTGACTATACGGTCAAAAAAAACCCTCTACCTTACAGAAAAACATAGTGAGAGGGTTCAAGAAAAAAGATGGGAATATTGGCATACAGTCAGAGAAATTAATCAAGAAAACTTAGTTTTTGTGGACGAATCAGGAAGTAATTTGGCAATGGTTCGCCTTTATGGCAGAGCAAAAATAGGAGATAGAATCAGAGGAGAACAACCTCAAAAAAGAGGTCGCAATGTTTCTATGGTTACGGCAATATCTTTAAAGGAAGTAGTTGCATCAAGAAATATTTATGGCTGTGTAGATGGATTAACTTTTGAGGCTTTTGTGGTAAGAGGTTTAATCGCAAAATTATGGGCGGGAGCTTGTGTAATTATGGATAATGCAAAAATTCATTTAGGAGAAACAATCAGAGAGGAAATAGAAAAAGTGAGAGCATCATTCGTGTATTTATCGCCATATTCTCCCGATTTTTCACCCATTGAAAATTTTTGGTCGAAAGTCAAAAATCAGATCAGAAAACTAAAACCAAGAAATTATAATGATCTGGTAGAGGGGATTGCAACGGCAATGGAACAAGTAACACAGTTCGACATACATAGCTGATTCACTCATTGCTGTTACTATACCTCATAATTATGAAAACTGCTATATATCGAAAAATGACAAAAAAGAGATAAAGCAAAGATTAGTCTTATGTTTTAAATGAAATAATGTTCTGTTAAAATTTGTCTCTAAACTTTTATATCTTTACATCCATGTATTACTCTTTTCTGTTGCCTCTGACTGTTTTTGCCAGAACTAATCTCAGTTTTTTCACTATTCTTGAAATCTAAATGAATTTTGTAAGAAATAAATGATTACTAATTTTCATTATTTTCCTAGTTTGTTAATCAATTACATAAGGTCAAAATTTTGTAATTCGTAGTTTAACTGTTTAATTTTTTTAACTACTTTTTGTAAAAGTTTGGTTATTTTATCCTAATTTGAAATCAACTAAGTATAATTCCATCTCAATGATAACCCCTGTTCACGATACAATCACAGAAAGAGAAATTTTATATTAACTTTAAGGATACCGTTGTGACTGAACCGAAAAACTATAAAGATACAGTAAATTTACCAAAAACAGGCTTTAACATGAGAGCCAATGCCGTCAAAAAAGAGCCAGAATTACAGGAATTTTGGACAGAAGAGCAGGTTTATGAGAAATTAGGTCAAAATAATCCTAAAGATCTTTTTATCCTTCACGATGGGCCACCCTACGCTAATGGTAGCTTACACATGGGTCATGCCTTAAACAAAGTTCTTAAAGATATTATTAATAAATATAAATTATTACAAGGTCATAAAGTTCGATATGTTCCAGGTTGGGATTGTCACGGATTGCCGATCGAGCTTAAAGTATTACAGAGTTTATCCAGTAAAGAAAGAGAAGCCTTAACCCCCATTACCCTGCGTCACAAAGCTCATGATTTCGCTCTCAAAACACAACAAGAACAATCCGAAGGATTTCAAAGATACGGTATTTGGGGGGATTGGGAAAAACCTTATTTAACTTTATTACCTGAATACGAAGCCGCCCAAATTGAAGTATTTGGCAAAATGGCATTAAATGGCTATATTTATAGAGGCTTAAAACCTGTTCATTGGAGTCCAAGTTCACAAACCGCTTTAGCCGAAGCCGAATTAGAATATCCTGAAGGGCATACTTCTCGCAGTATCTATGCTAGTTTTAAGGTAACGAAGTTAGGCGAAAAGTCTCAATCTTTAGCAGAATTTATGCCTAATCTTGAAGTAGCTATCTGGACAACAACCCCTTGGACAATTCCGGGTAATCTTGCAGTTGCTGTCAATGGTAATTTAGACTACGCAGTGGTAGAAGTAATCTTTCCTAATATTCCGGGACAAGGAGGCACTGAATTTGTTATTTCCCCCGATTTTGAGGGAGAGTTTGAAATTCCCCCCTCAGAGAAAGAAACTTATTGCCCACCAAGATTTCTCATCGTTGCCAAAGACTTAGTCGAAAGTTTAAAGAATACCCTCGATTTTGTGTTAGTCGTCAAAACCGTTATCAAAGGTGCAGACTTAGAATTATCCACCTATAAGCATCCCCTCTTTGACAGAGAAAGCCCTATTATCATCGGCGGTGATTATATAACCACCGAATCTGGTACAGGTTTAGTACATACTGCCCCCGGACATGGTTTAGAAGACTATATCACAGGACAAAAGTATCACTTGCCTATTCTCTCTCCAGTAGACGATAAAGGTAACTTTACGGAAGAAGTAGGAGAATTTCAAGGGTTAAACGTATTAAAAGACGCAAATCAGGCGATTATTGACGCTTTAACCGCAAAAGGTAGTTTATGGAAGGAAGAAGCCTACGCCCATAAATATCCTTACGATTGGCGTACTAAAAAACCGACAATTTTTCGTGCTACAGAGCAGTGGTTCGCCTCCGTTGATGGTTTCCGTGACTTGGCATTAAAGGCAATTAAAGAGGTTAAATGGATTCCCTCTCAAGGAGAAAATCGTATTACTCCGATGGTGGGCGATCGAAGTGACTGGTGTATTTCTCGTCAACGCAGTTGGGGTTTACCGATTCCTGTATTTTACGATGAGGAAACAAACGAACCATTATTGAATGAGAAGACGATTAACCACGTTAGAGATATTATCAGAGAAAAAGGCTCTGATGCTTGGTGGGAGTTGTCGGTAGAGGAATTATTGCCCGAAAGTTATCGTAACAACGGCAAAACCTACCGTAAAGGTATGGATACGATGGATGTATGGTTCGACTCTGGTTCATCTTGGGCGGCGGTTGCCAATCAACGAGAGGAGTTAAAATACCCTGTGGACTTGTATTTGGAAGGTTCTGATCAACATCGGGGATGGTTTCAGTCGAGCTTACTAACCAGTGTAGCAGTTAACGGCATCGCTCCTTATAAAACCGTGTTGACTCATGGTTTCGTCTTGGATGAAAAGGGTACGAAGATGAGTAAATCATTGGGTAACGTTGTTGATCCGAATCTTATCATCAATGGTGGCAAAAATCAGAAACAACAACCGCCCTATGGTGCTGATGTGTTGCGTTTATGGGTGTCTTCTACGGACTATTCTGGAGATGTGCGCATCGGTGATAATATCATCAAACAACTTGCAGACGTTTACCGTAAAATTCGTAATACTGCCCGTTTTTTAATTGGTAATTTGCACGATTTTGATCCTAAAAAAGATGTAGTTAGTTATGAAAATTTACCTGAATTAGATAAGTATATTCTCCACGAAACCCATTTAGTTTTTAGTGAAATTACGGAAGCATTTGAGAGTTATCAATTCTTTAAATTCTTCCAAAAAGTACAAAATTTCTGTGTAGTTGATCTCTCTAATTTTTACCTTGATATTGCTAAGGATAGACTCTATATTTCTGATCCTAATTCTCCCCGTCGTCGCAGTTGTCAAACTGTTATGGCAATCATTCTTGAAAATTTAGCAAGGGCGATCGCACCTGTTTTATGTCACATGGCAGAGGATATTTGGCAAAATCTCCCATACGAGAAACCCTGTAATTCAGTGTTTGAGAATGGTTGGGTTAAATTAGAACCTGAGTGGGTTAAAAGCCCCGAATTTGCTCAAAAATGGGCAGAATTACGCAAGATTCGCACGGGAGTAAACAAGGTATTAGATGACGCTCGTAATCAAAAGTCGATCGGTGCATCCTTAGAGGCGAAAGTGTTGATGTATGACACCACTGGCAAATTAATGGAAACTTTAACCAGTCTCAATCCTAGTCAAGGAGTGAACGATGCTAACAGAGTTGATGAGTTGCGTTATCTTCTCCTTGTGTCGCAGGTGGAGTTAGTAAGTGATGAATCCGCTTTAAGTGTCAGTCAATATCTTGGTGATATTCAGCTTGAGGAGACGACTTTAAAGGTTGCTGTTGTTAATGCTGATGGTCATAAGTGCGAGCGATGCTGGAATTATTCTACCACAGTGGGTACTTTTAGCGATGAACCTTTAATTTGTGACAGATGTAAGGAGGCCTTGACGGGTAATTTCTAATTTATTAGTTAAGATGGAGAAATAAACTAACTCAATATTTCTCCATTTATCATGACAAAAATAAGTAAATGACAGAATATAAATTTACACAATATTTTGAAAATGATGTTTTATTAAAACGTCCTTATCTCAAAAAAAGAATGGTGTATTCATGTTATTAAAAATCCGTTAAAATGTGAACCACAAGAAAATAATCGATTTCGTTTTTGGGGGATAATTCCAGAATTTGATAATAAAATTTTGCGAGTAATAACGTTAGAAGATAAAAGAACTATTCATAATGCTTTTCCAGATAGGAGATTTAAACTGTGAAAATTAACTATTATTCTGATACCGATTCTTTATATATTCATTTATTGGATAAACCAAGTATTGACAGTCAGGAAATTTCGGAAGGAGTTGTACTTGACTATGATGAAAATGGTAATTTAGTAGGTATTGACATTGATAATGCTAGTAAAAAAGTTCAACTGAATGAATTAATTTTAAATCAATTACCTTCTAATATTATGAAAGTTGCTGCTTAAATAAAAAATAGAATTTATGAAGTGTGATTTTTGTATTTCAGGAAAAGCTAAAATTCGCTATATTTCTCGAAGTTATGGAAATGATGAAGAACTTTTTATCATTGAAAATATACCTTTAATAAGTTGTCCAGATTGTGGTGAAAGTTATTTTACTGCTGAAACTATGAGAAAAATTGAGACTATTAAACAACAGAAAAAATCGATCGCAATTACTAGAAATATACCAGTAGCTAAATTTGCATCTTAGAACGAATATTTATCATGTTATCTCAAGAACAAAACCCCGTAATATTAAATAATAATTGGCAATTTGTGGAATTATGGATTGATACAATTATTTTCCCACCTAGAATTTTAATGTTGATAGGAGATAATGAGGGAAAATATGAAGTTTATAATCCTGCACAACAGTATAAATTAATATTTTCTAGTAATAATTATGATGATGTTAATTCGTGGTTATTAGAAGATGAATATGAAAGAGTTGATGGTAAAAATGTAGCTAATAAGTTTATATAATTAAAAATGTCAAACTTAGAAAAAGGCTTACTTGCTTTTGAAGAGAAAAATATCAATATTAAAGCCATTAGCAGAAGAAGGAAATCAAGAATTACAATGTATTTTAAGTAATATTTATCATTTAGGTTTAGGAGTAAATCATAATATTCAACAAGCAATTAAATGGTGTCAAAAATCTCCAAAACAAGGTTATTTGATAGCTGAAAATAATTTGAAAACAATTTACTTAATAGAGAAAATAGACAAAGAAGTCTTAGCTGGTAATTTCTAAATCAATGGTGAGGATTTCTCACACTAACAAAAACTATCAATCCCTTTAATTATATAATTTGTAAACACAAAGTTTAAAATGTTTGACAAACTTTATTAAAAATGTTAATATTTTAAATGAAAGAAAAAGGAGAATATACATTGTGAGTAAAAACTTCAAGGTTGTCCCTATATCTGAATTAAGAATAAAATTAACGAAAATCAAAAGACAGGTACAGTTAGGACATCAACGTATCGTTATTACTTCCTATGGTGAAGTAGTGGGCTTTCTATTACCACTCAAAGATTTAGAGCCTGAAAATGGTATTCCCATTGAGAATTATATAGAAATGCCTTTAACCAAATTTAGAGAACAATTAACTGAAGCCGGAGAGTTAGTAGGGCAAAATATTGATTGTATCTATTTAACCTTTCATACAAGAAAAATTATTGCATTTCTTAGCAGTCGTTTAACTAGCTATTTGACAATTCCTTTAATGGAATTTGATTACCTAAAATCTGATGAACAGTTTTTTGTATTAGCTAAATCTAAATAGTATTATCGAGGTTTTTTTATGTTTGAAATAGAACTGGCAAATCAATTTTTTGATAATATTTCGACTGATAAACTAGAAGTAATTAAAACAATATTTGAGCATTTGAAAAAGCATGGAGATATTGAAGGTTCTGATGCGTGGAGACTTCCTGAAATTCCCCGAATTTGCTATGTTTTTACTTGCGGAGAAATAAATTTACTTTATGACGTATTGAAGGAACACAACACAATTCGTGTTTATGGCTTTGATTTAGATCCCCGAAAAAATATTATGAGAATGATGAATAGTCTGAAACATGAATGGAATGAAGATGAAGAACATTATCCTTATATTCCTCAAACAGATAGACCTGAAAAAATTATTAGAACAGTTGAAATTGTACATCAAGGTTTTGTTAATTCATTTGATATTGGAAGGGAATTAGGGCATAAGGGTAAACAGGAAACATTAAAACGACACGGTTCTTATTTTACTCGTACTTGTACCGAGCTTAATTTACTAAAATATAATCTGCGAGGAAAAACTCGCATTTATTATTTAACAGATTTTGGAGAACAATTAATAAAATTTAATGATCATTGGGATAGATATTCTTTTCTTTCAAAACTGATGCTCGATTTTAAACCTGTAACAATAATTTTCGATGAAATTTACTATGGAAAAAATGCTTTAACTCTTGAATTAATTCAAGAAAAGATTGAAATGATTTAACCAGGTAATCATAGTCTGAAAACAATAGAACGAAGAGCAAAATGTTTAATGAAATGGGTTTTGTGGGTGGCTAATATAGAAAAAATACCTGTTAGATGTTCTGAAGAGTCGGGGATGCAATTATTTTTATCTTTATCTTAACTTTATCTATTTTTGTATTTATCATGTCAGGAAGTAGAGCTAATAAATCAGGGAGAACTGCTGAAAGTATTTTACAGCATACATTAAAATTGCAGGGTTTTAGTGTTCAATCTCAATATAAAATAGGTCACAATATCTATGGCGGTATGTTAAAAATAGATCTTTTTGTTAAAGATACTCTTAATTTTCCCGATGGATTAGCCATTGAATCAAAATGGCAAGACGTAAATGGTAGTGCAGATGAAAAACTACCTTACTTGGTTCAAAATATTCGTGAATGTTATCCTTGCCCGACAATTGTTGTTTTACAAGGTGGTGGGATTCGTCAAGGTGCAATTCAATGGATTAAATCTCAAATTGATGACAAATTAATAGGTGTATATTCTCTTGAAGAGTTCATCTCTTGGGCAATGCGTCATCTCAAATAATTTAATTAGATTCTTCTTGAATATCAAAATGATTAAACTATGACTATCACAGAAATCAAAAAACAAGTCAAAAATTTATCTGTCACCGAACAAAAAGAGTTATTTAATTGGATAGATGAATATACAGAGAATTAATGGGATAAACAAATAGAGGAAGATTTAGAAAAGGGAAGATTAAATAAGTTGATTGCACAAGTTAAACAGGAATTTAGATAAGGAAAATGCCAGAAAATATAAGTTATTACACCAGTTATAGCTTTTGTCAATTTTATTATAAATTACCACTTAAAACTCAAAAAATAGCAGATCAAAAATATCAATTATTGAAAGAAAATTCTCGTCATCCCTCATTAAAGTTGAAAAAAATTAGAACTTTATGGTCTATTAGAGTTTAGGGCATTAGGTGTTGATGAATCCGATAGTATTTTATGGTTTTGGATTAGAGATCATGGTCAGTATAAACAGATTTTATCAGATTTATAAGTAGAGAAGAACACACCATGCTACACATCGTTGCATTTAATTGCTTTAAGAAATCAAAAGAGATTTTTCTATAGCATTAACTAAAACATCTGTTAAAATCTTAATGCGATAACGACAGGCTTGAGTTTCCATGGAAGCAAAATTACCATTTTCCCAATACTTATTACTACCTGCACCACCACCACAAATACCGAAATAACTACAGTTGTTTGAACATAATTTTACTCCTTCATTAATATCATTATAAATAGCTTTAAATTTATTGGTTTCACAAATATATTCAAGAGTATCTGTTAAAACATTGCCGAAAATAAAGTCTCCATATTTTTCTGTTTTTACTGATAATAATTCAGGATCAAATGTAGAGAAATTTCCTAAATAATCATAATTAACAATAACAAAAGGTTTATTCATGTCGGTATTTTTTAGTCTATTGCCGCTATAAATTAAGCTAATTAATACCTCAAATTCTCTGACTATAAAAGGTAATTTACTTTCTGTTACTAATTGCCAAAAACGCTCAATAAATTTGATATAACGAGACTCAATTTCTTTGCCATGAAGAGAAGTTAATTCATTGACTCCCTCAGTTTCTTCCATATTGAAAGCGATGTCATAAATCTCATTTTCAAGGAAAAAATTAAACATTTCATCAGGATAATTTAATGATTCTTCGGTGATCACAGAAATAGTATTATAAGGGATATTATTTTTTTGTAAATAACGAATTCCTCGCATGGTTAAATCATGGGAATTACCACCTTTGCGATTTTTTCTATGGGCATCATGTAAAAATGCTGGACCATCAATACTTACGCCAATATGCACAGGATTTTCTTGCCAAAAATCACACCATCCTTGATTTATTAATGTACCATTAGTTTGGTAAGAATGATTAAAACCAAAGTCAGTTTTATTATATTTTTGTTCCGCTTCATTGATTAGTTGAAACGCAGATTTATAAAAAGAAATAGGCATGGTTAAAGGTTCACCTGCGTGCCAACAAACTGTAAAATTATCTTTAAAAAAAGGACTGGTAAAAATACTTTTAAAAATAGGATCAATTAAGTCTAAAGATAAACGATTTTGTAAATGGCGATCAGGTAAATAACAATAATCACAGTTTAAATTACAGAATGAATTTGGTTGAATAACCACTAAAGAAATAGGTCCAAATTGAGAGGATTCTTGTAAGTTAATTGAAAGTTTGTTTTTTGTGATCGCCATTATTTAAAAGTAATGATAAATGAGTAATAGGTAATGAGTAATAAATTTTAGCGTCGATTCCAAAAACCGCCACCATCTCCCCAACCACGATTATTGAGGAAATTTCTGGGTTGATTAATGAAACCACCACCTCTGTTGTTATTCAAGAAGCTACCGCCATTTCGCCAATTTCTGCCACCATTAGCCCAACCTGCTCTATTACCATTTAAAAATGCTTGTCCTAATAATATATCCTCCTCAGAATAATTTTCTATTTGAGTATCTTGAGGTAAGTCTTTTTCTCTAGCTTTTAGGGCTTCAGAAATACGGTTTAAACGGGTTTCTATATTTTCGGTAATATTATCAAAATTATTAAGGTTATCGGTATTTAAAGCCTGAGTTTTAGGTACAATGGCAAGACTAGATAAAGTCATTAAAAAGCCTAGCCATGTTAAATTTGTGATTTTCATAAATAAATTAATCAAACAATAAAGGGATAAATATTTTTTCTGATTTTTTGAACATAATTATTAGTAACGGCGATTTATAAAGCCACCGCCTCCATCTCCCCAGCCGCCTCGCCCATTGACGAAACCACCGCCGCCTCGATTATTAATAAAACCGCCACCACCAGCTATATTACGAAAACCACCACCACCATTGATAAATCCACCTACTAAAATTTCTTCATCAGGATAATCTAAAGGATTTTCTGGTAAGTTGTTTTCTCTGGTTTTTAGGGCTTCAGAAATGCGATTTAAACGAGCTTCAATATTGTTGGCACTACTGATATTATTACTTTCAACGGCAAGAGTTTTAGGGGAAATACTCAAACTCGATAGGGTTAAGAAAAAACCCAACCACGTCAGATTTGAAATCTTCATGATATTTCATCAATTATAAATTTGATTTTATTTTTTAGGAAAAGGAATTTGTTCGTGATTGATGATCGTAGTTTTAAAGAATAATTCAACTGCTTCATCACTAACTATATTAACAACACCATTTTCTCCCATCCATTTTTGAAATAATTGAGTCATTTCTGGATCTTTAACAATATAACCTTCCATCATTCTGGCAATACTATAATTGGCAATATTTAAGAAAGCAGAATTGTTTTCAGGAACAATACAACCAACTCCATATTGAGCTAAAGAAGGTTCGGCAAAGGGAGGAAACTGCTCAAATCCATCAGGATTAACTTGTTGACGAAAACCATCTAAAAGAATGCTATCTCCTGCCAAAGCGTCTATTTTACCTTCATTTAAACTATTAGTTCCTTCTTCTAAACTTTTGACATCCACTAATATCGCACTGGGATAATTTAATTTAATGGCATCTCTCACAAAGGTTTGGGGAGGAATACCAATTTTTTTGTTAGTAAAAGAAGTATCAGTAGGTGCTTTACCTTTAGGAATTAATAATCGAATGCCAGAAATGGTATATCTGAGAGTATAGTCCACATATTTATCTCTTTCCCATGTAAAAGCTGTATTACAAGTAATATCTACCTGTCCGCTTATCATCTTCGGAATAGCTTCTTGAATAGAATTAACTTCGACAAAATTTAGCTCTATTTTACGCCCTAATTCTTTTTCTAATTGTTGATGAATTAATTTGACGACATCGATGGAAAAACCAGTCAATTCGTTTTCAGGATTGTAATAAGAATAAGGCACTGTGTTAAAAGGAGTTGCAACGGTAAAAGTTCCTGTTTTAGCAATATTTTCTAATACCGTACCAGCCATAGTCGGTTTTACGCCCGTGGATAGCAATAAACCCATTAGAGATAGAGATGTGATAACAAGTTTTTTCAACATAATTTTACTAAAATGGTTTCGCTATATTATTACATCTTTTAAACTTTTAGGATCATATTCATGTATTAAGCTCAGAGGGATCTAAGTTGAGTGGTAAAAATAGTCAATGAGCTGAGGGTTTCTTTGATTTTTTACTAATTTTAAAAAATACAAGTTAAATGTGTTTTAGGTTATTAGAAATAACTTCGTCTTTGATTGTGGAAATAGGTATTTGATAAAAATAATTTTTTTGTAAATTTTCTTGCTTAATGATGTCTTCAAAATTTTGTTTAACTTGTTGATAAACTTCAGAGGAAAAAGTGGTAAAAATTTGTTGAAATTGGAGCTTATTTTCTTGATTTTCATAAACTATGCCAATTTTTTCTAAAGAATCTAAAATATTTTTTAGTGATAACTCACTAATATCAAGTATCTCTAATAATATATTAATATTTTTTGCTTCATTTTCTTTAATTAAAGCCTTGATAATATTAATAAATATATACCATAATTCTTGACTATTTTTTTGATTGTTATAGTGATAACCTAAGACCAAATTTTTCTGATTCGTGACAGCATTTTGATAATGAGAGGTTATTTCTTGCCATTCAACAGGACATTTATCTAATATAATTTTAGAATTATCATTAATATCTAATTTTGATATTTCTTGTCTATTATCAATAATTAAAGGAGCAGATTTTATAGTAGTGAGATAATTAATATTTTTTTGACTAAGTTTAAGATCAATTATCCTAATATAGTATTGTTTATTCAAAAAATTATAATCTAATTCCACCACTATATCATATATAGAATTAGGATTAATTTCGTTGCTATAATGTCCTAACCAAATACCATTAAAACCCTTATCTGGAGAACTTTGATCGTAAATAGTAAAAGATGTTTGAATATATTCTCCTTCTTTTCTTTCATTTTTATAGCTTTGATTTTTATTGGTAAGATTTTTAAAACAACAATTTTGTATTAATAATTTAGGATTAGGATTATCAACACTACAAGGCTCAATTAATCTTAATTCATGACGTAAATTTTTACCTAATTCAGAAACAGTGACAACTAAATCAATATTAATTAATGGTTTGAAAAAATCAAGATTAATTTTACTTCTTAATTGTTGATTAATACTATCTCTAACTAAAGAGATATTTTCTATAGGTAGAGATAATTCTATAGTATCATGGTATTCAATAATACTATAGAATAATTCTTGTTTATTACTTAATAATTCAACCAAGTTTATCTCATTAATAGAACAACCATAACCTTTAGCTATATTTTGATTTTCATCACTAAATAATAAAATAGTTGGGCGATTATATTCTTTACTAATGAGATGAGTTATTAAAGGCAAAAAATTTACTTCCCATTGATTATTATCAAGAATAATAAGACCACCATTAGATATATCTAAATTATTAATTTTTTTACGTATTTCAAAAAGAATTTTTGTTTGTAAATTTTTCACATTAAAATAAGCTTTCTCAACTAAATTTGCTAACTTTCGTCCTAATTCTTGATCCGTAGTTGTTAATAATTGAAAAGCCAAATTATGATCATAATGAATATAATTAATAGCATTAATTCTTTGGGCAATACCTTGAGAAATATTCATAGGGCGATCGCCATTATCTTGACACAATTGAACGAGAAAATCAAGACCTGATCGTTGAGTTTGTTGTAGAATCTTAATACCTTCTCGTGCTAAATAACGACAATCACCTTTTAAAGGAGTGGTATCAGCTAATAAACCAATGGCAACTAAATCAAGTAAACAGGTAAGGGATAATGAAGAAATAGAAGGAAATTGTTGATATAAAGCTTCTAATAATTTATAAGCGATACCAACTCCTGAAAGAGCAAAGAAAGGATGATTTTCAGCAAAATTTAAGGGATTAAGAAAAGAAATTACCTCTGGGCGATGATTTGGTAACGTATGATGATCAATAACAATTATATCAATTCCTAAATTTTGAGCATATTTAATTTCTTTGATATTATCACTACCCATATCGGCAGTAATAATGAGATTAATCCCCTGTTTTTGTAGAAAATCAATATATTGATAAGTTAAGCCCTGAGAGTTATGAAAACCAGGAGGAATATAGTAAATTAGGTGATTTTCTGAGGGGAAAAAGGGTTTTAAACCTTCCCATAAAACACAAGTGGCAGTTATACCATCAATATTATAATTTCCCCAAATAGCAACTTTTTCTCCTCGATTCCATGCGTTTTCTAAACGTTTTAAAGCCTGTTTTATTTCTCTACCAAATTCAAAAGGGGAAGAAGAGGAATAATTATTCGTACTTAAAAACCATTGCAATTTTTGAGAATCACGAATTCCTCTACCCCATAATAACTTAGTTAAATAATTAGATTTATTTCTGCTTGTAAGATGATTTACTTCTTTATGAAACCATTCTGGAATATCATCAGAAGGATAAATTTTCCAATCAATTTTAGTCATAATTTCACCTTCAAAAACTTAGTCTTTTATATTTTTGATGGTAGTAAATGCAATGGATAATAAAAAATTAATATTGTCTATGTAGGTTATTTTAATTATTAATTATTAATTATTTAACGCTTGTCGTAAATTTCCATTATTTTCTGCCAACAACAATTCTGCTTCAGATAAAGTTTTATTACTCCAGTGCATTAATAAAGCTAATTTTACTTTATTACCACTAGCTATTAACAGTTTAGTCGCACTTTCTCGATCTAAATTAGTTAAATCACTGATAATACGCAATGCTCGATCTTCTAATTTACTATTCGTTACAGAGACATCAATCATACGATTACCGTAAACTTTTCCTAATTTTACCATTATTCCTGTGGAAATGATATTAAGAGCCATTTTTGTAACTGTTCCTGCTTTCAAGCGAGTTGAACCTGCCAAAATTTCTGCACCTGTCAATAAGCGAATATCAATATCTGCATCAATTGGTACTTGATTTTTTGGTACACAACTCATGGCGATCGCCACAGCACCTAATTTTTTAGCTTCTTTTAATGCACCATGAACATAGGGAGTTGTACCACCTGCAGTAATACCAATAACTATATCTAGGGAGTTGACACCATGATCAATCATCGCCTTAGCACCATCTTCAGGGCGATCTTCTAAGGCTTCTGAACTTTTTAATAACGCAGACACTCCTCCAGCTAAAATGCCCTGTACCATGTCTGGATCTGTGCAGAAGGTGGGGGGACATTCGGCAGCGTCTAATACCCCTAAACGTCCGCTAGTACCAGCTCCAATGTAAAATAAACGACCACCTTTATTCAAAGCTTTTGCTGTTATTTCGATGGTTTGTGCTAATTCTTCTTTAGCATTGGCGATCGCCTCAATAGTTTTTTGATCTTCTTGATTAAATAAATCGACAATTTCCGATGCTGAAAGTTGATCTAAATTCGTACTAGCAATGTTAATTTGTTCAGTTAATAAATGACCACGATTCATAAATAATGAGTAATAAATAATGAGTAATAATAAAATTCCTAATTCCCAATTGGTAATTATTAAAGTAAACCTTCAAGTTGACGACGAATGCGTTCTAACTCAAAAGCCGACATTTCAGCTTCAGAATATTGAGCAGAAGAAGGTGGAGAATAAACCCCGTCTTCATTCCAATCTGTTTGATTAACATTATTTTCGGGGGGGATTTCTAACATCCCATCACTAATAAATTTCCATTCATAACCAGCCGAAAGACAAAAATCTTCAACTTCCTCTTTATCAATAGCTTCTACCGAAGGAGTCGGAAAATCTTGAGCTTCTAATAACAAAGCATAACGAATGGCATCATCTTCTGATTCAAAGATTAAGACAAAATCTTGATCTCCTATTTGAATAGTGTGAATTCCTTCATTAGCTGTACCTGCATTATATAAAAGAACGTATGTTCGCATTTTAAATAGTTAATAATTAATAATTTGACTGACAAGTATAATTAGTATTTATAGTAATTACTATTTCATCGATCGCCCGTACTAAAGCAGCACCAGATTGATTAGGACTATTAGCTAAAATACTAAAAACTAAAGTACCATATTGATGATGATCTAAGTAACCAGATAATGCTCTAACCCCTGTTAAAGTACCTGTTTTAGCGTGAACAATACCTTGTACGGGAGTTTGTTTCATTCTATTTCGTAAAGTACCACTAATTCCTGCGGTAGGTAAAGAAGCAAAAAAGATGTCTTTTTGAGGTGTAGAATACATAGCCCTAAGAGTATCAACTAAAACTCTAGGAGTTGCTAAATTTTTTCGAGATAAACCTGAGCCATCAGCGAAATGAAAGCCTTGAGGATTGATGCCCAATTGACTTAAAGTTTGTTTTGCCACTGCACCCCCCCCTAGTTTTTTAAGTAAAGTATCAGCATAATAATTATCACTTCTTAAATTTGTTACTGTTACCCATTCTTTCAAAGATTTATTAGCACTGATAGTTGTTTGGGGAGATAATCGTTGTAAAGCGGCGGCGGTAGTTAAAATTTTCATGTTAGAAGCTGGGATAAAACCACGATCAGCGTTATACTGATAAATAGCTTCACCATCAGATAATCGTTCAACTAAAATTCCCCAACCCCCTCCATAACGTTTAACGATAGTTTCAATACTAGGGGCAAGGAAAGAGTTATTACAGGCTGGGGTAGAAGTGTTATTTTCTGGAGGGATAACTTCAATGGGAATAGAAAAATTATCTTGATTATAAGTATTAACGGTCGGTATAATAGTCTGTGCAGAAACTGAACTGGCAGAAGTAATGGCAAGAATTGAGATCCAATGAATAAATTGCTGTTTTTTGGACATAAGATTAATTTGTGAGTTAACTATAATAATTTTTCAGATTTTAACAATTTATTTATATTTATTAAAAACGGATGAATCAAAATCAATCATCGCTAAAAGTAAAAAAAACTAAAACAACAGTTTATCACCTTGTTAGATCTTTTGTCGTTAATCCTGTATTTCATCTTTATTTCCGAGGTACTGTTGCAGGGAGAGAAAAGATACCCTCTAAAGGTAAATTAATTATTGTTAGTAATCATGCTAGTGTTTTTGATCCTCCTTTACTTTCTGCTGCCATTACACGCCCTGTTTCTTATATGGCAAAAGAAGAATTATTTCAAATTAACGGTTTAACACAAATAATTACAGCTTTGGGTGCTTATCCAGTAAATCGTGAAGGTGTTGATCGTAAGGCAATCCGTCAAGCCATTTCTAGAATTGAAGAAGGATGGGCAACAGGTATATTTATTGAAGGAACTCGTACTGCTGATGGGAAAATTTATGATCCCAAATTGGGGGCGGCTTTAATTGCGGCAAAAGCTCAAGCCCCTTTATTACCAGTGTGTTTATGTGGCACAGAAAAAATTAGCATACCAGGCAAAAAAATGCCCCAATTTGTCAAAATTCATGTGAAAATTGGTGATTTAATTGAGCCGCCTATTTCTGGTAAAAAAGAACAATTAGAATTAGTTACCAATCAATGTGCCCAAAGTATTAATAACCTGTATGAAACTTCTAGTTAGATTTTACCAAAAGAATGCTTTCTTAAAAGCAATTATTCTTGTAATAACTAAAAGTAAAGGTTTTTAAACAAAAAACATGATTACTGATGGAAAACTCTATTTTTACTCATGGGCAGAGCGAGACTCGAACTCGCATGACCGAAGCCGCCACATTTTGAGTGTGGTGCGTCTACCAATTTCGCCATCCGCCCGTACTTTTGTCATTATAACCTATTTTTTCTTTCTGGGTCAACTGATAATAATCGGAAGATGTTGACCAATTTTCAATTTCTTTAGCTCGAATAATCGGCACGGGATGAGTCAATTGAGATGTTTGCATTTCTTGTAACATTTTACCGATGTCAGTCTGACTCATCGCTTGATATTTTTTAACTTGTGCCATAAAAGCCTCTAAACTCAATTTACTGGCAATGCTAGGAGAACCTCCTGTTAATTTCATGAGTAACGACATCACTACATTGGGATCTTGTACTACTAATAATGCTGAACGATCACAACTAAATTCTGCACAACGCACCCATTGTAATAATTGACTTTGTAAAGATTGAGCCACAAAAGTTCCCCAAGAAGGTATTAAACCTGCGGCTAACACCATGATATTGGCTAAAGTTAGGTAAACTCCGTGTTCGCATTTTAGATGTCCTAATTCGTGAGCTATGACGGCTTTAATTTCATCAGGGTTAAGAATTTCTAGTAATGATGTATGAATTACAATAAAAGGTTTTTTTCCCCTAATTGCCAAGGTATAAGCGTTGGGAATAGGGTTTTGTTGGATATAAAGTTGTGGTACGTCTAAGTCTAAGACTTCACAGGCAGACAACAACAATTCATATAAATCTGGTAATTGTTTTTCACTAATTAGAATGCTAGAAGCGATATTATTTAGATAAAAAAAATCTTCAGCCACACTACCTAAAACCCCTCTCATAGCTAAATCTAAGCCTGGAATTTGCTTTAATTGAGTCGTTGCTTTTAAATCAAGGGGATGACGAAAATGGTCTGCTTTTAATCCAATCAATTTAATAGTCATAGTTATAGCTGATAAATTTTCTTTTCCACATTTTAACAACAACTATCTTAAATAGAAGAAAAAGCCCGAAAAACTAAATTTATAATTCAATTTTTAGAATTGATATTTCATTTTAATCACTTTTATGTAATAATAGATAGTAAATATTTGTAAAGTTTTTGCCTAATTTTTGGCAAAGTAGAGAAGTTTTATACTACTCTAGTATCACCTAATGTCTAAATAATTTAAAGGAATAAAAATTATGCGCGGAGTACACAGAACATCGACAACTCAAATGGAAGTAACCAGTATCCGTTTGGAAAAAACCCTCAAAGATAGCTTAAAAGCATTATCTGGTAGTCAAGGTTATCAAACTTTAATCAGAGATATTCTCTGGAATTATGTTCAACAAAAATCTGGTGAATATCGTCCTAATTTTTCCAAAACTGATATTCGCGCCACTATTCCCGCTACTGCAAGAAAGGATGAAAGTTGCGTACTTAGTGGTAAATTAATCCCTGAAGATGACGAAATGCTATTAGCTTTAACCATTCATGGCGACTTTGTACCTGTTTCTCAAGAAGCTATTAATGCGAAATAAAATATAAAATATTTGTTATTTTGATGCAAGGTTTAGAGTGTAAAATCTAAGGTGTTAAACTTATTCTTTATATGTTATTTCCTTATTAAATTATTATCACTAAACCTTGTATTATTTTTAGTTTTTTCTATCAACTTGCTATTTTTAAGAATAGTAATTTTAGTAGTTGTAAAATTTTAGAAACAATAATCAATAATTTTGATGGTATCGTGAATCAAGATTTTCCGAAAATTTCGTTTTAAAGAAGAAATAAAAATCAAGAAAAAAATCTAAAATTTCTAATTATTTTGTCGCTACCCAATATTTACTAAAGCCATAGGTTTTCACTTCAATATATTTAAACCCAGCTTTATCTAAGCGTAATTCTATATCATCTTGAATATAATCATGATAAAATGGCTCATGAAATGCAATGGAAAAGTTAGTCATCATGGCTTCTAACTCAGGAGAATCTGATAATTGTATGGAATCGCAAATCACGAAAACTCCTCCCGATTGTAAAACTCGGAAAGATTCATCAATAACTTTTTGTCTGATAGGATTAGGCAATTCATGAAAAACAAAAACGTTACTAATTCCTTGAAAATAATTATCTTGATAAGGTAAATTTTCGATGTTGCTTTCGATTAACTGCGGTAATTCTTGGGGAAGTTGAGATAATAATTGATTGGCTTTGCGTAAATAAGCAGAAGATAAATCAACGCCATATAAAGATACATCAGGAAAAGTTGCCCTTAAAAATTTCAAAGTTCTACCAGTACCACAAGCACAATCCAATATTTTCAAGTCAGAATTTTTATCAAAGTTTTTTAACCTTTCCAAAAGTGGTTTTAAAATTCGGCGACGCATGGCATCAGCAATACCATTGAAAAGAATATCTACTTGCAAATCATAAATATTAGCAGAATAATCGCTTAAATAACCATCAGTTTGATAGTGAAAGTTACGGCGATAATATTGAGGATAAGATTCGAGGTTAACATCTTCAGCGAAATCTTGAGATTTTTGTTGTTGCATCCTTGTCCAAGTTTGGGGATAATCTAACCAAATTTTGAGATAGCTTTGTAAAAATTCCTGCCAGTCAGCATCGAATAATAAATTAACAGGATAAATTCCTCTTTGTGCATCTCGCCAATCTTCTTCAATAATTATCTGAAATCTAGCTTGTAAAGTTTGGAAAGTTTCAGGAGTTATTTCTTTATATTCAATGGCATTATTCGGAAAAAAGACTTTTTTGATTTCAGTACTAAAGTTTTTATGCGCTAAACTAAAACCTGCTTTGGTTTGTTGCCATGTTTCATAAGCGTTTTTTAACAATTCTTCGGGTATAAATTGGGTTAAGTCAAAGATTGATTCCATGGTTATGATATACAGTTATGATTTTATGATGAAGTTATATTAACTATTGTAAAGAAAAATTGCGATCGATAACTGTTTAACTTAGATATTGCACTAATTATAAAATATACTGATGTTGATGAAGGATGATCGATAACTGTTTAACTTATTCTCATTGTAGCTTCCAAATTTTAATAGTATTATCCCAACTACCACTAGCTAAATATTGACCATCACAGCTAAATGCTACACTATTTACATTATTAGAATGACCAGTTAATGTCTGTTTTAATTTTCCATTATTTACATTCCAAATTTTAATGTTTTTATCACCACTACCACTAGCTAAATATTGACCATCACAGCTAAATGCTACACTATTTACACTCTTAAAATGACCAGTTAATGTCTGTTTTAATTGTCCATTATTCACATTCCAAATTTTAATAGTTTTATCCTGACTACCACTAGCTAAATATTGACCGTCAGGACTAAATTCCACATTATATACATCATCAGAATGACCAGTTAAAGTTTGTTTTAATTTTCCATTATTCACATTCCAAATTTTAATGGCTTTATCCCAACTACCACTAGCTAAATATGAACCATCAGGACTAAATGCTACACTATATACAATGTTAGAATAACCGGTTAAAGTCTGTTTTAATTGTCCATTATTTACATTCCAAATTTTAACAGTTTTATCCCAACTACCACTAGCTAAATATTGACCATCACAGCTAAATGCTACACTATATACAATATTAGAATGACCAGTTAAAGTCTGTTTTAATTTTCCATTATTAACATTCCAAATTTTAATAGTATTATCCCAACTACCACTAGCTAAATATTGACTATCAGGACTAAATGCTACACTATATACAATATTAGAATAACCACTTAAAGTTTTTTCAATTACAAACTTTTTTTCGGCAACAAACTTTTCAGGAAAATTTTGCTTAGTAAACTTTTTGGGAAATATATATTCAGATATAATTTTGTTAAATATAGATGGTTTTTTTGTCGATAAATAACCTTTAAAAGAATCTTTCCATAAATTACTATTATCTGAGATAAATTGCTCTAGTGATTGTATAATTTTATTTTGCTTTTCTAACTCTTTTATAATGGTATCAATACCTTTTTTTAGGTGACAATTAATAACCAATAATGAATTATTATTTTTGAAAATATTATTAACTTGTTGCTGAAAATTAAGACTATAATTCAGAGGATTATTATTACTTTTTTTACCCAAATTTAACCAGAGTAAATATTCAATAATAGTATGAGGATTAACGATCGCTCTTAAAGTTAAAAGTCTTACCATTTCCATCGTATAAATCTTATCTTTTAGGGCAAAATTAATATTATTTCGGTTAAGAATATTATCCCATTGTTCATTATTAAAGTTATTGTATTTCAGAGCCTGATCAATGATTTGTAAATGTTCTACTTTAATATTTACCCGTCTAGTTAAACCTTTAACTGCTGTAATTAACGTTTCTTCTTCTATTAGCATAGCTTTACAGTAAGTTTCATTATTATTTTACTATAACTGTACTATATTGAGAATTTTTCTTCCTGTCCACTTGTAGACTCTTTCACCTGTCTTGTCTTCACCATTTTTCTTGTGTAGAACTGAGGTATATTTGGATGCTGTGTGGCAATTGTCAGCAATTAGGCTTTCAATATATAACTCAATCACTTCTGTGATATTTGCAATAGCCTCTTCAAAAGTATCTCCTTGAGAGTGGCAACCTTTAAGAAGAGGACAAAAAGCATGATAACTGCCTTCTTCTTTTTCAACAATAACTGTATAATCATAAACTTTTTTACCGTTATTATTCATATTTAATTATTGTAATTTTTTATTAAACTAAAGGTGAAGTCATTAACCAAATTATTAGGGGCAAAGTTGCAAAACTCATCAATGTAGATATGATAATTGTTCTTGCTACCATTGTCGTATTTCCGCCGAATTCTTTAATCATAATCACTGCATTTACTGCCGTTGGCATCGCTGTTTGTAAAGTCAATACTTGTAAATCTAATCCGTCTAAACCAACTAACCTTCCTACACTATAAGCTATTATCGGGGCGATCGCCAATCTTCCAATGGTAGCGGTAAATTCGCCGACACCAAACTCAAATTTAGTTTTACTTAACTGCATTCCTAAAATAATTAAAGCAATGGGAATAGCAGAAATGCCTAACCATTCCAAACTTTTGCCGAGATTGAAAGGTAAAGTTATTTTCGTAAAATGTAAAATAATTCCGATGACCATTGACCAAATTAATGGTAACTTAAAGGTAACTTTTAAACTTGTCATTAAACTATCACCCTTTAGCATCGCTGGTAACATTCCAAATAACACGACACTAGAAAAAATCATATAAATTACCGCTCTTTCTAACCCTTCATTTCCTAAAGAAAAAGCAATAATTGATAAACCCATATTACCGTTATTTGGGCAAAGACTAATGGCTAATAATCCCTTATCATCATCGGCGGATAATTTGAGAAGTTTGCTAATTATTACCACGCCACCATAAATAATTCCTGTGGTTAAAACATAAGCTAAAAGTAACCTTAAAGCTGCATCATTAGAAATAGTTGTACGATAAAAACTATCTGCAACTAATGCAGGTGCTAAAATATAAACACTAATTTGAGATAAAGTTGATTGATCTAATTTTAGAGTTTTATTGCCAACATAACCCATCGCAATAATTAAAGCTACTGGCAACACCGAAGATAAGATTATATTCACAACAAATAATTAGGAATTAGATTGAAAAGGAAATCGAGAATGAGGAATTAATTGATAATTAGGAATTAAAAGTTAATTAGATATTTTGGATTTTCTAATATTATTAATTATTAATTCTTTGATACATCATGCCGGGTAATTGAGTGATTAAACCCTCTAACTCTAGTTGTAATAAAATTCCTGAAACTTCTCCACTATTGAGAAAACTTTTTTCCACAATCACATCAAAAGAAGTGGGGTTGACATCGATCTGGTCATAAATTATTCTAAAAGTAGAGGATAAGATGGGTTCTTCTTTTGTTTTTTGCGGTATTGAAGGAGAAGACGCTGAAAATAATGATAATTGTTGCCCTTCAACTAAACTAGGAATCACTCCTAAACTAGCTAATAACTCTTCTGGGGTAATAATCACCTCCGCCCCATTATGAATTAACCGTAAACATCCCCTCGCTTGAACATTATCAGGAGTATTCGGTAAAGTATAAACATCTCGATTAAACTCATTGGCATAACGGGCAGTTATTAACGCCCCTGATTTTTCTGGTGCTTCCATCACTAAAACTGCTCGACATAAACCAGCAACAATGCGATTACGGGCTGGGAAATTACTCCTTTCTGGTGTGCTTCCATACTCATATTCTGTCATAATTAGCCCTTTTTCGGCAATTTCTGCCATTAACTGACGATTGCTTGAAGGATAAGCCCTATCAAGTCCATTACCTAGTATAGCAATAGTTCTTCCACCACCATCTAAACAACCACGATGCGCTTGAGTGTCAATACCTTCAGCTAAACCTGATACCACCGTAAAACCATTTTCAGCTAAAGCCTTCGCTATATTATACGTCCATTTTTTTCCATGTTCTGTGGGTTTTCGTGTGCCAACAATACCGATTAATGGATTTATACCTTGATTTTCAGCTAAATTTACTTTTCCTTGATAATATAATATGGCTGGAGGGCTAGGAATTTCTAATAATAATTGAGGGTATTCTTTTTCGTTAGGAGTCCAAAAGTTAGGATTTTTTTCGAGATGTTTTAAGTATAAATTTTCAGGCTCAATTTTTATTTTTTCTTCTTGAATTGAGTTACATAATTTTTTACCTATTCCTTCTATTTTTATCAATTCTTGGGGTGAAACTTTCCAAGCTAGTTCCAAGCTACCAAAATAATCATATATTTTTTTTAGAGATACTGCACCTAGTCCTTTTATTTTTGACCATGCTAACCAGTAAATTTTTTCTTGATCTTCTATCATAAAATTAGGCAATATCTATTATCTACTTTAATACTAAATCTTTATAATTAATGACAATAAATATAATACTTTGAATTACTAAAAAAATATTATATAGCAATCTTACTATGGAAGTCGTGAGATTTTTAGAAGTTTTAACTATGAGTACTCAGCTTTCAGTTATCGTAATATTTACGGATTTATTTTATCTCCATTTTTGCTGAGGCAGTACGTCCAAATTCTTCAGGAGCGTATTGTAAATGAACTTCAGCACCGGGCCATTCAAAAGTTCCTTTAGTAACTGAGCGTACTAAATAATGTAAATGATACACTCCTGCTTCTAGTTGATCACCATAAGCAACTATTTTATCTTTATAGATTTGTTGATAATTAATTTGCCAACTGTCTTCTTGAGCTTGAAAATAGTTACTTGATGTTTGAAAATTGCTATCAATAGCTTCTAATCCTGCGGGAAGATAATCATTAATAATAAGATGATTGACGGGATGATCTGTGATAATTTCTAATTCTAAATCAAAAATATTTCCTACAGGTAAAGTTACTAATTTATCAGGGGCATAAAGTCCTAATTTTTCAATGATATTTTGTTGATTAACAGGATGAATATAACGAGTAACTCGCAGTCCATTTAAACACCCCGGTTGATTGCCAAGTAATCGATATTTATAAGCTGTTAAATAATGTAAAATACCTTCACCAGATTTACTTAATTTTAAATTATTTTTTCCATTTGGTAAATTTTTGTTAGAAATATTGATGTCATAATTAGATGGTTTATAACCTTGAAATTTGACATTTTCTAACAATTGATTATTAAGTTTTACTGTTGCCTGAAAATTAGAATAAATACTTT
This sequence comes from Geminocystis sp. NIES-3708, assembly GCF_001548095.1. NCBI lineage: Bacteria > Bacillati > Cyanobacteriota > Cyanophyceae > Chroococcales > Geminocystaceae > Geminocystis > Geminocystis sp. NIES-3708. The sequence continues at coordinate 242,492 of NZ_AP014815.1, read as the reverse complement.
CTAATTGACTATATTCAACTAAAGCAGTTAATGCCTGAGCATTTTCATAATTATTATTCCAAACTCCATTTCGTCGCATTGCTAATAATCCTTCTAATAAACGATCAATATTTTCTGATGAATTTTCCTTAGTAATAAATAAACGTAATGCTTCTGCTTGAGCAATAGTATTTGAGTCAAGCCAACTCCAATAAGAAGGTAAATTAACAGTACTATTTCTTCCTGTTTGATAGATGCTTTCTTGAATATTATTAATAAGATTTTCTGCTTGATTTGTCCATTCTGGAAATTGACTAAGATAACGAGCTAATTTAATCTGATTTACGAAATCTAATTCGTCTTTTTGTTCATATATAGATTGTAAAAAATCAGTACGTTTTTGTCCTAAATTATCTAACGCAATTAAACTATTTAAACGGATTTGATTTTTACAAATCAAGTTATTGCATAAGTTATCTTGATCTGGATTTGCTAAGATTTTTTCTAAGTAATTAGTCACAGAAGTGAGTAAATTTTTATCAATCTTAAATCCTGCTAATTTTGCTTGTACTAAACTATTAGCAACATAAGGTGTTAAAAAAGGATCTGACTTTTCTCCTTGTGGAAATGAGGTAAATCCACCGTCTTCTTTTTGCAATTTTTCTAAATTTTCTATAGCTTCATTAGCTTTTTTTATCGGTTGAAAATCCGTTAAATTTAATTTACCTTTCTCTTTGAGAATTTGTAAATTTGCGGCAATCATTAAACGATTGGCAGAGCTTTCTAAAAAGGGATATTCTTCGTTATCAAAAATTTGTTTAGCAGTAAGATTTATATTAGGAATTAAGGTGTTAGCTAAGGAAATTTCTAAACCTCCTGCATCAGCTATTACTTGATTATTAATATTTAAAGGTATTGTAATTTCATTTTCTATTTTACCTGATGTTATTAGTTGTTCTGTTATGTCTAAATTTTTGACTTCTAAGGGTGTTTCAAAAGCGTCTTTTTCCTGATTATTTAAGTTTGTTAAAAATTGTATTTTACCTTCGCCTATTTTACTTACAGTTATAGGAAAAGTATAAATTTTTGTTCCTGATTCTGCTTGAGTTTTTAGCTGAGATTCTTTAGTAAATTTAAAATTGTTTGAACTCTCACTATTAATACTTAAATATCCTGATTTTTCTGCTAAATTAGTAACGGATAAACCTCCTAAAAATTGATCTCCTAAGCGTACAAATTGAGGTAAAATCGGATTAGTGCTAAGGGGTTTTTGCGTAATAAAAGTTGTTTCAGCGTTTCCGAAATGTAAGTTCCCATCAGTGGCGATCGCCATTAATCTCCAAGTAGTTAAATCATCAGGCAAGGTAAAATTAATACTAGCTTTTCCGTTGCTATCGGTTAAAATAGAGCCATTATAATAGGCTAAAGCACGAAAATCTTTACGAATTTGGGTATTAGCAATTCCTGCTGAGTCTCCACCTCCGTATCCCCAACCCTTTTGTAGTGGAGAAGCTGGAGAATTCAAAACCACTTGAGGACGATTATCAGCTAAACGAGTTGATATATCTTGATCTGCATAAACAGTCTTGACTAAATCTGGAGGACTATAACCCGTCAATTGTAGTATAGCTTCATTAACAGCCATCAGAGTAAATTGTCCTTCAATGGGATTACCTTGATAATCTTTTAGCTCTAAATTAATAGTTTGCTCTGTAGTTGGTTTTGTTATGGTTTCTTGGGGAGTGACTTTTACTTGTAAATATTGTTCATCCAAGTTGAGATTAAAAGGTGTAAAACCAATGCGTACTAAATTTTTGACGTTACCTGCTTCCATTTGTGTTAAAGGTGTACCTTGACGCACTAAAACAGCTTCTACCGCAGCATTAGGCAACATTTCAGGAGTAACGGTAAATTGAACTTTAGGTGCACCCCCTGTTACTTTTTGAGTAGTATGATAAATAATATCATGACGAATTACGGCAAAATATAATTCTCCTTCGGGATAAGGAGATTGTATCAATGCAGTGGCAGTTTCTCCCACTTGATAGGTGTCTTTATCAAGTTCAATTTTTAGTTGATTACTATCGTAACTATCAGCCCAATTAACTTGATTTTCCCCTGTTACCCAAATTTGTGAATCGGTAGCTGTAATATCAGTATTACTATTGATAAAATTTGCTTGAATACGGTATGAGCCAGAATCAGAAGGGGTAAAAGAAATTATTTGAGGCTCGTTACTAGACATTATGTCTTGCTGTGCTACTGTTTTATACTCAATTTGTTGGTTAGCAATGCGACTTCCTTCTTCCAATTTCATGACACTGCTATAATTCATTGATTGCAATTCTACTTTGACTTTCTCCCCAGTAATCACTTTTCCTGTGGCATCCGTCACAATTAATTTAACAGGAAAAGATTGCCCTGCATTCGCGACAAAGTCGCTTTGTAATCCAATTAATTTATCACTAGGTAAAGCTGTAAAAGTTTTACTATTCGACACCGATAAATTAGAAATATCGCTAACTTGTGCTTCCACTAGGTAAGTCATGGGATAAGGTAAATCTTGAGATACAGCAATTTGTTGAGTATTTTTACCAGTCTTATCTAAAATTTGATTATCTTGTAATACATCATTGGGGACTTCAGGCTCTTCTTCAGGAAAAAACCATTGACGACCAAAATTAAACTTATCCCAATTTTTTGGTGTAAAATTAGCTTTTTGACGGGTAACATAATAATTTATTTTACCTCCTTGAACGGGTGAACCAAAGAAATAATTACTTTCTGTATTAACGGTTATTTTTTCATTAATAAAAGCAAATTCTTGATCCAATTTAAGATCAACTTTAAAATTGGGTGGTTTAAATTCAGCCACCCGAAAATCTCCATAAATTTCAACTCCTGTTTCCCCTTTTGCTACTAAAGAATAGTTACCTAATGGTTGATTTTTAGCTAAAGGTAATTCTAAGGAAAATGTTCCAAATTCATTAGTCGTTTGTGTACCTAAATCAACCTTTTTTCCATCAGGATTTGTTAAAGTAACTTGATAAAGAATATTTTTATCTTGCTGTAAAATTCCATTTTTTAAGTAATAAGCAGTACCAGTAAAATAAGCAGTTTCTTGAGGTTGATATAATTGTCGATCAGAAAAAATAATTCCTCTGGAAATAGGTTTTTTATCATCCCAACCTGCGTTAATTCCATATTCATAAGCACCACTATATTCATTAGTTCTTGCAAATGCCCAATCATCATTTTTTTTGGCAATTACTAATAATTTCGGAGGTTCATTATTGATAAGACAATTACTCCATTTTTCACCATCAAAAATTATAGTTCCTGTTTCATCGGTTTGACTTATTGCACAAGGTTGAGGAGGATATTTTTCTTCAGTATTTTCTAATTTTGACAGATAAATTTCTACCGTAGCATTATTTACTGGTAAACCGTCAGATAAATGATAAACTTTAATTAAACCAGATTCAGGAAACCACTGAGAAAATACACCTAAATTAGTTAATTGTACTAATCCGTAATATTCTGGTTCACGCCATAAAATTTTATCTTTTTCATTATAACTATTCGTCTTTGCTTTAACTCCATAAGCTAATATTCCCTTACTATTATTTAGTTTTTCTTTGAGAGGAATAACATTATCATAAACTTCATTTTTTTTGCCCTTGGCAGTAAAAGTTGACCAAGTTTTTGAGTTTGGTAATAAATCATTATTTTGTCCTGTAGGATAAGCAGATTCACTATAAACTAAATCTTCTGGTTGAATAACTTTATAAGTGGCTTGATACTGAGAATTTGGTAAATTTACTGTAGAAATATTTAATTGTAAATCAGTTTCTGAAGGGAAAATATTTAACTCACTAGGTGCCCATATTTCTGGGGCAATATCTCCTGTTTGATATTTTAAAGTAAGGGGTTTATCTAAAGTTTGATCAAATTTATCTTGAAGTTTAGAATTAATAGTAATTGTATAGTTAGTATTTGCTTCTAATGCCCAAGGATTAAAACTTACAATATTATCTTCATCATAAGTTTGAAGTAATTTTATAGCTTTTTTTGGAGTAGGATTAATAGTTATATTTTCGATTACTGACTTAGCGATTAAACCATTATTAAATTTTAATTGAGGACTACCATTAACAAAACGTCCATAAACTCCATATTGATCAGGTTTTCCATAATTTTCAATTTTATCAAAGGCTAAAGGTGCATAGGTAAATAGCTTACTAGAAAAAGGAAATTGACTGGGTAAATTACCATTGAGAGGAAGTAAACCTGGGGCGAATTCTAATTGATAATTAGTTGCTTTATTTAGAGTTTTTTGAGGTTTAAGTGTATAAATCCATAGAGGAGAAGAAGGATCAAATTTTTCTGAAGAATCTTCAGTATATTCTGTATTTTTATCTTTAGGTTTTAATGCAACTGTAACGTTAATTTTTTCTTGACTTTCTGAAGAATTCAAACTAATTTTATTTGTGAGAGAATGAAGATCTAGTTCAACGTTAGAAGTAAATTCTAAATTAGGCTTAATATCAATAGGTTGAACTTCTTCATCTGAATCCATAGTTTTACCGGGTAAATTGGTTAATTTTATTGTTTCAGTATTAAATGTCCACGCTAAATCTTCTTCTAAAGTGTTATTTTTTAAATCTGATAAACCTGCTTTTAACGTAACTTTAATTCTCGTGGCTTTTGGTAATGCTTGATCAGCCTGAAAACCTACCATTTTTGGTGTTAAAATACGAAACTGACCAGGTAAAGGAGGTAATATTTCAAACTTAGTTAACAGATTTTCTTGTTCAGGTGTATCAAGTTTTTCAAGAGGAGTTAAGGGATTTTTGAAACGAATCAAAATTTGAGATAAGGGTTTAGCTTCATCGATGGGGGTAATTTGCTCAATCCAATTAGGTAAAGTTGGTAAAGGTATAGAAGAAACTGATGGTAAAGGCTCTTTTCCTTCTTGAATACTCAATAGGTTACATCCTACTATAAAAATACAGGCAATAATACTCAAGATCAAGTATTTTCCGTATTTAATAATTTTACGAGTTTTACCCTTTGCTGACATTTACTTTTCCCCAATTATTCATAACTTTGTGATAGCAAATTTAAAAAAAAGATTACTCAAATAGATACAATTCTTATGATTTAGCCTTGAAAATAGTTTTGCTAAAATGAAAAATATGCAAACTATGGCAACAGTAAGACAGAAATTGTCGAAATTGAAATGAGCAAACTTCCTCAAGGGCTAATTATAATTACTCAACAAATTTACCTACTCCTCTGGCAAAGACGTAGTGGTAAAATGAGAGGATTGTTAATACTAATATTTTTGTCATTAACAGTGAGATTAATTCCTTATCTTGCTCCTATTACAGAAAAGGATATTCAACAAAATGAACAAGCTATAGAATTTAGCGATCGCAATGGTTTACCTTTAGGAACTATTTTAACCCGTGATCAAAATCATACTTCAGTCATTACCCTTGATCAAGTTTCGCCAATATTTATTAAAGCAATTTTAGCGACAGAAGATGCAGAGTTTTATCATCATGGTGCATTAGATTTTAAAGCAATTATTCGCTCAATTTACCAAGCCATAGAATCAAAAAAAGTCATTAGTGGTGCTTCCACCATTACTATGCAATTAGCGAGAATGCTCGAACCTTCTTCCCGTACTTTACCAGCAAAATTTAAAGAAATCTGGCTTTCTTGGCGATTAACCGCAGGAATGGATAAAAATGCTATTTTACAAGCCTATATTAACCGTTTGCCCATGGGAAGTAATATATATGGTTTAGAAGCCGCTTCTCGTATTTATTTTGGTATTTCCGCCAAAGATTTAAACCTTGCTCAAGCAAGTATTTTAGCTGCGATTCCCAATAATCCGACTTATCTTAATCCCTATATCGGTTGGGAATATTTAAAACGCCGACAAAAATATGTACTTAAACGGATGACAAAAGAAGGTTATATCACCACAAATCAAGCAAGAGAAGCCTATCAAGAAAAAATACCTCTACAATCTCGACAACAAGGCATTATTGCCGCACCTCATTTTCTTTTTTGGGTAACGAGTCAACTTCCCGTAAATCATCCTAGCCAAATTCAAACAACTATTGATCTTCCTTTACAAAAATTTGTAGAAACCCAAGCAAAAGAAGTAATTCGCAGTCTTAAATCTCATAATGTTCATCAAGCCGCTGCTTTAGTAATTGATAATCATACAGGAGAAATATTAGCCTATGTTGGCTCTACAGATTATTTTGGGGTAGATGAATTAGGCAATAATGACGGTGTACAAGCCTTACGACAGCCAGGCTCAACTTTGAAACCTTTTTTATATCAATTAGCCTTAGAAAAGCGTTTAATTCATGGTAACACTGTTTTAGCAGATGTTCCTACTCATTATGCAATTCCGGGGGCAAAATTGTATAGTCCTAGTGATTATAGTGAAACTTTTTCTGGACCAGTAAGGATAAGAGTTGCTTTAGCGAATTCCTTAAATGTACCAGCAGTGCGTGTTTTAGAGAAAGTAGGCGTTGAAAATTTTTTAACTCGATTACAAAAACTAGGTTTTGAACATCTTAATCAATCTCCAGAATACTATGGACTAGGTTTAACTCTTGGTAGTGGTGAAGTTTCCCTTTGGGAATTAGCCCGTGCTTATCGTATCATGGCACAAAAAGGAACTCAAAATTTAGATTTACAAACAATAACTAATCAACCACAACCTACCAACTTTAAATTGTCAAAAGATACTTCTAGTTGGAGTTTAGTTACAGATATGTTAAGCGATCGCCATGCCCGTGCTAAAGCTTTTGGAGTTAATTCAATTCTCAATTTACCGTTTCCTTCAGCAGTCAAAACGGGTACTTCATCTAATTTTCGAGATACTTGGACAATTGGTTTTACATCTGATTATACTGTTGCTACGTGGGTGGGAAATTTTGACGGGCAACCAATGCGTCAAGTTTCTGGAGTTATGGGTGCCGCACCTCTTTGGAATCGCATTTTATTACACTTACATGAACAAAAAACACCTCAGCCATTTGATTTACCTGTAGGAATGATAAAACGCCCTATTTGTGCTCTTTCAGGTTTAAAGCCAACTCCCTATTGTCCTTCTATTGTGCAAGAATATTTTTATCCACAGGATTTGAGTGATTACGAAAATAAGCCTGATATATTTTATCAGTCCACCTCAGACAATAATAATTCTTCCTCTGATCTCAATTTACCATCAGAATATAATGAATGGTTAGCAAAACAACCTCTTTCTGATTTGATGCCCACTAATTTAAGAATTTTATCTCCTCGGAATGGTGATGTTTTTTTATTAGATAGTGATAAAAATCACCAACAAAAATTAGAATTTCAATTAGGAGGAAAAATCAATGAGCCAGTAGAATTATGGTTAAATAACCAGAAAATAGCTACTAATGTCTCTAATTCTTTTTTCTGGGAATTACAAGAAGGTTCATGGATATTAGAAATCAGAAAAGATAAAATAGTTGATCAAGTTAAATTTCAGGTACAATTAACAAAATCTCGGTCTAATCCTAAAGGATTTTCAATACCTAAAACATCAGAAAAAAAATAAATATTTATAATTATAACTTGCTACAAAAGTCAAAAGTCTTTTATGATCAACGATTTAGAAATATTCCATTAACAACAGTGTAACATTTTGTTTGCTTTTATTTAAAAACCTAACATTTTTAATCCGATTTTATACAAAATATTTACTTATTTAATTAGAATACTGAAATAAAAATCTTTATTAATAAGTATTTCTCCTAACTACCATCCATCAAAAAGTTTTTTAATCATACTCTACTTAATAATTATATGTTTAATATTGCCATAAAACAAGAAGAATACTTAACTTATATTTTAAAAGATTTAGATAGTAACTCTCGCTTAGAAATTGTTCCTGAAAAGGGAGGTATTGTTACAGATTGGACAATACAAGGACAAAAAATTTTATACTTAGATCAAGAAAGATTTAAAAATCCGCAATTAAGTGTTAGAGGAGGAATCCCTATTTTATTTCCTATTTGCGGTAACTTACCTGATAATATCTTTAACTATCAAGATCAGCAATATATTTTAAAACAACATGGTTTTGCGAGGGATTTACCCTGGAAAGTAATAAGTCAATCTACTGATTCTTCCGCTAACATAATTTTATCCTTAAAAAGTAATTCAGAAACATTAAAAGTTTATCCCTTTGAATTTGAGTTACAATTTACTTATAAATTATTAGGAAAAAAGTTAATTATCGAGCAATTATATCAAAATAAATCTCAAGAAAAAATGCCTTTTTCTGTCGGTTTTCATCCTTATTTTTATTGCAATGATAAAAATCAATTAAACTTGCAAATTCCTGCTACTGAATATCATAATAAAAATGGAGATATTACTTATCCATTTAATGGAGAATTAGACTATTCTACGGAAGAAATTGACATTGCTTTTACTCAAATAAGTGAACAAAAAACATCTTTTGCTGATTATAAACGTAATTTAAAAGTTGATATAACTTTCACTGAATTATTTTCTACCTTAGTATTTTGGACATTAAAGGATAAAGATTATATTTGTCTCGAACCTTGGAGTTCACCTCGTAATAGTATTAATACAGGAGAACAATTAAAATATTTACAACCTCAAGAAATTCATAAAGCAAATATAATCATAGAAGTTTTTTAATTTATTTTTAAAAAATATCCTAATAAGTATAATGAGCCACAAATAACAATAATTTGTTTATCATTATTAACTGTTTTTTTTACCGTGTCTAATGCCATAAACAAATCTGAATATTGATTAACTTTTTTTAACTGAAAATTGACCTTTTTTGCTAATTCTGATAAATGTTCTGTTGTCGCAGTGCTATGATCAGGTACAGGTACTAAGTGTAGTTCATCGTTAGAGCTTAACAAAGTCTGAAAAATCCCTTCATGATCTTTTGTGGATAGCATCCCTATAACCCAGATAATTTCTTTATTGAAAGTATCTACATATTCTCTTAAAACTCTTGCTGAAGCTACATTATGAGCTCCGTCAATAAGAATTTTTTGTCCTTCCCATCTCACCCATTCAATTCTACCTCTCCAATTAGCTTTTTTCATACCTTGCTGTATCGCTTCTTGGCTTAGATTCCATCCTTTTTTTCGTAGTATTTTGCAAGTGGCGATCGCCAAAGCAGAATTTTGTAATTGTATATTACCCCCAAGAGATAAAGGATATTCAATATCTTCATATTTAGCCCAATTTTCGGAACTGTGAGGGATTTTCTGGGCAGGTTTTACCCAAATATGAGGACAATTTAAAGTTTTAATCTTATTTTCGACTACTTCCTTTGCTTCTTGAGGTAAATTACCCACAATTACAGGACATTCTTTTTTAATGACTCCTGCTTTTTCTGTGGCAATCTTCCCTAAAGTATCCCCTAATCTTTGCCAATGTTCACGACTAATCGAAGTTATTATACTAGCTAAAGGGCGATCGCAAACATTTGTAGCATCTAATCTTCCTCCTAGTCCTACCTCCATAATCGCAATATCAACTTCTGATTGAGCAAAATAGAGCCATGCCGCCGCAGTAATAACTTCAAATTGAGTAGGAAATTCGGAAGTGAAATCAATTACAGATTGAATTTGTTTAAGAATATTAATTAATTTTTCTTCTTCAATGGGTTTTTCATTAATGCAAATTCTTTCATTCCAATTTACCAAATGAGGAGAAGTAAAACGTCCTGTTTTATAACCAGCTTGAGTAAAAATTGAGGATAAATAAGCACATACCGAACCTTTACCATTTGTTCCAGCTACATGAATTATTGATACTTTTTTATGAGGATTATCTAATAATTGTAATAATTTTTCTATTCTTTCTAGTCCTAGATTTATACCAAATTTTTGATAAGATTCTAGTAATAAATCAATATTTTCTGTCATATTGTAATAATTATTAATATCAATATCTTTATTTAAGATTAATACTTAAATAATTTTTTTTATTTTAAATAATTATAAATTATTTTGTTCATCCAACTTTAAAAAATGGTCAATTATCAATAACTAATTATTAATAAATATTACATTATTCTTTATAAACAAGAATTTTTCATAGTATCATCAAATTGTGAATAAAAATTTTAAATAATATCTCATGATTATATTTTAAAATACTTTATTTCTATCAATCATTGAATTAGTCTAAGATCTATTTTGTGTATTAACAACAATTAATAAATTATGAATAAAAAACTCCCTTCTACTATAAAAACTTTACTAGGATTAAGTGTTACTTTTTGTTCTTTGACTATTCCCCTAGAGTCCAAATTATCTAGTGTATCGGCTCAAAATAGTCAAGCAGTGATTTACGCCCCTCCTTCTAATGTGAGAGCGACTCCTAACGGTCAAATTCTTTGTAGTATTAAAACCGTCACGGCTATTGATACTTATGGTTATAGTAACGGTTGGTATATCACGGATGTCTGCGGTAAAAATGGTTATATTCACGAAAGTCAAATTCGCTTTCAAAGCACTTCTCAATCTTCCTCCTCTTCAGGTAATTGTTCGGTTATTAACATTAAAACGGGACAATTAGCAGTGCGTAAAAGTCCTGATGGAGAATCTATCGCTGGATTGAATAATAATAACATAGTCCAATATATTAAAGGAGATTTTCCTTGGTATTATATTAAAGTAATTAATGGACCGAATAGTAGAGTAAATGGAAAAACAGGATGGGTAAATGCTAATTATTTGAATTGTTATTAAAAATAAAAAAAGGGGATAAAACCCCTGATTAATATATAAATAAAATAAAAATATTTTAAATATATTGATGAAATATTTAAGCTAGACAAATGATTGAAAAAACAAAAATTCCGCAATTTGTTAAGAGAAATTATATAAAATTATATTCAACCTTTGATAATAATATAAAAGTTTGAAAATCTTATATATAAGTAAAGTAATAACCAACTTATACATGGTTTTTATTTACTCATCAAAAACCGTCAATTAAAAAATATTAATGAACTGTTAGTAAAGCAGGAGTCGTTACTTTTACTTGAGGTTTTATTACTCTTAAACTAGGGAAAAGAAAATGATTTTCTTCAACGTACTGAGCACCAAATAATCCTTTTTCTGCCCAAAAATATCGATCAGTAGTATGTTCATTTCTTTTAACTACTAATAATGCTGGTGGAGTAATACCATTGGCTCGAATATGTTTACGAGCGGCTGTAACTGGCTTATCTTCTCCACTTTCGATATAGTAATGAGGCACAAGTTCAAGAATTTTACGTCCTTCAAGGCGGCGGCGACTTTTACGTTTTCTTTTTCTAGCCAACCTTACTTCCTCCTTCATAAGTTAAATGTTATATTTACTACATTTTTGGGAATTATATAACGTTTTTATCAAAAAGTCAATCCTTTTTCGGGATTATTTTTAGACAGTATTTTTAAGATTACCTTAATAAAATAGACATCTGGAAAAAAGAAATTTAAAATCAATTCTTATTTAGAAATTATCAATTTTTATCACCATTGCAAGATTACCTACTGCCCATCGCTTGACTTGTGGAACAACTCTTAATATATGAAATTAAAAACTACAAAAAATGAACCAAGTTTCTATATTTAGAACCTGATTCACTTTTATCTGATTCTGAATTAACAGAATATTTTTTTTATCTTAGAATTTGAAGACAGTACGGAGAAGACCAACTACGATGGTGTTTTGTCCACTATCGGTATTGTTAGGATCGAATACTGCATAAACACCCGGAGTAATAGAAATATTATCGGTGACAGGGTATAAATATTGACCTTCCACAATCCAAGATTGTCCACGATCACGACCAACAGTACCATCTACACTACCAGCACGGGGAACTTGACCACCAGCAACAGTTAACACAGAACCTTCTTTACCCAAATCAAGGAAAGAAACGTTCGCATTCCATGTGAATAAGTCCGCACCATCACCTTTACGATTAGCACCAGTACTATCATGAGATTGACCTTGAGCAAAAGCCCAGCCTACCCAACCAGCAAGGTTTACTTTCTCTGCCACTTTCCAACTGGCTTGTAAACCGACGTTATCGGAAGTCGTAGCCGCACCACTGAAAGGATCTCTTGAACCACGGAAACCACCACCATTAGGATCCAATGAAGATATACCTCTGGAAACTGCACTGGTATAATCACTACCTGTACTGCCAGTTAAGTTAGCTCGACTAGGTACACCTACTCCGGCTCTGTCTCCATTGAAATAAGAGTGCATATAAGCCGCCGCTATGTTCAAGTTTTTGGTAGGACGAAAGCCTAACTGAACACCAGTACTATAAGTTCCATCAAAGAGACCTCCACCACTAGCCGGATTAGCAGCATCTCCTGAACTACCACCAGCTAAATAAGAAGCGGTAATATCGAACTGATTATTAAATTTGTATTTAAAACCAATACCCGTATCACCGGGTTGACGATAAATAAAGGGGTTATAACGGTTAACACGAGCTAATGCACCAGTAGCATCACTGGAAGTATAAGGACTTACGGTGTCGTAAATATCTTGAGGTGGCAAAGCTGTACCGACCCAGAAAGTTGCATTTTTACCTAGAGGGGTTCTATAATAAGCACGGTCTATGATAACATCATTTTCTGTATTTTGCTCAAAGTTAAGACGAGCCATATCTGTACCGTAGGCAGCACCCAAATTAGGAATATTCGCTGCCGCCAAACGAGTTCTTAATAAGTCTTTACCAGTGAAGCTCGTATCTAAAGTTAAACGAACACGATTACTAACGGTAGCTTGTTCATCAGAATCTCTTGCACTACGTTCAGCATCTCCTCTGTTGGTTATACGACCGCTACTGTTAACGGTAACGGCTGAATTTCTGGTGCTATAAACATCAGTTAATTTGAAATCAGGACCAGTTTGGGCTACGAAGTCCATTATGACTTCCCCTTTTAACTTGGTAGTAGTGGAGAATTGATGATCTTCTAAGAAAGCAACTCTACCTTCTAAATTATCTACTCTTGCACCTAATGCGGCTAATTCAGTTTCAAATTCAGCCATTAAGCGTTTTAATTTCTCAATATCTTCTTTTAACACGGCTTCACTAGCGGCGATTAAACGCTCCATTTGTTGCATACAAGCGTTTAAACCGGCGGCGAATTCGTAACGACTTAATGCACGGTTTCCTCTGAAGGTACGATCAGGATAACCAACGATACAACCATAACGCTCAACTAAGCTTCTTAATGCTTCAAAAGCCCAATCAGTAGGAGAAACATCTCTTAATTGGGAAACAGAAGTAACTTGACTCATTGGTTGAGTATCGTTATATTCTGTAATCTGTTGTAATGTTGTATCAGGATTTACTTCATTCGCACTAGCGGAGTTTGTAATAATACCATTGGACACAACACTTAGAGCCAAAATCGCAGGAGTTGCGATGGCGTAATTCTTGACTAATTTAAACATGAGACTAAAAAGCTCCTCACACCTTTTTTTCTTTACATAATCTTTTTAGCACAAAACTTGATCTTTGATCCACCTTTTTAGTGTTTTACATCACAAATATTCGATTAATTTTGTGTAATGAGTGTTATTTTCAATTATTTATCAAATGTTACAATAAAAATATAGCAGTTCATTATAACAATCATTAGTATGATTAACCAATCTCCCTTTGCTATATATAAATTAATCCTATCACGGCGATAAATTTCACCTACATGAGTCTGGAATTGATTAAGATTAGAAATCCATTTTGTATTACCATGAGGGTCAATGATGGCTGAATATCCTGTATTTGTTGCTCTTGCAGTCCATCTATCTGCTTCAATCGATCGCATAACATCTTGACTATGATGTTGAAAAGGCATAATATCACTATAGTGAGCATTATTAGAGGCTGTGACAATAAATTTGCCTCCTTTTAAGGCTTGATGACGAAAAATGTCTGAAAAAGCCGAATCATAGCAAATACCAACAATAGCTTGTCCAAAAGAAGTTTGGAAAATTTGATCTTTTTTTCCAGCAATTAAATGAGTATCTAGGGGAGAAAGTCGATTGATAATATTACCGAAAATTTTTCTTAGAGGAATATATTCACCTAAAGGAACTAATTTAATTTTGTCGTATTGGCTAATAACTTTTCCTTGTTGATTAATGCTAAATAAAGTATTAGTATAACTTTCATTTTTTAGATCAAATGCTCCTAATAGTAAAGGTATTTTTTCTTGATTTATTGCTTTAAAAATAGGACTGTGATCAACAATTTCATTATAAAAAAAAGGTAGGGCTGTTTCGGGAGTTATAATCAAATCTACTTTTTTCTCAGCTAAGTAATTATAACCTTTGGTATAGTTAATCATGGCGGTTTTAAAACCTGAATCATAAAGTTTTATTTCGTTGGGAATATTACCTTGAATAATACCAATTCTAATTAAATTTTCAGATTGATCATTAAGAGGTTTTTGATAATGTAAATAACCCATACCATGAGTAATAGTTAACAAAATTATGCCGTTAGTAATTAGGGAATATTTATTCTTATAGGAATTTTTATAATTATTTTTTATAAATAAAATATCTTCAGCAAATAAACCATTAATTAAGACAATTAATGCTGTAACAGTAGTTGGTCCTGAAATTTTTAATAATTGTAAAATAGCTAAATTATAAGGACTTTGAGTAAAAGATAAAGAAGTCCACCATAAAGGTGTAAAACTCCAAATTTTTTCTAATAAACACCAGAATATTACTCCTAAAAATATTGTTGTTAAATTAGGACTTAATAATTTATTCTTAGATATATTTTTTCTAATAATTAAATTTAAAATATATGACCAAATCGTAACTAAAATTGCTCCCCAAAAAGTAATAAATAACCAACAAAAAATAGCGATAATTAAGCTATTAAACCAAGAAACCCCCATCCACGTCATCGGATGAATACCAGTAATCCAAAATAAAGCAAAACCATGATAACCAAAACCCCATAATAATCCTGCTAAAACTGCTGTTACAGTTGACTGATATAAGGCTATCCATAAAGGAATTAAAGCTATCCATCCTAAAAACCATAAATTAGTTGGAGCGACAGTAAAACCCATTAATAGCCCTCCTATAAAGGCATAAATTAGGTATTTAAAAGATATTTTTTGTGAATTAATAAACATTTTATAAGTTAAAATTAATATAAATTATTTAGCTAAATATTAATTACTTTTTTTATAGATAATATTTGTAAAATAAACTATAAAAAAAAATTATTAAGAGAAGTTAAGAGTTTTAATATTTAGGTTATAGTAATTATATATTGAATGTATATTTATTATTCATCAGAATCACAATGTTAGATACTTTAGACTTAACTATTTCTTTGGATAAAGAAACTTATCGTGCCAAAATAGAAGGCTTAATGCGAGAATTGCGATCGCTACAAAATATTTGCTGGTTAGAAAAACTACCAATTATCGTTGTTTTAGAAGGATGGGCGGCAGCAGGAAAAGGGGCTTTAGTCAAGCAAATGACTAATTATATGGATCCTCGTGGTTTTATTGTACATCCGACTTTTGCACCTTCAGAAGAGGAAAAAAAATATCCTTTTCTGTGGCGTTTTTGGCAAAAAATACCTGCTAAAGGTAGTATTGGTATTTTCTATCATAGTTGGTACACTCACTTATTAGAAGATCGATTATTTGAGCGATTATCTAATGGAGAAGTGCCAATTATCATGCGTGATATTAATGCTTTTGAAAGACATTTAGTAGAAGATGGAGCAGTAATTGCTAAATATTGGCTTCATTTAAGCAAAAAAGAATTAAGAAGTCGCCTCAAAGAATACGAAAAAGACGAATTTGAATCATGGCGAGTCAGAAAAGAAGATTGGCAACAAGCTAAAAATTATGATCAATATCATGATTTAGCGGAGGAAATGCTTATTTATACAAGTAGTGGTTTTGCCCCTTGGGTGTTAGTCGAAGCTGATTGTCAACGGTGGGCAAAAGTTAAGGTGTTAACACAATTAGTTTCTACTATTCGAGAAGCCTTAGCAAAACGTAAAATTACTCCACAAACCCCTTCTTTACCTCCTCAAACTGCTTTATTATCTACTGAGCATGATTATTTAGGGCAAATTGATTTAAGTCTTACTATTCCAAAAGAAGAGTATAGAATCAAACTTAAACAATCTCAATTAGAACTCAGAAAGTTACAAAAAGACATCTTTGAACAAAATATTGGTATTCTCCTATTATTTGAAGGTTGGGATGCGGCAGGTAAAGGTGGTGCAATTAAAAGAATTACTGATATTTTAGATCCTCGTAGCTATGAAGTCCATGCTTTTGCCGCACCTACAGATGAAGAACATTTACATCATTACCTATGGCGTTTTTGGCGACGATTAACCCCCACAGGAAAAATTGGTATTTTTGACCGTAGTTGGTATGGTAGAGTTTTAGTGGAAAGAATAGAAGGTTTTGCCACAGAAATGGAGTGGAGACGTGCTTACAGAGAAATTAATGAATATGAGGCACAATTAGCTAGTTCTAATTATATTATTCTTAAATATTGGTTACATATTAGTCCTGAAGAACAATTAAGACGTTTTGAAGCAAGAAAAGATGATCCTTTTAAAAGTTATAAATTAACCGATGAAGATTGGCGTAATCGAGAACAATGGAATTTATATAATGTTGCAGTTAATCAAACTATAGCACGAACTGGCACGGGTCAAGTTCCTTGGACTATTGTGCCGGGTAATGATAAATATTATGCAAGGCTTTATATTTTAGATACTCTCATTAATGCTGTTAAAAATAAGTTAGCATCAATAAATAAACTTAATTGAAATAGTAATGGCGATATTTTCAGAATGCCTGATATATTAAAATGCTAGGACTAAAGTCTGACATCTCAATTTTTGATAGTTTTTATGATTCAAGATAATATTACTATTATTGTCAACGGTGAGCCTTACACTTGTGCTAACGATCTCTCTTTACCTTTATTATTACCCTCCCTTGGTTTTAATCCTCGTTTAATTGCTTTGGAATATAACGGCGATATTCTTCATCGACAATATTGGGATACTACTATTGTTAAGAATGGCGATCGCCTTGAAGTTGTTACTATTGTCGGTGGGGGATAAAATAATTAGAAATTAATAATTAATAAGATAGTTATAGAACAAAAAAGATAATTAAATTAAAGTATTAAAAATGAGTAGTAAAATAATTTGGCAACAAAATAGCGAAAATGTAGATAATTATAATGTTACTAATTTACAATTTATTAGTGAATGGTGGTCAAATTTAGGGCAACAAAAAGTGAAAATAGCCCAAAGATTAATTCCAGAAACAGGGAATCTTAATGATATTGATTGGAAATCCCAAAGATTTGATGAAGAATTTATCTTAGAATCACCCCAAATAAGAGGGATAACAGTTTATGGAAAAAAACAAAATGATGAAAAAGAATTTGGTTACACTCCTCAAAAACTAGAATTGGACATCAATAATCAAGAATTAGACATTTATTTACAATCTCAATCAAATACTCTTATTCGTTTTAGTGTTGCAAAGATTGTCTATCAAACTTTTTCACTAGGAGAGGTAGAAATAGTCAGTAATAGTGACAGCAAAAATCATCTTATCCTTGTCAGAAATAAAGAAAAAAAAGTAGAGATAACTTTTACCTTAAACCCTAATCAACAATTATATTTATTATCACAACTAGCGAAAAGTGTTAAACATAACCCGAAACTTAATGTATCTCCAGAAACCTTAACAGAATTACTAAAGTTATCGGAATAATAAGCTCTTAAATAATTAAAATTTATAATTATTAAAAACATTAAAATTCTAATAATATTCTAAGTGTGTATTCTAATTATGAAGATTGCAAATAATTAACTAATGCCCGTAAACCTAGACGATAACTTTCAGCACCAAAACCACTAATTTGTCCAATGGCTATCGGTGCTATGTATGAATTGTGTCGAAAACCTTCTCGCTTATAAATATTACTCAAATGTACTTCTACCGCAGGAATAGCTACTCCGACTAAAGCATCTCGGATGGCTATACTTGTATGAGTGTAAGCACCAGCATTAATGAGAATTCCTTGATAATTATTTAATGCTTCGTGGATATGATCAACTAACACACCTTCATGATTAGATTGAAAGCAAGATAGCACAACATTTAAGTTATTAGCTTCTTGCTCTAAGATTGTGTTAATATTCTCAAGGGTCAGATTTCCATATATAGTGGGTTCTCTTTTACCTAAAAGATTCAAATTGGGTCCGTTTAATACTAGAATACTAAATTTTAACAAGGATTAAGATTTTCTATAAAAATTAAGGTTAAATTATAACTTAATATTGACCACGATCCCTTACAGGAATAGGAATTAATTCGGGTTCAGGTTCTGATTGTGGTCCTAGTAAAGCCTCAATTAATCTTTGAGTCCACTCTTTTAGTTTTTCAATCACTTTCTCTATCTGATCCATTAATAAAGAAGACTCCTATAAAACTTTTTATCTCTAAAACCATCATAACCTTTACTTTTCTTAAATGCAACCGTTAATTTTTGTAAGAAATAGGAGTAATTATGGTTAAAAGATAGAATTATTGCATAATAAGCGATACAATCAAATATCATCTATGCTAAAGCCTAAATATTAGCATTATTCCTAAGTTTAATGAGTACAGAAATATATATCAATCACCCAAATTTTGGTCTTCTCTATCGTTTGTGCATTATCGAAAAAAATGAGGAGTTATTTACAACATTATATGCTCAACGTCTTTTTTTTAAAGTCGTCATTCAAGCTACAGAGACCATTTTTGAGCCTTTAAGTCGTACAGAGGCACGTATCTTAGTAGAAGCAAAATTACGTCGTCTTAGAGGTAACGGGGAATGGGATATTTATAAACAAGTCAATGAACTTTATCAACATACTTTTCAATGAGTAATCCTATCATTAACAATTTACGCCAAATTCAAGAGACAATTCCTTCTAATGTCTGTTTAATTGCAGTGACAAAAACCGTTTCGGTAGAAGTTATACAGACAGTTTATGAAGCTGGGGTGAAGAATTTTGCAGAAAACAAACTACAAGAGGCTATTGATAAACAAGAAAAATTAAAACATTGTAGAGATATTTGTTGGCATTTTATTGGTCATTTGCAAACAAATAAAGCGAAAAAAGCAGTAGAATCTTTTGAGTGGATTCACTCTGTTGATAGTTTAAAACTTGCTCAAAAATTGGATTTTCATGCTCAACAAGCATTAGAAAATGGGGTTATTGGTAAATTACCCCAAGTTTGTTTACAAATTAAATTTTTACCCGACGAAAATAAATATGGATGGAGTGTCGATGAATTTTATCAAGATCTGTCTGAGTTACTAAACTTAAAAAATCTACATTTTCGTGGTTTAATGACTATTTTGCCTACGGGTTTATCTTCAGAGGAGATTTTATCAGCTTTTCAAGGAGTAGCAAATGTCGCTTCAAATTTACGGAAAAATCAATATTTTCCACCAGATTTTGATCAATTATCTATGGGAATGTCTGGAGATTATTCTTTAGCTATTGAAGCTGGTGCAACGATGATTCGTTTAGGTACTATTATTTTTGGAGATCGCAAATAATAATTTTCAATTCTTTAAAGAAGGTGGAATTTCTAAATTATTTTCTAACATTAAATCAGCATTACTCATCACATCTATAGGATTACCATCGGCGACTATTTTGCCTTGGTTTAAAACAATTACTCGCTCACAAACTTCTAAAATTAACTCTAAATCATGGGAAGAAATTATAATAGTTTGAGAGGAAGATCGTAAAAAATTAATTAGTCTTCTTCTTGCTTTTAAATCTAAATTAGCACTAGGTTCATCATAAAGAATAATTTTCGGATTCATGATTAAAACTGATGCAATCGCTACCATACATTTTTCCCCTCCTGATAATTGATGAGGGATTCGATTTTGTAGATGTTCAACTCCAGTTGTTTTAAAAACTTCTGCCATTCTTAAATCAATTTCGTCGGAAGATAAGCCTAAATTTTCAGCTCCAAAAATAATATCATCTTTCACTCTAGGACAAAATAATTGATCATCAGGATTTTGAAATACTAAGCCAATTTCAGGATAAAAATTGTTAGGCTTTACTACTTTATCAAATAACTTAATTTCTCCTAGTTTGGGTGTTAAAATCCCACAGATGGATAAAAAAAGAGTAGTTTTACCACCACCATTCGCCCCAATTAAGCCTACTTTTGTTTGAGGTTCAATAGTTAAAGATAAGTTATCAAATAAATTATAGTTATTGTATTGAAAATACAAATTATTAATATCAATTGCTTTCATTCATTTTTAATATTTTATAGAATTAATCATAATAATAATAAGCTAAAAATCTTCTTAATGTTCAGTAATTTAAGATGATAGCCAACTGCTGATAGTTAACTTATTAAAATAAAATACTTTTTCAGTAAACTTTAATTAATTCCTTGATTTAAAGATGGTAAAAAAGTTACTAAAGGTGGAAAAGTTATAATTAATAATAACACAAATAATTGTAATAAAATAAATGGAATTACTCCTTTATAAATATCAATAGTTTTAATTTCAGGCGGTGCAACTCCTCGTAAATAAAACAATGCAAAGCCAAAAGGAGGCGTTAAAAATGAAGTTTGTAAATTAGTGCCTAAAATAACTCCATACCAAAGTAAATCAATGCCTAAAGCTTTAGCGGCTGGAGCAAAAATAGGAATTACAATAAAAGCAATTTCAAAGAAGTCAATAAAAAATCCCAAGATGAAAATGACTAACATATTAATAGCTAAAAAGCCCCATTTTCCACCGGGTAAATTAACCAATAATTGTTCCATAAAATGATCGCCACCAATACCACGAAAAACTAAACTAAAAGCCGTTGAACCTAGTAAGATAAAGATCACCATGGAAGAAATTCTCATGGTGGAATCACAGGCTTTTTTTAAAGCATTCCAAGTTAAATTTTGATTAAAATAAGCCAAAATCATTGCTCCTAATGAGCCAATTGCACCTGCTTCGGTGGGGGTGGCAACACCAAAAAAGATACTTCCCAAAACTAAAATAATTAACAAAATAGGAGGAATCATAGCCTGATAAACCCTTACCCATAAAGCTTTACCACCAATATTTCTAACTTCGGGAGGTAAAGCTGGTGCTGTATCAGGACGAATCCATGCTACAATCAAAACATGAAGAGCAAAAGCTCCTGCCATCAATAATCCGGGGATAAGTGAGCCGATAAATAAACTTCCAACAGGGGCTCCTAATTGATCAGCTAAAACTACTAAAACTACGCTAGGAGGAATAATTTGCCCCAATGTGCCACTAGCGGCAATTACTCCCGTAGCTAATTCCTTGTTATAACCATAACGAAGCATAATGGGTAAAGAAATTAACCCCATTGCCACCACCGTTGCCGCCACCACTCCTGTCGTTGCCGCTAATAATGCTCCAACTACAACCACGGCTAAAGCTAATCCACCTCTGATTCTGCCGAATAAAATACCTATCGTTTCCAATAATTTCTCGGCGATACCCGTAATTTCTAACATTGACCCCAAAAAGATAAAATAAGGAATAGCTAAAAGGGTATAGTTAGACATAATCCCAAAAATTCGGGAGGGCATAGCACTAAAAAAAATAGGGTCAAAAATCCCTAAAATTGAACCTATTAAAGCGAAAATTAATGCGACTCCCCCCAAGGAAAAAGCAACAGGATAACCTAATGATAAAAATAGTAACGCTCCTGCAAACATTAATAAGCCTAACCAATCATACATAATCAATGAATAATGAATAATGGATAATAAGAGGATGATATTTCACAATTCCTCATTCCTAATTATTAACTATGACTGAAGATTCTCAAACTATTTCCTTACCTAATATTGCTAGTGCCATTGCCTTAGCTGGTAGTCAAGAAGAAAATTTAAAATATATTGCTCGTCATACTGGGGCAAATCTAGTATTACGAGGTCAAGACTTAGTTATTCATGGTAAACCAAAACCAGTACAAAGAAGTATTGACGTTATTTATTGTCTTAAGCCTTATTGGGGTGAAGCTAAACCTTTAACTCAGCCTGATATTATGACAGCATTTCAGGCTTTAGATACTGGTAAAACAGAGGAATATCAAAATATTCAAAAAGAAGTATTCGCCAAAACTCGCAACGGTGAGTTAATTCGGGCAAAAACTTTTCGTCAACGACAATACATCAAGGCTATTCAACAACATGATATTACCTTCGGTATCGGTCCTGCTGGTACTGGTAAAACTTTTTTAGCCGCAGTATTAGCAGTACAAGCCTTATTAAAAGATGAATGCGATCGCCTAATTTTAACACGTCCTGCGGTGGAAGCGGGAGAAAGACTAGGATTTTTACCCGGAGACTTACAACAAAAAGTTAATCCTTTTTTACGCCCTCTTTATGATGCGTTATATGAGTTTATTGATCCAATGAAAATTCCTGAATTAATGGAAAAAGGAAAAATAGAAGTTGCACCATTAGCATACATGAGGGGACGAACTTTAAGTAATGCTTATGTCATTGTTGATGAAGCACAAAATACAACTCCAGCACAATTAAAAATGGTATTAACTCGTTTGGGTTTTGGTTCAAAAATGATTGTTACAGGGGATATTACCCAAACTGATTTACCATCTCATCAGCAATCGGGATTAGTAGTAGCTACAAAAATTCTTAGAAATGTAGAAGGTATTGGTTTTTGTTACCTAACTCAAGCAGACGTAGTTAGACATCCTCTTGTGCAAAAAATTGTCGCCGCTTATGAAGCTAATAGTAATTAAGTATTGCCGAACAATAATTTAGAAATTTAATTAAAAATATTACTTTTTGGCAATTAGGTTAAGATTTGTGATGAATTAATGAAAAAATATAAAAAATCATGACTGAATGGATTACCAACACAATGAATTCTTTAGGGTATATGGGAATAGCCCTATTAATGTTTTTAGAAAATTTATTTCCGCCTATTCCTTCCGAGTTGATTATGCCTTTAGCTGGTTTTACTGTGTCTCAAGGAAAAATGGAGTTAATACCCGCTATTGTTGCTGGGGTAATCGGAACGATTTTGGGAGCATTTCCTTGGTATTATTTTGGCAAACTTGTAGATGAATCCAGATTAGAAAAATTAGCAGATAAATATGGTAAATGGATTTTTGTTTCTGCTACGGATATTAGTAAAGCCAATCAATGGTTTAACAAATATGGAAATATTGCTGTTTTTTTAGGCAGATTAGTACCGGGAATACGAACTCTTATCTCTCTCCCCGCAGGAATAAATAACATGAATATGAGTTCTTTTATCATTTATTCTACCATCGGAACATTACTTTGGGTCTCACTTTTAACGGGTTCAGGTTATGTTTTAGGAGATAATTATGAATTGGTAGAACAATATATTGCCCCCGTATCTAAAATTGCTTTATTAAGTATTATATTTTTCTTTTTGATATGGATAATTAGAAAACAAATGAAAAAATAAGTTGTAACGGCTTCAGAAAATCGATCTAAAAATCTTCATCTGTAAAAATGATGACTTTTTTTGGATCAAAGTTAATAATTTCCTATGGCTCTCATTGATAATTACTTGCAATAAACTGGAAGAGTTGGCATTATATATTTAGTCAAAGTGTTGACATTATTTCATAAATTATTGCGAAATGAAACAAAAAACCCATAAAACCTGAAAATTTTTTCAGTAAATCATTGGTAAATTGTTAATTTTGCTAATAAACTTAAACTAGCAATAATATATTGTTACACTTAGTAAAGAAAATTTTAAAATAAAAATATTAATATCATGGGTCGTACAGGAGTATTGTTATTAAATTTAGGTGGTCCAGAAAAATTAGAGGATGTACGTCCTTTTCTATATAATTTATTTTCAGATCCCGAAATTATTCGTTTACCTTTTCCTTGGTTACAAAAACCCCTTGCTTGGTTAATTTCTACTCTTCGCAGTAAAAAATCTGAGGCTAATTATCTGGAAATTGGTGGTGGATCACCATTACTACAAATTACTGAAGCACAAGCACAAGCTTTACAATCTAAATTGTCTGAACAAGGGAAAGATATTCAAGTTTATGTTGGTATGCGTTATTGGCATCCTTTCACTGAAGAAGCGATCGAAAAAATTAAACAAGATAATATTGAAACGTTAGTTATATTACCTTTATATCCTCAATTTTCTATTAGTACCAGTGGATCGAGTTTTAGAGTTATAGAAGAAATGTGGAAAACAGATCCCCATCTCCAAAATGTTGAATATACCCTAATACCTTCATGGCATAATCATCAAGGTTATTTAAAGGCAATGGCAGATTTAATTAAACAGGAATTACAACAATTTGAAAATCCTGATGAAGTACATATTTTCTTCAGTGCTCATGGTGTTCCCAAAAGTTATGTAATGGAAGCAGGAGATCCTTATCAAGTAGAAATTGAAGAGTGTACTGACTTGATTATGAAAACCCTTAACACTAAAAATCCTTATACCCTAGCCTATCAAAGTAAAGTAGGTCCTGTGGAATGGTTAAAACCCTATACAGAAGATGCACTAAATGAATTAGGGGAACAAAATATCAAAAACTTATTAGTAGTACCAATTAGTTTTGTTTCTGAACATATTGAAACCCTCCAAGAAATTGATTTGGAATATAGGGAAGTTGCAGAAGAAGCAGGAATAACTAATTTTAAACGTGTACCAGCGTTGAATACTGATCCTATGTTTATCGAAGCCTTGAGTAGTTTAACCACTGAAGCCTTAAACAAAAAACCTTTGCTATTTAATGAAGTCACCCATCCAAAGAAAAATATGAAGATGTATCCCCAAGAAAAATGGGAATGGGGATTAACCAGTGCCGCCGAGGTATGGAACGGAAGATTAGCGATGCTTGGGTTTTTAGCTTTGATGATTGAAATAATCAGTGGTCATGGTCCTTTACATTTTGTAGGGATATTGTAAGTATGAAGGAATGAGGAATTAATTTTGATTCTTCACTCCTTTAAATTTTTAAATATTTTTCAAGATAATTTGATTTTCGCAACGATGAAAGATAATAAGCTATATTTTCAGAAATATAAAAGTTTAATCTTTGCAAAGAATAGTTAAGTTTTCTGTCAAAAAAAATAATCTAGTTATAATATCTGCTTTAATAAAATTAGGTTTAAATAAGTAATTAAAAATTAGAAGAAAAATCAGTCAAGAATAAAATAACAAATAAATTGGACGAGTAAATGTTCTTTTTAAAAGACTTTAGCAATTCCTTAAAACTAGCTAAATTATGTTTTATTCTAAGATAAGTAATAATTGATGAAAATAATGTTTGATGGTTTTTGATATTTATCTTTAGAAAGAATAAGAGTTTTGAATAAATATTAAATTAACCAAAAATTTATCAACAAAATAAAATTAATCTTAGAAATTTCTCGACTTTTTTTAATTCTGTCAATAAAGGAGATAAATTATTATGGTAAATGCCTCCACAGAAAGAATTAACGTTACAACCAAACAAGAAAAATTCGTCTTGTGGTTTGAAGAAGTAGGTATCGAAGATGTGCCAATGGTAGGAGGAAAAAATGCCTCCCTAGGGGAAATGATCCAACAATTGACCGCAAAAGGTGTTAATGTTCCCACAGGATTCGCTACTACTGCTTATGCTTATCGTTACTTTGTAAAAAAAGCAGGATTAGAAGTCCAATTACGCAAAATTTTCGCCAATTTAGACGTGGAAGATTTGCCCAATTTACAAGCTGTTGGACGACAGGCTAGAGCGTTGGTGTTAAATACTCCTTTCCCCAAAGAGTTAGATTTAGCTATTTCTGAGGCTTATTTTACACTTTGTGAACGCTATGGTAATAATCCTAATCTCTGCACTACGGATGATGAAGAAGAAATGATGCGTTTGCGTAGTTTCTCTTATGATATAGATGTAGCTGTAAGATCATCAGCAACGGCGGAAGACTTACCTGATGCTAGTTTTGCAGGGCAACAAGAAACCTACTTAAACGTTCACGGAGTAAAACAAGTTCTTGAATCTTGCCATAAATGTTTCGCTTCCATTTTTACAGATAGAGCTATATCATATCGTACTGTCAAGAATTTTGATCATTTTGAAGTCGCCTTATCGGTGGGTGTACAAAAAATGGTACGATCGGACTTAGCCTCATCAGGGGTTATGTTTAGTATCGACACAGAAACAGGCTTTAAAGATGCCGCCTTCGTGACTTCCGCTTATGGTTTAGGGGAAAACGTGGTACAAGGTGCCGTCAACCCCGATGAATTTTTCGTCTTCAAACCAACTCTAAAACAAGGCTTCAAACCCATTTTGAATAAACGTCTTGGCTCTAAAGAAATTAAAATGGTGTATGATTTAGGGGGTGGTAAACAAGTTAAAAACGTTCCTGTGTCAGAATCTGAGCGTTTACAATATTCCATCACCGATGAAGAAGCCTTAACCCTCGCCAAATGGGCTTGTATTATTGAAGATCATTACAGCGAAAAAAGGGGTCAATATAGCCCTATGGATATTGAATGGGCGAAAGATGGTCAAACAAGTCAATTATTCATTGTACAAGCCCGTCCAGAAACCGTACAATCGCAAAAATCAGGTAGTATCCTCCGTGACTATAAACTAAAAGCTACAAGTGAAATACTTATTACGGGTCGTGCTGTCGGTGAAATGATCGGTCAAGGTTTAGCCCGTGTTATCCTTGATGTACATAAAATTGGTGAGTTTAAAGCAGGTGAAGTGCTTGTAACTAACAAAACCGATCCCGACTGGGAACCTATCATGAAAAAAGCTAGTGCCATCGTCACTAACCAAGGGGGACGCACCTGTCATGCGGCGATTATTGCCCGTGAAATGGGTATTCCTGCGATCGTCGGTTGCGGTAACGCTACAGGTATCCTCAAAACTGGTCAAGATATTACCGTGTCTTGTTCTGAAGGAGAAGAAGGACGAGTGTATTCTGGATTACTACCCTTTGACATCATAGAAACTCAACTGGACAATTTACCCAAAACTAGCACCAAAATCTTGATGAATGTGGGTAATCCCGAAGAAGCCTTCAAATTAGCGTTAATTCCTTGCGATGGTGTTGGTTTAGCCCGTTTAGAGTTCATTATCGCTAATCATATCAAAGCACATCCTTTAGCATTGATGAAATATGATGAATTAACCGATGAATCCGTCAAGAAAGAGATTGCACAGTTAACTCTAGGTTACGAAAACAAATCCGATTTCTTCGTAGATAAAGTCGCTCAGGGTGTAGGTACGATCGCAGCCGCCTTCTATCCCAATCCAGTAGTAGTAAGGATGTCTGACTTCAAATCCAATGAGTATGCTAATCTTTTAGGGGGAGCAGATTTTGAACCTAAAGAAGAAAACCCCATGATTGGTTGGCGTGGTGCATCTCGTTACTATGATGAAAAATATCGTGATGCTTACGGTTTAGAATGTAAAGCCTTAAAACGTGTCCGTGATGACATGGGCTTAATTAACGTAATTCCGATGATTCCTTTCTGTCGCACTCCCTATGAAGGTCGCCGAGTATTAGCAGAGATGGAAAAACACGGTTTAAAACGGGGTGAAAATGGCTTACAAGTTTATGTAATGTGCGAAATTCCCAGTAACGTTATTTTAGCGGATCAATTTAGCGAAATCTTTGACGGTTTTTCTATTGGTTCAAATGATCTTACTCAACTAACTTTAGGACTTGATCGAGATTCCTCATTAGTAGCACACATTTTTGATGAACGCAACGATGCCGTTAAAGATATGGTACGCATGGTAATTGAGAAAGCGAAACGCAATAACCGCAAAATCGGTATTTGTGGACAAGCACCGAGTGATTACCCTGAATTTGCCCGTTTCTTAGTAGAATTAGGTATTGATTCCATGAGTTTAAACCCTGATTCTTTACTGAAAACCTTGCTTGATATTGCGAAACTAGAAGAAAGATTAGACGCAAATAAATAGTTATAATATTTGGGTAGGGTCAAATTATTAAGGCCTTACCCACTTATCAAGAAGATGCAACAAAATATTCCTAGAATAGAATCTCTGAAAGTACAAAATTATCGAGCTTTACATAACCTTGAATTAAAAGAGATTACTCCTTTAACAGTATTTTTGGGGCCAAATGGCAGTGGAAAATCTACTATCTTTGATGTTTTTGCTTTTTTATCAGAATGTTTTACAGAAAGTTTAAGAACGGCATGGGATAGACGGGGAAGATTTAGAGAATTGCGTACTAGGGGTAGTGAGGGATGTGTTGTAATTGAGATACAATATAGGGAAAAATATCATCCCGGAAAATCACCAATTATTACATATCATTTGGCGATCGCAGAAGAAAATAATCATCCTTTTGTAGCTGAAGAATGGTTACATTGGAGAAGAGGAAGTGGTGGTAAACCTTTTCGCTTTTTAGACTTTAAAAGAGGGGAAGGACAAGTTATTAGTGGTGATACTCCCGATGCTGGAAATGAACGTATTTCAGAAAAATTAGAATCGCCAGAATTTTTAGCGGTGAATACTTTAGGACAGTTCTCTAGACATCCACGGGTTAGTGCTTTACGAAAATTTATTACCAGTTGGTATTTATCTTATATTAGTGCCGATAATACTAAAAATCGTACTGAAGCAGGTGCCCAAGAAAGATTAACTCCTACGGGAGATAATTTACCCAATGTAATTCAATATCTAAAAGAAGAACATCCAGAAAGATTAGATCAAATATTAAAAGTCCTTTCTGATCGTATTCCTCGTCTGGAAAAAGTGGAAGCATCAATTATGCTTGACAATCATCTTTTATTACAAATCAAAGATGCTCCTTTTGCTCAACCGATACTCTCAAAATTTGCTTCTGATGGAACATTAAAAATGTTAGCTTATTTAACTGTGTTATACGATCCTCAACCACCTCAATTAGTAAGCATAGAAGAACCAGAAAATCATTTACATCCTCGCTTATTGCCTGAATTAGCAGAAGAATGTCGTAGTGCATCTAGTCACACTCAATTAATGGTGACAACTCATTCTCCCTTCTTTGTAGATTCTTTAAAACCTGAAGAGTTGTGGGTTTTATACCGAGATGAAAAAGGTTTTACCCAAGCAAAAAGAACAGCAGATATGAAGGGAGTAAAAGAATTTATTGAACATGGTGCATTATTAGGTTCTTTATGGATGGAAGATCATTTTGATGTAGGAAATCCTTTGAAAAATTCTGGTTTAGGAAGATAAATTTGAGGAGTAAATAATCGTGAATTTAGAATTTTTAGTCGAGGAAGCATCGTTAAAAGAAGCGTTACAAAATTTATTACCAAAAATACTATCCTCCGAAATAGCTTTTAACATTCACGATTTTCGAGGGAAAGAAGATTTATTGAAAAAACTGCCTAATCGTTTAAAAGGTTATAAGGCTTGAATTCCTAATGATTACAAAATAGTTGTTATGATTGATGAAGATAGAGAAGATTGTCTTAAATTAAAACAAAAATTAGAAGATATTGCTAAACAAAATGGTTTTATTACTAAAAGTTCAAAAACAAATAATCAAGATTTTCAAGTTCTTAACCGCATTGTTGTAGAAGAATTAGAGGCATGGTTTTTTGGTGATATAAATGCTCTTCGTCAAGCCTATCCAAGGGTACCGCAAAATCTAGTCAATCAAAAATCTTATCGGAATCCCGATAATATAAAAGGAGGAACTTGGGAAGCATTAGAAAAAATTTTAAACAGAGCAGGTTATTTTAAAGGTGGATTACAAAAATTAGCCTGTGCAAGAGAAATTTCTCAGTACATGAATCCATACGAGAATCGCTCTCAAAGTTTCCAGATTTTTGTTCAAGGTTTACTAGAAATAATTTAGTTTGTCTTGATTTTTATACGTTTATATTTTGACTGAAATTCGATCGAGATTCCTCATTGATAGCAGACATTTTCGATGAACATAACCAAGCAGTTAAATATATAGTAGAAATGGTAATTCAAACAGTGAAAGGTAATGACCGTAAAATTGTTATCTGTGGACAAACACTCAGTGATTATCTTCAATGTGCATTAATGTACATTATAAAAACAAATAATTAAAAATTATAATACAAAAAAATATGTTACCTCTAATAAAATGTCAAGAAATTAAAACTAAATTAATACATTGAATTTAGACAATTATCACTTTTGATTTTCATGTAGTAATAATGTTGAAATATAAAATTTAATTGTTTAACTTTGTATCATTGAAGACAATTTGCAGAAACTGAATAATTTCATAATTGATGTTTAATATTATCAAGAAAAAAAAATTATGGCGATCGCAAAAATCACTGAAAAATTAATAGCGGCAAAACAAGCAAAAGGAATTACATTTGAAGAATTAGAAAAAATTTTAGGTAGAGATGAAGTTTGGATTGCCTCTGTTTTTTACCGCCAAGCCACTGCTGATGAAACTGAAGCGAAAAAAATTTTGGAGGTTTTAGGATTACCACAAGAATTAGCACAAGAATTAACCGTTTCTTCTGTTAAAGGTTCATTAGAGCCTGTTATTCCTACTGATCCTTTGATTTATCGTTTTTACGAAATTATGCAGGTTTATGGAATGCCTTTAAAAGACGTCATTCAAGAAAAATTTGGAGATGGAATTATGAGTGCTATTGATTTCACTTTGGATGTAGAAAAAATAGAAGATGTGAAAGGAGACAGAGTAAAAGTTGTCATGTGTGGTAAATTCTTGCCTTATAAAAAATGGTAAAAATGATTCTCCTCTCAATCTTTAGAGGGGAATTGTAATTAATAATTATTCCTTAAATTTTAATCGAAAATAACCAGTAATTAAACCTTGATTGGGACTAAATAAAAAGCTAATAATAAAAAAAGTAGTTGCAACTAATACAATAGCTGGACCAGAAGGTAAATTAAAATAATAACTTAAATACATTCCACTAATACTCGAAATCACCCCGAACAAAACTCCCACTAACATAACTTGATTTAAACGATTTACTAATAAATAAGCAGTGGAAGGAGGAGTAATTAATAAAGATAAAACTAAAATAACTCCCACAGCTTTTAAACTTGCCACAATAGTTAAACCAATTAAAATCATTAATCCTGTATCTAGGAGGTTAACAGGTAAACCAACAGATTCTGCACCTAATTTATCAAAAGTATAAAATAATAACTCTTTGTAAAATAAAAATACAATTAACAAGACAAAAAGGGCAATAATAATGGTATCTCTTACTTCAGGTAAACTAACTCCTAATATATTACCAAAAAGAAAATGATTTAAGTCTATTTTATTCTCTTTTTGAACTACTGTAATTAAGGTTATTCCTAACGCAAAAAAAGCAGAAAACACTATTCCCATCGCAGCATCTTCTTTAATTTTTGAGTTATTTCTAATAAAATTAATACAAACAGTACTAATTAATCCAGCAATAAATGCACCAATAAAAATATTAATGTCTAAAATAAAAGCGATAGCTAATCCGGGTAAAACAGAATGACTAATGGCATCTCCTAATAGAGCTAGTCTTTGTACCATTAAATAACTGCCAACCACCGAACAAATTATACCTATAACGATAGCAACTAACAAAGATCTTTGCATAAAAGCATATTGCAAAGGTTCAATTAACAAATTTAGCATTATTTATTATACTTAATATGTTTAAAATAAAAATAAGATAAAAGGTCAAATAGTGTAAAGTAAAAAGACTTTATTAAGCTACAAATTTAGAACTATGGGAGAAAAAAGATACTTTTCCACCATAAGCATTATATAAATTTTCTTCTTGTAAAACTTCTTCTTTGTTTCCTGAAGCAATTAAAGTTTTATTGAGTAAAATAAGATCATCAAAATTGTTAATAGATTCTCCTAAATCATGATTTACTACTAATACAATTTTATTTTCATCCGCTAATTGTCGAAAAATATCAAAGATTACAGCATGAGTTTTTTGATCAACTCCAGCAAAAGGCTCATCAAAAAAGAATATATCAGCTTCCCCAGCTAAAGATCGAGCTAAAAATACTCTTTGTTGTTGTCCTCCTGATAATTGTCCGATGGGACGATGGCAAAAGTCAAACATTCCTACTTTTTCTAATGCCTTTTTAGCGGTTAAGCGACTCATCATGGAAAACGGCTTTAACCATCCAGTTTTTTTGACTCTACCCATCATAACGACATCCCAAACTGTGGCTGGATAAGTCCAATCAATTTGCGATCTTTGTGGTACATAAGCAATTCTCTGTCTTTGTTTAATTAAAGGCTGACTATCAAACAAAATTGATCCTAACTGGTAAGGGATTAAACCTAACATGGCTTTCATTAGAGTACTTTTTCCTGCACCATTTGGACCGATAATTCCTGTCACTCGTTTTGGTATAATTTGAAAACTTATATTTCTTAAAGCCTCAACTTCTCGATAATTAACCGTTAAATTCTCAACTTTTAAACAGCTAGAATCATTCATAAATTTATTAAACCCAATAATGGACACAGAATTATTATAACAAAAATGAAAAGATTATGAAAATTTTAGGGCATAATTTTAACTTGAGGCAAAAGTATTATTTCTAGTCCATGAACTAGCCTTTTTTCTTGATTTTTTGTGATATGATGCCTACTATAATTTTTAATCTAAATGTTTATTTATTAATCAGTTTAAACAAGTAAATATTTGGGCATGGAACTAGAATCATTATCTCCTAATCTGACTAACAAAATTGAGGCAATTCTTTATTTAAAGGCACAACCAACTCCTCTAAATGAACTTGTAGCATTAACTAATCAATCCATAGATGAAGTTCAAGAGGCTTTAATTCAGTTAATGTCTGATTATGGTTATCGTGATAGTGCTTTAGAAATATTAGAAACACCTAACGGCTATAGTTTACAGTTAAGAAATTGTTATCAATCTCTGCTAGAGCATTTAATTCCCGCAGAATTAAATCCTAGTATTCTTAAAACTTTAGCTGCCATTGCTCTTAAAAATCCAATTCTTCAAAGTGATTTAATTGTATTGCGGGGAAGTGGTGCTTATCAACACGTTAATGAGTTGTTGGAAGCTGGATTTATCCGTAAACGTCGTCAAGAAGAAGGGCGATCGTACTGGCTAGAGGTGACAAATAAGTTTCATCAATATTTTGAAATTAATCAACTACCACAGTAAAAAAAAGATTATCATATTGTTAAGAGATTATAGAGTTAAAGTAAAGGCATAAATTCCAATAGAGGAAACTAATAATGGTATTTGATTCAAATTTTTTCCAGCACGAATCAGAAACGACAATTAAGAATACATTAGTAGAATACTTACAAAAACAACACCCTGAAACTTTAGAAAGAGTGGCACAATCTGCGACTCCCGAGGTAAGAGAAATTATTAGCCATAATGTGCAAGGTTTATTAGGAAGTTTGCCTTCTGAAGGTTTTAATGTACAAATAGTGACGGATAGACAAAATTTAGCTAATTTATTAGCTTCCGCTATGATGACAGGTTATTTTCTATCGTTGATGGAAAAAAGAAAAGATTTAGAGGAAAGTATTGCTAACACTGATTCTCTATAGTTAATTGCTAATTGTTAATTGCTAATTGTTATCCTCCTTTAGCAAAGGAAGCCATTACTAAAATAGAAAGCAATAATCCCGGCACTAATAGTACAATTAACATTAAAAATTGATCGATAGTCATAATTTGATGGTGGTTTTAGTGTATTAATTATCATCTTAGAAGATAGTCTTGATTTAGAATCCTTAAAAATGATAAAAAAAATCATTTTCTTATAGATTGATGAAATAATTAATTATGGCCTACATTTGATGTCAAGATTTTTAATGAATAAATATTTATGTCAAAACTGGCTACTTTTTATTATCAATTATCAATGATCTTATTATGGATTTTAGTTCTTTTTCTTTAGGAGTATTATTATGGCTAGGTTGTTGTGGATTATTAGTGACATTATTTAATGATACTTCCTCCACTGAAAAGATAAAATCAAAATCTAATGATGTGGTTAAAGACTCCCTCTTGAATCATGAAGTGAATATCACAGAAGTTGAGGATGTAAAAAGACAATTGACAACAAAAATCCATGAGTTAGATTTTGCTACACAAAAAAATCAGGCTTTAGAAGAAGAGTTACAAATTATCAGCGATCAGCTAGAATCTAATGAAGATAAATTTATTCAATATGAGCAAAATTTCCAGAATCAAGTCCAAGAATTAGAAAATCATATTAAAGAATTAGAAAATCAGTGTCAGGATTTAAAAGAAAAATTAGAGA
Organism: Geminocystis sp. NIES-3708; assembly: GCF_001548095.1. Classification (NCBI taxonomy): domain Bacteria; kingdom Bacillati; phylum Cyanobacteriota; class Cyanophyceae; order Chroococcales; family Geminocystaceae; genus Geminocystis; species Geminocystis sp. NIES-3708. The sequence continues at coordinate 208,075 of NZ_AP014815.1, read as the reverse complement.
ATCTTCCTCCGGAATTAATGGATAAATGGCAACAAGAATCTTTTAATTTATTACAAACTCTATTAGTAAATTATCCCACAGCTAAAACCATGGTGAAATTAAAACCAGATTTAGCCGCTATAAATGTGATTACTTTACTAAAACCTCTTGATAAATTATTAGCCAAATGGGATATTGAATCCATAGGAAAACCTTGGGAAAGAGTTGGGTTTAATCCTGAAATTCACTATAGCAATGAGGAAAATTTAACTTTGAATGAGTTAGTTTATATTCGTTTTATTGGGTATAGTCAGGGTAATCATATTTTACTTCGTGCTAAGGTTAGTCGTACATTACCGGGTAAAAGTCTCTGACGAGAAGAATTGATAATTGGATTGCCTTAAATTGATTTAATTGTTAATTATTAATTGTTGATTAATTTAAGCACCTACAGATTCTTTAGCAGCATACATTACTTCGAGAGTAATTTCATTAAATCCTCGCTCACGAGCAAATTTTTCAGTATTACGTTTGACTTTACCGCGCACAAAACCGGGTACTTTATTTAATTCTCCTTGTGCTTCTCTATCCCAATTTAAGTCAGAATTGGCAGAAATACCTTTAGTAATAACTTCTTTTGTATCATGACCGCCAAATATTTCTAACAAATGATCTTCCATACCCAATGTAAAAGAATTATAGATTAAATCGGTAATTTGATTTGTACCTTCATAACCTAAGAATGGTTTATAGCCTATGGGGAAGTTTTGAATATGGATAGGGGCGGCAATGACTCCACAAGGTATATCTAATCTTTTTCCTACATGACGTTCCATTTGTGTGCCAAAAATAGCGGCAGGTTCAAGTTTGGCGATCGCATCAGCAATTTCACCGTTATCTTCACTAATTAAGACGTTATCGCAATATTCACTGACTTCTTTCCGAAACCAATCTGCATCATATTTACAATAAGTACCAGCTAATACAACATGGATTCCCATTTCACGGGTTAAAATTTTGGTAATGGCTGCGGCATGGGTATTATCCCCAAAAACTACTGCTTTTTTGCCCGTTAAATTTTGACAATCAATAGAGCGAGAAAACCATGCAGCTTCAGAGACATGAAGGGTTTGATACTCGATAAAGTCTTCATAATCAACATTAGCACCTTGAGCATTAATGACTTCTTGAATTTTACGAATACAACGGGCAGTTTCTACGACTCCCATGGGGGTTATATCTACCGTTGGCATCCCAAATTCTTCTTTCAAATAATTAGCCGTCATTAAGCCTAATTCTCGATAAGGCACAAGATTAAACCATGCTTGAGGAATTTTTTTCAAATCATGAACAGAGGCATTATCAGGGATAATTAAATTAATTTCAATACCCAAATCTGCCATTAATTTTTTCAATTCTCGACAGTCGTGATGGTTATGAAAACCGAGAGTAGAAATACCGATAATATTCACCGAAGGATTAGCCGTTTTTTCTGTGACAATATCACCTTTTTTTTGAGCTTTACGGATATAGTATTGTATAATCTGCTCTAAAGTGCGATCGGCAGCTTGTAATTCATTAACACGATAATGATTAACATCAGCTAATAAAACATCACCTTTAGAATCAATTTGTGCTCTGGCTACAAAATTTTCTAAATCTTCTTGTAAAATACTAGAGGTACAAGTAGGAGTAAGTACAATCAAATCTGGATTTTCTTCTTGATCTTTACGGACAATATTATCAACTACCTTTTCTTGAGATCCTCTTGCTAATACGTTACGGTCTACTATACTAGCAGTAACAGGAGTAAAGTCTCTTTCTCTTTCGAGCATTGAGCGCATAACGTTAAAGTAATCGTCACCTAAAGGTGCGTGCATAATAGCATGAACATTTTTAAAAGAACTAGCAATTCTTAAAGTGCCGATATGTGCAGGTCCAGCATACATCCAGTAAGCTAATTTCATAAAATAATATCTCCGTGTTTGCCTGATGTCAATCTTCTTATTATAGTGTGGTGTTTTTTCTGATCGTCAGAGGTTTTCAGTTACAAATATTCACAGAAAATAACCTGAATTCAACAGAAAAAAAATGATGAAGACAAGACAGATGGAGAATTAGAGAAGTGGACAGGTAAAATAATTCTCAATATTGGATGCACTTTCATAATAATTTTATTGATTGACAAAAAATCATCTACCTATCTCTTACTCTCATGAAAGCACTTTTTCATCACACCCTAATTAACAGAAAATAACCTGAATTCAACAGAAGAAAAATGATGAAGACAAGACAGGTGGACAAGTAGAGAAGTAGACAGGTAGAATAATTCTCAACATTGGATGCACTTTCACAATAATTTTATTGATTGACAAAAAAATCATCTACCTATCTCTTACTCTCATGAAAGTACTTTTTCATCACACCCTAATTATTGGCAAACATTTTTTTAAACATTTTGACAGTTTTTTGAGTATAAGGTGCATAACGCCAGTTTAAATCTCCCCAAAATGGACGAGATAAAACGCTTTTATAATGAGTAAAAATATCAAAACTAGCTTTGCCATGATAAGCACCAATGCCGCTATCTCCTACACCACCAAAGGGTAATTCTGTTATGCCAACGTGCATAATTGTCTCGTTAAAACATAACCCACCTGATGAGGTTTCTTGCAAAATTCGTTGTTGCTTTCCTTTATTATTCGAGAAAAAATATAAGGCTAAGGGTTTAGGTTTACTATTAACAAAAACGATCGCCTCATCTAAAGTTTGATATTCTAAGATGGGTAAAATAGGACCAAAAATTTCTTCTGCCATAACGGGAGAATCTATATTAACGTGATCTAAAACTGTGGGGCTAATATATTTAGTATCAGGGTTAGTGTCTCCACCGATAATAATTTCACCACTATTCAATAAACCTCGTAAACGCTCAAATTGTCGGGCATTAATAATACGAGCAAAATCTGAACTTTCCGAAGGATTTTCACCAAAAAAGTCTTTAATACACTGTGTTATGGCTATGATTAGATCTTTTTTGATGGCATGGTCTACTAAAATATAATCAGGTGCAATACAGGTTTGTCCTGCATTAATAAATTTGCCCCAAGTAATGCGTTTTGCAGTTTCTTTTAAATTTATCTCTTGATCAACAATACAAGGACTTTTGCCCCCTAATTCGAGAGTTACAGGGGTTAAATGTTGGGCGGCGGCACTCATCACAATTTGACCAATTTTTGTTCCCCCTGTGAAAAAGATATGATCAAATTTTAATGATAGTAATTCTTGGGCAACTTCCACTCCCCCCTCTTGAATTGATATATATTCAGAAGAAAAAGTATCTTTAATTAATTCTGTTAAAAGTGTAGAGGTATGAGGTGCTAATTCTGATGGTTTTATCATCGCACAATTACCAGAGGCGATCGCACCAATTAAAGGAGAAATAATCAAAGAAAAAGGATAATTCCAAGGACCAATAATTAAAACTACACCCAATGGCTCAGAATATATTTTAGCACTGCTAGGAAAAACTTCTAAACCTGTTTTGACTTTCCGAGGTTTTATCCATTGGGGTAAGTGTTTAATAGCATATTCAATGTCTTGTAAAACAGCTAACTCAAAACAACCTTCTAACTCAGGCTTTCCTAAATCTTGGTTTAATGCTTTTAATATTTTATCTTGTCTAGCAACAATAGCTGATTTTAACTTTTCTAATTGTTGTCGGCGAAAATGAATAGATTTAGTTTCTCCCGTCGCAAAATACTGACGTTGAGAAGTTAAAACTGATGAAATTGAATAGTTATTAATAATCATAGAACAATGGGTAATGGACAAGGGAAAGCTAAAAGATAGTAGATGATCGAATTACTGTAAAATCTCGGAAATACGCAATAATGTTCACCATAAGCAAACATCGGGGAATGTATTTTGTTATTGTCTCTTAGTATTTAAGATATGATTAATAAGTTTATGTGTGATCTTTGTTTGATATTTACAAATATACATAAATTTTTATTAATTTAATCCCCAATTTATTGTTGTACTCAGGAATTAATTCTCAACATGAATTTCAATTCTCATACCAAAAATCAGTTTTACTCTACAATTCGCCCGATAATTGCAACGTCCCTTGATGGAATTGCTTTTAAAAATAAATCTTTATTTGCCGTAGATTCTCGTAATGGATATTTATTACAAATTAATCCTCATAATAGCATAACGAAAATAGTTAATAATTCCTGTTGGCAAGATTTTATTGGTGCGAAAGGATTATGTTTCTCTGAAAATGAACTATGGTTTACTTGTCGAGAACGTATTTATGTTTGCAATATAGTATTTGATAATGACGAATTAAAAATAGTTTCACCCCCTCAATTTGTATTTTCTATTTCTTATCCTGCTAATGGCATCGCTCTTCATGAAAATACTGTTTATATTACTTGTGAAAAAACAGCACAGATTTTAGTTTATTCTAAAGCTGGGGAAGTTGTTACTAAGTTTTATGCTCCCGGTATTGGTACAGAAAATATTACCATTAAAGGGGAAGAAATTTGGTTATGTGATTATTTAGAGCAAAGTGTATATTGTTTAGATAGAGCAACAGGCAAAAGTAAGTATAGTTTACTAACTCCTTTTGAATACCCGACAGCCTTAAGTTTTTATGATGATGATAAAAGTGGTGAAGATCTTTTGTATATAGCTTATAGTGATCAAGAGCCTTATATTCGGGATAATCCTAATGCTGAACCAAATCACGAATTATTATATCGAGATCGTACATTTATTCATCCTCTTTATTTTAAGTATGATCAAGAAAATAAATATACTTTATCGAATGGATTTCTTTTAGAAATGACTTATTTGGAAGAAATTGCCCCTTTAGACTCCATCGAATTTAAAGATTTAGAATGGCGCATTGCTTTACCGACGGAAAGTGATAGACAAAAAATTAGAAGTATTGAACCCGTCGGATTGCCTTATATTGAAGAAGATTATAATGGGCAAAAAGTAGCTTTATTCAAGTTTTGTGACTTCAATTCCGATGAACGTTTTGTCTTTGGTTGGCGGGCAATTTTAGAGGTATGGAGTATCAAATATCAAATTAAGCCTCGTGATTGCGAAAGTTTACCTCCTTTATCTGCTGAATATGAAACTAAATATTTAATTGATAATGATAATTTAGCTATGAGTACGGATGTTATTTTATCAGGTGCAGAAGAGGCTAGAGGCACAGAAACAAATCTTCTAAGAAAAATGTATAGTATTCGTAATTATGTTTATGATCATCTTACCTATGGTATTAAACCTCATATTGATACACCAGACATTGTTTTAAAAAGAGGCGTAGGTTCTTGCGGAGAATATTTAGGGTTATTATTAGCTTTAGGACGTTTAAATGGCATTGCCTGTCGCACAGTAGGGCGTTACAAATGTCCTCTTAAAGTCTTAAATTTTGGTATTCCTTTAGTGCCAGATTTTAACCATGTGTGGATGGAGTTTTATTTACCAACGATTGGTTGGTTGCCGATGGAGTCAAATCCTGATGATTTAGATGATGGTGGACCTTATCCTACTCGATTTTTTATGGGTCTTTCATGGTATCATGTGGAAATGGCAAAAGATGTACCTTTTGAAACTTTAATGAGTGAAGGAAATCCTGTTAATAAGGAAAAAGTTTCTATCGGTCAATTAGCTATCAATCACGTTTCTTTTACCATACTTGAAGAATTGCAACCTTAAGCTTTTCTGCTACGATAAGCCCAAACGCATCTGAGTTTATTGGTGAGAGAAAGTAATCAGCAATGGAATAGTTTTAAAAAATTCTTACTAATTTAAAAAATTCTTACTAATTTAAAAAATATAACTTAAATGCTTTTTAGCTTATTACCAATAATCTTAAAACTTTATTAGCCTCCATGTTTCTTTTATATATTGTTTTGAATTTATGGAAGGATTGGAAAGTTTAGTAATATAATCTTTGAGTCTTTATCTATAAATTATTAGGAATTTTAATAAATGTTTTTTTGGTCATGGCATAAAAATAGTATAAGTAGTTATATTCTCTGGTTTATTTCTGGGTTACTCATCACTTTGCTGATTAGTTGTACGACTCCTAAAGCTACTTCTAACGGAGAAATAGAGTTTTGGACAATGCAGTTACAACCGCAATTTACACCATTTTTTACTGAGTTAAATAAAACCTTTGAAACTCAAAATACTGATAATAAAATTCGCTGGGTAGATGTGCCTTGGAATGCCATGGAAAGCAAAATCTTAACGGCAGTTTCTGGGAAAAATGCCCCTGATGTGGTAAATCTTAATCCTGATTTTGCCGCACAATTAGCCAGTCGTAAAGCATGGTTAAATTTAGATGAAAAAATAACTCCAGAAATTAAATCTCAATATTTACCAAAAATTTGGGAAGCTAATCAGATTAAACTTTGTGGGGCTGAAAATCAGTGTGAAACTACTACTTTTGGTATTCCTTGGTATTTAACTACTACGGTTACAGTTTATAATCAAGAATTATTTAAAAATGCTGGTGTCGAAAAACCTCCCACTACTTATGAAGAATTAGCCATTGTTGCTGAAAAAGTTAAAAGTAAGACAGGAAAATATGCTTTTTTTGTGCCTCTTATTCCTAATGACTCCAATGAAGTGTTACAATCTTTCGTACAAATGGGAGTAAATTTAGTTAATGATCAAGGAAAAGCAGCATTTAATACTCCTGAAGGTATAAAGGTATTTCGTTTTTGGGTAGATTTATTTCAAAAAGACTTATTACCCCCAGAAATTATGACCCAAGGACATCGTCATGCCTTAGAATTGTATCAGGCTGGAGAATTATCTCTTTTAGGTACGGGTGCTGAATTTTTAAAAACTATCTCTAATAATGCACCAACAATTTATGATCAATCTGGCGTAGCTCCTCAAGTAACAGGAAATACTAATAAAAGGAGTGTCTCTGTCATGAATTTAGTTATTCCTCGTGATAGTAATAAGTTAGATGCCGCCATCAATTATGCTTTATTTGTCACTAATAGCGATAACCAATTAAATTTTGCTCAACAGGCAAATGTATTACCATCTCATAATGATGCCATTGCAAAATATATTAGTAATTTAGAACAAGAAACCACAAAAGATATAGTAACAGAAGCAAGAAAAATCAGTGCAATGCAGTTAAATACCGCAGAAGTATTAATTCCTCCTATCAAAAATATTAATCAACTGAAAAAATTTATTTATGAGAATATACAGAGTGCTATGTTAAAAGAAAAAACCATCGAACAAGCTATCACGGATGCGGCTAATCAATGGGATAATCTTTCTAAATAGAGTTTAGTTAAAAAGTGTTTTCGTGAGCATAGGAAATAGGAGAGAGCTTAACTTAAGTTAGACATAGAAATAAATGATAACTGACTTGGAAGACAGGGAAACAAGAAGATTATCTTTTTTGTTAATTGATAAAATTTTTTGAAAAACGTACAAATATTGAGAATTTTTCCACTTGTCTTCTAGTTTTCTGAAACAACTTCTAAATAACATAAAGCCATTTTTTCAACATTTCCTGTTGTTTTTTAGTAGGATTATCAATCATTTTTACTTGATAATTAGATGTTTGAGGAGTGGCTAACTTTATCTCTACAGTTTTTAATTCTTCTTGATGAAAATAACTGAGTTTGATCGTGTCATTGGGTTGATAATCTAATAATCTATCGGTTAAATTATCAATATTTACTCGAAAACCATCTATCGCTAATAATTCATCTCCTGCTTCAATACCTACTTTTCCTGCAGGAGAATTGGCATCGACAAAAGTTATCTCTTCATTACCATTTTTTCTTTGAATATTTAAGCCTAAATAAGGTGGTATATTGACATCTATTTGCGGCTCTAACTTTAAGCCAAAAGGTTCAAAATATTCATTAAATGGTAAATCAGCAGTGCTATCTAAATATAATTGAAAAAATTCTGTTAAATTTGTATTAGCAATAAGCTCAATTTCTTTTTTTAATTGTTCGGGAGAAAAGCCTATTTCTTTTTGTCCAAATTTTAACCACATTGATTTCATTATATCATCAAAAGATTTTTCATTATCACTATTTTTTCTAATTAGTAAATCTAAAAGTAAAGTAACTAATTGTCCTTTTAAATAATAAGAAATCTGACAATTATTACTATAAGCATCTCGACGATATAATTTAATCCAAGCATCAAAACTAGATTCACTTAAAGGCTGAATATTTCTCCCCGGGATTGTTAAATATTGACTAATATCTTTACTTAATAACTCAAAAAATGTTTTATGGTTATAAATCCCAGCTCTTAAGGGAATAATCATATCATAATAACTGGTTGTACCTTCAGAAAACCAAAGAGAAGTGGTATAGTTTTCTTGCTCATAATTAAAGTTTTCTAAAGCTTTAGGGCGGATTCTTTTTACATTCCAAAGATGAAAATATTCATGAGCAACTAATTGAAGAAAACGATAATATTTTTCTGATTTTTTAAAACCAAAACGGGGATAATTTAATACACAACAGTTTTTATGTTCTAAACCGCCAAAACCACTAGCTGATAAATGTAATAAAAAAAAGTAGTTATCATAAGGCAAATTACCGAATATTTTTTCTTCTGTTTTAATAATTTTTTCTGTATCTTGAATAAGTTTTTTTATTTCAATATTACCATCTCCCCAAATTACCCATTGATGAGGTTTATTTTCTACTTCAAAATCATAAATTTTTTGTGTCCCAATTTCAAAAGGACTATCTACTAAAGTATCAAAATTATCAGCTAAAAAAGTATTTTCTAAGGACTGTATTTTCGGTAAAGATGTTGATATTTGCCAATGAGATTGAGGAGGATTAATCGTAATTTTTAGAGGTAAATTTTCATAATTAGGAATATAAAAAAATAATGCTGCACCATTAAAATAACCATGGGTACTATCTAAATGATTAGTTCTCACTGTTAAGTCATTAGCATAAATTTGATATTTAATTGTTATTTGAGATTGTTCTAGTGTATCGATTAACCAATGATTTTTTGCTTTTTTTTCCCATATTAAATTACTATTATTATCAGTTAAATGAGCTGTAAAATTTTGTAAGTGTCGAGAATATTCTCTTACTAAATAAGAGCCGGGAGTCCATACTGGCATTTTTAAATCTAGGGTTTTTTCTTGCCAATTATCAATATTTAATGTTACCTCAAATAAATGAGATTCTGGACAAGACATGGAAACAAAGTAGTGGATATTTGGACTATTTTTTTTCATTTTTCTTATTAAATCATAATTAATTATTTATTTAGACAAAGAAGATTTTTGCCTCAATTATTCATCGTTGGTAGCTAATTATTCATTATTCATTACCTAACTTTCCAATAATATGATGAAGTTGTTTTATGTTAGAGATATAAAGGATATGATCATGATATTTAATAGAAATCAAGCCTTTATTTTTTAATTTCGTGATAATTAGTTCACATTCTTCTAAACTTAATTGAGCTAAATTAGCTAAATCTTGTGATTGAAAATGATAAAGTTTTACCCCTGTTTCTGTTATTTCACCATATTTATCTGCTAGGGAAATCAAAACAGTAGCTAATCTTACTTTTCCTGTCTGACGATGAAATTGACAATATTTTTGAAATTCAGTAACTCGACTTACCATCAATTTTAAGAAACGGTTTTGTATTTGAGAATCCCGAAATAATATCTGAAGAAATCTTTGTGCAGAGATGGTAAATACTTCTACCGCAGAAATCGCTACTACTTGACTATTACCATTTAGAGTGCTTAAAATACCAGCTTCACCAACACATCCACCTTTCCCAATAATTTCTACCGTTACAGTTTCTTCAGTGTAAATATTTTCTAGTTTTACCCATCCAGAAACTATTAAATATATAGCTTTACCCCAGTCATCTTCAGTAATAATCCTTTCTCCTGATTCATAATTATCACTTTCTCCCATGGATAAAAGCCATTCCAAGGTTTCTGTATTAAGGTTATGAAATAACGGAAAAAGATCGCTAATTTCTTGCGTCTCCATGAAATATTAATTAAATATAAGAACTTGATTTTAAGATCTTGAACTACTGCATTCTACTCGATTTGGTCTATGAACATCAACTAATTAAGAATCATCAATTATTGAAGGGAATTGAAATCTTAAGTTTTCCTTACATAGTCTTTACTTTAATTGGTAAAAATGTAAAAATAGATACAGAAAGAAAAAAGATGTTAAAACTCATAAAATAAAAACATATAACCTTAGGAGAAAATAATATGAAAATGAAATATCGTGGTACTCAATATAAATCTGAAACTTCTTTATTAGAAATGAAAGAAAGTGACATTATTGGTAAATATAGAGGCAATAAATGTAATTATAAGTTACCCAGACATATTCCACAACTTCAACCCAAACTGTTTTTAACTTATCGTGGTGTTAGTTACAGTACTTGTCCAAATGCTACTCCCGTAATGACCAACTCCGAAACTCCTGTAGTTGCGATCGCACCTCATTCTCGCATTGTCAGCAATTTTCCCGAATCTAATTTAGAGCAAGTGCATCTATATAATTTGAGACAAAATTTAGAAAGAAGAATCAAAGTAGCAGAAAATAGTCATAATGATTATTTATTAGAAATGCTGAAAAAAGAATCTCAAGAATTAGCGATTAAATAATTAGGAACATAGGAATTAGGAATGAGAAATATTACCCATTACCTATTACCTATTACCTAATAATTTTAAAGAGGACCTAAACCGACTTTAGGGGCATAGACGGCACGATCTCCTAATTCATGTTCAATACGCAATAAACGGTTATATTTAGCAACCCTTTCACTACGACATAAAGAACCTGTTTTAATTTGTCCTGCACGAGTAGCTACAGCCAAATCAGCGATGGTAGTATCTTCGGTTTCTCCAGAACGATGACTGATAACAGAACTATAACCTTTACGGGTAGCTAATTCAATAGTTTGGAGGGTTTCTGTTAAAGTACCGATTTGATTGAGTTTGATCAAGATAGAGTTAGCAATCCCTAAATCAATACCTTTTTGTAAACGGGTGATATTCGTCACAAATAAATCGTCACCCACTAACTGAATTTTAGAGCCGAGTTTTTCGGTGAGTAATTTCCAGTTATTCCAATCATCTTCATGTAAAGCATCTTCAATCGAGATAATAGGATATTTACCGACTAAACCTTCTAAATAATCGATAAATTCGATAGGGGAATGATTAGAGCCGTCATAATTATATTGACCATTTTTGTAAAATTCACTAGCGGCAACATCCATCGCTAAAGCAACTTCTTCACCGGGTTTATATCCAGCAGATTCAATGGCTTGAATCAATAAGTCTAAAGCCTCTTGATTAGAACCTAAATTAGGTGCATATCCCCCTTCGTCACCTACCCCTGTGAGGAGATTTTTTTCTTTTAAAACTTTGCTTAAACAAGCAAAAATTTCCGCCCCCCAACGTAAACCCTCAGAAAAAGTTTCTGCACCTACAGGCATAATCATAAATTCCTGAAAATCTACGTTATTGTTAGCATGAGAACCGCCGTTAAGCACATTCATCATGGGTACTGGTAAAACATTAGCTAAAGGACCACCTAAATAACGATATAAAGGAACTCCTAATTCTCCTGCGGCGGCTTTCGCATTGGCTAAAGATACGGCTAAAATCGCATTAGCACCGAGATTTTTTTTATTCGGTGAACCATCAAGATTAATCATTGCCGTATCAACGCCCACTTGATCAAAAGCATCGAGATCGAGTATCGCTGGTTCAATTTTGTCAAGAATATTATCTACTGCTTTTAAAACACCATTGCCACCGTATCTTTTCGGATCGCCATCTCGTAACTCATGGGCTTCAAAACTACCCGTAGAAGCACCACTAGGCACTTGTGCTAAACCGACAACACCACTTTCTAAACGAACTTCTGCTTCTACAGTGGGCCTTCCACGAGAATCTAAAATTTCCCTAGCAGTAATTTCTTCAATTAACATTGATTGTTGTTCTAACATGAATACACCTACCTATTAAACCTTAGAATTATTGAATAAAATCTACACCAATGATACTCTTAGAATCGTCAAAAATCACGAAGATTTGTTCTTTATTTTGACTAAATTCTAAGTCCATAATTACTATATCCGTATCGTCACTTTTTGAAGCACTTCTAACTGTAGTAGTCGTAATTCCTTTAAATTCTCCTTTGCCTTCGGTAAAACTATTCCAGCGAGATTGTAACTGTTGAGGAAAAATCTTTTCTTTTAAAAAGGGATGAAGATAAGCCCTAGCTTCAGCAGAATCACTGCTCACAAGGGAATTGATAAAGTTACGGGAAATAGTATCTATATTTTGAGAAGTAGGAATATCTAAGCCGATAATTTCTTGTTGATCATTGAAAATAATTACCCAATCCTCTGTTATTTTGTCAAAGTTAAGAGTAAAAATAGCCAAATCACTACCGGGGGTAATCATTACTTTAGACTCTTGGATATTTTTAAATTTACCATTTCGTTGAATAGTCTCATCCCAATTTTTTTTAATTAGCTCTTGAGAAATTTCTCCTCGTAATTGAGGTGACAATAATGGAATGACAGAATCAAATTTTTCAGCAAAAAATAAATTGATAATCTCTTTACCTTTAACTTCAAGTTGAGAGGATTGATCTTGATTATTATTTTGAGCTATTAAGCTATAATTCGCCGATGTTTGTGCATAACTAGAGGTTTGATAACTTAACCCTCCTAATATCACAGAAAGACAACCGACTGTCACAAATCTACTAATTTTCATGAAAATAAATTATTTGACAAATTAATTTTAGCTAAATATTTAGCTACCGAGAATGAATTTTAGCTTTTATTGTTCCTATTATTGATTCTTTTTTTCGTTGTCTTACAGTAATTATATGTTTGGTCTAAAAACTCTATTAAAATCCTAAATTATTGGTGAATCATTAAAAATTTTAAAAAAAGTCTGTAAATCTTACTATCTATAGCTCAAAGCTAACAACCAACACCTCTAAAAATCTTACAACTCACACAGTCGGATGCTATCTTAATTGCTTTTGTTTTATATTCTGACAAAAAACTGCTAATAAGAAACTAAAATTTGGCATACTAAAAGAAAAAATCCTAATTTATTGATTATGATCAGTAGTCCAAATCCTGCGGTTATGCAGTCTATTGAAGAATTAAATTATCGAGTTACAGTGGGGGATGTTGCTAGTAAATCGGGATTAGATTTAAAGATTGTACAACAAGAATTATTAAATCTGGCTTCGGATACCAACGGTAATTTACAAGTAGCTGAAACAGGAGATATAGCTTATTTATTTTCTCCTAATTTTCGTAGTATTTTAAGAAATAAGTATTGGCAATTACGTTGGCAAAAATTCTTACAAAAAACGTGGCAAATTATTTTTTATTTAATTAGAATATCTTTTGGAATTTTATTAATTTCTTCTATTATTTTAATGCTTGTAGCTATTTTAGTAATTGTAATAGCTATTAATAGTAAAAATGATAGTGATAGTGACAGTAATAGTAATTCAAGCAGACAAGAAGGAGGAACTTTCTTTTTCCCAAGGTTTTGGTTTTCTCCTGATATTTTCTGGATATTCACCCCTAATTATCAACAAAAGCGTTATCAAAGACAAATCAGTAATTCTTCTGAAAATGAGCTTAATTTTTTAGAATCAATTTATTCTTTTCTTTTTGGTGATGGTAATCCAAATGCTAATTTTGAAGAAAAACGTTGGCGAAGTATAGCCACAACAATTCAAAATAATAATGGTGCGATTATCGCTGAACAATTAGCTCCTTATTTAGATAATATTAACATTTATAATGAACGAGATGAAGGTTATGTTTTACCTGTTTTAATTCGTTTTAATGGTTATCCAGAAGTATCAGAAAAAGGTGAGATTATTTATTATTTTCCTGAACTACAAGTCAAGGCAGAAGCTAGAGAAAAAGTGGCTATCTCTCCTTATTTGAAAGAAAATTTATGGCAATTTAGTCAAGCAACAAGTAGTCAAAAAATATTGGCGATTGTTTTAGGTGCAGTTAATATAGTATTAGCTTTAGTCTTAGGCTCATTATTAACACCAGAAATAGCAGAAGAAATTGGTGGTTTTATCTTATTTATTGACTTTCTTTACCCATTATTGTTAACTTATGCAATTAGTTATTTAACAATTCCTTTAATTCGTTATTTTTGGCTACAAAATCGCAATAATAAAGTAAATGAAAGAAATAATAAAAGAGAACAAAAAGCTAATATATTAAAATCTAGTAAAGAATTAGAGTTAAAAATTAATTATGCTCAACAATTCGCTAATCAAACAATTATCAATCAAGAAAATTTGGCTTATTCCACAGAAAAAGATTTGCTAGATCAACAGTTAACACAAAAAGATAAAATAGATCAACAATGGCAGAAAAGACTTAGACAGAAAAAAGATGAATGATAAAAATTAGCTGAATAAATATAAAATTTTATATAATCAAGGTTTTTAAAATACTATTAATAATAAATCGCAATATTTTGGTTATATTTATTCAAAAACTCAATATTTTTGATTTTATTTTCTTTTTTTAGTTGTACTTAGTCTTAATACTTAAATTAATATCTTTCGTTATATTTATCGATATTTTCCTAATTTTTATCTTTCTTTTGCTATCAAAAAAGGCATTTTTTCAGCAATCCTTTCATTATTTAACAATAAATCCTTTTGCTGATAATTGTTTTTTTAAAGTTTCAATCATTAAAATATCGAGGGTATTTTCTTGAAAAGATTGAGGAAGATTTTTGCGAATATAATCATCTCTTTTTTGAGATAATTCAGCTATTTGTTTACTGATTTTTTCTCTTTCTTCCTTCATGGTTTGAATATATTTTATCTTTTCTTCTGTAGTCATTCCCCGCATATTTTCTGGTAAACTGTTATTATCTATAGCTTTTAAATCCGTAACCCCATCAGTAAAAGCATCAACTAAATCCCAATTAGAATTACGATAATTACTCGTAGTTTTTGTCACGGCACGATTTAACACAGCTTCAGAATTAGGGCTACTAATAGCATTCATGTCCTGTTGTTGTTGTCTTGCATAACCAATATTACCTTGATTACCATAAGGAATATAAGTTTGATTTAATGATTGATTTAAGTCAGTAATCTGTTTATCATGAGGACTGGGAATATTGACAAATTCTTGATCTTGATTAATATTAAAAAAGTTACCCTTACCCATATCCGCCGCCTTCACCCATAAATCACTTTCCGAGTTTTCTGCCAAACCACAATAAATTGTATTAACTAAAATATCTTTTTTTACCGCCGAATTAATCGCTTTTTGCCAATCCATACTACCTTGATCAAAAGGTTCATTTCCTGCTATAAATATGACACGAAAATCATCTGGATTATCACTCCATTGCAACTCTTTTGTCGCTGAATCAATGACCCAACCTGAATATTCTTGCCCTCCATTAGTTTGAATACTAAATAGTTTTTCTGAGACAACATCCAAATCTGTTGTTAACTCGTTAAGCATTCTTTGAAATCCTTCTACAGAAGGCAGGGAATTATTACCATAATGATAAAGAGACACTCGAAAAATAGGTTTTTCTTCATTCTTCGTAACATCAGAGATGGCGTTAATAACTTTCCAGATTTGAGTTCGAGTTTGCTCAATTAAACCATCCATACTATTACTAGAATCGAGTAAGATTGCTATTTCTATTTTTGGTTTATCAATAGTCGTATTATTAGCAATACTTTTTGATGATAGTGTTTGATTTTTAACAGAAAAACATTGTTCATTTTCACATTTTAAAAAGTCATTAGTAAAACTTGTAGTTTCGGCTTTAGATGTTATTTTTTGAATGGTTAAAAAAAAAGGAATTCCCATTAATACTAAGATAGTTAATAAAAATTTTCTATTCATTTTTTATTTCCTCATTATTTAGTCGGTAAAATATTATTGCTTTATACGAGACTTGTCAAAAAAGATTTTTACCTTTTTAGTAAAAGTTTTATCTTTGCTAAATTAATAATTATTAGAGATGTCTATTAAATATAAGTAATAGCTAAATAATTGTTCTAATCATAAGAATTGAAATTATTAGCAGGAAAAATTTTAGATTGATAAATATCAACATTTATTCCATAACGTAAACCCAAACCAAATCCTAAACCACCAAAACTAAAAATAATACTGGTAACAATAATTAAATTTTTAAATATATTGAAGTAGTTGATTTCTTTTTTATTAGTAATATCATTATCAACTTTTTTCTTAGCAATTGGCGATTTTTTGATTAACTCAGTCGAGGGTAATTCTAAATTAGGAGATTGAAGATTTGATTGAGATATTATGGAAGATGATTTGCTCATAACACTATATAAATTTATAGATCAAATAGTAAATAATATAAGGATAATGAATGATATATAAAGTATATCTAAAAGTCAAAGTTTTTTAAAATTTAAAAAATTTCATTATACAAGGGGATAGTTGTTACTAATAAAATCCATTGCCTCTTTTTTATTTTTAATCTTGCCATCTAATACTAAAGCCTGTACTTTTGTTAACATTTCTTTATATTGTTTCCCTGGTTTATAACCCAAATTCTGTAAATCTTTTCCATTTAAAGGAGATTTTATTTTACTCCAGTGCATTAAATAATCCCAAAGAATACTTCTAATTTGTTTATTATTTTTGACGGCGATAAGTAAAAGGGTAAAAGGTTGATAGATTGCTAAAAATTCTACCTTTTGACTTATACTTTCACAAGAGAGTAATCTATTTTTAATTTTTTCATTATCAATTGATAGGTGTCTTAATCTTTCAATACTTTCTTTCGGTAATTGTAAATTTTCAGCTACTTTTACTCCTTCTTCAAAAGATGCCAAAATAATTTCTAGTCTTAATAACCAAGAAGATACTTTCTGATTTTGTTGATTCAAATTATAGTATCTTAACCATCGATGAAGACAACGAATTTGCCACCATAATTCAGGAGTCAATTTACACTGAGGATGTAAACAAATTAATGCACCTACTTCGTCTAATAATTTTAAAGCCTGTTTCCAGTATTTGGCTTGAAGAATATAAGTTAATTCTGCTTTCAAACGGGTTGTTAAAGCAGGAATAGAAGTTTTTTCGAGGGAAACTCTTTCATAAACGCCACTAGAAATAGCATAGTTGATATATTCTCTTGTTTGGTTTTCGATGGTAAAATTTAATCTTACTGCAAATCTCACCGCCCGAAAAATTCTGGTAGGATCTTCTATAAAGCTATTAGGATGCAAAACTTTGATAAGATTCGAGCGTAAATCCTGTAAACCACCGAAAAAATCTAATAACTCACCACCATGAGGATTAGTAAGCCTTATAGCCAAGGCATTAATAGTAAAATCTCGGCGATATAAATCTTGACGAATGGAAGAAGATTCAACTTCTGGATTTGCGGCTGGATAAGGATAAAACTCCGTGCGTGCAGTGGCAATATCTAACCATAATGAGCCTAAATTTTTGTCTTTATGCCATAATAAAGCCGCCGTCTGAAACTCTCCATGAATACTGAGACGGGCTTGAGGATAAAAACTTTGTAGTGCTTCAGCTAATTTGACTCCTGCTTCAGTAACAGCATTACGATGAAAACCGTCTACTACTAAATCAATATCTTGTAAGGAGAAAGTTTCGGATTCTGGTGTCAGTAATAAATCTCTTACTCCTCCTCCTACCAGATAAAGATGCCATCCTTGACTTTGTGCATAACTTGCCGCCTGTTGTAATAATTTCCAGATGGATGGATGTAAATGTTTTGCCAAAGAGGGAAAAAAACAAGACAGTAAAGGAGAATTTTCTTTTTCCTGAGAATTATCGAGATTGAAGTTAGGTTGATGAAGATACCTTAAAACATCTGTGCGGGTAACAATGCCTAATAATTGATGATCCCTAATGACGGGTAATCTGCCAATATCATTATTTACCATCAATCCTTCAATCTCATTTAAAGAAGTATCAGGGTTAATTACTTGTACATTTTTTGTCATATAACCTTTAACAGGTGCATGGGAAAAGCCATGATGTAAAGCTAAATCAATGTCACGACGAGAAATCACTCCTTGCAATTCTCCTTCTTTATTCACAACACATAAACCAGAATGTCCATAACGGAGTAAAATTCTTTGAGCTTCTTCTATAGTCGTGTAAGGAATAATTGTTCTTACAGGAGATGACATTAAATCTGTTGCGGTAAGAGAAAGAGGAATTAAATTTTTAATACGATGTAGTAAATTATCGATTACATCTTGAGGATTATCACATCGCCAACAAAAAGAAGCCGCACTACTGTGTCCACCACCGCCAAAATCTGTGAAAATATTAGCTAAATTCACAGACTCTAACTTACTACGTCCAATAATTGTTAATTTTCCTTGTTTGCCTTTTTTACCATAAAAATGTCCTAACAATAAGACATCAATTTCCACTAAATTTCTAATTCTTTCTGTTAAATTAGACAATCCAGCAATGAAATTTGAAGTTTCTAACACCATCCACCCCACACAACTACCATTAATTATCTCTGTGTGTAAATTTTTCAATACTTGGGGAAATAATGCTTGTAATTGGGGAGATAAACTGGGTTCAACATATTCACTTAAACTGCGAATATTAATTCCTTGACTCATCAACCATGCTAAAGCTAAGGCATCTCTGGGAGTAGTTTGTTCAAAAGTAAGTGAACCAGTATCCACATGAATACCTAAAGCGATGACAGTGGCTTCTATATTATTAAGGGTGATAGAATTTTGTTGCAAAAGTTCACAAATAATTGTGGAACAAGCTCCCACTTTTTCGATATATTTAAAAGTAGTCGCACTAATAGATTTATTTTCTGGGTGATGATCATAAATGGTAATAGATTCTAAACTCTTCATCTGTAACCATTCCAATGCTTTTCCTAATCGCTCTCCTTGCTGAGTATCAACGATAAATAAACGGCGGATTTTTTGAGGGTTAACACTACGAAATTCGATTAAATTTAGTTCATCTCGATGCAATGCTAGAAAACGTTTTACCGAAGGATGAGCCCCTCCAGTTAAGACAATTTTTGCACCATGATGTAATTTTGTTAAACCGACGGCTGCCCCTAAAGCATCGAAATCTGCTGTTTGATGACATAAAATTAAATCCATTTGATTGTTAAATTAAGGATAATTTTGAGTGGAATTGTTAATTAAAGATGATAATTTACCTGTCTGTTCACTACCTTTAACATCTAACTCGCTATAACAAAGAAAAATTTTTTCTGTGACTCTAGCTAATAAATCTTGCATGATTCTCGTCAGTCTTTCATTTTCTGATTCTATCTCCTCAGAAATAATTTGAGAATTTGGTTGCCATGATTTTAATAAAATAGATGAAGCTAATAATTCTCCGCTTTGACTCCAATAATTAGTGCCAATATCTAACCAAAATTGCCAACGATGATGAACACGAGAAGAGCGATATTGATATACAGATGCGATGGCTACGGCTTTAGTTTCAATAGCGATTAAAGGGGGTATTGTTGTCATTGGTAAGGGATTTGCTGTAATTGTACCTTTACGTAATAAGTTAATTAGTTGAGTAAGTATATCGTTGATATTTTCGTTTTTCAATCGTTTTTGTATTTCCCAAAAATGTTGAGCAGTTTCTCTAAATTCTCTGATGGTGGCTAATTGACTATAGTTTAATTTTTCTATATTCAGAAAAAAATGCTCTAAAATATTGTCAATGACTCCTAAAAGATGATTATTTCCTTGATTAATTTTTTCTTGATTTTGATCAATCCATTCTCGAATTTGATTGTAATATTCTAAACTTTGATAAGTCAATCTATCCCATCTAGGAAATGATTCTACTGTTAATAAACGGGGTGATTTTATATCGGGAGAATAACAATAATCTACTAATAAACCTCCTCTCACCAAATCAATATTTTCCCATGATAAAATAACCAACATTTCTGTAATCATTTCTTTTTTTAATAATAGACCATTTCCTTCATATAATAAAGTTAAAAGGGTTAAAATACTGCGTATTAAAGGAGATGTAATTAATGGGCGTTGTTCATTTATTGGCTTAGTTTCTATGTCATTATCTTTGAGATAACTCATAATAGTATAACGGGCAATTTCATCTAATCCGGGAGCTATAATTGCTATCTCATCAGCTTGAATTTTTCCTGATTTAATTGACTTAATAATACAATCAGCTATTATATTTAATAAATCTCCCCTAGAATTTGTTTTAATATTTATCATATTTTCAGGAAACTTTTGGTCAGAATAACCTTTATTTATAGTTTCTAAAATAATATTTTCAACTTTTATCCGTAAACTATTGAGATGATTAATTATTAATAATTCTTGATTACATAAATTGGATAGTTTTTGTAAATATTCAGGATCTCCACTTAAACCTAAAGAAATTTTGCCGTTTTGATTATAGGTAAAAACTCCATATTTTTTTTCTTCTATAAATATTTCAGCTAAATCCTTCATCATGGCAGGATAATCATCTACATCATCGGCGAAAATAGCTTTATAATTATTCTTTAAATAAGATTGATAATGATTATTTTGTAATAAGTAAAGTCCATAAAGTTCATAAATTAAACCATAACTTAATAAACCTTTTTCTAAACACCATTCACGCCATCGTAAAATTAATTTTTGGATTAAGTCTATGATATTTTTTTTGTTATTTATATTAATAACATGAGACTGTAATAAGTGATCGCCAATTTTTTCAGGGGAAATTCCTCCCGAAGTTGCTAACTGTAAAAAATCTAAAATACGTCTGACGCAATTATATTCACCGCCAAATATTCCCACTAACTCAGTAGCTAAATGTGGTTGCCATAATTGAGTAGCTAATTCTTGTTCAGTTTCTGAGCGTAAACGTATAGGTAATTGTGAAGGTAAATTTAATTCTTGACACAGTAAGGGATAGAATAGGGTAACATCTTCCATCATCAATGCTAAAGGAGTTCGGATTTTAGTCTGATAACTATTACTATTCAAATTTAACAGTATATTAATCAAAGTTTTTTTTCCTTGATTATTAGCACATAAAATTAGAGGTTTTTCAAGAAAAGAGGATGTTTCAAACCATTTCACCATCAAAGAAGCTAAACGGGTTGTTTTACCGCAACAACTATCACCGACAATCCAAATCGGCTGAGATTCGAGAATAGACAAAGGCTAAATTTTAACTATAATTTTTACTTATTATAACAATGTAAAAATTGATTTTAACTGTATTGAAATTAATTTTTATATTTTTATTTATTAAGTATTTATACTTTATTATACTATCTTCGTATAATATTGAAATAAAAAGTGAGTATTTCAATGTAGGAGGTTGGCAATGGCACGAATTGACTTAATTGGTTTTATACTTTCCACTGCAACAATTTCATTGGTGTTATCTGTTGGTAAAGTAGCTCAAGCGTGTGCTGATTTGCCAAACATTTGTGAACAACAAAGATTACATTGGCAAGAAATGAATGATATAGGTGCAGTACAAGAAGCTATCAACAGATCACAACAAGAAGAAGAAAGTTTTTCGACACCTTCATCACAGCCTTATGATCCCATGCAAGAAAGGCTAAATGTGGCTTTTAGTTTAATTCAACTGGTGATTTCAAATGCCCAAAAAGTAGATCAATTAACCAATGATCCTCGATTCCAAAGATACCATAACGGTGGTTGGGATTTCTTTCAGGGCAAAAATGATGCCGCACCGGGAGAATATTGTGCTGCTTTCTTCTGGAAAAAAGACGGATTCATACGCATTTCAGGACCTGGTGGTGATTATCAAGGTGCACTATTAACATTTTGGGGAGAAAATATTCCACGTCCAGACAAACTACAAACCATAAGAGCTACTTTGTCTCAATCAACGGGAGCACCACAAACCGTAAAAGTATTTAACTACATACAGCCGGGTGAACCCTATGGCGCTATTTCCTTTACTGTACCTAGCATTGAAATGGCATTAGAGGCAATGAATGACGTTGAGAGTTTTGATATATCTATAGAAGGCAAATCCGTTGCTAAAGTGGAGTGGAATGACGGATTAATGGCACGGGATAAATTACGTGAGTGTGTGAGTGCGAAAAGAACAAAATAAAAGTAAAACAACAAGAAATAAATTATTGAACAGTTTTAGTTTATTGTTCATTGTTCATCATCCTATGTCACAATTAAAACGTTATGAATAAATTAGACAATAACTTAGGATGGATAGTTTAAAATTATATGAGTATGCTTGGTTAGTACCAGCACTACCACTCATCTCTTCAATGATAGTCGGTATAGGATTAATTTCTTTTAATCAAGCCACCAACAAATTAAGACAAGTTAACTCTATTTTCATTATCTCTACTTTAGGCGTTTGTTTAACCATGGCGATCGCTCTTTTTTGGAGTCAATGGCAAGGACATGAACCTTATACAAAAATGATAGAATGGGCATCAGCTGGAGACTTTAGTCTCAGCATGGGTTATACTATCGACCATCTTAGTTCCTTAATGCTCGTAATTGTTACTACCGTAGCGTTGTTGGTGATGATCTACACCGATGGTTATATGGCACATGATGCGGGTTATGTCCGTTTCTATGCCTATCTGAGTATTTTTAGTGCCTCCATGTTAGGTTTAGTTATTAGCCCTAATCTCGTACAAGTATATATCTTTTGGGAATTAGTAGGGGTTTGTTCATATTTACTCATCGGTTTCTGGTACGATCGCAAACCTGCCGCCGATGCCTGTCAAAAAGCTTTTGTCGTCAATAGGGTAGGAGATTTTGGCTTATTACTTGGTATGCTCGGATTGTATTGGGCTACTGGTACTTTTGATTTTATACCTATGGGCGATCGCCTTCATGAATTGGTCTTCTCAGGACAAGTTGCTGGGGGTTTAGCGGCATTATTTGCAATTTTGGTTTTTTTAGGTCCTGTGGCAAAATCAGCACAATTTCCCCTTCATGTATGGTTGCCTGATGCGATGGAAGGTCCCACTCCTATCTCAGCTTTAATTCATGCGGCAACAATGGTAGCGGCTGGTGTATTTTTAATCGCTCGTATGTATCCCGTATTTGAGCCGATTCCTGAAGTAATGACAGTAATTGCTTGGACTGGTGGTTTTACTGCTTTTCTCGGTGCTACGATCGCCATTACCCAAAACGATATTAAGAAAGGCTTGGCTTATTCTACGGTTTCTCAATTAGGTTACATGGTATTAGCTATGGGCATTGGGGCATATAGTGCTGGATTATTTCACCTTATGACTCACGCTTACTTCAAGGCTATGTTATTCTTATGTTCAGGTTCAGTTATTCATGGCATGGAAGAAGTTGTGGGACATGAGCCTGTTTTAGCTCAAGATATGCGATTAATGGGAAATTTACGTAAATATATGCCTATTACTTCTTCTTGCTTCCTCATCGGCACTTTAGCTATTTGTGGTATTCCTCCTTTCGCTGGATTTTGGTCAAAAGACGAAATTCTTGGTTTAGCATTTGAAGCCAATCCTGCTTTATGGTTGGTGGGCTGGTTAACAGCAGGTTTAACCGCATTTTATATGTTTAGAATGTATTTTATGACCTTTGAAGGAGGTTTCCGAGGTAAAGATCACAAAATTCAAGAAGAATTATTAAAAGCCGCAGGTGTTAGCCCAAGTGATGAAGGGCATCATGGCGAAAAACCTCATGAATCCCCTTTAACCATGACATTTCCCTTGATGATGTTAGCAATTCCTTCTGTATTTGTTGGCTTGTTGGGTATGCCTTGGAATAATCGTTTTGAGGAATTTATTGCATCTCCTAATGAAGTGGTAGAAGTTGCTCATCATTTCGACTTGAATGAGTTTTTAATTATGGGTGGTAATTCCGTTGGTATCGCTTTAATTGGTATCACCATTGCTTCTTTGTGTTATTTACAAGGCAAGATTGATTACAAAGCGATCGCAGAAAAAATTCAACCCTTATATGAGCTTTCCTTAAATAAATGGTATTTTGACGAGTTTTACGATAAAGTCTTTGTGCAAGGATGTCGTAGAATTGCTCGTGCCATTATGGAAGTTGACTATAAAGTAGTTGATGGTGCAGTTAACTTAACAGGTTTGGTGACAATTATTAGTGGTGAAGGCTTAAAATATCTGGAAAATGGTAGGGTACAATTTTATGCTTTAATTGTTTTCGCCGCCGTTTTAGGTTTTGCCGTTGCCTTTACTGTGATTGGTTAACAATCTTAAAAGTATTAATAAGTAATAAGTAATAAGTAGGGATGGCTGAAAAAGTTTTTTGATAAAAGTAAGGCAAAGAGCAACACTTTTATTTCCTTTAGTAGAAATGAGCAAAGATAATAATTGTTGACTTTAGTAATATCAAAATTTATTTTCTAAGGTTTATCTGTTAGCTATCAATGTACTTATATAAGATCTAAGTTTAATTTATTTTACAAATAGATTCTTTCAGTTGTTCTATGGCAATGGGTTTACTAAGATAATCATTCATCCCCACAGATAAGCATTTTTGACGATCTTCTTCTAAAGCATTCGCTGTTAAAGCGATGATATAAGGTTGAGGTAGAGATGATTGACGGATGAATTGAGTAGCCGTTAAACCATCCATTTCAGGCATTTGTATATCCATTAAAATCACATCGTAGGCTTGTTTTTCTAGTTTTTCCAATACTTCTTTCCCATTATTAGCAATATCGGCGGTGTAACCAAGTTTTTTGAGGGTTAAACACGCTACTTTTTGATTAATTTTATTATCTTCTGCGAGAAGTATTTTAAGATTTAACGGTTTGATGGATAATGATTCTTCCAGTTTTAAGGATGATTTTTCTAGCTCAATTTCATTTTCCAGAGGAATTTTAAGTTTAATGGTGAAATAAAATGTTGTACCTTGATGAGTGCATAAATTTAACGTCCAATCTTCAGGAGGATTACCTCCGAAATTTTCTCTACTTTCTACCCAAATTTGACCGCCCAGAAGATTGATTAAACTTTTACTGATAGCTAATCCTAAGCCTGTACCCCCATATTTACGGCTGATGGAAGCATCTCCTTGACTGAAAGGTTGAAATAATAATTTAATGCGATCGCCATCTATGCCAATACCTGTATCTCGAATACTGACTATCAAATTAAATTGATCTGATAATTTTTTTGTGGTTATTGTTTCTTTGCTTTTTTCTACCCCAATAAAAATCTCCCCTTCAGAGGTAAATTTAATAGCATTACCGATAATATTCAACAAAATTTGACGTAAACGGGAAACATCGCCGATGAAATTGTCGGGAATATCAGGATGAACAAAATATTGGAGATTGATATTTTTACTAGAAGTACTATGATACATTAAGTCAGAGATCGACTTAATTAAATGTGATAAATTAAAAGGACGTTCTTCTAAATCTAGTTTTCCTGATTCAATTTTGGAAAAATCTAAAATATCGTTGATAATAGTTAAAAGTGCATTGCCACTATCTTGAATGGTTTTGACAATATCCTGTTGTTCATCATCAAGATTTGTCATTGCTAGTAGTTGCGTCATGCCCAAAACACCATTCATGGGAGTGCGAATTTCATGACTCATATTCGCTAAAAATTCACTCTTAGCTTGAGTCGCCGCTTCTGCAATTTGTTGGGCTTTTTGTAAATCAATATTTTTTTGTGCTAGTTCCTGTAATCGTTGTTGTTCTTGCTGTAATAGTTGAGAATGTGCGATGGCAATTCCTAGTTGCCCTGCTAAAGATTCCAGTAGTTGTACTTCGTTTTGTGTCCAGTAATGATAATCATCGCAATAATGTAGCCCGATAAGTCCATTGACTGCCCCTTGATAAAATGTTCCTATTCCCAATAAAGATTTTATCTGTAAGGATTTAATAAAAGGTAGAACAAATTTTAATAATTCATTATTATCAACATCATTAACAGGTATTGCTCCCTCTTTCTTAATCAGAGTTTGCATATACAAATTATTGGTTAGGGATATTTCACTCCCCAATATAGAGGGATAATTACCATTGAGATATTCTGCTACACAAATAATTCTGATATTATTTTCTTCTTGAATATAAGTGTAAATGTTGGCACGATCAACTTTATATGTTTTACCAATCTCTGTTACGGCGGATTGAATAATAGTTTCTGTGTCTAAACTTTGTCTAATTTTGTCAGTGATTTTTCTTAACAGGGTAAGTTGATTAAATTGATGTTGTAAAATTTTTTCAGCTTTTTTTCTCTTTGTTATATCAATGTAAGTAATAGCAACCCCATAATTTTCGATGGGAATAGGGGCAACACTAATACTTATCCAACTTATATTACCATTAGGTGCAATAATACTATTTTCCACATTTTGAATATGGCGATTTTCCTTCAAAGCCCTAACACTAGGATACTCTTCCGAGGGCATAGGTGAACCATCTTCACGCATAATTTTCCATTGGGGAGAATCATAAGTTTGGCTTGTGGCTTCTTCTACGGGAATCTGTAAAATTTTTTCTGAAGCAGGATTACTTTCGATAATTTTACCTTGAGAATTGGTAATAGAAACTCCTATCGGTAAAGTGTTAAACAGGGTTTTATATTTTTCCTC
Source organism: Geminocystis sp. NIES-3708 (assembly GCF_001548095.1). Taxonomy (NCBI): domain Bacteria; kingdom Bacillati; phylum Cyanobacteriota; class Cyanophyceae; order Chroococcales; family Geminocystaceae; genus Geminocystis; species Geminocystis sp. NIES-3708. The sequence goes on along the minus strand of NZ_AP014815.1, from coordinate 181,385 downwards.
AGATTCTTGTAATGCAATTTCTACGTTATCAAAAGATTGCTGAATTTGCTTTGACATTTCATTAAAAGATGTCGATAACAATTTTATTTCTGTAATCATCGAATCTTCTGATAAAAATTGTTCTAATTCCCCTTCAGCCAGAGATTTACTTGCTTCACTTATTTTAGAAACGGGTAAAGTAATTTTACGGGCGGTAAAAATACCAATTCCTGTAGTAGTAACAAAGGTGAGGAAAGATAAAAGAATAGTCTGTTGATTATTTTTTTCAATTCTGGCAGTAAAATCTGATTCAGGTACAACAACCACAATGAACCAATCTTTTGTTAAATTATGATGATAAGGAATAACTTGTACAAATTGTCGATGACGCTCATTTTCGGTAAAAAAGTCAAATTGTATCTTTTTTGATAATATCCCAAAACTTTGAAATTTGTCATTTATATAAATACTGGTAGATTGAATTAAATAATCTTCACTGTCAACTGCCTTAATTTTTTCAAGAATAATTTTGCCGTTTTTTTCTATTTTATGAAAAGGTAAATATTGTGTCGAATTACCAATTAAAAAACCATCCTTATCAACAATAAATACTCGTCCATTTTTACCTACTTTCAAATTAGCAATAAATTTGCGAAAAAAGTTTAAATCTGATGCGGCGGAAAAAACTCCTAATAATTTACCTGTTTTTTGATCATAAATGGGATGACTACTATTGAGGGAAAGATCAGTATTATCTGATAACTGAAAAATCGGTATAGCAGTAGGTTTACCTGCCTTGACGGCATTTTTATACCACGGGCGAGTTTGGAGTTTAAAGGCTTTAAAAGTATTAATTACACCAATAGGATTACCTTTTTCATCTACTTTATAAACATAAACTTGGTTGGGTTGTACAGGATTTGCTCGTAATAAACTGGGAGAAGGATTACGATTAGCCACCCGAAAAATTCCCGCTTCTGTGCCCACCATAATATGACTTACTGTGGGAAATTGTTGTAGTTGTCGAAATAAATAACGCTCTAGTTGGGGGATATTATCAAGTTTTAATAATCCTTCGTAAAAAGCCTCCGCATTAATCCGATTTATTAATACGGGGGTAGCTAAATAATTATCTAAATACTGAACAACATTATTAGTAGTTTCTCGATGAATTTCAATAATTAACTCTTCAATGGAATCTCGTTCACTTTTGTAAGATAGATAACCGACTAAACCGACAGCCCCTACAATTTGCACCATAAAAGGCACAATTAACAACCATTTCAGGGAAATCCCCAGATGAGATTGAGATTGTGGAGATTTTTGGCGTTTTGGTAATTTTGGCATGAAAAAATTTTTTACATTGCAAAGGAATAAGAAAAGATGAAATTCTTTAGATAAGACTTTTGTATCCCTATTAGCAGTCCTAGGAACATTATATCATCTATATTCTGTATGTTCTTTCAGAAAATAATCATGCTTTAATTGTTAATTAGACTTCTTGCAAAAGTCAGGTAATGAGCCATGTGTAATGAATAGGTAATGATTATTACAATTAATAATTTCTCACCTTAAATAGATTTTAATTTTTATTTTGCAAGAGGTCTATTGTTAATCGTTAATTATTCACCCCTTTGCCGAAGAATTTGGGTGGTTGAGTAATGCTATAAACTTCTGTTTCTTTCTCAATACATTGTCTGACATAACCCGGAGTTTGTAACATTCCCAAGAGGCTAATACCATCAAAAGAACGAAAATCATTACTGGTTTTTTGTTCTAATAAAAGATCAATTTTTTCAGGATTAGGAATAGTATCAAATCTTGATTCAGAAGCAATTGCAAAGCCCCATGCCGAGCCATAAGTACAAGTTGGGGCAAAATAAGCATGAACATTGCTAAACACAGCTTTAAGAGTATTTACTAAACGCCCGTGAATATGAAGATTTGCTGGGGCAATAGGACCAGCTTGTATTACAACAATACCATTTTCTCTTAAAACTTGCTTTAACTGAGAAAAATATTCTTTGGTGAACAGTTGAAAAGAAGGACCTTCTTCGATAGGATCAGACAAATCGGAAATAATAATATCCCATGTAGGTTCAGTAGTATCTAAAACATTAAAAGCATCACCGATAATTAATTCTAAACGAGGATCATCAAAAGAACCTTGGTGCATTTCAGGTAAATGTTGACGACAGGCTTCCACTACATCACCATCAATGTCCACCATCATAGCTTTTTTGACAGCATTCCAGCGAAAAACTTCTCTAGTAGTTGCACCTTCTCCGCCACCTAAAATCAAAACATTTTCAGGATTAGGATGATTAACCATGGCTGGATGTACTAATGCTTCATGATATAAAAATTCATCTCCCGTACAAGATTGCCATTTCCCATCTAATACTAAAGCTTTACCATAAGCACCACTTTCCACAATATACATTTCTTGATAAGGAGTCTTCTTATGGGCGAGAATGCTAGTGATACCGTGAACATAAATATCATAAGGGGTGATGTATTCACTAATCCAAACATCCGCATTTAATTGAGATCCAGCCATGTTTTCTTATTCTCCTGATTTTAGAGCAAACTTCTAAGATAACATAAAATTTTAGTTAAAGTCAAGTTAAATTTTTATTTTGCACTTTTTTTAAGGGTTGTAAATAGTGAAAATATATTAATCTATTGCCTGTTATCTATAGCAATAGTAAATCATTTGTGAATAATTAAACATGACAACATAAATCTGTAAATCCTACTATATTTGAGAACAGATAAATGATAGCTAATATCTCTGAAAATTTTACAACTCCCATCGTAAGATTGCTATATTATCCATTAAGTTAATTTTGGAAAAAGTCTAGTGAAAAGTTTGATCAATGAAATGATAGGATTGTACAAATTTAATTGTTAAAACTTGTATTTTTAAATACAACTATCTTAAAATTAACTATGCTGATTATCAATCAAGAGAAAAAAATAAATATTAAGTATTTGAAGAGTCTTTCTACTAATCTTGATGAAGGTGTTGATGTTATTCAAGGTTTAACCAGCATACCCAAAAGTTTACCATCAAAATATTTTTATGATCGCCTCGGTTCAGAATTATTTGAAAAAATTTGCGATTTACCTGAATATTATCCTACTCGCACCGAGACTTCTATTTTAATGACTGCGAGTCAAGAAATTGCCGAGATAACAGGAATTTGCGAATTAGTAGAATTAGGCAGTGGTAGCTCGACGAAAACTCGCCTGTTATTATCCGCTTATGATAGTTTAGGTAAATCTTGGCAATATGTACCTATCGATGTTAGTAGCGAAATCCTGAAAAATAGTGCCTTACAATTGCATGAAGAATATGATAATTTATCCATTTTAGGTTTAGCGGGAACTTATGAACAAGCTTTATTGCAACTTCCTATTTCTTCTTTACCCCAACGGATGATTATTTTTTTAGGGAGTACATTAGGTAATTTTACTTATGAGCAAAGCGATGAGCTTTTTAATGAAGTTCGAGATATATTGCAAGTAGGTGATTATTTTTTGTTGGGCATCGATTTACAAAAATCAGTTAATATTTTAGAAAATGCTTATAACGATAGTCGAGGCATAACGGCCGCATTTAATCTTAATATGTTGTCTCATCTTAACGCTTGTTTTGATGGTAATTTTGACATTAATCTATTTAAACATCAAGCTATTTATAATCAAGAGAATCAACAAATTGAGATGTATTTATATGCTCAAAAAAATCATGAAGTCAGATTAGATAAATTAGACTTAAACATTAATTTTCAAGAAAATGAGCCTGTCTTAACAGAAATTTCTCGAAAGTTTAACTTAAATCAAATGCAAGAATTTTTGAATAATCATCAACTTAAAACTATTAAATATTGGACTGATAAAGATAATTATTTTGGATTAATTTTAACTCAACTAATTTAGTTTTATTTAGTTAATTGTCTAATTTTTTTCTCGCAAAGGTGCAAAGATGCAAAGAAATTTAATATTATTTTTGGTGAAGGATTTTAAGGTGTAAAAATGTTAATTTTAAATGAGTGCAAGAAAGAAGATATTATTAATTATTTAACTGACTCTTGGCAAACAGAAGATTTATTATTTAAAAGTATTATTAACTCTGAAACTTTTTATCAAAATCCTGATTCTTTACGTAATCCCTTAATTTTTTATTTAGGACATTCTGCGGTTTTTTATCTTAATAAATTAGTTATTCTTGGCTTATTAAAAGAAAGTCAACGAATTAATCCAGACTATGAAAAATTATATGAAATGGGAGTAGATCCCGAAACACCATCTGAACTACAACAAGCGATTGCTTCCGTAAAATGGGCAAAAGTAGAAGAATTATGGCATTATCGTCATCAAGCCTATAAAACCGTTATTAATATCATCGAAAAAACTCCTTTAACTTTACCCATAACTCCTGATAGTGTTTGGTGGGGAATAGTTATGAGTATAGAACATCAAAAAATACATATAGAAACTTCCTCGATGTTAATTCGACAACTACCCTTAGAATTAGTAACGAAACCAAGTCAATGGAATTATGCAAAATCTCAAGGAAAACAGCCTCAAAATGAGATGATAAAAGTAGAAGGAGGTATAGTGACATTGGGGAAGAAAAAAAAAGATAATCTTTACGGTTGGGATATTGATTTTGGCGAAAAAGAAGTGATAGTTAATCCTTTTCAAGTTAGTAAATATATGATTACTAACGGCGAATTTTTAGAGTTTGTTAATAGCAAAGGTTATGAGAATGAAAATTATTGGGATGAAATATCATGGCAATGGAAACAAGAAAACAATGTTATTTATCCTAAATTTTGGCGTAAATCGTTAGATAATTATTATTACCGATTGATGTTTGATGAAATTGATTTACCTTTAGATTTTCCAGTAGAAGTAAATCATCATGAAGCTAATGCTTATTGTTGTTATCTATCACAAAAATCGGGAAAAAACTATCAGTTAATGAGTGAAGCACAATGGCAATTTCTTCAACAAAAAAGCGATTATAACGTTAATAACTATAACCTTGATTTCAAATTTATTTCTCCTCATCCCGTGGGTAGTTTAGAAACAGCAAGAAATCCTCAAGGTATTTACGATTTAAGAGGAAACGTCTGGGAATGGTTAGGAGATATTTTTACTCCCTTATCAGGCTTTAAACCTCATTATTTATACGAAGATTATTCTGCACCTTTTTTTGATGATCGTCATTATATGCTCATCGGCGGTTCGTGGGCAACCAACGGTTATGAGGCAACATCTTATTATCGTAACTGGTTTCGTCCTTATTTTTATCAACACGCAGGTTTTAGAGTTGTTATCAATAAATAAATGAAAATAAAACAAAAATTAACATTCTGAATTGTTAGATACTCAAAAAATCTTGCTAGATTGTTCATATAGGCTAATTATCTAGCTATTGTTGTACTTCTATAACTAATTAAAAAATTATAGATATTCACTAGATAACTGATCAGCATTTATTTATTAACTAGATTACAAATGGATTTAACAAATTTTCCTTGGTTAACAACTATTATTCTTTTCCCCATCATCGCTTCTTTATTCGTCTTTGTCATTCCTGATAAAGATGGTAAAACTGTTAGGTGGTATGCTTTAACCGTTGGCTTAATCGATTTCGTTTTGATTGTATATGCTTTTTATCAAGGCTACGATTTTAATAATCCTAATCTACAATTAGTCGAAAGTTATACATGGGTTGCGGATATTGATTTAAAATGGTCTGTAGGTGTTGATGGTTTATCCATGCCTCTAGTTTTATTAACAGGCTTCATCACTACTTTAGCTATTATGGCGGCATGGCCTGTCACTTTAAAACCTAAATTTTTCTACTTTCTCATGTTAGCAATGTACGGCGGACAAATTGCTGTTTTTGCTGTACAAGATATGTTACTTTTCTTCCTTGTCTGGGAATTGGAATTAGTGCCAGTCTATCTCATCCTCTCTATTTGGGGTGGTAAACGAAGATTATATGCGGCGACCAAATTTATACTTTATACTGCTGGAGGCTCATTATTCATTCTTGTGGCGGCTTTAACGATGGCTTTTTACGGTGATACCGTCACTTTTGATATGACTGCGATCGCCCATAAAGATTTTGGATTTAATTTACAATTACTACTTTACGGAGGTTTATTGATTGCATATGGTGTCAAACTGCCTATTTTCCCTCTCCATACATGGCTACCTGATGCTCACGGAGAAGCAACAGCACCAGCCCATATGTTACTGGCAGGAATTCTTCTAAAAATGGGTGGTTATGCCTTAATTAGGATGAATGCTGGAATGTTACCCGATGCCCATGCCACTTTTGCCCCAATTTTAATTATTTTAGGGGTAGTTAATATTATTTATGCCGCCTTTACTTCTTTTGCACAACGAAATTTAAAGAGAAAAATTGCCTATTCTTCCATTTCTCACATGGGTTTTGTCTTAATTGGTATTGCTTCTTTTACTGATATTGGTATGAGTGGAGCGATATTACAAATGATTTCTCATGGTTTAATTGGTGCCAGTTTATTCTTTATGGTTGGTGCTACTTATGACCGCACTCATACTCTCATGCTAGACGAAATGGGAGGAGTTGGTCAAAAAATGAAAAAAATATTCGCTATGTGGACAACTTGCTCTATGGCTTCCCTTGCCTTACCCGGTATGAGTGGATTTGTCGCAGAATTGATGATATTTATTGGTTTTGCTACCAGTGATGCTTATAGTTTAACTTTCAAAATTATCATGGTATCTCTTGCCGCTGTTGGGGTAATTTTAACGCCGATTTATCTCTTATCCATGTTGCGAGAAATGTTATACGGTGAAGAAAATAAAGAATTAGTCTCTCATACCAATTTAGTCGATGCTGAACCTAGGGAAGTATTTATTATTGCTTGTCTTTTAATTCCTATTATTGGTATTGGTTTATATCCGAAAATTGTTACTCAGATCTATGATTCTACCACTAATCAATTAACGACTTTATTACGTCAATCAGTGCCTAGTTTACAAGTAAAAACTGCGGCGAAAAATAACTCACAATTTATCGCTTTAAACGCACCACAAATTAATTAATTTTGAGTTTTACTCTGTTTTGTTGACGATTAAAGCTAAATCTGTTCAGTCTTTTTTGAAGTAATTCTTAATCGTTGATTGTCAATTATTACAAAGACAATTATACCCCCTCTCAATGAACAAAGAAGGGGTATAATTTTATGAACTACTACAATGTTTGATTATTTGCGATAAGGAACTTTATCCAAACCAATATTTCCAGTAGATACACGAGGTACGGCTGCTGGTCTTGCATTAATACTACGAGCCATGTTTAGATAGAGAGAAGGATCTCCAGCTTTGGCTTGTTTCTCTTGAGGTACAAAGCGACGAACTTGATTTTGCCAAACAATTTGAGGGAAACCAAGAATGCCACGATAGTAAGCATCATAACGAGGAGAACTAATATTAAATGGTCTTTCTCCTAATTCACGAGAAGGTAAGTTACGACGACGTTGGTAAGGTACGATGTCATAACCAAAGTTTTCGAGGTATTCATCGGAGTTTAATAACTCATCAACGAAGCCTTTAATACCTTTGTTAACTACAACAATTGACCATGCAATTTTTTCTTTTTCACTATAAGGTGCACGACCTAACACTTTTTGAATACAATGCTCTACAAAACGATAGTTACTATTTTTTTCGTAAAAACTATTTCTAAAGGTTTCTGATAATAATAGACCACGAATGAAATCACGCACCGTAATTTGTTTGTTGCGTAATTGAGATTCTAAAGCCGTTTCACGATCGGATTTGAAAGCATGGAAAAAGATTTGACGATAAGCCGCTTCAATTAATACATCCATATCAGATGCACTATAAAGACTTTCAGCGTTATAGATTCTTGGTTGTTCATCACCACCTACTTCAAAACCAGCTACACGGGTATTTTGAGAGTTAGGTGCATAATTTAAAAGAGGAATAGCCAATGTTAAGACCTCCGTATCTTAAGATTATTTTAAATGTTTTTTCTACAATCATTAGCATAATCGACAACGGCATCTAACCTGAAAAAACGTAAAGAATTGTTACAGTAAAAAATCCAAAAACCAATTAATGGAACATCATTTAAAGGTAATTAGTCTTTTTTTGTGATGGGTATTGTCTCGGTTAGGTTAAAGATAAATCAACCCAACCAATTGATAATGATTTTTTGATTAAACACTGTTGGATTTCAATTTTAGCCCAACCTACAAGGTAATTATTATGAATTTATTGAAAGATGCTCGTGATTATCAGATTCTTTGTCTTAGTTCATTTCTTTGTTTAGGTATTTTTTATCGAGATTGGACTTTACAAATACACGGAATTTTTCTCACTATTATTACTTGTTTATTAACTCAGATTTTCTTAAATTCATTGGTTAAATTAACAACTATTAAATCTAACGTTAATACGATTAATATTGATAAAAATCAAGCATTTTCTTGGCTATATACATTAGATTTTTCAGGAGTTAAAAGTGCTTTAATTACGGGATTAGGTTTATCATTATTATTACGCTCTAATAGTTCTAATATTTTAATGTTAGCAGGAGTATTAGCCATCGCTTCTAAGTTTATTTTTAACTATCATCAAAAACATTTTTTTAATCCTGCAAATTTTGGCATTATAGTTACCATATTTTTAACTAAATCTGCGTGGGTTTCTCCGGGGCAATGGGGGAGTGATTGGTGGTATTTGTTATTATTTATCTGTACAGGAGCTATGGTATTAAATAAAGTAGGAAGATGGGAAACCAGTGCTATTTTTCTAACTTTTTATGGCGGTTTAGAAGCAATTTATAATTATTATTTAGGGTGGAATTTTGACGTTTTAACTCACCAATTAATGAGTGGAAGTTTATTAGTTTTTACGTTTTTTATGTTGACGGATCCTCGCTCTATACCTAACGCTAAAAATAGTCGTATTATTTGGGCGATTGCCGTTGCTTTTTTGAGCTTTATTCTCAAAGAATTTTTTTATATAAATAGTGGAATTTTCCTAGCCTTATTTATTATTTCACCTATGACAATATTATTAGATTTAACTTGGAAAGAAAATCGTTTCCGTTGGCAAAAGTTAAATATAGTTTAAGTTTCTAGTAATGGACTAAAATATTTTCCTTGATTTTTTTACCTGTAAATAAATTATTAATAACATAAAAAATAATGAAAAAATACTTAATCTTAATTTCTTTTTTGCTTATATTTCTATTATGTTTCCCTACATCTGTTCTAGCTTTTTGTGGTTTTTATGTAGCTAAAGCAGATAGCAAATTATATAATCAAGCCTCTCAAGTTATTATAGCTAGAAATGAAGAAAAAACTGTTTTAACTATGGCAAATGATTATCAAGGAAACGTCAAAGATTTTGCTTTAGTTGTACCAGTACCAGTACCCATTGAAGAAGATCAGGTGAATGTTGGCAACCCCAAAATTCTTGAAAGATTAGACGCATTTAGTGCACCAAGATTAGTGGAATATTTTGATAGTGATCCTTGTCAACCAATATACACAATGGATGCCATGCCCAGTACCGCCGAAAGTAGTGGTGTGGCAAGAAGGGGAGGAAGACAAGCAAAAAATGAGTCTTTTGGAGTCACCGTTGAAAGTAAATTTACCGTTGGGGAATATGATATTTTAATTTTAAGTGCGAAGGAATCTGATGGTTTAGAAAAATGGTTGATTAGAGAAGGTTATAACATTCCTAAAGGTGCTAGTGAATTGTTACAACCATACATTAAGCAACAAATGAAATTTTTTGTAGCGAAAGTCAATTTAAAAGAATTGGCAAAATCAGATTTTCAATCCTTACGTCCGTTAATGATAGCTTATGAATCACCAAAATTCATGCTTCCTATACGTTTAGGCATGGTAAATAGCCAAAAAGAGCAAGATTTAATCGTTTATCTACTTTCTTCTAAAGGTGAAACGGAATTAACAAATTATCGTACAGTGAAAGTGCCTTCTGATGTGGATATACCAGAATTTGTCAAGGAAAAATTTGGAGATTTTTACAAAACTATGTTTACTCGTAGTTATGAAAAAGAAGGTCGTAAGGTGGCATTTTTAGAATATGCTTGGAGTATGGCAAACTGTGATCCTTGTTCTGCCGAGCCTTTAAACCCTGATGAGTTAAAACAAGCAGGAGTTTTTTGGCAAAATTCTCCCTATGATAATAACTTATTTATAACTCGTTTACATATTCGATACGATCGCCAACACTTTCCCGAAGATTTAAGATTTCAAAACACCGTTAATCAGCAATTATTTCAAGGGCGTTATGTCATTCGTCATCCTTTCCGTGAAAAAATAACTTGTGATGCTGGAAGAGATTATCCCCAACAGGTAAAACAAAGACAGGAAAAAGAGGCACAAACTTTAGCAACTTTAACAGGTTGGAATTTAAGTGATATTAAGGGAAAAATTAATTTCCTACAAGGAGATAATATTCCTTGGTGGCGTAAATTGTGGCAATGACTGGCGAAATTAATCAATAATTAATAATTGATATTGACTTTTCTCAATACATCTCTTGCAAAATAAAGATTAAAATCTATTCAAGGTGATCAATTATCAATTTTAATAACTATTGCAAGAGTACCCATTCCTTGACTTATCTGAGAAGTCTAATGTTTTTAAGTTTATCATGCTGTTTGTCCAATACGAGGTTCTGTTCCTGCGATGATTCTCTGAATATTTGTACGATGCCTGAGAATTACATAAATGGCGGCAACAATTGCAAAACTGATATAAGGAATAGAAGGATTAAAAATCCACATTAGTATATTAACAGCGATAGCGGCACTGATGGAACTAATGGAGACTATTTTAGAGATACCTAAAACTGTTAAAAATACAACTAAAGTACCTAAACCAACAAAAGGATTCATCGTTAACAATATACCTAAACTGATGGCGGCGGATTTTCCTCCCGAAAAATTTAACCATATAGATTTACTATGACCTATAACTGCTAATAATGCAGAAATGGCGACTAACCATCCTTTCCAATTCGTAGGCAATAAATTGGCATCAAGAGAAGCTAATTCAACTATATATACGGCGAATGCTCCTTTTAACATATCGATTAATAATACTGCGATCGCCGCTCCTTTGCCAACTATTCTCAGTACATTAGTAGCACCCGTAGAACCTGATCCATGTTCACGAATATCGATACCTTTAAGCATACGAGCTAGTATATAACCTGTAGGAATAGAACCTAGTAAATAAGCAGATAAAATTAAGCTAAAACTAATTAAAATAGGGTAATTCATCATAAAATTTTCTCAAATTTAATATCAATAAAAAACTTTACATACCTTAAACAATAATTTAGGTTTAAATGGAAAAAAGTTATTTTAAAGATCACTAAAGAATCTAACATATTATTTAGATAAAAAATTTTTCATTTTTGGAGATGCAGATTGAATATTCTTGTGATCTGGGATGAAAATAGTTATGATCACAAAGTAGTTGATATTATAAAAAGATTAAGACTGTGACGGTAAAACCAGATTGGCTAAGGGTAAAAGCACCACAAATTGAAAGAGTTGGCAATGTTAAAGATATTTTGCGAGATTTGAACTTAAATACAGTGTGCGAAGAGGCATCTTGTCCAAATATTGGTGAATGTTTTAACGCTGGTACTGCTACATTTTTAATTATGGGTCCAGCCTGTACTCGTGCTTGTCCTTATTGTGACATAGATTTCGATAAAACTCCTAAAGAACTTGATACTACAGAACCATTACGATTAGCGGAAGCTGTAAAAAGGCTTAATCTTAATCATGTTGTCATTACATCAGTCAATCGTGATGATTTATCTGACGGTGGTGCTAGTCAATTTGTGAACTGTATTATGCAAACTCGAAAATTATCTCCAAATACGACTATTGAGGTTTTAATTCCCGATTTATGCGGTAATTGGAACGCTTTAGAAAGCATCTTACAGGCTCAACCAGAAGTCTTAAATCATAATACAGAGACTATTTCCAGATTGTATCGTAAAGTGCGTCCTCAAGGGGAATATGAAAGATCTTTAGAACTACTAAAGAAAACTAGAGAAATATCTTCCAAAACCTACACCAAATCAGGCATTATGGTGGGTTTAGGGGAAACTGATTCAGAAGTTAAGCAAGTAATGAAAGATTTACGAGAAGTTGATTGTGATATACTTACCATCGGACAATATTTACAACCATCTCAACATCATTTACCAGTGAAAGAATTTGTCACTCCTACTCAATTTCAATTATGGGCTGAATATGGAGAAAGATTAGGATTTTTGCAAGTAGTTTCATCACCTCTTACCCGTAGTTCATATCATGCGGAAGAAGTCAAAAAACTGATGCAACTTTATCCACGTTATTAGAAAAGAAGAAATAGGCTTAATTTTTGAATTTATTACTTTTAGTCTCAATAGTCTTATCATAGTTACTAAAAACAAAGTTTAGTGTAATATCATAATTATTAATATTATTATCTATTGGCATAACATCAATTTTTTTGATAAATTCTCTTAAATAAAAACGACATTCAGAAGGAGATAAATCATACCAAAATTGAGGATTAGAAAGAGTAGAAGCAATAATATTAAGATTATCAGGAGGTAATTGTGTCATTTGTTGTTTTAGTGTTGCAATTTCTAAATTAAGGGTATAGCTTCTAAGATAGGTGGTTTCTTCATCTAAAATATCTTCTATTCTGAGTTGCTGAATTTTACTTAAAATGGCTTCTTTTTCTAGTATCGTTTTTTCTATTTTATGTTTTGTCAAATTAGGACTTGGAACATTAATTTGTTTTATTAATAAAGAAAAATCTTTACAAATTTGATTAATTACGTTATCCAAAAATAGATGGTATTTAAAAGATTTACAAGAGGCATCTCCCTGACATTCACTAGGAATTAAATATAAATATTTTTCAGGATATCTTTTATTGGTAACTTTTGTTATTCTAAATGGTGACTGACAAATTCTACATCTTACTAACCCCGCCAAAGCATAGTTAGCAGATGCACTTCGAGATTTAACAAGACTATGACTTTTTAATATTCTATCGATTTGTGCGGCTTCTTCTCTACTAATAATAGCAGTGTGAGTATCTGTGATAATTTCTTGATTTTTATAGCTTAAATCTCCTCGATAAATAGGATTTTTTAACCAATGAATAGCTGTAGATAAAGCAATTTTTTTATTATATTTTCTTTCTAAATAACGAACACTATCACTAACGGAAGAATATAGTAAAAAACGATCAAAAAAGTCTCTTATTATGGGTGAAGTTGCTCTATTGATAATATAACTATCTTTTCCTTTTAAATAACCAAATGGTGCTTTTCCGGGGGGAGGTAGGGTATTTAAACGATTATGACTGTGAGATTTTAATAATTTTCTGTGATAAATTTTTTTTCTAATTTCTTCCCAAAGAATGATTAATTTTTCTTTAGTCTTACTATCTTTTATTATTTTAAATTTATTAGTATTGTAATCTTCTTCAATAGCAACAATTTCAATATTTAAGTCTTCAATTTTCGCCATAATTTGGTTAATTTCACTTAAGGTATCACCAAACTCTGACAAACTACGAATTAATAAATAATTTGCAGAATTTACATGACAATCTTTCATTAACTTTTTTAACTGTTTTCTATCACTAATGTCTTGATAAACTTTGTTAATTTCACAACCCCACAAAAAATCTGATGGGATTTTATCAATAATAGGATCAATATAAATATAAGCAATAATCAAGATAAATAATAGATGATTGTTAAATTATAAAATAGTTTTTTGTTTTTGATTATTAATTGGGTGAATGATATTCACCCCTACCAATTTTTAATTATTTATAACTTCCTTGCCCACTTGTGCATATTGTTGCCATGCTTGTTTTGCACGAAAATCATGATAATCTTTGACAGTTTTACCATTTTGAGATGCTCTTTCAAAAGCAATTAATAAAGGAATTTCTGTTTTAAATAAAGGGATATTTTCTTTTACTAAAAATTGTTTTGCCGTTTTACTATTAGTAGTTCGTGCATCAACTTTTGTCAAGAGAATTTTATAATTATTAATATTCCATTTCTTGAAAAATTCTACTGCTTTAACTGTTGCATCTAAATCAAGATGATTAGGAGTTGTGGGAATAATAATTAAATCATTGCCCTTTGCTAAATCAACCAAATCTTCTTCTTCTGGACCTGCTTTCATATCAGTTACAATATGTTGATGTTTGGGAATAAATGCCGGAGAACCTGCTTGAGATGCTACAGTAAAAGGAAGATTATCTTCTTTAGCCCATACTAACGCAGAACGATTACGATCAGCATCAATTAATAAAGTTGGTTTATCAGTTTGTAAATACGTGGATAAATGAATGGCAGTGGTTGTTTTTCCCACACCACCTTTTAATGAGGCAATTGCAATTAACATAATTTTGATAGTTAATAGTTAATATAGAAAGATTATGCTAGGTTCGTACAGTTAATAATTTAATTGTTAATATGATTATTGAATAATAGGTGAAATTTTATCAATAATAGCTAGACTACCATCAGGATTAACTTTCCATACATCATAAACTCCAATAACATCACCATTTTCATCAATATCAACATTACCACTCGCACCTTGATAATTTATTTTTTCTCCTTTACGTAATAATTCCATCGCCTGACAAGGATCTGTAACTTCTGTACCTTCACCACTAGATACTTCTCGAATTTTATTCTTAATTCCCTCCCCAGTATTATTTCCTGCCGATTGTGCGGCTAACATTAATATAACAGTCGCATCCCATGTATGAGGTACAAAAGCGGTTATAGGTTTATTCTCCGTTTTTTCTTTCCATAGAGTAGTAAATTCGTCTAAAGCCTTACCATCTGCCCCTGGTACTGTACCCAATGCACCTGCTATAATAGAAGTGCCATCGGCAGTTTTTCCGACTTGTTTAGTGAAATCTTCCGAATAAACCCCATCGGTTAATAAGACAGTAACACCCTTGCTTAATCCTTGTTTATAAGCCGCTTGTAGCAATAAACTACCTGTTTCTGCATATAAAACCCCAGCTACAGCATCGGGTTGATTTGCAAAAGCCAAACTTGCTTCTGAATCTAATGTAGTTGCCTTGGGATCATAACGTACTGGTTTATCTTGATTGAGAATATTACCTCCAGATGTAGTAAAAGCATTGACAAATTGCTCTTCAAATGCCACACCATAATCATTATTAATAACGACTGTCGAAACATTTTTAAATCCTTGTTTATCAGCTAAAGCGGCTAGGGCTTGGGCTTGATATGTATCAGGTGGTGCAGTGCGTGCCCAAAATCCGTTAAATTCACCTTTTTTTGCTCTATTGGTGAAAACAGGACTTGTACTACCGGGGGAAATCATCATGACGTTATTTCTCACAGCCACATCTAAAGCGGCAGTAGAAACACTACTAGCAAATGATCCTACTACTGCTGATACTTTATCAACTTCTGTTAATTTAGTTATAGCAGAAGTTCCCGCCACTGGATCAGTTTGATCATCTTCTTTAATAATAGTGACAGGTTTTCCATTAACACCACCACAAGCATTAACGGTATCTACAGCTAATTGAGCAGCAATAGGCATATTTTGACCAATAGAAGATAAATCCCCTGTAATGGGAAATAATGCTCCTAATTTTAAGCCCTCACTACTTGAAGCATTACTATTTGAATTTTGCGTTTCCGTGGTTGTTGTATTTTCTTCTGTCGTGCCAAATATGCCGCAGCCAACAGTCAACCAATTAAGGCTAAGAAATAAGCTTAAAAATAGTTTAGTTTGACGGTTTTTCATGGTATTTTCTTATATCTAGTTAAGTTTAAATTAAGATCATACCTTACCTTTTCAAATTTGTTTAATTTATTAGTAGAAGAAAAATTATCAAGCTAAATAGAAGAGTTGATATTATTATATTTTTAGCTCAAGTATTTTTTGAAAATCTATTATTATTCTCCCAAAATTTAATTAATAATGTTGAACAAATATTTATCTTCTTGTTTCTTATTAATCTGTTTAGTACTCTTTAGTTGTAATTCTAATCAAAATTTAGATATTCAAAAACTTAATGTTACTAATAATAATCCTGTTAATACTGAATCTATTACTTTGTCTGAGAGTTTTAAACCTATTACTGGACAAATTATTTATATACCTATTTATTCTAATATTTATCATTCTAATCAACAAAGAAGCCATAACTTAGGAGTTACAGTTACTTTTCATAATATTGATTTAGATAATTCCATTATCATTAAATCAGTTAAATATTATGATAGTCAAGGTAATTTAATTGATGATTATTTAACTTCTTCTGTAATATTAAAACCTCTAGCATCTACTAATTTTTATATCGAAGATAATGATATTAGAGGAGGAATTGGTGGTAATTTTTTAATTGAATGGGTAGCTGATAAAAAAGTAGCTAAACCTATCGCTGAATCAGTTATGGTTAGTACTGCTAGTACTCAAGGAATATCTTTTACTAGTCAAGGCAGAATTGTCAAAGAGTTTTAAATAAAAAAATGATTTCACTACTAAAATTATAGAATGAAGTAATCACGAAACAAAGTTATATTATTTCATGACTTTTAGACTTATTTAATTGATATTTAATTGATTTTTTGTGACATAATTATAGATAATTTAATGGTGTAGAAAAGTGGCAAAAAATTGTGATCAAATTACCATCGGTGAATCTTTATCAAAACATCAACAATTAAGTTTAGAATTAGTTTCTAAATTCAGTGGTGGTAGAGATATAGTTTTTGCAGTAGATTTAACTCAAAGTGTTAGTCTTGATGATGAAGGAAAAGTAAGGTTAAAACAAATTGTGCAAGATAGTTTGAATAAAAGCGATTCCGTTTATATTGTCCCTTTTTCTTCTCAAGTAAACCCAACGAATTCTGATGTTAACCCTCTGACTATCTCAAATTCGATTGCATTTAACAACCCCAAAGAAGATATAAATAAAATTATTGAGCAAATTCCTTTAAGTGCAAATATAGCAGAGAAAAATACAGATATTCAACTAGCAGAGCATTTTATTTACAAAAATTTAGCTCATATCAATCAAAAACGTCTTTGTGAAAATCAACCTATCAAACCTCAATCTGTAGTGTGGTTAACGGATGCACCCTTAAAAACGGAAGTAGGTATAACTTCTCAAGTATGGATTGAAACTCCTGCTAATAGTTCCTATCGTAATAGTACCAGTCCTGAAAGTGTTGATCGAATCAACTGGTTAAATCATCTTGCTATAAATTCTCGTAGCAAGAATATCAGTAATTATCAACTCACCGTTGCGGATATTAAACCTAGTGTACAAGAATTTTGCACCCCAGCCCCTGGCGGAAAAGAAACTTGTCTAGTAAATAATTATATAGTCAATCAATTATGGCTACCTACGACTATTTTATCCATAATCATCATTAGCTTATTTGGGGGAGGAATTGTTGCTATCAAATATTATTTAAGTTTAAAAGAAACGTGGAAATTAGAAATAGTATCGTCAAATGAAGAAAATAAAAACATTGATTATTTAAAAAATAAAAGTAGTCTTTCTATTGGTGAAGATATAGAGTGTAAAGGGGGAGAAATTAGAGGTTATTTAAAAAGAGAAGGAAATAAAATATTTATTGAACCTACTAACATTTTACCTATTATTTATAAAGGTAGAGAATTAAAACAAAAACAGGTAATAGAAGGAAATATTATTAGACTTAATTGTCCGTATAATGATGAAGATTTTGAAATAAAAATTACTGTCTCTAAAACTAAATAACTGTGAAATAGATATCTTGTCTGTTCGATAAAAAAATAAATTATAAAGATTATCAAACTGGAGACTATATAACTTTATAAAATGAGGAAAAGATGATAAATTTTACACAAATAAAAAAGTTTACAAAATCTATATTAAAAGATATTTACGATAGATAGTTAATCAAAGAATTAGCTTTATTTGGTTCAATTTTAATAGATAAATTTAACGATGAAAGTGATATTGATATTTTAATAACATTTGATGATGATGCTAGGTGGAGTCTTTTTGATATTGTTAGACTGAAAAACGAGCTTAAAAATATATTTAATAGAGAAGTTGATTTAGTAGAAAAATCTGCACTATCTAACCCTTTTATTCGTTATGAAATATTGAAAAATAACTATATTCTTTATGAATCAAATTAATAAAAATTACGCTTTTCTTTGGGATATGCCTCAATCTTGTCAAAGAATAATCCTATTTATAAAAAATACTTCATGGGAAGACTATCAAAATAATATTTTATTGCAAAGTGCTATCGCTCAGCACCACTTTGTGATCGAGCGACAATTAGAAATTTCGGGAGAAGCGGCAAGAAGAATATCTCCTGATTTTCAACAACAAAATCCTCAAATTCCTTGGAGTGATATTATTGGACAAAGAAATATCATAGCCCATCAATACGAAAAAATAAATCAAAAAAGAATCTGGCAAGTTATTACTGTTGATATACCTCATCTTGTCATAAAATTAGAAAAATTAATCTCACCTTTACCCCCAGAATATTAAAATTTCGTTTAAATGTTGGGAGAAACCCACTATACCGATAACAAAATACCAAATAACAAAAAAAATCTCAAATATTGTATAAAAAGACAATTCGTTACTGATAATTAGTTAGTAGTTCCATTATTTTATAACTATTATGCCGAACAATAATCCTACAGACACAAAAACTCTCAATATTAAACGCACCGTATGTATAGGCTTAGGCGGTACTGGTAGAGATATTTTAATGCAAATTCGCCGTTTGATCGTTGATCGATATGGTAAACTAAGCGAGTTACCTGTAGTCAGTTTCGTGCATATAGACACCGATAAAAATGCTTCTCAAACTACAGGCTTAAAAACGGGAGACACCTATCACGGGGAAAATATCTTATTTAAACCAGCCGAAATCGTCACCGCCACCATGAATAAGCAGGAAATAGACGACTTGAGTAAAGGGTTAGAAAGAAGAAGCGAATATGAAAGACAATCCCCTTGTGATCATATCGGTACATGGTTTCCCAAGCAAATATTAAAGGATGTTAAATCTATTGAAAACGGTGCGGGGGCAATTCGTCCAGTAGGCAGACTCGCTTTTTTCCATAACTACAGCAAAATTCACCAAGCCATCGATACTGCCGATAATGCTACAGTTGGTCATGCTCAAAAATTACTCAGTAAAAATATTGTAGTTGAACCTGGTACTAATATTATTATAATTGGTTCGCTATGTGGAGGTACAGGAAGCGGTACATTTATAGACATGGCATATAGTTTAAGAGAAAAATACGGCTACGAAATCGATAGCGAAATTACAGCTTATTTGATTATCGCACCAGAATTATACGGCAATACTCCCAGTGTGAAAGCTAACACTTACGCCGCCTTAAAAGAATTAAATTATTATACTGCTCAAGGTACAAATTTTAATGCTAATTATGATCCCGTAAATTTATTTTCTGTCAAGGAAAATCGTCCTCCTTTTGACTTTGTTTATTTAGTCGGAAATCGCACTAATAGTGGGCATAAAATCTTGAGAAAAGAAAAGTTATCCCAAATAATTGCTCATAAAATATTTGCAGATTTTGCAGAAGAAATAAACGTACCAGTTAGAGGTAATAGAGATAATTATAAATTAGTATTTAGTAGAGAGCCAAATGATCAGCATCCTCGTTATAATACCCAAAAATATTTAACCTTTGGATTAGCGAAAATTTATTTTCCCCGTGATTTAACTATTGCTATCTGTTTAAATAAAGTTAAAATAAAACTAATTAACTTCTGGTTATACGGTGAAGGGCAAAGCCCAGATTCAGCAGAATTATTAGATAAATTTTTATTAAATTGGCAATCTCAAAATGAAACTAACCCCAATATTTTTAAAGCAAAACTAGAGGCAATTACCCAAGAAAATGACAAGACATTTAAACAGATATTAAAAACTTGGTTAAGTAAAAATCAACAGGAAATTGATAACTGTAAAAATGCTGAGGATAGACAAAGATTTATTGATAAAATTCGTAGCGAAATCAAGAGCCAATTTAAAAAAGTACAGTTTGGAGAAACTGAAAATATTAGGGGTGTATGGTTGACCCAATTACAGAAAAATAGTATCAAATTAGAGAAACAATTTACTCAAGATATTCTTAATTATTTAAGTAATTTACTCGAACCTACTAACCCTCATTTTGCCTTAGATAATAGTCGAGGTTGGTTAGAAGCATTGTTAACTAAATTAAATGAATATGTCAAAGAATTAGAAGAAGAAAAAGAAAAAGCTACTTCCTTTGTTACTATCGAAAATATTGATAAAAAATGGCAAGATTCTTGTCAAAGATTTGAAGATATTGAAACCGATAAAAAAGGTTTTTTAGGCATTGGAGGTAAATCTAACAATACTAAAAATAAAGAGTTTCAAGAGGATGCAAATCAAGGGATTCAAGAAATCAATAAACTGATTAAGCGTAACTTTGATTTAACCTTAACAGAAGAAGCTTTTAAAATTGTCACAAATTTAAGACAATTAGTCTTAGAGTTAAAAACAAAAACCAGTAACTTTTATAATCTTTTGCAAGATTTAGAAGGATTTTATAACAGAAAAGCAGAAGATTTAAGCCACATTGACGATGATGAAATTAACGGGGAGGCAGTATTTGAAGCTGATGATAATGATCAATATTATCAAACTTTGTTACCTGATCGAGAAAGAAGAAACTTACTGGTAGAAGTGAGTCATAAAATTAATGAAAGTGTAACTTTGCCACCTTCTTTACTGCACTTTTTCACGGTAGGAAGAATTATCGATGATAAAGAATTAAGTCAAAGCATTGATGGTAATATTGAGGCTAAATTTGGTGATAAAACCTTAGATTTAACAGAGTCAGTTGTCAATCGTTTTGTGCAGAAATATCCCTTTTCTGATGGGCGAATTCGTTTAAAACAAATCATTGATGAAGCAGATGTTTTATTACCTTTAAATAGTAATGCCCCTTATTTTATAAATGAAGAGGATAAAACAAAACAAGTTGTTGCCTTTAAACAAACTGATGACAGAGAAAATAAGCAGTTTAAAGATTTACTAAAAGACATTCCTATTTCATCTGATATGTTAGTGCCGATACAAACTAAAAATGAAATATTTATTATCAAGGAATTTGGTGGTTTTCCTTTAAGAATTATTAACGGATTAAAAGAATTAAGAGAACAATATGAGCGTCAGAAAAGACTCTATGATGGTTATAATTTACATAATGACTCTCAAGTTTTCTTCCTTGATATTATTCCCCCTGATGGGCGAGAAATGGAATTATTGCAGGATGACTTTTATACTTGTTTAGCTTTCGGTAAAATTCAGAAAAATCTCGATAATAATAGTTATTATTTAGAATTAGAAGACGAGTTAAGAGGGGAAACTTATGGGCTAGAAATTAGTGGTATTTGGGAAGAAGCCTTAGAGAGTATTAGTCAAAATGAAACTATCAGAAAGTATTTAGCTGATACGGTTAAAAATATTGAAGAAGAAGTAAGGGTAAATCCTAATTTATTCCAAGATTTTTATTATCGTAACTTGATTAATTTTGTCGATGAATTGGAAAAATTGACAGAATATGACATCAATTATAATCAGAAAAAACTGGTTTTAGGTGAACGTCCTGATCGAACTTCTTTAGGTAAAGATGGTATCTTAAAAAGAATATACGATCGATTTGTTAAGATTGTCAATGATGCACAAAAAGACGAAATTGTCAACAAAAAACCTTCCTTATCAGGAAGAAAAAATGAGCAACAGCAGAAACGATTAAAGTCAGGCAATAATCAAAATAACGGAAACCATAATCAAACTAATAATGTTAAAGATACGGAAGTTTTAGAAGCTGATGTTATTTATGAAAATGAATCTGATTATTGGCATGATAATTCTAACCAAATGACAGAAGAAGCTGAGAAAGAGTTTTTAAAAAAATGGGAAAGAGTCACCATGAAAGATTTAATCGATTTACGCAAAGCTGGTGACTTAAGTGACGATGAATTTGACAAAGCTAAAAAAATTATCGGAGGTTTATAACAATTAAAAATTAAAAGATAGGCTTAAACTTATAAGGTAATTAAATCATTATTTCATAATTTTTTCTATAATAAATTTAATGACCAAATTAAAGTTACTTTAAGGGAAATTTACCATGAATAAACCTACCAGAATATTAGAGAATTTAACAATGAAACAATTAGAGTTAATTATTGAAAGAATTGTGCAAAAAAACTTAAACAAAGACAATAATAACTATGATAATGAAAAGTTATTAAATACTTTTGGAAAATGGGAAGATACTAAAATAGAGGAAGAAATAATAGAAGAAATTTATCGTAGTAGAAATAATAATTTAGAATCAATATAAATCACATGAGATATTTATTAGATACGAATGCTTGTATTTACTGGTTAAAAGGTAAAATATCAGTACAAAATAAATTGTTGAAAATAGGTTTTCATCAAGTATGTATTTGTTAAATTAACGTATCAGAGTTATATTTTGGTACTTATAATTCTAGTACAATAGATGATAATTTAAAGACTATAGATGACTTTCTTCAAAATATTTCAGTATTATCATTCGGTAATAATAGTCTAAAAAAATTTGGTGAATTAAAAGCCTTATTACGAAAATAAGGTAATATTGTTGCCGATTTTGATTTACTTATTGCTAGTGTTGCATTAATCGAAAATTTAATTTTAGTAACTAATAATACTTGTCATTATCAACGTATCCCAGAAATAAAGTTAGATAATTGGATGTTATAAAATAATCAGGTTAAATTATAAACCCTATAATCACAATCAACATCATGCTAGAAACATTTAAAATTTTTCCTTTATGGTTAACAATAACAACAGTTATTTTTGTTATTTTACCTGCTATTTTATCGGGCTTGATCAGACGTAATTTATACCTTCATTTACAAGATTTAGAAAAGAAAACAAGAAGATTAGTTAACGGTGATAGTCAAGGAATACAACCTAGGTTTATTAATCTCTTACAACAAAGATTTACTAAAGTAAGTCAACAAATAGAAAATGTTAATACTATTGCTTTAATTGATGGAGTTTATCACCAAGAAACTATTACTTTTTTGAATGACAATATTCGTTGTGAAGAAGCAGAATATATCACTAAAACTATTCCTAATTTACTATTAGCTTTTGGTTTATTAGGCACATTTTTAGGCATCACTTTAAACTTAAATAGTATCAGTCAAATTATTAATAATGACGGTACAAACATTATCGATTTAACAAGTAAATTACAGCAACCTTTGCAAAGTATGGGAATTGCTTTTATTACCAGTTTAATCGGTTTATTATGTGCCTCTATTTTAACGATTATTAATCTTAAATATAATATTATTTTAGAGAAAAATTCCTTACTTAATAATTTAGAAGACTATCTCGATAATATTTATAAGCCTTTAGTAGAAGGTGACACTAGATTAGATAAAGCTGTGAATAAAATGGTGGATAAACAAACAGAATTTTTAACAAGATTTCATGAAAATGTAGGGCAAGTTTTAGAGCGGACTTTTAAAAAAGCCGCAGATAAAATTGCTGAAGAAAATGAGAAATCACAACAATTAGCTTATCAAGTTTATCAAAGTTTATTAGATGCTTCTAGTACGATTAATACTGGGGCAAATATTTTTCAATTATCAACAAAATCCCTGGAAAATCAAGTAGAAAGTCTCCAAAGAATGATGCCAATTCTCAGAAAAAATATTGAAAGTTTTGATCACAGTGCTAATCTTATTTTAACTGCTTCTACTCGTATAGAGGCGAGTAAATTTAGTGAAAATTTAGAGAAAATTACGGATAATTTAGCTCAAACTCAAGGGGAGTTTACCGCATCGACAAAAGAGTTAACCCAAAGTGTAATTAGTTTTAATAATGATAGTAAAAAAGCTACTGATTTAGCTTTAAATATTTATCAAGAATTGAAAAAAGCTAGTGAGAGTTTAGAGGAAAGTTCGGTTTTATTCGCTGATTCTGCGAATACTATCAAGGAAAGTCAATTTAGTGAAAAACTTGTGATTGCTACTAATAATTTAATGGCAATTCAGCAACCCCTTTTGGATATGATTAATATTCTTAATCAGGCTATTCAACCTCTCGAAATTAATATTAAAACTTTTGATGCTTCTATTAATAAAATGGTAGGAGTTACTCCCAATTATCAACAGTTTAAGACTTCGATCGAACTCTTAGATAAAAGTGCTAATATTTTTATAAACTCAGCAGAGGCAATTAAGCAAAGTAAATTTAATGAAGGTTTAGCGAAAACAACGACAAATTTAGCAACTATTCAAGAGATATTTGTTAGTGTGATTAAACAGTTAAGTGAAATAGTAAAGCCGATTGCTATTAATGTTAAAACTTTAGAAGTTTCTACAGATAAAATGGTACAATTATCCCAAAATGTTAATCAAATTGAATCTAATATTAACACTATTAATGATCGATATTTAGAAATGACGAATACCAGTCGAGAAATTTTATTAAAATTAGGAGAAAATACCGTTAAAAATAATGAGCGATATTCAGAAATGACTAATATCAGTCGAGAAATTTTGTTAAAATTAGGAGAAAGTACTGTTAAAAATACTAATAGTTATTCTGAATTATTCAAAAGTTTAGAGAAAATTAATAAAGAGTTAGAAGAAAGATTAAAATTATTAGAAAAAAATGAAAAATTTATGTTACTTTTAATGAGAAAATTATTTGAAAATTCTTATAATCAAAACAAGTCATCTAGCCGAAAAAAATCTGATGGGGAATCGGAAAGATTTTGGAATGAGGATTGGCAGAAAATGTGGGATGAAGATTGGCAAAATTTATGGAAAAAATAAGTAGCAATGCTTTTCGTAGGTTTGTTTAAACGAACTAAAACCCAACACAGAGTTTTTTTGTTGCCCTTGGGTTTTGATGCCCCAACCTAACCGACAATAGTTTAATCTTAATATTTAATTTATAATTCCTAGTTAAAGGTTTTTCATAATATCCTCAATTACTGGTTTTAATATAGGTAAGTCTATTGTGATAGTATCCCAGACAATTTGATAATTAATACCAAAATAATAATGAATAATTTTATCTCTCATACCACTCAATCCTTTCCATTTTATATGAGGGTATTTTATTCTTATATTTTCAGGAATATTTTTAGTCGCTTCTCCTATTCTTTCTATGGCGTGATTTATGGCAAATAAAGTTTTTGTATCATTAACAAAAGAATCAAAAATTAAATCATCTGTAAATGTTTCAATAATTAATAATGTTTCTAAAATATCTTCTAAATAATCTTTTAATTCTCTTTTAGTCATAGATAAACTACCTCATTTAAAATATATTGACTAAGGTGAGGTTTTAAATAATCTTTCATCACTAAATCTACTTTCTTCCCTAATTTTTCACTTAATAAGTTTTCTAATTCACAGTATGTAACTAGCCCAAATCTTGCGTCTGATTTAAACTTAATCAATATATCAATATCACTATTTTCTGTTTCTTCCCCTCTGATATAAGAGCCAAATAAGCCTAATTCTTCTATTTGATATTCTTCTTGAATTTCTGATTTTATTACTCTTATTTGTTTTTTTAGAATAGTTAATTTATCTTCTGTAACATTATTCATGTTAAAATACTTTTCTAAGATTTTATAAATATTTATAATTAATCACTATATTAAAATCCTATCATAAAAATATGAGAAATGTTCGATGGAACCGAAGAAATACCAGTGATAATAAAGATTTAGATGTGTTTCCTTACTTCACAGATTTGATGTCAAATGCTTTTATGATTATTAGTTTTTTATTATTAGCCTTATTTCAATCCTTAGAATTAAATAGAAAATTACAATCTACAACGCCGATAATAATTGATAAAAAATCAGGTAATTTTAAGTTTAAATCAGGAAGTGCAGAATTAAATAAAGATTTAAGACAATATTTTTAATTTTTGGTGATATCTAATGGTGTGTTAAAAATTTGTTGGAAACATTGACGAATTAAAGATAAAGGATTTTTATTTTCTTCTTGTAATAATAAACCCATTTCTCGTAATTGTTGTTGATAGTCTTGAATCATATCTTGACGCACATTTAATTCTTGAATAATTTGCTCTGCTAAAAAAGGATATTCTTTGATGAGATGATAGAAGTTTTCTTCTTTGATTAATAATAATCTTGTTGGTTTTGTCGCTTTCATGGTAGTAGGATAAGGTGTTTTCAAAAGTAACGGTAATTCTCCAAAATATTCTCCTTCTTTAAAGAAAAATATTGATTTTTTAGTAATTTTTGCTGTAAAAATTGCTTCTATTTCTCCTTCTAAAACCAAAGCAAAAAAATCTCCATACTCTCCCTGTTTTATTAAAATTTCTTCAGGCTGTAAATATTTTTGACGACTTACTTCTATTAAACGAATTAATTGCAAGTCATTAAAATTACGAAAAAGACTCACGTTTAATAGCAAATATTTAATATATTTTTCATTGTTAATATTTGCTTGAGAGGTGATTTTTATATCATTTATATCATTCGTATTATGTAACCAAACATCTCTTTGAGGAAAGGGAATATTGATATTATTTTCTCTAAAATTATAGTCAATAACATATAGTAAAGAACTGGTAATCTTTACTCTAAAATTAATTTTTTCTACCCATACCCATAATGAAAAATTTAGAGAATTATCGCCAAAACCCCGAAAAATAACTTGAGGAGCAGGAATTGATAAAACTTCTCTTACCATAAAAGCTGACTGTAATAAAACATCAGTGACAAGTAATAAATCACTGCCATAAGCTACTCCTATTGATACTTCAATTCTACCTTGACAATTACTATAATTCCAATTAATTACATTATTATTAGTTAATTCCGTATTAGGTATAATTAATTCAGAATCATCAAACATTTTTAGCACAGTGCAACGAATAGAAATTTCCATAATATAGCCCAATTTTCCTTGATATTCGATCAAATCTCCTACTTTTAATTTGCCTTCTCCTAATAAAGTTATACCACTAATCAAATTACGAGTTAATTCCTGAAAACCAAAGCCGATGCCAACACCAAGACTACCAATTATAACGGCTAAAGAAGTTAAATTTATACCCATTATATAAATAACAATTAGATAGCCAATGGTAGCAATCAAAAAACTCAGAAATGTGGAAATAACTTCTCTATTACTCTCACTTATTTTTAAACTTAATAGTATTTTATGTTTTAAAATTCTTTTAAAAATTTTGGCTAAAACAGTTACTATTATTACTAATAAGATAGTTTGAACAATCCATGCTAACGAAACCCCTTTTCCCCCTAGATAAAATAATGGATTAGTGAAGATATTTTTTAACCAATTAAGCATTCTTTTCCTCCGTACAAATTACGGGATATTAAAATATAGTAATCCTATGTGAATTATGAGATTATGATCGATGACTAATTCCAAAATCTGACTAATTTTTTTTATTTTACCTTTGAATATACATTAATTTATTAGCATTTTTTTTATTAGTTGACTCTTAATTTATAACACTATTTTTCTCCCTTAAAATAGATCATACTTTCTTAAAAATAATATATATTAATAATTTTAGTCTGTTATTCTACTGATCAAAGTCAGGTTTATTGATGTTAAAATAAGTTTTCCAGATGTATAAATATTCAATACATTAAAATCCTATCATAAAAAATGAGAACTCGATCAAACCGAAGAAATACCACAGAAAATAAAGAATTAGATGTTTTTCCTTCCTTTACAGATTTAATGTCTAATGCTTTTATGATTATGAGTTTTTTATTATTACTAGCATTATTTCAATCCTTAGAATTAAATCGAAGATTGCAGTCAGCAACACCTATTATAATTGATGAAAAATCAGGTAAATTTCAGTTTGAATCAGGAAAAGCTCAATTAAAACCAGAATTAAAAAAGTATGTAAATGAGGTAATTGTACCCCAAATAAAAAAAATTATTCAAGAAAGAAATATTGATTTTATTCAAGTAATTGGACATACAGACGGGCAAGTTTTAGGCTTGACAGGAAACTTGGATCATAACTTAGAAAAAGTAGCACGAAATCAACTGAAAGTCAATCAATTAAATGCGGGTTCAAATGCAGATTTAGCCTTAATGAGAGCCTTAGCAGTGGTGCAAGAGTTACAAAAAAAAGAAGAATTTAAAGACATTAAATTTAGGGCATATTCTGGAGCTCAATTATATTTACAATCAGGAGAATTAGCCCCATTAAATCGTCAAGCTGATGAGACAAGAAGACGTATCGAAATTCGCTTTATTCCTCCGGGTAAAAATAATTTATAATTTAATCTATTTTTTGTGCTTTGAAAGACGTACCTCGAACACAAAAAACAAAATCACTAGAATTTTATAAAGCATCTTATTCATATTGTTTTAAAAATTTCACTTTACCATATATTCTGCTTAAATTGCTTTTTGTGGTATTAATAACTAAAGAGAACGTTAAATCAGGAGAATATTCTATTAAAAAGTGAACATATATCTGTTAGATAATATTTTTGTTTTTGGTTTATTCTTTCATCTCGGAAAATAATGAAAGATATTTATTACAGGTAATTATTACCTATTTTACCATTATCCAAAGCATATCTAAAATGTCCTCAATTTTGAGTATTTCTTCTAAGGAAATGACTGCTCTTTATCTTCAAGATTATCAATTTTATTGAAATTTAAGTAACGATATAATTCACTTTTGAAAAGATCAATTTTTTCAGAGATGATTGATATATACTTCTCCAAAGTAAGAATTTTAACCAATAGTTATAGTCATTTTAAATAAGAATGAAACAGTTTAATAATATTAAAAATTTTCAAAAACTTTGATTTGTGAGCATTATTCATCCTGTATATTTTCTCTAACTGTCTCAGTGTTATTTTAATTAACTATACACCTAAAATTAATAAAAATTAAAGAGTAAAGATGAATAATATTGAACAATTTAAAATTAAATTACCAGAACGTATTTAAAAAAAATTTTGATCCTTCTGACAATCCTTTTGAGGAATTATCGGCTTTTGAATTAGGGTAAAAAAATGTTGTTATGAGTATGATTATAAAGTCATTATAGAAATAGGAGAAACTAAGTTTAATGTATTTTTAGAACTTGATATTTGTATATTATTAGAGGAAAGATTTCCTGAACAAATAGGAGAATTAGAACGAGGTAAAACTATTGATTTAGAGTTTGCTGAAAGTTATAGAATGATAATTAAATTTGTACCTATTGCTAATGAGATTAAATATTATTTAAGAGAGTTTGGTTATTCAACTGATGAAAGAATAGTTATGTTAAATAAGCAACAAGTTTTAGAAGAGTTAAAACGGTTTTTAACGGAATTAATGCAACTTGCTGTCAATCTAAATTATATAACTTTACAGGATAAAAATGAGTTTATAAAACCTGCTTTTAGTGATTTAATGGTGTTGATATAAAGTTTGATCGAACCTTTTACTACCTAAGTTTACCGTGACACTGTTTAAACTTTTTGCCACTGTTGCACCAACAAGGTTCATTTTTTTTTGCTTGAATGGGTGGTAGAATCTCCCCATCACTGTAAAACCATTTACCCTTTTCCTTGATAAAATTCGATCGCTCGTGCAGTTGAGCTACTGACTTTCCTTCTTGATATACTGCCATAAACTCAACAATACCCGTTTCATCCTCAGATTTTCCTCCTTCGGTGTTAAGTACGGTTAAACCAAGCCATATAAGACTGTTAGCAGTCGCCGTAATCATAGCTCTACTATTGGGTTTGCGGTATTTAGGATGTTCTGTGTTGAATAGGTAATCTATATTTTTGAGATAGTAAGCAGAATAGCGCGATCTCATCAATTTCTCTGCGGTAGGAGCTGGTAATTGTCCTTGTAGATAGACATCACAACATTGATTTAATGGCTTTTGACTTCCACAGGGGCAAGGCACAGAAGAAAGACTATGATTAGAAATAAACATGATCAAATGTCGATTGATAGCTAATTGAAAAATAGGTTTTTGGAATCTTGCTTTAGCTTTTAAAGATGGAGAAGATTATATTTGGGTTTAGATAGGAAGTCATGAAGAATATGAAAGATTATTAAAATAAAAGCGATCTGATAATTTTATGTTACACTCAAATACATTATATTATCAATGATTAACTTTCTAAAAAGATATTGATGAGCACTATGCCATTAAAACTTAAGGATGATTCTTTAGACTGGGCTTTAAACCACGCTCTTACATTAGGTGATACTGATATATTTCCTGAACTTTTTGAGTTTCAAGCAATCTCATCTGAGTGGGAAAACATCAAGAAATTCATTCAAGAAACAGATATTTTACATTGGAAAGTTAGACCATTTAGAAGATGTTTAGTTCCAAAGCATCGTTTTGGATTCCGAATATCTACACAACTTGATCCACTAGATTTCCTAGTATTTACAGCACTTATAAAAGAGATTGGAGAAAAACTAGAAGCACAAAGAGTCCCTGTAAGCGAGAATATTATTCACTCTTACCGGTTTTCGCCCAATAATAACGGGAATATGTTTTCCGATGAGTACACATATCAAAGTTTTCAAAAAGCTTCACAAAAAATATGTGAAGAAAATACGTTATCCCATGTTGTGATTGCAGATATAGCAGATTTTTTTCCTCGCATTTATACACATCGCATTGATAATGCTTTACATCGTGCTTTAGGTACTGGTCATATGCACGCAAAAGCTTTGAAGGACTTAATAGCTCATTGGGCTGGATCATATTCCTACGGAATTCCTGTCGGTTCTTCTGCCTCACGTCTGATTGCGGAAGTAACTATTACAGATATTGATCAAATATTACTTTCTGAAGGTGCTAAATATCTTAGATACTCTGATGATTTCCGAATTTTCTGTAATTCTGAAGCAGAAGCCTACAAATACCTAACGCTTATAGCTCGCTCTTTACTAGATAATCACGGTCTTACACTTCAACAGAATAAGACGAAAATTATCCCTGTTGATGTATTCAGGAGAATTTATCTTAAAGAAAATGAAAATCGAGAGATTGAAACTTTATCTGAACGTTTTTATGATTTGCTTGCCTTAATGGGTATTCAAGATACTTATGAAGAAATCAATTATGATTCTTTATCACCTGAATATCAAAAAGTAATTGATGAACTGAATCTTCAAAAGATACTACAGGAACAGATTAATGAAGAAGAACCTGATCTTTCTCTGTTGAAGTTTTTACTACGGCGACTAGGACAAATAGGTGAATCTGATGTAGTTGACCTTATTTTCGATAACTTTAATAAGTTTGTCCCAGTTATACGAGAAACAATTGAATATTTGCTAAAACTTAATACATTAACACCTGAAAAAAAATTTGATCTTGGGAAAAAAATCATCGATATATTTCA
The DNA here is from genome assembly GCF_001548095.1 of Geminocystis sp. NIES-3708. Classification (NCBI taxonomy): domain Bacteria; kingdom Bacillati; phylum Cyanobacteriota; class Cyanophyceae; order Chroococcales; family Geminocystaceae; genus Geminocystis; species Geminocystis sp. NIES-3708. The sequence goes on along the minus strand of NZ_AP014815.1, from coordinate 149,778 downwards.
AGATAAGTCTTCAACTACTTCATACCTTGAATACTCTCGAATGTATATGCTAATGCCATTTGCATCAGACGGAGAATGGAACTCTGATGATCAATACATAAAGCTTTATAATGATGCACTTGATGACTTTTCAAGACGAGAAATTTTATTAGCAATGGGACGTAGTCAAAAGGATTTCTGGTTTCGTAATCGTAAACAATATCTTCATGATATGACACCTTGGATTCGTCGTGCTTTTATATATGCGGCATCTTGTTTACCAAATGATGAATATAAACATTGGATTCGTGGTATAGATTTTAATTTAGATCATATGGAGCGGACTATAGCAGAATGGGCAAAAAAAAATCCTATCAATACATAAATATCTTTCGCCATTTTTCTCCGTACTATAATTAATCTTGTAAAGTTTCTAATTCATCAGAAATTAAATCTTGAAAATCTTTATTACAATGACTATCTAAATAAATAGAAGATACTAATAATTCTGATAAAATTTTACCTTTTTGTCGATCGCTTAATTCCGAAATTTCCAGTTGATTAATTAGAGAAAGAACATTTTGACATTCTTCTTTTAATTCGATAATTAAAGTATTTAAAGTAGAGTTTTTTATATGAATTTTTCTTTCAGTTAGTTGCATTATTTTTTCCCCAATCTTTTTAATGCTTGTTCAATTCCCTTTTCAAAGGCTTTGATTTCTTTTTGCCAATGGTTAATTAATCCTCGATCTGGATAATCTTTCTTTAATTCTAATCTAATTTTTTCTTGATGTTCAGCAATTCGATTCTCTAAAGATAAAATTGCTTTTTTAAAGTGATTTTTTCCCATAAACAAAAATAATGGTGGACAATACAACCCCCTACAATTATACAGTCATTCCTAAGATGTCCTCGATTTTTGGCATATCTTCTAAAGTAATAACTCGTCCTTCATCTTCAAAACCATAGATTTAATTAAAGTTTAAGTAACGGTATAATTCGCCCTTGAAAGGATCGATCGATTTTCTCGGATATGATTATAATAATTAATTTAAGCCACAGCAAAATTAGTATATTTGCGAGTTTCAGGATCATGAAAAGCTAACACAATATCCTCTTTAGGCACACCTTCTTTTAATAACTCTGTGGCAATTCCTTCTTCAGTCCAATCTTCCTCAATATAAATTTTCTTATTTTTAATGCGAATATGAACAGAATTTCCTTTTATTCTTTCCTCTGATGTCCAACCAACTTGAAACCATAAATATTGATCTCTTTCCTCATCAAAAGCTAAAAGCATTTCTACATTTTCGGGGGAAGCTGAAGAAAAGATATGATGATATTCTGTTAAAATCTTTTTAATTAAAAAACGATAATTTTCTAATTTATCCATTTAGTAATAACCTCCTTTTCTGTCTCTACAATTATTAATTTTATTTGGTTTTCTTTAACAACAATATCAATAGTTTCATCGAAATTAGCTTGATAAACAAGCTGACTAAGTGCCAAATAAATTTGATGATCTGGGGCAGTTTTTTTGAGAAAGTTTCGATAAATAATATATTGCCCCACTGCCATTTCTAAATCATAAATAAAAGAGGAGTTAAGAAAACTTTTAACTTCAATAACTATTTTATCATTTCCTTTTTGTGCCGATAATGAACGTTCAGCACCCAAATCAGCAACAAGTCTTAATTTCTTATAAATAATGAAGTAAGGATCAGCTGTAATTGTCCAACCATCCTTCATTAAAGCATTTTTAACGGCATCATGTTAAATATCTTTTGCAGGCATTTTTCCCAATTACTTTTGTTAAAAGGTGGGCAATGCCCACCCTAAAGATTATACTGGCATTCCTAAAATATCCTCGATTTTTGGCATATCTTCTAAAGGAATTACTCGCCCTTCATCCTCAAAACCATCAATTTCATTGAAGTTTAAATAACGATATAACTCACCCTTGAAAGGATCGATTTTCTCAGATACGATCGACATATACTCCTCAACTGTAGGAATTTTGCCCAATAAAGCACATACTGCGGCTAACTCAGCGCTACCGAGATAAACCCTTGCACCTTTACCCATACGGTTGTTAAAGTTACGGGTAGAAGTCGAGAAAACTGTAGCATTATCCTCAACCCTTGCTTGATTACCCATACAAAGAGAACATCCGGGCATTTCAGTTCTTGCCCCCGAAGCAACAAACACATCGTAAACTCCTTCATTGCGTAATTGTTGCTCATCCATGCGAGTGGGTGGACAAATCCATAAACGCCCTTTAACTGTACCAGCACCCTCAAGAATTTTCGCCGCCGCACGGTAATGTCCGATGTTTGTCATACATGAGCCGATGAAAACCTCATCCACTTTATCACCAGCACATTCACTCATCAGTTTAACATTATCTGGGTCATTAGGAGCAGCGACGATCGGCTCTTTAATTTCACTTAAATTGACGGTGATAACATCTGCATATTCAGCATTTTCATCGGCAGACATGAGAGAGGGATTCGCTAACCATTCCTCCATTTTGGCAATACGGCGTAATAAAGTACGAGCATCTTGATAACCCCGTGCGATCATATTCTTCATTAAACTGACGTTCGATCGCAAGTATTCCGCTACGGTTTCTTCACTGAGTTTAATTGTACTACCAGAACAAGAACGCTCCGCCGTTGCGTCGGTTAACTCGAAAGCCTGTTCAACTTTTAAATCGGGTAAGCCTTCCATTTCCATAATACGCCCGTTAAAGACGTTGATTTTATTCTCCTTGCCATAGGTTAACTTACCTTCCTGCATTGCCACCCAGGGAATAGCATTAACGATGTCTCGTAAAGTCACTCCGGGTTGCAATTCCCCCGTGAATTTGACTAAAACCGACTCAGGCATATCTAAAGGCATCGCCCCCAAAGCCGCCGCAAATGCCACTAAACCTGAACCTGCGGGGAAAGAGATACCCAGAGGGAAACGGGTATGAGAATCGCCACCAGTGCCGACGGTATCGGGCAATAACATACGGTTTAACCATGAGTGAATGATACCATCTCCCGGGCGTAAGGCAATTCCCCCTCTGGTGGAGAAGAAATCGGGTAATTCTTTATGGGTTTTGATGTCAACGGGTTTGGGATAGGCGGCAGTATGGCAGAAGGTTTGTAAGGTTAAATCTGCATTGAATCCTAAACAAGCTAATTCTTTTAACTCGTCTCTTGTCATAGGTCCAGTGGTATCTTGAGAACCAACAGTAGTCATTATCGGTTCGCAGGAAGTGCCGGGGCGGATTCCTTCCACTCCACAAGCTTTTCCTACCATTTTTTGAGCTAAGGTAAACCCTTTACCAGTGTCAGCAGGGGTTTGAGGGCGTACAAATAAAGTACTAGGCTCTAATCCCAATGCTTGACGGGTTTTATCGGTTAAGGCACGTCCAATTAAGAGAGGAATGCGTCCTCCTGCTCTCACTTCGTCTAAAATGGTTTCAGGCTTGAGAGTAAAAGTGGTAATGGTGTCGCCGTTTTCGTTGGTGATTTTGCCTTCGTAGGGGTAAATGGTGATAACATCCCCAGTGTTTAAGTTGGTGACATCGCACTCGATGGGTAATGCCCCAGAATCTTCGGCGGTGTTGAAGAAGATAGGTGCAATCTTGCCGCCTAAGACATAACCCCCAGATTTTTTATTGGGTACGAAAGGAATATAATCGCCAATGTGCCATAATACAGAATTGATTGCAGACTTACGAGAAGAACCTGTACCCACTACGTCACCGACATAAGCCACAGGATAACCTTTTTCTTTTAATTTAGCAATAGTTTCTAACCCGTCTGGCATTCTCGATTCTAACATTGCTAAGGCGTGTAAGGGAATGTCAGGGCGAGTGGTGGCGTGGGGTGCGGGGGATAAGTCATCGGTGTTGGTTTCACCCGGCACTTTAAACACTGTCACGGTGATAGATTCGGCAACTTTAGGCTTACTGATAAACCATGCACCATTTGCCCATGCGTCGATAACTTGTTTGGCGTGGGGGTTGGTTTCCGACAATTCTAAGACATCGTTAAAGGCATCGAATACTAAGAGGGTTTTGCTTAATGCGTTGGCTGCTTCGATGGCAACATTGCTATCTTTGGATTTTAATAAACTGATGAGGGATTGAACATTATAACCTCCCATCATTGTACCTAATAAGCTCACTGCCCCTTGTTTGGAGATAATGGGGGATGTTAATTCTCCTTTGGCGATCGCCGTTAAAAATCCTGCTTTTACATAAGATGCTTCATCTACTCCGGGAGGAATTCGATCGCGCAGTAACACCATTAATTCTTCTTTCAATTCCTCTGGGGGATTCTGCAACATTTCGCATAGATGGGATGTTTGTTCGGCGTTAAGAGGTAAGGGAGGAATGCCCAATTTAGCTCTTTCTTCTGCGTGTTGATGATATGTTTCTAACCAAGTCATAGTATTTATGCTTATATTTTTTACAATAATTTACTATTTTAAGCATATCAAGGTTATGAACAGGGGTTTTGTATCAACTCTATCAAGGTTCGATCGATTTTTAGTTATGATTAGAATCGTTTATTTCAAAATATAAACCTAGTAATAAGTTAGACTTATAAAGTTGCCGTAAGTGAAAACCAGACTATGAATCAATCCAACAAAAAAAAAAAATGTCACTGTTGAAGGACAAGGTGTTCTATTTGATACATCTGTTTACTCTGTAGAAAATATTATTGATTCTGAGCAAACTGATAATAATGACTCTCACACTATAGAGGAAGAACAATCTTCACAATATGAAGAATACCAAGAATTTACACAGATCGAAAAATCCTCACAATATGAAGATTTTGTAGATACTACTATAAATACTATTCCCGATTTAATTTTGCCAACAAGATGGGAATACTTGGAACCTAAAATTGAATCCAACAAAGTTTCATTACAAACTATTATTAGACCAGTACCAGATGCTCTAAATGTAATAATAGATATTGTTGAATATTTAAAAACGACTGGAGGATGTCAAGTTTTAGTAATTCGTGCTGATACTGGTAGTGGAAAAACAACATTTTTAAATACCATTTATCACTATATAAAAGAAATTCAATTTTTGACACAAACAATAGATTTACAGACTTTAGAGGCAGAAGATTTTAGTTCTGAACTTCAAAACTTAATAATTGATAAAGATAAAATAAACTTAATTATTTTAGAAGGTAGAGAAAAACCTCAAAGTATTTCAGATCAATATATACAAATCATTCTAGCAAATATCAATAGATTTGGTCGTAGAAAGAGATTACCTATTTTATTTGTTGTTCCAACAATTGAGGATCAAGTGGCAAGAAATTGGTGTGAACATGGGGTAAAAATAGGGGATTTAATTCCTGAACAAAAATTATATGGTGGATCAAGATGGTATAATTTCCCTGGTATTTCTAAAGATAAATACATAGAAATTGCACAAGAAACAATAAGAACTTTAAATCCTCCTTATAGTATATCAGATTATGGAATTAATTTAGATGAATTAAAAACATGGGTAGAAAATTCTCATACAATTGGAAAATTTATTGAGACAATAGCTACTCGTATTTCAGATAGAAGAAATCAATGTAAAATCAGATCACAAGGGAAAAGAGATCATGTTTGGATTGTTTATTGTTGTCCTGATTTGCAACATTATGATCATACTTATCTGATTATCAAAGGATTAGTACAAGATAATGAGAATTTAAAAGCATCACCTACTAAATTAGTATCTTCAGAAGATGCTTTATCTAAACATTGGAAACAAGATCAAGAATGGATTAAATTTGTACCTGCTCTTAATTTTTTAGATATTAGACTAATTAATATGCCAATTATTACTGTGGTAACTGCGGCTTTAGTTTATGGTGATGATAAGTTATTGGAGTCTTTCAGAAAAACAAAATTTTCTGCATATAAAGATGTGATTATGAAAAAACTTCCAGGTGAATGTAATAGTTTTGATTGGAATCAGCCTTTAGCAGAAAGAAGACAAAAAGAAGAAAATGTTAGAAATTCAATAGCTGGTACTAATCTATTTTATTTATTAAGAGGAATGTCAGCTAAAAAAAGGAGTGGAAAAACAGAATCTCCAAAAATTTTAGGACAATATTTACATCTTAGAGAAAAAGTTCATGAATCAACTTTGCATGAATTTATGGCAAAAGCACTCAAAGTCGCATTAGAATATCATCAATTTCAAGGACTTATAGATATAGAATTTGAAAAACCGCTTGTTCAAGGAACAACTGCTCCAAAACCAGATATTAAAATTAATACTATAAGTGATACTTATGCTTTAGAATTTCATTTCACCAAACAGCAATATACAACAAGTGAGATTACTAGATATGCATTAAGAGATGTTATTGAAAAATATATGAGAGATTTAGAGTATTTAAGATCGCAATTAGATAATATCAAACCCTAGAACAAATTTTGATCGCTTTTGCTAAGGGTAATTTGAGGTCATATTTATTTTATCATATAATAAAACATCAGAATAAAAAGGATGTGATTATGGTAAATACTATGATCATTAATAGGAATCAAAATAACAAAAAACTTATTCGATTAAAGAATTAGTAAAACTTTTTATGGTAAAAATAAGTCAAGATAAAAATAATAAATTACTTCAAGATTTTGTGAGAAATATTTTACAAATTAGAAGTATCTCAACCCAAAGATTTATCAAAAAAATTGGCATTATTTCTTCTGATGTTATGAGTGATATACTCGCTTCACTTATGATTAGTGTTGATTATTTCTAACTTTGGGAGGTTCGATCACATTTGTGGAGTGTGGGAGGTTCGATCAAATTTTTGGAGTGTAGAAGGTTCGATCGAGCTTAACTTGCTATACTAAAAACATACTCGAATCTAAAAATATTTTTAAGAATGGGGAAAAAAGAAAAACTATTTGATAAACTTAAAAATAGCCCCAATAACATAAATTTTACCCATATTACTAAATAGTGAGAGTTAGAAATATTTATTTCTGATAGAATTACAAGAATTCATCATATTTTAAAAAAAATAATATTGTTTTTGTTATCGTAGTTCATTATTATCGAATAAAATTATTATATGTTTAAAAAGTAATAGAATTAATTGAAGGGGAGTGAAAATGAATTATTTAATGGTTATTTATCCTTCTGAAAAAAGAGGATTTGTAGCTGAAATATTTTACTCAAAATGATCGATGTATTGTTCAAGGAAAAATATTAGAAAAATTGTTAAAGATTTATAGTTAGAAATAGATCAGAAAAAAGTCATATATTATTTGATCAAAAAATTAGCAATTTCTAAAGTTAAAATATGAAATTTATAAATATAATTTCAACTGAATTTTTATAAGTTAGTAGGTTAGAATATCTATAACAAAAAATTTATCTTATCCTTAATTTATAGAATTTATGGTTTATTTAGATCCATGGAAAAACTTCTTAATTAGTAGTGTTAATTTTCCTATAAATTTAGGTAAAAAAGATATTACCAAAGATTTACTAAATACTGTTATATTTTAAATAATCAATAATATAAAAAATTTTTTAAAATTTAATTTCAATAATTTTATTTACGATGACAACAAAATTATTTTTTAATATATATTATCATTTGAAAGAGACAAAATAACAGACTAAAAGATTATTTTATATTATAGAAAAAGAATAATATTTTATTAGTAAATTCTATATATTTAATTTTTATACCCTATTTATTATTAACCCATTTTTCTTCAATTACAAATAACTTATGAGATTTAGATAAAAATAATGTAAAAATACTTATATTTCTATTCAAATTTTACATATGTTTTAAGACATTATCAGATCTTCTTATCGTGTTTTTAGATACTTTTTTTTGGTAAAGTTCTGTAATAAATTTAATCAAAATAAGACAGAAACTATTATAATGAAACTGATTCGTTTAATTAACTGATTTTATTATTAATTATGACCGCTAATTCTAATCCCTCTGAACAGCAAAACACGACCTTTTCAATGGATGATTTTGCTCAAGCCTTAGAACAGGAACAATATGACTATCATTTCAATAAGGGTGAGATAGTAAAAGGGAAAGTGTTTCAGCATGATTCTAGTGGTGTTTATGTTGATATTGGCGGAAAATCCCCGGGTTTTGTTCCTCTAAGTGAGGCTTCTTGGCAAAATGTAACTAATATTGCGGATATTCTACCTCTTCATGAAGAATTTGAGTTTCTCATCATAAAAGAACAAGATTCTGAAGGACAAGTAAAATTATCTCGTCGTCAGTTATTCATTGAACAAGCATGGGATAATCTCATAGAAATTCAAGAAAAAGGGAAAGTCGTGCAAATGTTGGTAACAGGTGTTAATCGTGGCGGTGTTATCGGACAAATTGATGGTTTACGAGCATTTATACCTCGCTCTCATTTGATTGAAAAAGATGATTTTGAAAAGTTAATTGATCAATCTTTACCCGCTAATGTATTGCAAATTGATAGAGGACAGAATAAAATTGTACTAACTCAAAGGGACTTAGCTCGATCTGCGGCTATGACTAATTTACAAGAAGGAGAAGTAGTACAAGGAAAAGTTGTAAAAATTCAGCCTTATGGAGTGTTTGTGGATTTTGGTGGAATTGCGGGATTATTACATATTAAACAAATTAGTGAAGGACAAATTAGTGCTTTAAGTAATGTATTTAAAATCGGAGAAGAAGTTAAAGTCGTTGTCTTAGAAATAGACGAGATTAAAAACCGCATTTCTTTATCAACTAAGGTTTTAGAAATTTATCCAGGAGAGTTTTTGGAGAAAAAAGATCTAGTAATGGAAACTGCTGAACAAAGATTAGCAGATAAAAAAGCGAAGATCAATTAGCAATTAATTAGCAATTAACAATTATTTATACCTATTCTCTGTTAAATAATTAAGAATGAGTAAGTTTAATCTAACTTTAACTAAATTATTCTGATTCTTCGATTAAGTCTAAATTTAATAAACCTTTAGGAGGATTTATTTCAATCAAGCCTTTTTCTAAGTTGATAATTGGAACAATATCTTTGACAAAAGGAATTAAAATTGTCGCCGCTTTATGTTTTTTGGTTTTAAATTTTTTACGTTTAGATATTCGACTTATTTTTTCTAAATTGTGCACAATATCTGGTTTTACTTCTGGTTGATTATGTAGGGTTACTTCTAAAATATCATTCCCCGCACTAAAAACTTCTGTTATAACACCGATATTTTCCCCTGTTTTTTGGTTATATACTTGTAAATTAATTAAATCCGTAACATGATATTCTTCTTTATCTAAGTATGGACGATCGCTTTTTTCGATTAATAAGAGACTTCCTCGCAAACTTTCGGCTTGATTGCGATCATTAATACCAGCTAACTTAATAATAAAAATATTTTTACCCGGAATTTGTTTCCCTCTGATTAATTCCACAGGTTGGGGAGACTGATGAGGTTGAATTTGTAACCATCTATTACCAGATTTTTCAAAACGTTCAGGAAAATCTGAGTCAGTTTTTACTTTTAATTCTCCTTGTAATCCTTGAGGAGCAACAATTGTACCAATTTCTATTAAATCCTGAATCTCCAATTTATTTTCGGCTCTATGAATGAAAGACTATTTTTATTGTACTGAAATTTTGCACTAACGATTTTTTTGAAATCTAAATTCCTTGCAGTCACAAACTTAAGCTGATAGCTAACCTCATCATTCATACTTTTTCATCACACCTTAAGTACACCTGAGTCCGATATGAAATTATAGGTGAAGGTGAGACAAAGAGACAAGAAGAGAATAGACTTAAATATTATTAAAATTGATTTTCTATAATTATTTATCAAATTTAATTCAGATGTTGAGTTATTTTGACAACAATCCCCCCATCTCCCAGTCACCCCCCTCCTCCCTGTCTTACCTCCATCCGTTTTATTCTGTCGAACTGAGGTGAACTCAGGTAAGTACTATTGTCAAAATCCTTCATTGTTATTTCCTTGTGACTTAAGGAGAGTTAAACGATCAGGGATACCTTGACATCCTCCCGGAATGGTAGAACGAGTATATTCTCCGCCCCAACAACAACAATAATAACGATTCTCCTCACTGAGATTTTTGATTCCACTTAAATTAGCTTTTTCAATGACTACCCCAGTACCTTCTCCTGTGTTATAGTTAGGAGCATGAATACGACTACGAGGACTAGCAGTATTATAGTTCCCATAAAATAATTTAACACCTTTAAAATCAGCTTTTTCTAAGTTAGCTTCGTATAAGATAGTACGAGATAAATTAGTCTTAATAAGATCACATTTACTCATATCCGTTCGTATCATATTCGCGTCACTTAAATCAGTCCAACGTAAATCTTGCCCTGTAAAATTACATCCTGCTAATACTACTCCTAAATTAATAACTCTTGTACCTAATTCCCGATCTTCTTCATAACCTCCTACACCATCTAAAATAGGTCGCCCTAAATGACTATCTCTTCTCAAAGGAGTTATTAAACGAGAACGAGATAAAAACCGCAGTATTTTTGCTTTTCCTGATGCGTCAACACTACTTAAAATAGCGGCTGTTCTACCTTCGGCGATCGCCCGTTCTTGAGGCCAATCTTCTAGCAAACCATCGGGTCCTAAAACTAGATCGGAAATACCTTGAAAATAAGCATCAACTGTTTGTTGTTGAGTAATACGATTTTGCTGAATAGTTAAATCTTTAGAGATTACATATTGTTGCCAAGCCACATAAACTGCCAAAACAGCAATCATAATTTGTCCTAATGCACCTACCCATTCAGCCCATGATCCAAATTCATCATACTTAAACTGATTCAACCATAAACTAATACGATGATAAATACCTAAATAATGACCTAAAATAACTGAAGCTAAAACTAAACCAACTCCACTGATTAAAGTTTGTCTTTCTTGAGGAGTTAAAAAAAATCTAATCCATTCTTGAGCATAAGGTACAATTTGAATTAAGGCAAAAATGAAGGCAAAAAGAGATCCCATTAATCCTAACCAATGACTACCAAAAAAAATACCGACAAGAGCAAAGAATAAAGAAATAATTATTTTGCCCGAATAAGATGTTTTTTCTTTTTTGATATATGTTAATTGTTTCGGAGGAATCTGTATTGAATTTAAGTCTCCTTGAGGAGAAATAGAAGAATCCAAAGGAATAAACTTATCTTGATCATTCTTGTTGTTAGATTTTATTAAATTATTAGGTTCATTAGATTTTTCTATATTTTCAGTCATATGTGGATATGCAGTTTAAGGATTAATTTTCATTGAAAATAATTTAACAATCAACAATTAAAACATATTTATACTATTGCTTATTGTTTTAACTTTAACTATTAAATCTATTTTTGTTATTTTTTTTCAGATATGATTGTTCGATTATTTTATGCAAAGGCTGTCTATTATTAATTATGTTAGTATGAAATCAGGTAAATATTTTTAGTTAAAATTAGCGTTGGTTCATTTTATTTTATAGAACGAACTTAGATTTTAACTTAGAGATTTCCATTCCTTTATAAGTTTTCAGTATAGATTTTAGAATATGAGAATCACTAAACGTGGGCTTGTTCTCGGTACAACTGCATTAGCCGTTTCTAGCGTAGCGGTTACAGGTTTTGGACTTCGTTTTTCCCAAAGTCAGGCTTTTTTCCAAGATAGTCCGAAAGAATTAGTTGATGAAGTATGGCAGGTAATTAACCGAAAATATGTAGATGCAACTTTTAACGGAGAAGATTGGCGTAAAATCAGAACAGAATATTTAGATAAGCAATATAGTGATAAAGAACAAGCCTACGAAGCTATTCGGGAAATGCTTAAAAAGCTAAATGATCCCTATACTCGCTTTATGAATCCTGAAGAATTTAAAACTATGCAAATTGATACTTCAGGAGAATTAACAGGTATTGGTATTCAAATTAGTAAAGACGAAAATACACAAAATATAGTCGTTATTGCCCCTATTGAAGATACTCCCGCATTTAAAGCAGGAATTATCTCTAAAGATATTATCCGTAAAATTGATGGTAAAAGTACCGAAGGAATGGAGCTTAATGACGCTGTTTCTATGATTCGAGGAAAACCCGGAACTTCAGTAACTGTGGTGATTGAAAGAGACGGAAAGACTTTAGATTTTACCATCACCAGAGCTAATATTGAAATTCATCCTGTAAGAGCAAGAATTGACACTAATCAAGGATTAGGAAAAGTAGAGTACATTCGTTTAGTTCAGTTTAGCGGTAATGCTTCTCAAGAAATGAAACAAGCTATTCTCGATGGAGAAAAAGATAATGTTACAGGCTATATTCTCGATTTGCGATCGAATCCAGGAGGATTATTATACTCTAGTGTAGAAATTGCCAGAATGTTTATTGATGAAGGAAGAATTGTTTCTACTGTTGACAGAGTAGGAGAAGTTGAAGCCCATCAAGCCAATGGTACAGCTTTAACAAATAAACCTATTGTTGTCTTAGTTGATGGTGGTTCGGCTAGTGCCAGTGAAATTCTTTCAGGAGCATTACAAGATCATAAACGAGCAACGATTATTGGTACACAAACTTTCGGTAAAGGCTTAGTACAATCTGTCAGAGGTTTAGGAGATGGTTCGGGCATGGCAGTGACGATCGCCAAATATTTAACTCCTGATGGCAGAGATATAAATAAACATGGTATTACTCCTGACGTGGTATATGAGATGACTGATGCTGAAAAAGAAGTATTAATTAAAGATCGAGAAAAAGTGGGTACGATAGAAGATGCACAATTCAAAAAAGCCATTGAAATTTTATCTCAACAAGTAGCGAAAAAATAATTAATAATTAACAATTAACAATTTTTAAAAATTACTGCAATTATTGGCTTTGCTTTATCTAGCCATAAAATAAGCAAAAAAATTTTCTTAAGTAATCTTCTCATCTATGGCATTTTTTGATTATTTCTAATTAGTAACCCTCATGAAAAATCATAATTCCAATAACCTTCAGGAAAAAAGAAGATAATATTAAAAAACTAACACATCCCTGTCATAATGCAAGAAAATTATAATCTTAGTTAAAAATTTCATGAGCAACATTAAAGTATTAATTTTAGATATTGATGGCACAATTTCAGGAAAATCTAATCAAGTTAGTGAGAAGGTTAAAAAAGCCATAAAAGAAGTAAAAAATAAAGGCATAAAAGTTGGTTTAGCAACAGGTAGGATGTACCGTTCAGCTTTGCGATTTCATCATGATATTGAGGCAGATTTACCCATCATTGGCTATAACGGAGCATGGATTCAAAATCCTGAAAATTCAGAAATTTTATTACATAATCCCGTTAATAAAGAAAAAGCTCAAGATTTATTTTTTTATTTAAAAGAGCAACAAAAAATCAATAATAATATCGAAATTCATTTTTATTTTGATGATCAATTATATGTTGAAAAAATAACAGAAAAAACAGATTTTTATGTAGAAAGATCAGGTATTGGTGTTAATATAGTTGATGATTTAAACTCTCTTTTACACCAAAATCCAACTAAAATTTTAGCTTCAAGTCCTGATTATAATTTAATTTCTCAAATGTTAGTTGAGTTAAAAAAACGTTACCAAGATCATGAATTATACTTAACTCAATCCAACCCTATTTATTTAGAGGCAACTCAAGCCAATGTTAATAAAGGTACTGCTGTTAAATATTTAGTGGAAAAAATATTAGGATTTACCGCCGAAGAAATCATGACTATCGGAGATAATTTTAATGATTATTCTATGTTAGGATACGCTGGTTTTAGTGTTGCGATGGGTGATGCACCGAAAGAAGTTAAAGCTATTACCTCTTTTGTCACCCGTGATGTGGAAAATGATGGAGTAGCAGAAGCGATCGCTAAGTATATCTTATAAGAATTTCTAAGTATTATCTTAAAAAAACTTAGAACTTGAATTTAGCCTTATGTGCAATCATTAAGATATTGTGAAATTTAATAATATAAAACAAGTTTAAGTAAATATGACTACAGATAATAAACCTACTGTAATAATTACGGGAGCGTCTTCAGGTGTCGGATTACAAGGGGCAAGGGCATTAGCCGAAAAAGGCTGGTTTGTAATTATGGCTTGTCGTAACCTTGAAAAAACTCATAAAGCAGCCGCAGAAGTAGGTATTTCGACTCAAAATTATCAAGCACTTCATCTTGATTTAGCATCTTTTGGTAGCGTTAAAAAATTTGTACAGGATTTTCGAGCAACAGGTAGAAAATTAGATGCGTTAGTGTGTAATGCAGCCGTTTATTATCCTTTACTAAAAGAGCCATTGCGTAATGAAGATGGTTACGAAATTAGCGTTGCCACTAACCATTTAGGGCATTTCTTACTTTGTAATTTAATGTTAGAAGACTTGCAAAATTCTGGAAATCCTGAGCCGAGATTAGTCATTTTAGGTACTGTTACCGCAAATCCGAAAGAATTAGGTGGCAAAATCCCTATTCCTGCCCCTCCAGACTTAGGGAATTTAGACGGCTTCAAACAAGGATTTAAAGCACCTATTTCCATGATTGACGGTAAAAAATTCAAGTCAGGAAAAGCATATAAAGATAGTAAATTATGCAATATGCTAACTATGAAAGAGTTACATCGTCGTTATCATCAATCTACCCGTATTGTTTTCTCAGCTTTATATCCCGGATGTGTTGCTACTACTGCACTTTTCCGTAATCACTATTCTTTATTTCAAAAAATATTTCCTCTATTTCAAAAAAATATTACTGGGGGTTATGTCACAGAAGAATTAGCTGGGGAAAGAGTTGCTATGGTTGTAGCTGATCCAGAATATAATGTTTCTGGGGTTTATTGGAGTTGGGGAAATCGTCAAAAACAAGGGCGTAAATCTTTTGTACAGGAGGTTTCAGACGAAGCTAGTGATACAGATAAAGCACGAATTCTCTGGGATTTGAGTAAACAATTAGTCGGCTTAAGCTAATTAATAATTAGGCTTTGGTTATTTTGAGTATAATTTATGTTTCTTGGAAATTACTCAACTATTAAATAGTAAATATTCCAGATTATTAAGTTTTTATTTTCATACCTTGATTCAGCAATGCCAACAATTATAGCAAGGCGTCAGATACAAAGGGTAAAAGTAAATTTTTAATAACAAATGAAATCATTAATGACAATTAACAATTAATAAATGATAATTAATATATAATTTTTATCAACATTCTGACAAGTTTAAAATAAAGACAACTGTTTTGCCTCTTGAATCGCAATTTTCTTCTCGCCAGTTAACATACTAATTAAACATTTTCCCAAATGAAAAGCCATATTAACGGGTACAGCATTACCTATTTGCTGATATTGTGATGTTAATGAACCCATAAATTCCCAATTATCGGGAAAAGTTTGTATTCTTGCATATTCTCTCACGGTTAAAGGTCTAGTTTCCGTCGGATGACATCTTTCTGTTTGAGTTTGTGCAGGACTACAGGTCAAGGTTAAACAAGGATCATTGTATGACAATCTTTTCGCAAAACCTGTTCTTCCTCCTTCCTGATAATAGCTATTTTTCATATATTGTTTTTGAATTTCTTCGGGCAAATTACGCCAATTTCCTCCTTCAGGTACTAATTGCATAATCTCTTTTTTTCGTTTATTGTATTTAACACCATCAGATTGAGGACAATTTTTTAAGGCTTCTTTTAAACTAATAATATAATTATTTTCTCTGGGAAAGATAGGTTGAATATCTAAATCTTTTCTTGTTCCCATAATAATAATTCGTTCTCTTTTTTGGGGAACATCAAAATATTGAGAATTTAATAATTTATAACTTGTTTGATAGCCTAATTCATCTAAAGTCTTTAAAATTATAGCTAAAGTTTCACCTTTTTTATGAGTAATTAAACCTCTAACATTTTCACCAATAATTATTTTTGGTTGCACTTCTTTTATACATCTAGCAAAATCAAAAAAAAGTGTACCTCTAGTATCTAAAAATCCTTTTCTTTCTCCTGCATGACTAAAGGCTTGACAAGGAAAACCACCTGTTATTATATCAACTTTATTTTTATATTTTGTAAAATCTATTTTAGTTACATCTTCATTCATAATCTGCCAATGAGGACGATTTTTGCTTAATGTTTCACAACAATTTTTATTAATTTCAACTAATAACTTTGTTTGTAAACCAGAATTTTCTAATCCTAATGCCATGCCGCCACAACCAGCGAATAACTCAATAACGTTAAAATTATATTTTTGTTGATTTATTAATATTTTATATGACCTAGACAGATTCGTTGATAACATATTAATTAAACAATTAAACGATTATTGCATTTATTATAGCAACTCCAAATATTAATAAAGTTTCTTATCTATTTCTTTGATAGTTTTTGCAAGTTTATTAACTATTAAATTATAATCTAAATTAAGCAAAGACCAAAAAGATTCACCTGCTAATGTTTCAATGTTATATTTCTCACAACTTGTTTTACTAATAGTCCAACTATTTCCCATATCTAAGGCTGCCGCAAAAATAGAAAAAGGATGAATTTTTAACTCATTAATTGAGCGACTACTTTGACTTCCTGTAAGAGTATCTTTTTTCGTTTTCAGTTGAGTATATTTTATCTTTTCTTCATGAAAAATAATTAAGTCAATACCTTTTATTTTTATATCTAATTCTTTATCAGGCAAAAAAACGTTATTTGCTATTTCTGCAATATCTTCTAATTTATGCCCCATATTTTCCGAAATAAAACGAGTATAAAGATTAGATAAATATAAATTTTCACATCCTGCAAACTCAAAAATATTTTTAAAAGTAGTCTTATTTTCTTGAATCTCTTTTCTAAATCTATCTTTTTCTTTAGATAATGTTTTCAAAACTTCTTGTTTAAATTTGACTAAAATTTTATCTATTTTTTTCTCAATTTCAATTGATATTAATGGTTTATTATAATTTTTAAAATAATCTAATAAATATTTATCTAAAATACGAGAAACTTGATAAGCATTTATCAATTCCTGATCTTGAGGTACAATATCTGGAATAACAATCTTTTCTTTTTGATTACTTATTTCTTTTAAAAGATTTTGTTTTATAGCTTGATTAATATGCAAAGTAGAACCTCATAATAAATCAAATTAATTTTATCTCGATATGTGTCTAAATTTTAATTTTTATAAATACTTTGACGATCACCCACTTTAATAATGTAAATGATCAGTGCTGATGATTTTATTTCATAAATTATCCTACGAGAGAA
Organism: Geminocystis sp. NIES-3708; assembly: GCF_001548095.1. Lineage (NCBI taxonomy): Bacteria > Bacillati > Cyanobacteriota > Cyanophyceae > Chroococcales > Geminocystaceae > Geminocystis > Geminocystis sp. NIES-3708. The sequence continues at coordinate 132,508 of NZ_AP014815.1, read as the reverse complement.
TAAAAAATTTTTTTACCAGAAATATTATAAATAATTAATTTATCAGACTCAAACTAAAACAGTCGATTTTGCTAATAAGGCAGTGCCATAAGCGGCTTCGGTTTGAGGTGATATACTTACATTTACCTTCAATCTTTTTTCACGAATATAACCCCAAGTTTCATTTTTTGCACCGCCTCCAGCAGTATAAACTTTGGTGAGAGGGGTTGCACCTAATTCCTTTAATAATTCGTAGCCTTTCGCTTCAATATCTGCTATTCCCTCTAATAATCCTTGTAAAAATATTACATTGTCTTTAGGGCGTGGTGTTATTTTTGGTTCAAGATTTGGGTTATTAATGGGAAAGCGATCGCCTTTATTTAAAAGAGGATAATAATATAAATTAGTCGGTAAATTCGGGTTAATTTTGAGACTTAATTTTTGCAGTTCATTTTCATCAAAAAAATGTTTTAATACTGCTCCACCAGTGTTAGAAGCTCCACCAGTTAACCATAAATCACCTAGTTTATGGCTATAAATTCCGTAGCGGTTGTCATCAATTTTCGTTTTACTTAAAAGTTTTAACACCAAAGTTGAGCCAATAGAAGTCACGGCTTCCCCTGCTTGAGTTACTTCACTAGCCAAAAAAGCGGCGATACTATCTGTTGTACCAGCTTTAACAACACAATCAGGGTTAATTTGATATAATTTGCTAATTTGAGGGGTTATTCTGGCAATTTTTGCCCCTGGTACAGTTATTTGGGGTAAAATGTCAAAAAAAGGTTGATTTTTTAACCATTGGGGATAATCTAAACTAATCAAGTCATAACCTAATTTCAAAGCATTATGATAATCGCTGATGCCTAATTTCCCGTGCAAAAGAAAAGCTAACCAATCAGCTTGGTGAAGAAAATAACAAGCATTTTTAAAAATAGGTTGCTGATACCACCAATAAAGTTTAGCTAAACTAGAGGCTGCACTAATGACTAGATGATTTTCGGGAGCAAATTTAGCAATTTCACTTAGGTATTTTTTTCCTCGATTATCGCTATACCACAGAGGATCATCAATAGAGTTTCCTTTATTGTCGCATAATACTACTGTGCTAGATGTTCCATCAATGGCGATCGCCTGTAAATGTTGAGCAATATTAAGAGGGATTTGAGACAATAAATCTTGTAATGCTTGTTGCCAATGTTGAGGTTGAGAATAATTATTTTGAGAAGTCTTAATGTTGAGAATAATCTGCTTTGCCTCATCAATGATAATCCCTCTTGCACCTGATGTACCGAAATCTAATCCTAAGTAATAATTCAATGATAACCTCCTATTAATCTAATTATATTGTCTTTTGAGTAGATAACATATTGTTTGTAAGAATAACAATATTTAAGTGATAACATTTATGCAATAGTGAAAATTAATAATTACTTACGTAAAAATACGCAAATAACATGACAAGCAATACGAAGTTTTTGATAAGATGTAAATAATTTTCGATCAACCATATTATTCCATTACTATTAATGTGAAAATTTATGTATAGAAATTCCTTTTCAATCTTTAGCACTATAACATTGTCAATGCTAGGTTTTAGCTTATTTCCAGTTTTACCTTCACAGGCTTTAGTACTTACTGGTAGTGCTGTCGTAGGTGGTTATCGTTTTGGAAATAGTAATGTTATAAATCCTCAACCAACTGGTGTTAGCATTTTACAAAAATCCGATTTACTGGCTTTATCAAATAATCAAGTAGGTGCTGGAAAAGTTGAAGGAAAAAATGTATTTGCACTAACAGAAAAGCAAAATATTACTTTACAGAAAGACTTAATGATCTTTGGTAATTATTTTTTTTCAGATCCTAATTATACCCAGCCTAGTGCCATAAAAAATACTTTAACCAAGGGAATGAATGTCAGCAGTGATTTGATTTGGGTTGATCCTGTGGGACAAGGTTTTTTAAATGGTAATGGTGGAGAAAGGTTGGCGTGGGAAGGAACATTGGAATTTAAAGGAAGAATTTTAGGAATTTTACCTCGAGATATTATAGTTCCTTTAGCAAGTAGAACAAGTCAGACAAACGCAATTTTTGGTTTAGATGGTGTCAGTTATTCTATTAATCAATCTCTAGATAATGTTTTTGATGTTGTTACTTTTAATGGTAATACTTTGAATTTTAAATTAACTGCTGGAGATGGTACAGATCATTTTCGGGTAATTACTGCTGTTCATACACCTGAACCAATGACAATTTTAGGATCATTTGTCGCCTTATGCTTTGGTGGTATTTTTAAAAAATTTACAGCAAAAAAAATCTAAGTAAAATATAGTTTTCACTTAATATTTATGATCAAATTATCACCAAAGTTACTATTAAAAAATATAGTGTATCCAATAATTAAATCTACTCCCGATTTTCTGATTATTGGTGCACAAAAAGCAGGTACAAGTTCTTTATATAATTACTTAAAGTTTCATCCTAATATTTTTGGTAATTTGGGTTTTAAAGAAGTTCGTTATTTTGATCGCTCTGAACACTATAACTTAGGTTTTAGTTGGTATTTAAGTAATTTTCCTTCCAAACTTATTAAAGGAAATAAATTAACTTGTGATGCTTCTCCTAATTATTTATATTATGATTTTGTACCCGAAAGAATTAAAAATGATTTGGGAGAAAATATCAAGATGATTGCTGTATTAAGAGAGCCAGTTTCAAGGGCTTATTCTGCATGGCAAATGTTTCATAGTTTTGAAAATATTGATAATGATCATTTAAAAAGATTTTATGATAATCGTAATTTTTCTGAAGCAATTCAAGAAGAATTAAATCCTGACTTTGATTATCATAAATATCCCTTTCGTTATGATTATATTAATCGAGGAAAATATGCAGAACAAATAAAACATTATTATAATTATTTTAACAAAGAAAATTTACTCATTATTAATACAGATGATTTTCGTCAAAATTTGGCATTAGTTTTAAAAAAAGTTTGTGATTTTTTAGAGATTAATAATTTTTCTTTAGAAGACATAAAAAAACTAGAAGTGACTAAATATAATCAAGGAAAATATTATTTTCAAAAAACAGATGAAGATGAACAAATGCTACTTTTTTTAAAAGATTACTATCAAAAATATAATCAAGAATTATATAATTTATTAGGATATTCTTATGGATGGTAAATTATTATCTAGTAATCCTAAATAATTTGTCAATAATTAAAGATTAAAAAATAAATCTGTAAATGTTACTATAACCAACGGCTAATAACTAACATATTAGGATTGCTATAGATTATTCTTAACATTAAAAATATGATAAAATTGGCAGTTAAAAATACTATTTATCCCCTCATTAAATCATCACCAGATTTTTTAATTATCGGAGTGCAAAGAGCAGGAACTACATCGTTATATAAGTATTTAATAAATCATCCACAAATTATTATTAGTCATAAATTAAGAGAAACTTATTACTTTGATATTGATGATAATTATGACAAAGGTTTTGGTTGGTATTTAGGACATTTTCCCTTTTTATGGAATAAAAGAAATAAACTTACTTTTGAAGCCTCTCCTAGTTATATTTTATCCTCAAAAACTATGTTTAGAATTAGAGAAAAATTAGGTAAAATTAAAATGATTCTTTTATTAAGAAATCCTGTTGAAAGGGCTTATTCTGCATGGCAAATGTTTCATAGTTATACAAATATAAGCAATCAAAAACTACGAGATAGAGCAGATAATCGTAGCTTTAGTGAAGCAATTACTCAAGAATTAAATGAGCCTAATCAAATTAATAAATATCCTTATAATTATTTAAAAAGAGGTAGATATTATGAGCAATTATGTAATTATTTAGAATATTTTTCTCTTGATGAGCTTTTAATTTTAGACTTTAAAGAATTTGCTAAAAATCTTAATGAAAGTTTAAATAAAGTCTCTAATTTTCTGAATATAGATAACTTTTCTAAAGAAGAAATTGACTTATATAAACAACAAAAATATGCTGTAGCAACTTATAAAATTAGTGATGAAGATAAGTATTTATTAGAAAAACTTAAAGATTATTTTATGCCATTTAATGAGCAATTATATCAACTTTTAGAGATTAATTATAATTGGTAATGGTTATAAAAGCTAAATCATAAGAATATAAACTTAAGAATGTCAAAAATAAAAGTAGGTTTTTTATCAGCACATAATTATTTTGATTACAATACTTCTTCTGGTACACCTTATCGAATGTATAAAGCATTAAAAAATCAGAATATAGAAATAATTAATTTAGGCTATCCTCATAAAGTATCGTTTTGGGAAAAATTAAAAAAACGTCTATTGAATCCCTCTTTATCTGTTCATGGTAATTTATCAGAGAATATAGTTAATTGGCAAAACTTTGGTAAATTAATCGAAAAACAGTTAAGAAATAAACCTTGTGACATCATTTTTGCACCTTTTGCATCCAGAGAAGTTGCTTTTTTAGAAACAAATATTCCGATAATTTATAGTTCTGATATTACTTTTAAGTTACTACAAAATTATTATCGTTCAGATTTTAGTGCAAATGAATCTAAATGGCGAGAAAAAATAGAATTAGATAGTATTAATAAATCCCGAAGATTAGTATATCCTTCCCAATGGGCGGCACAATCAGCTATTAATGATTATCAAGCACCATTGAGTAAAATAAGTATTGTTGCTTATGGTGCTAATTTAGATAATCCCCCCAAAACAGAAGAAGTTTTACAAAGAAGAAAATCTCTTTCTCCTTGTCGCTTACTATTTATCGGTAAAGATTGGCAAAGAAAAGGAGGTGATATTGCTGTAGAAACTTTGAATATTTTAAATAGTCGAGGCTTTAATACAAGTTTAACGATGGTTGGTAGTGTGCCACCATCACCGATAGATAATGATAAATTAACAATAATTCCTTTTTTAGATAAAAATTCCCCTACACAAAGACAAAAATTTAATCAACTATTTTGGGATTGTAACTTATTCATTTTCCCAACTCGTGCGGATTGTTCTCCTATTTCTATTTGTGAGGCTAACGCATTTGGGCTTCCCGTTATTAGTAGTAATGTGGGAGGTATTCCTGATATTGTGACAGAGGGGAAAAATGGTTATTTGATTGATATTTCAGCCACTCCAGAAGATTATGCTAATTCTATTGAGCAATTAATTAAAAATCCCCATGTTTATGAAGAATTAATAATTAATTCCAGAAATGAATACGAGACAAAGTTAAATTGGGACAAATGGGCAGAACAAATATACGTTATTTGTAGTTTGTTTCTGTGAATGAATAAAATTATTTTAAAAATACTCAAATATTAGTAATTATTCTACCTATTAACTTGAATAAAAGTCTTTAAATCAATATTTAATCGAAAGATTCACTAAATTTTTTGGATAGAAAAAGTTATTTTACGTGAATATATATGAACATTTTTTAGAAATAATTCCCCAGCAATTAAGCGATAGCAACAAGTATAAGTGCTATATTTTAAAATAATAATTAATAATAAATTATGATTGATAATCAACAATTTTTAACCCCAGAAGAATCCCTCGAAGTCGAAAAAGCCTTACTTACATCCTCAGAAAAGTTTTTAACTCGTTTGACTATCTCATCTTTAAGGTTACTACAAGTTATCGCTCAAGATTTGAATATCTCTATTAATGACTTAACCAGTGAGCAAATTATTATATGGATGGAAAAAGACAGTAAAACTAGAAAAGAGCAAGGAAAAGATCAAGCCGTACTTAAATGGGAAAATTAACCATGTTCATCAGTGCAACCGTGCCAGAATAATTCAATAATAGAATAAGTTAAAAATTTAAAAGTAATTGATTCATGACCTCAATAAGTGAGTTACATCAACAGATTAAAAGTAAACAACGTTCCGCACTAGAAATTACGGAAGAATATTTAAACAATATTGAAAAATTAGAACCACAAATTAAAAGTTTTTTGTGTGTTACTAAAGATTTAGCCCTTGAAACGGCAAAAAAAGTTGATCAAAAAGTTGCCAATGGTGAAGACATAAATATCTTAGAAGGCATCCCCATCGCCATTAAAGATAATATGTCCACTAAAGGCATTCCCACTACTTGCGCTTCAAGAATTTTAGAGAATTTTATCCCTAGCTATGAATCTACTGTCACTCAAAAATTAAGAGATCAAGGGGCAGTAATTTTAGGTAAAACTAATTTAGATGAGTTTGCTATGGGAAGTTCGACAGAAAACTCTGGTTATCAAGTCACCGCTAACCCTTGGGATATAACTAGAGTGCCCGGAGGTTCTTCTGGTGGTTCAGCCGCCGCCGTTGCCGCTAATGAATGCGTGGTGTCGTTAGGCTCAGACACTGGTGGTTCAATTCGTCAACCTGCTTCCTTATGTGGTGTGGTAGGTTTAAAACCGACTTATGGCTTAGTCTCTCGTTTTGGTTTAGTTGCCTATGCTTCTTCTCTAGATCAAATTGGTCCTTTTGGTTATACCGTAGAAGATACCGCTATTTTATTACAGGCGATCGCAGGATATGACAGTAAAGATTCCACCAGCTTAAAAGTCGAGATTCCAGACTATACAAAATCTTTCAGTAATGACTTAAAAGGTGTCAAAGTAGGTATTATTAGAGAAACCTTCGGGGAAGGATTAGATAACGTTGTCGCCGAAAGTGTCAATGTTGCCATCAAAGAATTAGAAAAATTAGGTGCACAGGTAAAAGAAATTTCCTGCCCTCGTTTTCGTTACGGTTTACCCATTTATTATATTATCGCTCCTTCCGAAGCCTCAGCGAATTTAGCCCGTTATGATGCAGTAAAATATGGCATTAGAAACGAAGCTGATAACCTCTTAGAAATGTACACCAGTACTAGATCAAAAGGATTTGGTGCAGAAGTGAAACGCAGAATAATGCTCGGTACTTATGCTCTTTCCGCAGGTTATTATGATGCTTATTACCTCAAAGCTCAAAAAGTCCGTACCTTGATAAAAGAAGACTTTGATAACGCTTTTGCCGATGTGGATGTGTTAATTTCTCCTACTGCACCAACCACCGCTTTTAAGGCTGGAGAAAAAACCGATGATCCTCTTAGTATGTATTTATCAGATTTGATGACTATTCCCGTAAATTTAGCAGGTTTACCCGGCATGAGTATTCCTTGCGGTTTTGACAGTCAAAACTTACCTATCGGAATGCAATTAATCAGTAATGTGTTACGGGAGGATGTTTTATTTAAAGTTGGTTATGCTTATCAACAAGCCACAGATTGGCATACAAAACGCCCCAATTTAAACTGATTTTAAGATTGAGATTTGGGTGAGGGAAGTAAAAATAAGTAATAAGTATTAGATTAGTCCAAGAAAATCTTTACTATTAATCGGGGAAAAAAAGGGAATATCGAATTTGGATAATTATCATTATTTGATTATTAGAAAGAAATAATATAATTTAAAAATATCTTTCAATATTAACCATAAATATGAATCAAAAATATCATGTAATTTATGATGGTAATTGTAATTTATGCGTTACTTTTACCCAATTATTAGAAAACTTTGATAAGGGGAATTTATTTAATTATATTCCTATGCAAGATACAGAAGTTTTAGCACAGTTAAAAGTTACTTCTGATGATTGCGAATTAGGAATGATATTAGTTAATCGTAATCATCTTAACGAACGTTGGCAAGGCAGTTTAGCCGCTGAAAAAATAATAGAATTATTGCCAAATGGTCAATTATTTATCACCGCTTATCGTGCAATTCCGAGCTTAAAATGGTTGGGAGATAAAAGTTATTTACAAATCAGAGATAATCGTTATCAATGGTTTGGTAGTCGTGAAAAAACCTATTATTCAATCTATGGTTTAAGCTGTAAAAATAATCCTGATTGTGATAATTTATAAACAATAATGGATTTAATTTTTTATTCTTGAATAAGTTTAATATTCATTTCCAAAAAGAAGAAGTAATGAGTATATAGTAAATAAAGATGAAAATTTTAAAAGTTAAAAGTAAATTATGTCTCGTATCCTCATTAAGCAATATCGTCAAGAATTAGAGAGAATTATTCGCTACGGTGGTAGTCGTAATGAAGGGGCGGTAAGAAGGGCAATGGGTAGTTTATTAAATGGTTATTGTAAACCGAGAAATTTTGTTTTAGTTGAGGAGTTAACCATTATCAGCCCTCTTAAAAATAATATTAGGCTTGACGGTATTGTTAAAGATGCTTTGAGGTTAGACTGGGGATATTGGGAAGCCAAAGACGAAAAGGATAGTTTAGATGCTGAAATTGAGGCTAAATTTAAGAAAGGATACCCCACGGATAATATTTTATTTGAGGATACCAAAACAGCCGTATTAATCCAAAATGGGGATGAATCATTACGGATTAATATGGAAAATGATGATGATTTAGACAAGTTAATTAATCAATTTTTAGACTATGAAAGGACAGAAATAAAAGATTTTCGTCAAGCTATTAATACTTTTAGTCAAGATTTACCCACTATTTTAGATACTCTCAGAAATTTAATTGATAGTCAATCCCCCTCACCCCTAACTCCTCTCCCACAAGGAGAAGGGAATAAGGCGTTTATTGAGGCAAGGGATAAATTCTTAAAAGTATGTCAAGAATCCATTAATCCAGACATCAAAATAGCTGATATTAGGGAGATGATAATTCAGCATATTTTAACAGAAGATATTTTCACTAATATTTTTAGTGATGCTCAATTTCACCAAGAAAATAATATTGCTAAACAATTAAATGAAGTCATCAAAACTTTCTTTACTGGTAATGTTAAAAGGAATACTTTTAAGACGATTCAAAGTTATTATAATGTTATTATTCGCACGGCTTCTAATATAGTTAATCATCAAGAAAAGCAGAAGTTTTTAAAGGTAGTTTATGAAAACTTTTATAAAGCCTATAACCCGAAAGAAGCGGACAGATTAGGTATAGTTTATACCCCTAATGAGATAGTAAAATTTATGGTACAAAGTACCGATTATTTACTAGAAAAACACTTTAATAAAACATTAGGAAATAAAGGAGTAGAAATATTAGATCCTTGTACTGGTACAGGTACTTTTATTACGGAAATATTAGATTATTTATTAACAAGAGATGTGGAGTATAAGTATAAAAATGAGATTCACTGTAACGAAATTTCTATCTTACCTTATTATATAGCAAATCTGAATATTGAATATTCTTATCAACAAAAAATAGGGGAATATTTAGAGTTTAATAATATCTGTTTAGTTGATACTTTAGACCATACTAATTTTGGTGGTAAACAGTTTGATTTATTCTCTATGAGTCAGGAAAATACTGAGAGAATTAAACGTCAAAATGAGAGCAAAATATCAGTTATTATTGGTAATCCACCTTATAATGCTAATCAGCAAAATGAAAATGATAATAATAAAAATCGCAGTTATGACGCAATTGATAAACGAATAAAAGAGACTTATGTTAAAGAAAGTACAGCCCAAAAAACTAAACTTTATGATATGTATTCTCGTTTTTTACGGTGGGGTACAGATAGATTAGATAATGATGGTATTATCGCTTTTGTTTCTAATTCATCTTTTATTGATGCTAAAACTTATGATGGATTTCGTAAGTTAATTGTTGAAGATTTTAACGAAATTTATATTATTGATTTAAAAGGAAATGCTCGTAATAGTGGAGAGAGAAGACGACAAGAGGGAGGAAATATTTTTGATGATCAAATAAAGGTTGGAATTGCGGTTTATTTTTTAGTAAGAAATAGCAAATTAAAAGGTTGTAAAGTTTATTATAACGCTGTTGATGATTATAAAAAAGCAGAGGATAAATTAAAGTTTTTAAGTGCTAATAATTTAGAGTCAATTAATTTTGAAACTATTAATCCTGATAAAAATAATAACTGGATAAATTTAGCAGATGATAATGATTTTAATACTTTATTACCTTTAGTAAATAAAGAGACTAAATTATCTAAAAATAAAGATGATGAAAAAGCTGTATTTAAGTTATTTTCTAATGGTGTAAATACAGCTAGAGATGAATGGGTATTTGATTATAATGTGAATAATTTATCGGAAAAAATTAAATATTTTATTGATAAATATAATTTAGTAGTTAATCAATTTGATAATAAAAAAATAGATGATATTTTGGATGCTCCAATAAAATGGAGTGCTGATTTAAAGAAAAGTTTATTAAGAAACTGTATAATCAACTTTAATGATGAAAAAGTAGTTGAATATAATTATCGTCCATTTATAAAAAATTATTATTATTCAGAGCAATTATTATCAGATAGACTAACTTCAAATCACTATGAAATGTTTGGTATTGACTTAAATAAAAATAATTTATTAATTATTATTTCTAATCCAAACTTATCTAAAAAATTTTCAATTTTGTCTTGTATAAATTTAGCTGATTTTCATTTAGTTGGTGATACCCAATGTTTGCCATTATATCGATATGAAAAAGGAGAGAGAATTGATAATATAACAGATTGGGGATTAGAGCAATTTAGAGATAATTATGGAGATAAAAAGATAGAAAAAGAAGATATATTTAACTATGTTTATGGAGTTTTACATAACCCAGAATATCGTCAAAAATATGAGCTAAACTTAAAGAGAGAATTTCCGAGAATACCCTTTTATGATGATTTTTGGCAATGGAGTAAATGGGGTAAACAATTAATGGAATTACACCTCAATTATGAAACTATTAAACCTTATAAATTAACTAGAATAGACATCCCCTTAAATAATCCAGAAGCTACTCCTAAACCTAAACTAAAAGCCGATAAAACTAACCATAAAATTATCCTTGATGAAGTCACAACTTTAGAAAAAATACCTTCAGAAGCATGGGAATATAAACTAGGTAATCGTAGTGCATTAGAATGGATTTTAGACCAATATAAAGAGAAAAAACCTAAAGATAAAACCATAGCTGAAAAGTTCAATAACTATCGCTTTGCTGATTATAAAGAGCAAGTAATAGAGTTATTAATGAGAGTGACTACAGTCAGTATTGAGACCATGAAAATTATTAACCAGACGAATAAATACAAAAAAACTAAGAACAACACAAATTTTGAATAAAAAAAGACAGGTAATAAAAATAAAACCTGTCCTTGTTGATTATTTTTTTGTAAAGTGGATAATACCCACAGTATTTATACCAATAAACTATTTAACAGTAGCTTTAGCACCAGCTTCTTCTAACTGTTTCTTAATGGTTTCAGCTTCCTCTTTACCGACACCTTCTTTAATAGCTTTAGGCGCAGCTTCGACTAATTCTTTGGTTTCTTTTAAGCCTAAACCAGTGATGGTACGAACGACTTTAAGAACATCCATTTTCTTCTCGCCGAAACTTTCTAAGATAACGTTAAATTCAGTTTGTTCTTCAACTTCTTCAGCAGGAGCAGCAGCCGCAGCTACAACAACACCACCAACAGGAGCAGCAGCACTTACACCAAATACTTCTTCAATTTGTTTAACTAACTCGGACGCTTCTAATAAACTTAAAGTTTTTAACTCTTCAACAATATTTGCTACTTTATCAGACATAATTAAAATTGATCTCCTTTGTACAATTAATTAAATAAACAGCGAAACCGATTATGATTAAGCGGCTTCTTTTTGAGATTTGACAGCATCGATAGCACGAGCCAAAGAAGTAGGTACTTCGTTGATACCACGAGCAACTTTTGCGGTAATAGCATTGATTGAACCAGCAATTTGACCAATGAGTTGATCTTTGGTAGGTAAGTCGGCTAAGGCTTTCACCTGTGTTTCACTGAGACCTTGTCCTTCCATGACACCGCCTCGTAATTCACTTTTCTTACGCTCTTTCTGAAATGCTTGATAAGCACGAACTGCATTACCAATATTTTCTTCATCAGCTAAGATAAAAGCCGAAGTACCTTTTAAATAAGGGTTAATGGCTTCCCATTTTTCGTTACCTTCTACCGCTTTACTCATTAAGGTGTTTTTTGTCACCTTACAGACGTTACCACTTTCTCTTAAACGGTTACGTAAATCGGTAATGTCAGCAACACTAAGCCCCTGATAATCAACTACGAATGCTAATTGAGATTGTTCAAGTAGTTGTTTAATTTCAGCTACTTCTTGTTTTTTGCTCTCTAGGGATTTAGATATTGTTCTCACCTCCTTAGGTGTTGAATTTTGTTGTTTTTTAAATTTGATTTTTAGTCAAACCCAAAATATTTATCGACCAACGGACACAAAAAAACCCAAGCCATACTTAGCCGGGTTTTTGGTTGATGTGTTGAGATAGTTTTTTATAATAAACCGTAATCAAAGAAAATAGAATATTTCCTAAAATCACATTTACTGATTATCTGCATCAACCTAGGCAGGTATATTAAGCTAATTTATTCGCTCCTGCTGTCTTCGGCTTCAGCCAAATTTAATATATATTTTGACTTTAAGCTTAACATTATAACTTAACTTAGTTTTATTTTCAATCTTTTTTGATTATTTTGCTCAAAACTTATCAAACAATAAATATAAATTGTTTATTACTTCATTATTTTGTTTTTCATAATTCTTTCTTTTATATTCTTTGTTGTTACTGATAATTTTATTAAATGAAGAAGGATATAAAATTACTTCATTATTATTAAAATATTAAACCAAATAATAATTAATAAAAATTAAAATAACATATTCAAAACTTGAAGAAGTATTTTATTGTTTTTTATTCTGTCCCTTCACTTATTATTGATCTATAGTCTTTTCTACTGATCAATCAATTTTTTTTGATAATAATTTTGGTTTCTAATCTCTGTATTTTAATTTCATTCTTCTGCTATAATTCTAAAACAATCAAAATAAAAGCTTTAAGAGAATCAACCATTAAGAAAAGTAAAATAAGAAAAGTAAAAAAAAACTTTTCCACTGATAAAATATTTAATCCTGATTACATAGTCAATATATTAGTTATTCCTGTAAAACTGTTGAAAAAGTTATGGTTAAAAAAGTTAGTTTAATTGTTGCAATTGTATCAATTTTTACACTCTTAGATTCTTCATTCGCTAACAGTCAAGAAATTAGTATCGATGGCAATACAGCTACCATTGTCACCAAAAATGGAGAACGCATCGTAATTGACGGCAACACATTATCCAGAGACGGGAAAAACCTCTTTCACAGCTTCAAAGAATTTGGTTTAACGAATCAACAAATAGCAACTTTTTTAACAAATCCCAATATTCAAAATATTTTAACCAGAGTTACAGGGGGAAATCCATCTTATATTAACGGCTTAATCGAAGTTGTCGGTGGAAACTCTAACCTTTTTTTGATGAATCCTGCAGGAGTTGTTTTTGGTCAAGGAGCTAGTTTAAATGTACCAGCAGATTTTACCGCTACTACCGCTACAGGTATTGGCTTTAGTAACGGAATTTTAAACGCCATTGGCAATAATGACTATCAAAATTTAACGGGTAATCCTACTAACTTTATTTTCAACACTCAACAATCAGGAAGTATTATCAACGCGGGGGATTTAAAAGTAGCACAAGGAAATAACATCAATCTTTTTGCGGCTAATATCATCAATACAGGTACAATCGAAACTGCCCAAGGGAAAATCAACATACAGGCGGTTAAAGGTACATCAAGGGTAAAAATAACTCCTGAAGGTAGTTTATTGAGCTTAGAGCTTGATATCCCGAAAGATGAGCAAGGAAATTTATTAGGCTTCACCCCTCAAGATTTACCAACTCTATTAACAGGGGCAAATAATAGTGGTGTGACAACGGGGAATGTCATGGTTGAAAATAATCAAGTACAAGTGGCTAAAAGTAATATCCCTAATGAAACGGGAATTGTCATTGCATCAGGAAAAATTAGTACTTCATCGGCAAATAAAGGGGGAGAAGTAACGGTATTAGGGGATAAAGTTGGGGTGATTGATGGTGAAATCTCTGCGAGTGGTGATTTAGGGGGCGGTAAAGTTTTATTAGGTGGTGAGCGTCAAGGAAAAGGCACAATTCCCAATGCTCAAATTACCGTTATTGATAAAAATTCTACTGTGAATGCTGATGCCAACTTAAGGGGTAATGGGGGAGAGGTTATCGCCTTTGCCAGTGATTATCTAGGAGTTGATGGTCAATTAACGGCAAAAGGTGGCTTGATTTCAGGGGATGGTGGATTTATTGAAACCAGTGGTTTAAAATCATTTTCGATCAACACAGTGCCTGATGTGGGTGCAACTAATGGCACAGGTGGAGAATGGTTAATTGATCCTTACAATATTAATATTCTCGATAATTCATTGGGAGAAGTGATTAATGAGATAAATGAAGACATAAATAATGTCTTTACACCTAATGATACGGGTGCTAGTTTATCAGTGGGTATAATTAGAGATGCTTTAGTCGATGGAGACGTCAAGATATACACAGGAGATTCTGGGAGTGAAGAGGGTAATATAACATGGAATGCAGACGCAAATTTATTTTATAGAGCTACAGGAAAAACTTTAACCTTAAAAGCGGCTAACGATATATATTTCAATGGCAAAATACAACCCTCAACTCCTTTGTCAGGAGAGTCTCTCAATGTCGTCTTTCACGCTGATGCAGATAACAATCAAGCGGGAGGAATTATTATTGAATTCGGCTCATCTATTATTACTAATGGTGGAAATGTAATTCTCGGCGGTGGTTCAAATCCTCTTCTTGATGCCGCAGTAGGCACGAATATTTTTAATCCTAATGGTGTTTTTATTGGTGGTGAAATTGATGCTGGTGGAGGAAATATTAATATCATTGGACAAGGATATTTAGGAGGGGGAAATGCTAGTGGTTATAGTGGTATTGTTTTATCAAGAGGAAGTCTCACTACCAGTGGCAATGGTACTATTACTCTAAAAGGTACTGGCGGAAGCAACACTAATCCTATCAGTGAAATGGGAGAGAATGTTGGCATTGTAATTGATTCTGGTAATATACAATCTGACACGGGAAATATTTTTTTCGAAGGGATAGGAGGAACTGGAGGAAATAACAATAATGGTATAGTGATTGGTAATTCCATATCAACAGCTAGTTCCATAATTACTAATGGTGGTTCAATTACTTTAAAAGGTAAAAATGACGCTCCATTCTCACCCCATTCTATTCGGATTCTCAATAACCCACAAAGTACCGTTATTCAGTCAGGAGGCGGTGATATTAATCTAATCGGTGAAGGAAATTCTACAGGGATGGAAATTAACAATTCCCAAATTGCTTCTGGTGGCGGAGCGATAAATATTAATATACCTGTAGGCTCCGTGAATAGCAACTCTATTGGAATAAATAATAGCACAAATATTGATTCAGGTGATGGAAATATAAACATATCCGCAACAGATTTGCGTTTTGGCATAGGTGTTTCTGATTCATCAATTCTTTCAGGTGATGGAAATATAGATATAGTATTGGATGGGAACATCGATTTTGGTAGTAGTGCAACAGGTATATTTATTAATTCTTCCACTATTGAGTCCAATGTAGGAAATCTTAATCTTGAAGTAAAAACTCTTGATATACCAACCTCTTTTAGTAATGCTGTTGGTATTTTCTCCAGTTCATTAATTTCTGATGGTGCAATTTCCCTAACAGGTACAGGAAAAACAGGTATTAATATTAACGGAAGCTTAATCAATACTTATACTACTGGGACTATTACAATGAATGGAATCAGTAATAGTAATGTTAATGATGGAATGTCTGATGGTCTTAAGATTATTAATAGTAGTATTTTTGGCTATGATGGCGAAATTCGTTTAAAAGGTACAGCTACAAATGGTAATGGTATTACGATACGATCTCAACCTATTGATGTTGGTGACGGATTCTTCGATTCAGGTCATACCGAAATTGCTACATTAAAATCTATTACTTTAGAAGGACAAAGTGACTCTGGTAAAGGCATTACTATTAACGGTAATGGCGGAAGTATTTATATCTCTAACTCTCGTAGTGGTGAAGGTGTTACCATTGAAGGTACAGGCTCAATTACTTTTATCGGTAAATCAGAACAATTTGATGCCGTTAATATCTCTAGTACTGTGGATCCAGATTACGGCGGATCTGTCTCAATCTTTAATGCTGATACAATTAATGGTAATTTAATTTTTAGTGGTACAACCAATACTAATAATCCAGATCAATATCCGGCAGTTACAATTTCTGGAGAGGGAACAAATATTGAATCTGGCAATGATTTGACCATTACCGCCAATGCACCCATTCGTCAAGATAATTTATCTTTTTTAAAGGTAGCTGGAAATACCAATTTAACTATAACCGAAGGTAGTAGAACCAATGTTAATTTTACTAATAACAATTTAACTGGCACTGTTTTAGATGAAGTTTTAATTGGTGGTAAATTCACCTTAAATTCTACAGGAAATGTTATTCAAACAGGTAATGGGAAGGTACAAGTTGCAGGAGAAACAGTCATAGCTCCTTCAGCCGAAAAACTCACAAATGCAGATAATATTATTAATGCTGAAACTAATTCTGGCAGTATCATCGATGATGGTTTAGGGAATTTAATCATTACTCAAATTGGAATTGTTGATGTATCTGAGGTTTTGACAAACGCTAAATATAATCTAGATATAGATGGCAACTTAACAGTTATCAGTGAAACAGGAGGAGGAGGTTTAGGGTTTGATGCACCAGCATTTACAGGAGGAGATGCTATTACTTTAAATGGTTCTTTTCAAGGAAATTTAAGTATCACAACTCCAGCACCTAGTATTAGTTTTCAAGCGGCTCAACTCCCCGGTATTATCCAATCTGATCTTATTACAGTTACAGGTACAACATTTTTAGATGCTACACCTGAAGGTGATATTACTTTAACCAAAAATAATGATTTTCAAAATATTATCTCTATCGGAGGTGCAAAGAATGTCAGTATCACAGATATTAATAATTTGAGTCTCTTAAATCTCGATTCAGATATTAATCCCATTGATATTAACATTGGTGGTAATTTGCTATTAAAATCAGGAGCTATTACCAAAATTGATAGTAATATTCGAGCAGAAAGTAATGGAGAAGGTAAAACTATTACTATTGATAGCGTAGGAGATATTTTGACCAAGAATTTGAATACTTTTGGTTCATCTTCAGGAGGTGCAGTTACATTAACATCTCAACAGGGTGTCATCTCAACAGGTAATATTGAATCCTATTCTAATGTTGGCACGGCAGGATCAATTAATCTTGAGTCAAAAGGAAATATAGTTACGGGAAATCTTGCCTCAGAGGGCAATAGTAGTTTAGGAAGTGGAAATATTATAGTTAGTAGCACTGATGGTTCTATTACCACAGAAACCATTGATCCAAGTAGTGGTAAAAGTGACGCTGGAGATGTTGAAGTTAATGCTCTAAATGATATTACCATCAACGGGATCGATACTTCTTCCTATGCACCTGAAAATGGAATCGTGGGGGATGCTGGAAATATTACGATTAAGAGTCAACAAGGTTCTATTTCCATTCTTGATACTATCTTCGCTGAGTCTATTAACTTACAAGTGGAAGATCCAACCAAAGGTAAAGGTGGTAATGTCTTTATTTCAACTGGGGCAGGAGATATAACAGTTACAAAAATTGATGCAGGTTCAATTACTAATTTAGCAGGAACAATTAATCTTAGTACCAATAATGGGTCTATTACTATCGGTGATTTTTTAAGTTCTTTAGGAGAAATAGATAACAACATCAATATTACCGCCACTGACAGTATTGTTTTTGACGAAAATGGCTTTTATGGTGGTAAAGTACTTTCTCTTAAAAATGCCAATAGTAACGATGAAATAACTATCGGTAATGGAAATAATTTAACTATCCTCAATTTAAGCTCGATGGATGAATTTAGCTCGATGATTGTGGGAGAAAGTTTTCAAGTTGGTAAAATTACTGTTAGTGAACCACTTTCGATCAAAAATCCTTTAACCCTTCAAGCTAGTAGTCTTCTTATCGATAAAAATATTCTATCTACAGGTAATGCCCCTGTAACTATAATCGGTTCAGGTGCAACCACAACCTTAAACGCAGATATTACCACTCAAAATAGCCCAATTATCATCAGAGATAGTGTAATCTTAGGAAATAATGCCCGTCTTGCCACTAATGATTTAGGAAGTTCAGGAGCAAATATAGAGATTACAGGTACAGTTAATGGTACATATAATTTCAGCCTCGATAGTGGCATTGGCGATATTATCTTTGGTGATGCTATTGGCAATAGTCAACCCTTAGGAGATATTACCGCTAATAGTCAAGGTGTAACAACACTTAAAACGGTTAACGCTAATAGTCTAATAATGAACAGTTTAGGTAGTACCATCTTAAATGGTAACGTTACTACCACAAAAGATCAAACTTATAATAATTTAGAAATTTTCAAAAATACAAATTTAACGAGTAATCAAGGAAGTATAATATTTCAAGGTAATCTCAATACAGGATTTAATGATTTAACGCTCCTTTACTTAACAAATATTATCTTTTCTCCCAATAGCTTAGTTACTTCTAGCGGTGGTAATTTATTTTTGCAAAAACCTAGTAACAATTTTGGAATTAATAATGCTTTCAGTATTTTTACTGGCTTTAAAAGCATTACTGTGGGACAAAATTCTACATCGGGAGTAATTTCAATTAATCAACCCACAACAATTAATGATCCTTTAATTCTTCAGGCTAAAAATATTATTGTTAATCATAGCATTAGTGCCAACGATGATGCTTCTCTAACTATCTTTGGTGCTGGGGCAACAACAATCCTTAACGCTGACATTCTTACTCAAGGCAATAAAATAACGATTAATGATGGTGTTTTGTTAGGCAATGACGTTACCCTTTCTACTACAAATTTAAGTAATCAGGGTGCTGATATTACTATTACTGGGACAATCAATGGTAGTAAGAATTTAACTTTAGATGCTGGTAATAGCAATATTTTTCTTAATAATGCTATTGGTTTTATTGAACCACTCAATAATTTATCGATCACCGCCAATCTCACTAATTTTAATGGAGGATTAATTAAGACTATTGGTAGTCAAATTTTTAATACCAATTTAGTACTTCAAAATCCAACTATGTTTGATTCTGATAATTTCTCCAGTCAAAATATTACAAGTAATGGATTTGATATAACGATTAGTGCTATCAATAACATTCAAACAGAAAATATCGTAACTTCTGGTAATCGTGGAGGTAATATTACCCTTACTTCGGAAACAAGTACGATTAAAACGGGAATAATTTCTGGAACAGGAATTGATGGTAATGGTGGTGCAGTATTAGTTAATACTCCTAATGATATTGAAATCACTAGCATTGACACTCGAAGCAGTAACCAAACAGGTGGCAGTGTTAAGATAACAACAGCAGGTACACTAAAAATAACTGATACTATCGAAAATGGTGATTTTAGTATTGATAGTAGCGGTGGTATTAGTGGTGGTTCTATTAACATTAATTTGTTTCCTGAAGGAGTAGACAATACAAACAAACTAGATCCTCGCCTACCTTTTATTGTGGGAGATTCTAGTAACAGTGGAACTGAAGGACTTATTACTAATGGAGAATTCACTATTCAAGTAGGACAATATTTTGACGCATTTCAAGTCGGAAATATTAGTGTTGAATTACTAGAACCACCTGTAGAACCACCGGTAGAGCCACCGGTAGAACCACCGGTAGAGCCTCCGGTAGAACCACCTGTAGAGCCACCGGTAGAACCACCTGTAGAGCCACCGGTAGAACCACCTGTAGAGCCACCGGTAGAACCACCGGTAGAACCACCGGTAGAGCCACCGGTAGAACCACCTGTAGAGCCACCGGTAGAACCACCGGTAGAGCCACCGGTAGAACCACCGGTAGAACCACCGGTAGAACCACCGGTAGAGCCTCCGGTAGAACCACCGGTAGAGCCTCCGGTAGAGCCTCCGGTAGAACCACCGGTAGAGCCTCCGGTAGAGCCTCCGGTAGAACCACCGGTAGAGCCTCCGGTAGAACCACCGGTAGAGCCACCGGTAGAACCACCGGTAGAGCCTCCGGTAGAACCACCGGTAGAGCCTCCGGTAGAACCACCGGTAGAGCCTAATAATCCAGAAGAAACAAATAATCAATCTGATTCAGATTCTCAGAAACGTTTATTAGTAAGTAATCCCGATAATGCAGTGATCCGAGCTGATGATATTTCTTCTTCTCGTATAAATAATTCTAATGAAACAACACCTATTTATCGCATAGATCAGGCACAAGAAATTTTAACTACTATTGAAAAAGAAACAGGGGAAAAACCAGCATTTATTTATGTTAACTTTACTCCTAAAGGGTATCAACCTTCTGATTTAGAAGAAGAATTTGCCCGTCGAGAAATAGGAAATACTCAGGAGTACAGAAAAATTAATATTAATAAACCTAATCTTAAACCTAGTATTGAGCTTAAACCATCTCAAGAAGATCAACTAGATTTGTTGATTGTCACAAAAAAAGGACAGCCTCTCAGAATTGTTGTACCAATTACTCGTCAACAAATAGTTGAGTCTGCTACTAATTTATGGTCAACAGCATCAGATAATTTTGCTTTAAACGGTGATTATAAACCTTATGCTACTGAGTTATATAGTTGGTTAATTGCACCTATTGAAGATAGATTAAAAGAAGAAAAAATCAGTAATTTATTATTTATTTTGCCCTCGGAAATTCGTTTTATTCCCGTTGCCGCCTTATATGATGGTAATAGTCAAGAGTTTTTAGTGGAAAAATATAGTAGTGGTTTAGCACCAAGTTTAAATCTGAATGATAATCGTTATCGTCCAATCAAGGATTTAAGTCTTTTAGCTATGGGAGCATCACAATTTGCTGATAATCAAATTAATCCTTTGCCCGGTGTTAGTGTGGAAGTGCCTACTATTAAAAAAGTTTGGAATGAACAGGCAACGGAAGATTATCAAAGATATTTGAATAATAACTTTACTTTAGAAGAAATTAAACAAAATTTGGCTAGTAAACCTTTTGGGATCGTGCATTTTGGCACTCATGGTGAATTTAATGCCAATGAAACTACTAATAGTTTTATTCAACTATATAATTCTCGTTTACCATTAAATGACATTAATAGTTTAGGTTTAAATAGCCCTTTAGTGGAATTAATGGTTTTAAGTGCCTGTGAAACCGCTTTTGGAAATAATATTGCAGAATTAGGATTTGCTGGTTTAGCAGTGAAAGCAGGAGTAAAAACAGCCATGGGTAGTGTTTGGCAAGTCAGTGATACTGGTACTTTAGCATTAATGACTGATTTTTATGGACAACTAAAAACTCAATCAACTAAAGCAGAATCTTTACGACAAGCACAGTTAAATATGCTTAAAGGTAAAATTTATAAAACTGAAGATGGTAATGAGATTATTACTCCTGAACTAGAAGTATCATTAGATGGGTTGCCCGAAAACTCTCGACAAAAAGAAGATTTTTCTCATCCTTTTTATTGGGCACCATTTACGATGATTGGTAATCCTTGGTAAAATTTGTCTCTATTTTTATTTAGTGAATTTTTATTAATAAATTTATATGGAATCTTACGTTTTTAATTTATGATCAATTGTAGTGCTGATTTTGATGGAGATTATAAACAGCACTTTTCTTTACGATCACAAAAATGTTGAGATGACAGTTTTAAAGGTTTTTGATTTAGATTCACCAACAAATATCATAGAGCAACCATTTAATTCTGAACAATTTTCTGATGCTAATTCTTTATCTTGGGATATTGCAAATATTTCCGATACTGAAGATTTTATTTCAGAATTTGATGCTATGGCTTCAGAATCTTTTACAAATGTTAACGATATTCAGGAAAATCCTTTAGTAATTGTTCAATTAGGAGCGTCATCAGTGAGATTAAATCATGCTTTTTTAGAGGTTTTAGCAAAAGATTACGCTTATAGAAATTGGTCAGACACATCAAAGAATGAATTAGAATTACAAAATTCTGTTTATAATGTCAACAAAATTCCCTATAAAGTTGATAAAATTTGGGATGATAAAAATACTGGATTTTTCGCCGTCGGATTAACTGCACCAAATGAGCCATCTATTTTAGCCATAAAAGGATCAGCAAACTCATTAGATTTCTTAGATGATACTAATCCCAGAGGAGTAGGATTTAACCAATTTAACTCTAATAAAGATTCTGTTGCCGATTGGCTCAACGCTAAAAGTCAAGTTATTACCACTACCCCTTATATTACAGGTCATAGTTTAGGAGGTGCATTATCTCAGTGGATTGCATCTTATTCTACCAGTATTAACAGATTTCCTTTGGCTGAAGTTGTTACTTTTAATGCTCCGGGTATCTCTCCATCTGTTAATATTGATGGAAAAAATTATGGCTCTAATTCCTTTAAACCTGAGAATGTCAAAAATGGTGTTACTCACTACGTCACAGCTACAGATGTTGTCAGTTTAGCGGGATTAAACTATATTAATGGTGATTTTCAACTATTTCAATATACAGTCAGACCGGGTTTTATTATAGGCCCTCATACTAATCCTCTCTTAGCATCATCAATTGGTAGTAAACAAAAACCTTCTGATGGAGTTTTACGGCAACAATCTTTTTCTTCCTTAAATTCTCCGAATTTTAATTATAATTCTAATATAGATCATATCCTCGTGCGCATAGCTATGGCGTATATTCCAGCAGTAGGTCCGACTATTGCTAAGAGTTTGGGTAGTCGTGCTGGTGCGGAATCTCTGCGTACTGGTGCTGGTATAGGAATTAATGCCGTTATCAAGGCACTGTCTTTTATTAATGATAACATTTTCAATGCCCTAATTAATGGTGGTAGTTCTGCTTTTAACGCTATTAGCGATTGGAGTATTGATGGGTGGAAAAGTGTATCTTTATGGACTGGGGACACTTGGAAGAAAGTTAGTAATTGGACAACAGACGCTTGGGATTCCACTAAAAATTTTACGACAGATGCGTGGAATAAGGTAACGGATATAGTGACAGATATTGGCAACACTACTATTAATTCTATTAATTTTATTACCGATCAAACAATAACCATATTTAAGAAAAT
Organism: Geminocystis sp. NIES-3708; assembly: GCF_001548095.1. Lineage (NCBI taxonomy): Bacteria > Bacillati > Cyanobacteriota > Cyanophyceae > Chroococcales > Geminocystaceae > Geminocystis > Geminocystis sp. NIES-3708. The sequence goes on along the minus strand of NZ_AP014815.1, from coordinate 109,365 downwards.
AATTCCTTTTTTCTCCCTTCAAACTTTTTCTGATGAGCTATTGGGAAATGGAGAAGCAAACACAACTTTTAATGATAATTCCAAGGTAGAAGTTAGTATTCGTATCTCTCAACCTAGTGATCAAGTAATTTCTTTAGAATATAACACCGCAGATAATACGGCGATAGAAGGAAAAGATTATGTTGCTTCTAGTGGAATTCTCACTTTTTTACCCGGTGAAACAGAAAAACAAATTCCCGTGGAATTACTTAATTTTGATACATGGCAAGATGGAAAAACCTTTGATATTCAACTGGGTAATCCAGAAAATATACTTCTACTTTTGGATGATGAAATTACCGTAACTGTTAATCCTAATAATTCACCTTTAGTTTTTAATTCTATTTCGGCTCAAGAAGTAGAGGTTAATGACTTATTTGTTTTAGAAATCCCAGATGGTACATTTATCGATGAAAATATTAGTGAAGGAGATGATTTAACCTATACTACCACTTTACCTGATGGTACAAATCTCCCTTCTTGGTTGGTATTTGATCCTTTCCTTTTACTCTGAGTTTTAGTGGCACTCCTAAAGCGATTAATCTTGATAATATAACGATTAAAGTTACTGCCACCGATGAAGCAGGGGAATCTGCTAGTCTTGAAATTCCTTTAAATGTGGTAATTCCAGAAGAAAATCTGGTGTTACCTGCGGGAGCTGATATTGGCACTTTATTTAAAGATAATGAAGACGATAATACTTTTCAGGGTAGCAGTGTTCCTGATGTATATGAACTAACTTCGGATAGTGCTAATATTATTCAAGGTAATTTAACCCAGTTAAACGGAGATTCTTTAAGTCAGTTTCATTCTGATGATGTTATCTTAGTCAAAAATACCCAGTTTACGTCTCAACAGCTAACCTTCAACGAAAATACTTTACAAATTGATGTCAATAATGACGGCGAAACGGATGCAAATATTATCCTCGAAGGTGATTATAGTAATGGTTCATTGATCGTCAAACAACTGTTAAATGACACTATTATCGCTTTTAACACTTCTCCTACTGCGGTTTTTTTAGCTAATGCAATTACTGAACTTAATAATAATATACTGGTAAGGGATGGCATACAGTTAGCTGAGATTGTTATCGAGGATGATGATTTAGGTGTAAATGAAATATCTTTAACAGGGAAAGATAAAGAGCGTTTTGAAGTTCGGGATAATGCTTTATTCTTGATTGGTGCAAATCCTAACTCTGAAATTCAAGATGAATATGAAGTAACATTAAATGTTTATGATCCTACCATAGATAATCAACCAGATGTTACAACTAATTATACTCTTAAGATTGTCAATGCTTCAGATAATGTTGATGCTTTATTAAATAGTCCTTTCTATCGTTTTCAAAATAGCGATTTTCATGGTATTTATATTTGGGCTGGTGACAAAGAAAGACAAACTATTAACCAAAACTATCCTAATTTTAAAGAAGAAGGAGTTGCTTTTAAAGTAGCAATAGAGCCTAATGATAATTTAATTCAGTTTAATCGTTTTCAAAATGAGTTAGGTGCTTATCTTTATGTCGGAGAAGCAGAAAGTCAAAACATCCGTGAAAATTATCCTAACTTCAAAGAAGAAGGAATTGCTTTTTATGCTTTAGATGGTAATGCTAATCGAGGTATTGATATTTATCGTCTGCAAAATACTCAACAACCGGGAACTTATATATTTGTAGGAGAAGAGGAAAAAAATAATATTCTTGCAAATTCTCCTCAATTCCAATTAGAAGGAGTTGCATTTGAAGCAATAGTTTAATTTTTAAACAGGGGCAATTAACTCATCAGGATCTAAAATGAAAATGGTTTTTTGTTCCTCATTTTCCGTATTTTCTGTCTCAATCACTGTGACATGGGAAGCAATTTTTAAAGTATCAGCACGGCGATAAGAAGGTGGTAAAATGCGGACTGTGTTCAAAGGAATATCATATAATTCTGGCGCATTTTTTATTAAGATTCCGAATGTTTCACCCGCACTGTTTAAAGCCAATAATAAATATTTTTTATCCTCTTCTTGCAAAATTTCAGATTTATTAAATAGTTTTTTATGTAAATCAATAACAATTATTTCTTCGTCTCCTAAATTGACTAAACCAAAATGATTTAAACCACTACTAAAAATAGTCGAGTAATTAACAATTTTTTGGACATTATCAATGTGTAAAGCAACGTTAAGATTAGCAATAGGAAAAACTAATAATTTAATTTTCTGAGTATTTTTTTTTAATTCTTGAGGAGATAAATTAGCAGTATTCATAATAAATAATAAATAATGGACTCGAAATAAAAATTCTATTTTAAGAATTGTGAGGAAAGTGTACTTATTCTTTGCTAATTGTAACAGGATAGAGATAGAAAATTAGATTAATATTTACCTAGGATTGCCAATGTTAGAACATGATGTGATCATCATCGGTGGTGGTTTAGCTGGATGCCGTGCAGCCCTTGAAATAAAAAAACAAAATAGTACTTTAGATGTCGGATTAGTGGCAAAAACTCATCCCATTCGCTCACATTCGGTAGCGGCACAAGGTGGTATTGCGGCTAGTTTACAGAATGTTGATCCTGAAGATGATTGGAAAGCTCACGCCTTTGATACTGTAAAGGGTTCAGACTATTTAGCTGATCAAGATGCGGTAGAATATTTAACCAAAGAAGCTCCCGAAGTTATCATCGAATTAGAGCATTTAGGAGTATTATTTTCTCGTTTGGAAGATGGTAGAATCGCTCAACGGGCATTTGGTGGGCATTCCCATAAACGTACTTGTTATGCGGCAGATAAAACTGGTCATGCTATGCTACATGAGTTATTCAACAATTTACGGCGAAACCGAGTGAAAATTTATGAAGAATGGTACGTTTTGCAGTTAATTCTTGAAGAAAATGATCTCCCTGAATCTCCCTTAAATTTAGGAGAAAATGTGATAAAAGAAGCGAAAGGGGTGGTTATGTTTAATATCAGTGACGGGCGTTTAGAGGTGGTTAAAGCTAAGGCTGTGATGTTTGCTACGGGGGGTTATGGTCGGGTTTTCAATACCACTTCTAACGATTATGCTTCTACTGGTGATGGTTTAGGGATGTGTGCGGCGGCTGGTTTACCCTTAGAAGATATGGAATTTGTACAGTTTCATCCGACAGGCTTATTTCCTGTGGGTGTCTTAATTTCCGAAGCTGTTAGAGGAGAAGGTGCTTATTTACGTAATAGTGATGGTGAGCGTTTTATGCAACGTTACGCCCCGAATCAAATGGAATTAGCACCCCGTGATATTACTTCCCGTGCCATTGTGTTAGAAATTCGAGCTGGAAGAGGCATTCATGCCGATGGTAGTGCTGGTGGTGCGTATGTACATTTAGATTTGACTCACATGGGGAAGGAAAAAATTATGAGTCGTGTGCCTTTTTGTTGGGAAGAAGCCTATCGTTTAGTAGGAGTTGATGCGGTTTATCAACCTATGCCTGTACGCCCTACTGCTCATTATTGTATGGGGGGTATTCCTGTTAATACTGATGGTAGAGTGCGTCAAAATGCCACTCAATTAACGGACGGTTTTTTTGCGGCGGGTGAATGTGCTTGTGTTTCTGTGCATGGGGGAAATCGTCTTGGTAGTAATTCTCTCTTAGAATGCGTGGTTTATGGTAGAAGAGTTGGACGGGCGATCGCCAATTATGTTGTAGATCGTAAAATGCCTAATGTTGATGAACAAAAATACTTACAACAAGCAGAAAAACGGATAAATAATTTAATTTCACAAGAAGGGAATTTGAGAATTAATAGCTTAAGACAAAAATTTCAAGATACTATGACAGAGCATTGTGGAGTATTTCGTACAGAGGAAGTGATGATTGAAGGCATCGCACAAATTCAACAACTAAAGGCTAAGTATAGTCAAATTTTCCTTGATGATAAAGATAAAGATTGGAATACTGAATTAATCGAAGCCTTAGAATTACAGAATATTATGATGGTAGGAGAAATAATTTTAACTTCTGCCTTACAACGTCAAGAAAGTAGAGGTGCTCATTCACGAGAAGATTATCCATCCAGAGATGATCATAACTTTCTACAACATACTCTTGCTTCCTATGGTGCAGATAACATTGAAGTTAATTATATGCCTGTTGTGATCACTATGTTTGAACCAAAAGAGCGAAAATATTAATCATTCTCAGTTAATATGATAAATTTAAAATAGTGTTAATTTGAGGTTTAGTTCGGTAACAGTGTTTGATTCCAGTCTAAAAAGGTTATTCCTAGTGCAGTATGGAAAGATTCATGTCCGTCGTCTCAATTATCTCAGTGTAAATTAAGATTTTGGAGCAAATTTATGTCCATATATGTAGGGAATTTATCTTACGATGTCACAGAAGAAGATTTACAAGCAGTTTTTGCTGATTACGGTCAAGTGAAGCGTGTATATCTACCTGTTGATCGTGAAACAAAAAGAATGCGTGGTTTTGGTTTTGTAGAAATGTCTAATGATAGTGAAGAAGATAAAGCTATTGAAACTTTAGACGGTGCCCAATGGATGGGAAGACAGATGAAAGTCAATAAAGCTAAACCCCGTGAAGAAGGTAATGGCGGAGATAATCCGAGAAGAAATTTTCGTAACTAAATACTTTTAAATGATTTATTTTATAGCTTAAGATAGTTATGTTTTGAGCTGTATAAATAATCATCAACGTTAGTTATTTTACCTTTAAATTTTCTTAAGACAAGATAGAGAAATCTTTTTTCTACTTGTCTTTTTATTTTTCTATCTATAAAAAAGTATTTTTAAATAAACAGTGTAAAGATACTATCTTTTTAAAAAAGTGCTAGATTTTGGCTATTTTTACTTTTATTCAATAACTCCATATTTTTAATTCGATTTTGTAAACAAATTATTTTTGCATTTAATTAAAATACTAAAGATGAAAATCTTTATCTATAATAATTTTCCCTAACTTCTATATTCTGCTCTCACAAAAGCACTTTTTGAGCAATCTTTAGATATTTTATGTATTTTTACTTAAGTAAAATGATTTATAAAATAATTTTTTTCTTGTTATTGTTACTTGATAGTTAAAAATTTATTTATGTATTCTACAACACGTTATTGATTTTAAAATTGAATATTCTGTTATGTTTAAATATGAGGATTATTTATCTTAATTGTGATATTGATTAAGAAAAGGTTAAAAGTTACAATAAAATCATATTAGTGGTAAATTTTTCTCAAGATTAATGTTGTAGTGATATTGATAAATTTTCAAAAAATTAACAAGTAAATTATGACTACTACTATGGTTAAAAATAAGCTAATTAAATCTGATAAAGAAATAGTTGCCATTCCTTATAAGATTTTACAAAATTTATTAGCAAAGAAAATATCGGGAAAATTAATCATTCAAGATTCTAAAGATTCATCAGTAAGTTGGATTATTTATTTAGGAATAGGAAAAATTCATTTTGCCACCAGTATATCGGGAAAAAGAGAAAGATTAATGTATATTTTGTCTCAGTGTTTTTCTCATCATGATTTTTATATTCCTCAAGATTTAGAAGATGATTATCAATTCATTTACAATCAATGGCAAAATAATCGTTTAGATTCTCAAAAAGTTAGAGAAATTCTTTCTTATACTACTCAAGAAGCCATTATTCATTGTTTAACTTTATCTCGTGCCAAAGTCACTTTTGAAAATATAGTTGGTTTAAATCCTTTAATCTTAAATCTTGGTTTAAAATCTTTAGTCAATCCCATTAAAAATAATATTCGTTCTTGGGTACGAATGAGAAGTGAAATAAATTCTCCTTTATCAAGGTTAGAAATTAAAGACTGGGAATCGATTAAGGCTTATTTTTCTGATGATTTAGATAAAGTTGATCAAATTCAATCATTAAAACCTTATCTTGATGATAATTGTAATTTATACGAAATTGGTAGTTATTCTAGTAAATCTATCTTGGAATTAGGACTATTTTTTCAACCTCTAATTAGTTTTAATTTTTTAACTGTTAAACCTTACCAAAAAGAAAATATTGTTGATGTTGATAAACCTATAATCGCTTGTATTGACGATAGCCAAACTATTCAACGTATAGTCAAAATGACTTTACTAACAGGAGGATTTGAAGTCATTAGTATTACCGAACCTGCCAAGGCAATGAGTACATTTGTAAGGCAAAAACCAGACTTAATTTTAATGGATATTAATATGCCAGAAATTGACGGTTATAAACTGGCTTATATGATGCGTCAATCAGTGTTGTTAAAAGATATTCCTATTCTAATGTTAACGGGTAGAGATGGAGTAATGGATCGAGTTAAGGCGAAAATGATTGGTGCAGTGGGTTATATTTGTAAACCTTTTAACCCCCAAGAATTAGTTCAATCTGTTCATAATAACTTACAAAAAAATAATTAAGAGGTAATTTTTACGATGAAAAAAGTATTAGTAGTCGATGATTCTAAATCTCAACAACGTCTTGTTAATGGGTTATTACAAACTATCGGAGTAGAGGTAAATTTGGTTGATAATGGAGAATCGGCATTGGAATGGTTAAATAATCATGAACAACCTGATCTAATTTTAATGGATATTGTCATGCCTGACATGAGTGGTTTAGATGTTTGTCGTTATATTCGCAAGGAAATGAATTATAAAACTGTGCCAATTATTTTTCTAACTACTAAAGATGAAGATTTCGATAAATTTTGGGCATTAAGACAAGGTGGAACTGCTTATATGACAAAACCTTATAGTCCAACAGAGTTAATTGATACCGTGAAAAATTATCTTTAAAGAATAGCGAATAATTTGTAGAAGAAAAGAGTATTTATTTACTTCAGTTTGATGTAAGAATTCTTAATTAATAAGTAATTATAGAAATCAAAGTAAAATAAAGTATTAAGTTTAATAAATATTAAAAAAACTAATTAATATTTTAATCAACTTTTATTACCATCTTCTCTTTTCATTGATAATTTTATATCAAACTCAGATTTATTTAAGTAATGATTAATCAAAAAATAACTATCAATTATTGACATGGATTATTTTATTGTGGAATTAAATAATGATCAAAAAATAGCAATTCCTCTTGATAAAGTTCAAGAGGTAATGAGTATTAGTTACAATGATATTTGTCCAATTCCGGGGGTAAAAGAGTCTTTATTAGGGATTGTCAGTCAAAGAGGTAATTTATTATGGTTATTAGATTTATCACGACTATTATATAATTTTCGTTTGTTAAATAATAGCTATTCTTCTTCAACGATTTTAGTAACTAAATTAGAAGAAAATTATATTGGATTAGTTGTCAAAAAATTAGGAGAAATTAAAGATTTAGTTCTAGATAATTCTTTTGATGTGTCCCAACAAAATGCTATTAATAGTCATAATAATTTTTGTGTAAATACTAAAAATTCTATAGCTATTATTGATTTAATCCAAATTGAAAACTATTTAAAATAAAAATTTATAAATTTATGAAATAATTCAGCATAAATAATTAATAAAAAAATCAAATTTAGCCATAAAAAAGTTTACATATAAAAATTAACCTACTTATTTATATTGAGAAGTAATTTCCATGAATCAATTAGACATAAAAACTAATAATAATGAGTTTTCTGAAACTATCAAAAATTTACAAACTACCTTAGCAGAAAACCCAACAGATTTAATTACAAAATTAAATTTAGCTACTGCTTTACAGCAGGAAAAATATTATCAAGAAGCTGTAAAAATTTATCAAGAGATTATTCAAGAAGATAAGGATGGAGTTTTTGCTGACACTGCGCAAAAAGCGATGGGAGAAATTAAAATTAAAAACTTAGTAAAGGAAGTAGAAAAACAAGATAATGTTAAAGAAGTAAAAACAGATAAAATTAAAAATCAATCTATTGCATTAATACAAAAAATAATTGATTTACCTATTGCTTATAAACAGTTTATTGCTTTATTAATATCAAGTTTAATTTCAATTTTAGGAGTAGTTATAGCAGGAAGAATTATCACTATTATTTTAGGAAGATCTCAATTAGAAAATCAAGCAGTAGCAGAGTTAGCCGTATCAGTAATTAATTATAATTCTCGTATTAATGAAATGGAGTCAGGATTTAGAGGACAAAGTGATAATGTCGCCATCATTGAAGGGGCTAAAAGTTATCAAGATACGGGTAATATTTCTCCTGATTTAAAAAATACTATAAGACGAATTTTACAAAATGAAACTAATGCTAGACAAATTGAATATGCTACTTTAATTGGTTTAGATAGTAAGATAATTGTAAATGCTAATAAAGATAGAGCTGGTCAAAAATTTTTCTTGGATAATTTAGTCACAGAAATAATAAAATTTCCTCGTCGTTTGCAAACTAATGCGATTATTTCTTGGAATGAAATTACGACAGAAAAACCCCCTTTACCCCTTGGAATTGATAATCAAGATGTCTTGATGAATATCAGCTTTACGCCTGTAATTAATCCTGATTCTCAAGAAGTAATCGGAATTTTAATGGCGGGAGAAATTATTAATAATAAAACGTTATTTTTAAGAAAAACTATCGAGGCTGTTGGCGGTGGTTATAGTGCCATTTATATGTTTAATAACGGACAGTTTCAGCCTGTGTCTTCCATCTTACAAGAACCAGGTAGTGAGCAAACAAAAACAAATATTCTTTTACCTGAGTTAGATTTACTTAAACAAGCAGAAGTCGGTATTGGTGGTGATTTGGTTGGTAGAATGCGTTTAGAGAATAAATGGCATACAGTGGCAGTAAAAGCTTTACCTAATTTTAAAGGAGAAGAAATCGCTTTTGTAGTGCGTGGTACTTCTGAAATTGATTTACAACAACTTTTAAATGAAAGTTTAACTTATCAAATTTTAGTAGGTATTCTCACATTAATTATCGCTATTATTTTAGCAATTATATTTGGTAGAGTGCTAACAAAACCAATTCAAAAATTACAACAAACAGCTAAAAAAATTGGTGCAGGAGATAAAAATGTTAGGGCAAAAATTACTTCAAAAGATGAAGTTGGGCAATTAGCATTAACTTTTAATGAAATGGCTGAAAGAATTGAAAGTTATACAGAAGCAATTGAAGATATTGCACAACAAAGGGAAAAAGAAGCACAATTTCAGAAACAACAACGGGAAAATTTGCAGAAAAATGTGATTAATCTTTTATTAGATATTGAAGAAGCTAGTAAGGGTAATTTAAGTGTACAAGCTGAAGTAGTATCAGGTGAAGTTGGTTCGATTGCAGATGCCTTTAACGCTACCATTAGAAGTTTACAAGCATTAGTCAAACAGGTTGTTATTTCAGCGAATCAAGTGAATGAAACAGCGTTGGCAAATGGGCAATCTGTTAATCATCTTGCACAAAATTCTAGCAAACAAGAACAATATATTCAAACGGTAGGAATATCTATTGAAGAAATTACACAATCTATCGAAAAAGTAAGTGAATCTGCCCAAAATGCCGCACAAATTGCTCGAAAATCACGGTTAACTGCTGAAGAAGGGGAGAATGTGATTGATGAAACCGTTAACAGTATTTATCAAATTAGAAATACCGTTGCTGATACTTCAAAAAAAGCAAAGCGATTAGCTGATTCCTCTCAAGAAATTTCCAAAATTGTCAGTATTATTTCCAGTATTTCCGAAAAAACGAATCTTTTAGCTTTTAATGCCTCTATTGAAGCGGCACGTGCAGGAGAAAATGGACAAGGTTTCCGAGTGGTAGCCGATGAAGTGCGACGACTGGCAGAGCAAGTTACGTTTTCTACCCAAGAAATTGAGCAATTAGTTGTTAGTATTCAAGAGGAAACTAGCGAAATGATGAGAATGATGGAGGAAAGTACAACTCAAGTGGTAACAGGAACAAAATTAGTTAAAAATACTAAGGAAACTCTTCAAAAACTAGCTCAAATAAGCAATGAGATTGATTCATTATTAGAGTCTATCTCACAAAGTACAGTTAATCAAAAATTAATTTCTCAAAAAGTCAATGATAAAATGCAGGAAGTTGCAGTGGTAACAAAAGAAACCGCAGAAGAATCTAATTACGTATCTCAGTCATTACAGGAATTAGTGAAAGTAGCTACAGAAATGCAGCAATCTGCTTCTCGTTTTCAAGTCAATTAATCATGAAAAATTTGTAGGGATGAATGAGATTTTTTCCTCTCTTCCATCTCCCTTAATCTTCTTCCTCGTCAGTTGTCAAACTCAGGTGATTTGTAAGGGTGAATGGCATTTACCCAAGTTAATTAGAAATTATCACTTATCAAGTATTAATTATTATGTTAGATTCTATTAGTTTAGCCGCTATTGCCCAAGAAGCACGTAACTGTTTTTTAGAAGAAGATGCCCCAGAATATTTAAATATTTTAAAAGTTGGAATTATTGAGTTAAAAGAATTATTTAATCATCAAAAAAATCCCCAAAAATTAGCTAATCTATATAAAGAATTAGCACGAGCAGCCCATTCAATTAAAGGTGGTGCAGGGATGGCAGAAATGCTTATAGTTAGTCAATTAGCTCATAAAATTGAAGATATTTTTTATGCTTTACAACAAGAAAGAGTTACTGATTTAAAAACAACATTTGAGTTATTAAATTTAGGAATTAATCAATTAGAAGATTTGGTTGATTCAGAAAAAAAAGGAATTATTAATGATACAAATAATATTGAGTTACTTGAAATTTTAAATCAATTTTTGACAACTTTTAATCCTCAAGAAGAATTAATTGATATTGGTTTTGCTGATAATAACTTTATTAAAATAGCTTTGACAGAAGATTTATCTGCCTGTATTGAAAGAGTCACAGAAATTATTAATAATCCGACATTAGCAACGGAAGAAAATATTACCAATAACTTAAATATTTTAATTGAAGAATGTCAATTATTAGGTCAGGCTTTAAATTGTCAATGGCTAGTTAATCTTATTGAAGAAATCAAAAATTTAAAATTAAAAAATCATGATTCTATTAAAAATTTTACCTTATTATCGATCTCGGAAATTGAATATCATCGACAACAATATTTAGAAAAAAATGATGATAAACAGATAAAATTTTCAGATAGATTTAAAAATTTATTACTGATAGAAAAAAAGGAAGAAAAGACTACTTTTGAAGAAAACTTACCGCAAAAAATAACTCATAATAGAAATTTACGAGTGCCGATTCAAAAAATAAATAAAATGGGAGATATTGTCGGACAATTATTAATTTTTTATGAGCGTTTAAGTCTTTATGAAAACCAACTAAAAAGAGGTAGTAATAAATTAAATAAAAAAACTAAATTATTATCACCACTCAAAGAAGAAATAGAATCTATTTATGATCAATTAACTATTGTTGAAAATAATAAATTACCTGTTAAAAATAATGATAGTATAGAAAATTTATCAGATTTTGATACTTTAGAATTTGATGAATATACTCAAGTTCACAGTGCCTTACAAAGTTTAACAGAATTAATTACTCAAGTACAAGAAGTCAGAGAAGATTTTGACTTAATTAATAGAGAATTTCAAGAAACATTAATCGAAATCAGAAAATCTCTTGATATATTAGATCAAGAATTAAGACAAGTGCGTTTAGTACCTTTTATCAATTTAGCAGGTAGTTTCATCAAACCACTAGAAAATCTCAATAATACTTATCAAAAATCAGTTGAATTAGTAATTGAAGGGAAACAAATTTTTATAGATCAAAATATAATAGAAAGTTTAAGAACTCCTTTTAATCATATCATTAGAAATGCTTTTGATCATGGAATCGAAACCCCAGAAATTAGACAAAAATTAGGTAAAATTTTACCTGCAAAAATAACTCTAACAGCAAAAATTCAAGGTAATAATATAATTTTAAAAATTGCTGATGATGGTAGAGGAATTGATATTAAAAAAGTTTATAAAAAAGCAAGAGAATTAAGCTTATTTCCTACCAATAGCAAATTTAATGAATTCACAAATGAACAAATTTTAGGAACTATTTTTTCTCCCGGATTTTCTACAGTTTCTCAAGTGACAAATTTATCTGGAAGAGGTATGGGTATGGATATTGTCAAAGATGAAATTGAAAAATTAAGAGGCACTATCCAAGTTAATACAGAAATAGGAAAAGGTACAGAATTTCAACTTAAAATTCCTATGGCTTTAAATATAATTTCTTTATTATTAGTCAAAATGTCAACACAACTAATAGCCATTCCTTCTGAAAATATTCTCAGAATAATTCGTTTATCAGAATACAAAATTAATCAGAATCAACTAATATGGGAAAACCAAAAAATTTCTATTTATAATTTATATCAAATATTACCTTATAATGAAAGTATTTCTACACAATTTTCTAATGCTAATGTTGGCTTATTATTAAATGTAAATGAAGAAAAAGTTATTATTGCAGTAGATGCAATTATCGATGAAAAACCTCTAGTTACAAAAAGTTTTGATGATACCGTTATTATTCCTCCTTATCTCGGTGGTTGTACAATACTAGGAACAGGTACTATAGTACCAATTTTAGTGCCAGATTATCTCAAACCTTTATTAACAAATCATCAACTTAAAACACAAAAACAAGATAATAATGACAATTTCTTAATAGCTAAAGATAAATTATCGATAATAATTATTGATGACTCTGTTACCGTGAGACGTAGTTTAAATCGAGTCTTAAGTCAAGTTGGCTATAACGTTACTCAGTGTCGAGATGGTAAGGAGGCATGGAATACTTTGCAAAATAATTCTATAGATTTTGACTTGGCTATTTGTGATTTAGAAATGCCCGGTTTTGACGGTTATAAAATGCTTCAATTAATTAGAGTGTCAGAAAAATGGCGAAATCTACCGATTATTATTCTTACTTCTCGTGATAATAATTTACATAGAAAAAAAGCCTTTGATTTAGGTGCAAACGCTTATGTAACCAAGCCTTTTAATCCTATTAGTATTTTAGAGAAAATCAACGAATTATTGACTATTAATTAGGATATGATAAAAAAAATTTTTAGTGAAGATAAGAGAAATAATGAAAATCAAGGGATAAAAAGATACTATACCAACAAAAAAGTCTTCTAGTAAACACTAAAAGACTCTTTTAATTTATACGGAGAGGGAGGGATTCGAACCCTCGTTGAAGTTACCCCCAAACAGCATTTCCAGTGCTGCGCCTTCAACCGCTCGGCCACCTCTCCAAAGATGACACAATTAATGATTATAACGGTTTTTAAAAAATTTGACAAGGATAAATCATTATTAAATGGAAAGCTGTATTTTTGAGCCAGTTTCCGTTTTATATACTTCGATTCTTGTTTGAAATGCTTCTTTGAATTGTGGCATATGAGTAACGGTTAGAATACAAGAAAAGTCTTCAGCAATCGCATTTAAAGCGGCAATTAGGCGATCGCAACCTTCAGAATCTTGAGTTCCGAAACCTTCATCGATGATTAATAATTGTAGCGCTGTTCCTGACCTTTGAGCTAAAATTCGAGATAAAGCTAAACGGATAGAAAAATTAATGCGGAATGCTTCACCACCAGAATAGGTTTCATAAGATCTTGTGCCTTGAGCATCGGAAATGATAATCTCTAAAGTGTCCTTAAACACAGAAGAAGATTTACTGCGACTAGATTTTGGTTTTTGAGTTAAAAATTCAACACTTAATTGACTGTTGGTTAAGCGAGATAAAATATTATTGGCTTCGGTTTGAATTTCTGGTAAAACGTTTTCAATCATTAAAGACTGAATACCATTTTTACCAAAAGCAATAGTTAATTCTTGATAAATACGATAGTTTTTCTGACATTCTTGTAATGTATTTTCTAATTTTATTTTTTCATTTTCTCGATCTTTAAGATGAGCTAAAGATTGTTCTAATCCTCCTTTTTTTCTCAATAAATCATTAATATTTTCACGATATTGAAAACATTGATGGGTTAAATTATTTAATTCCACAGTATAATCTATCAGTTGAGATAATTGATAATTAATAGTATTTAATTCTACTTCAGCTGTGATTTTTTCTTGTTGATAATTATTGATATTATTTATTAATTGAGATAACTTTTCTTGATATTGAGGATACTGTTTTTGTGCTTGTTGTAATTCTACATATTGATTTTGATAACTTTGTAACTGTTGAATATTTTCTCTGACATTATTATGATATTTGTGATCATAATCAATAGTTTTAATCTGATTTTTAATCTCATTTATCTCTAACTGAAGGGAAGAATTTGTACTTAATTTTTGTAAATCTATTTCTAATTGCTGAATTTGAGATTCTAACAGAGGTTTTTTCTTTAATAACTTATTCAATTCTTTTTCTGCATCTTTAATTTTTAACTGATGATATTCAACCTTTCTTAAATTAGCTTCTTCTTGTCTTAATAAAGCATGGGTTTTTTCATTATAATTTAGATTGAGAATTTTTTGTTCGAGATTAGTTAATTCTAATTGCAAAGATTGAGCATAATTTTCATTGTCTAATAAAAATATTAATTCAGCTATTTTTTGTTCAATTTCTACCGATTGATTATAAATATCTTCTGTTAAATCTAATTGATTTTCAAGTTTAGCATAATCTTGTTTTAAGCTATTTTCATGGGCTAATTCATCATTTAATTTTCTATACTCAACCCTTAACTTTTCTAACTCTCTTTCACAATTAACTTTTTCTGTTTCATAATGCCAAGAATCTGATTCTATTTGTTTTTGTTCTTCTTGAGTTTTCGTAATAACATGATGGAGGTGATTTTCATCTAATGTTGATTCACATAATGGACAAATAGCATGATCTTTATTCAACATTTCTAGCTTGTTATTTAACTTAATAATTTCTCTAGCTAAACTTTCTTGTTGTAGAATAGATTGTTGAATTAAACTTTTTTTTTCTTCTGCTTTTTCTTGAATTCTCTTCTGATAATTTTTAGCATCTTCCAATTTTTTTAACTGTTTTTGTAAACTAAAAAATTCCTGTCTTTTAAGAGGTACTTGTGCTAAGGTAACTTGTAAATTTACTTCTTTTTCTTGTAACTGTTCTAATTTAGCTTGTAACCTTGCTTTCTCTTTCTCTAATTCAGTTTTAATAGTTTGTTGTTGTTGTAAATAAGGAGTAATTTTTAATTGAATATTATCTAATTCATTTAATCTTTCACGCAGGGAATTAAGTTTTTCTAAATCAGCAGTTAAATCATCATTTTTACTAATAATTTTTTCTAAATCTTTCTCCTGTTTTAGTAAATTTTCTAAGTTAGTTTTTTCTCTTTGAATACTTAAAATTAAACTATTAGTTTCTTCTCTTAGTTGTTGCTCTAATTTTTGCTTTGTTTCTAATAACTGTTGATACATTGCAAATTTTTGAGTTAATTCTTTATCTTTTTCAATCAACTTATTTAATTCATAATAATTTGATAAAGTTTTTTCTTCTTGTTCTAAAATAGCACTCAAATTATCAATATCTTTTTCTAAAATCGATTTTTCTGTTTCTAATTGCTGTATTTTATCAAAAATTTTATCTAATTGATTTGTTTGCCAATTTAATCTTTCTTCCCATGTTTTTCTTTGATTATGTAAACTTTTAATATCTTCCAATTTTATAATTTTTTGTTGCTCTAAAGATTTACAGTATTCTAAATCTTTATTCGTATTATCTAACTCTAATTTTATCGCTTCTTTTTCTTCCAACTTATTATTAACATCTTCTAATTGTTGGGTTATATCTTCACTACGAATTTTATATTGTTTAGCTAAATCTTTGGATTCTTCTGCTAATTTTTCATATTGATCTAACTTTAATAAATCTGCAAGAATTTTTTTTCTTTCTGCTGGTTTTCTTAACATAAATTCATCAGCTCTACCTTGTCTTAAATAGGCAGAATTAGTAAAAGTATCATAGTCAATTTTTAAACATTTGATAATTTCTTTTTGAGTATCACTAAGATTTTTTCCCGATAAGGATTTATAACCATTACTATTAATAATTTGAAAATCTAAAGTGCCACCACCTTTTTTTTGACGAGTGCGAATAACTCTATAATATTCCTCATCATAAATAAATTCAAAATCTACCCTTGTATTTTTTTCTCCTAAATGAATAATATCATCCTCACTAGCGGTACGAGTTTTGCCCCAAATTGCCCAAGTAATTGCTTCTAAAAGGGATGATTTTCCTGCTCCATTTGCACCACAAATACAAGCTGTATGTAAGCCAGAAAAATCTAATTTTGCCTGACGATAACTCAAAAAATTTTGTAATGTTAATTGACGAGGAATCATAGTAAATAATTGATAATGAATAATTAATGATTGATAATAGTTTTTTTTATTTTTAGTAACTTAAAACAAGCAAGTTAAATAAATTTTAGCTTAATAAATAAAAGTAAGTAGTAATATCGTAACTAAATAGTAATTAAGCTAAATAATGAGACAATGAATATGATCAGATTACGAATGGATAAGCTAAAATTGTGCCATAGAGATTTTTTCTAATAGCTCATTATTTATTGTTAACTACTTGCATTTTAATATATTTCATGAAGTTTCGTGTTCAAATCTTAAAGCAATATCAAATATTAATATCACTATTTACAGGTATAGTGATGACAGTAATAAATATATGGGTTTTCAAATTATTACTTATTAATGAAAATAAACAAATTGAAAATTTAGTACAAGCTCAATTAGTTTCCCTTCGTAATAAAATAGACACAGAATTGGACACTCGTATCTTAGCATTAGAGAGAATGAGTAAACGATGGAGTTTTGAGAATGGTACTCCAGAACTAAAATGGAAATCTGATGCTCAGAAATATGTTGAAGATTATAATGGTTATCAGGCAATAGAGAGGGTTGATAAAGACTATATTGTGCGTTGGATAATGCCAGAAAAAAATAATGAAAAAGCTAAAAATCTTTATTTGGGCTTTGAAGAAAATAGAAAAAAAGCTTTAAAAATTGCAAAGAATCAACAAAAAACTTATTTTAGTAGAACCCTTAATTTAGTTCAAGGAATTAGAGGTTTTATTATCTATACTCCTATTTTTTTAGAAAAAAAAAATAACCAATTTGATGGATTTATTTTAGGAGTTTTTAATCTTCATAGCTTATTATATTCTATATTACGTCACGAGGTTATTGAAGGTTATCAGATATTTATTTATCAAGATTCAGAATTAATTTATAGTACTATTTATTCTGATGCTAAAGATAATCTGGAATGGCAACAATCTATTAATTTAGATTCAAGGGGAATTAATTGGGAAATCAAAATTATTCCTTCCAACTATTTTCTCAAGATTCATCAATCATTTTTACCCCATATTATTCTCGTTATTTCGTTAATATTATCATGGTTATTAGCATGGGTTATTTACTTATTATTTGAATTTCAAAATCGTAATCTATTATTGCTAGAAGCCAAAAAACAAGCAGAATCTGCCAGTATTGCCAAAAGTCAATTTTTAGCAATGATGAGTCATGAAATTCGCACTCCGATGAATGGTATTCTGGGAATGATTAACTTATTAAAAGATACCCCTTTAAATAATCAGCAACAAGATTTTGTTCAAGTTATTTATCATAGCAGTGATAATCTTTTAAATATTCTTAATGATATTCTTGATTTTTCTAAAATAGAATCAGATAATTTAGAACTAAAAAATGAATCTTTTTCCTTAAAAGAATGTATAAAAAATGTTATTGACTTATTTAGTTTTCAGGCTCAAGAAAAAGGCTTAAAATTCACCTACAATATAGATGAAGTAATTCCTCAATTTTTACTAGGAGATAGACTCCGTTTACAACAAATTTTACTAAACTTAATTAGTAATGCTCTTAAATTTACTGATAAAGGAGAAATTATTATTACCGTGACAGGGGAAAAAATTGTAGGGGAAAATTCACCTTCAAAATTTCAAATTCTTTTCACTATTAAAGATACTGGTATTGGTATTTCTCCTCAAAAACAACCTCAATTATTTAAACCTTTTTCTCAATTAGATGCTTCGACTAATCGTAAATATGGTGGTACTGGTTTAGGATTAGTTATTAGCAAAAATTTAATAGAAAAAATGGATGGTAAAATATGGTTAGAAAGTAAAATTAATATTGGTTCTATTTTTTATTTTACAATTATTCTTCCCCTTCCAGAAAATGATTCTCCTCGTGATGTTGAAAACACATCTTTTCCTGTTACTGTGCCATTAATTTCTTCTTTGAAAATTTTACTAGCAGAAGATAATTTGGTTAATCAAAAAGTAGCTTTATTAACTCTCAAAAAATTAGGTTATCAGGCGGATGTTGCCATTAATGGTTTAAAAGTAATTGAAGCATTAAAAACAAAAGATTATGATTTAATTTTAATGGATATACAAATGCCCGAAATGGACGGTTTAGAGACTTCTATTTTGATTCGTAATAATTTCCCTGAAGATAAACAACCTTATATTATTGCTGTTACAGCTAATGCTCTTAAAAATGATCGAGAAATGTGCATAGATGCGGGGATGAATGATTATCTTTGCAAACCTATTTCTTTAGCTTTACTCCAAGAAAAAATTTTAAACATAGAGCAAATTTTACTCGATAATTAGTTGATCATTACCGTATTCAAAGTTTTTTATTTCTATTTTGGAAACTATCAATAGCAGTATGTAAAGTTAAATAAATTCGCTCACTACCAATAGCATCAATTAATCCTGATTTTTGCAATTGGTGATAAAGATCTTGTTTTACCCGTGCTAAACCAAAAGTAATATTTCGAGACGCTAATTCTTGACGTAATTCTTCCAGCATATCGGCAGCTGTAATATCAATTTCTACAATAGCTTCAGTATTTAAGATAAACCATTCTACGGGTTCTATTTCTGCTTTAATTGCCTTTATTGCTCTTTCCTTGAAATTTTCCACATTAGCAAAACAAAGAGGTGCATCATAGCGATAGATAACTAATCCAGAAATAGTAGTTGCTCCCTCCCAGTCATCAATATCATGAAGTCCGGGTAAATTAGGAATTGTTCCTAATACGGCATCATGGGGACGTGCTACTTTCGTGAATAAATCAATTACAGATAATGCCACTGCTATTCCTATGCCCACTAAAATATTTGTAGCTAACACCCCAAAAAAAGTAATTATTGCTAATCGAAATTCACTGAGTTTAAAATTTTGTAACCGAATAAATTCGGGTATATCAATTAAGCGAATTGCCGCATAAATGACAATTGCACCTAAACCCGTTTTCGGAAAAAGCATCAATAAAGGACGAAAAAAAATCAAGACTAAAATTACTACAACTAAGGCAACTATAGAAAATAATTGTGTCTTACTACCTGAAGAATCGCCAATAGCTGTTCTACTACCACTACTGCTGATAGGAAATCCTTGTATTAATCCCGTAACTAAATTAGACATTCCTAAAGCTAGTAATTCTTGATTAGCATTAATTTTATAGCCGTTACGAATAGCAAAAGCCCTTGCCGTTAAAACATTATCAGAGTAACCCACAATAGCAATTCCAATGGCTGCCGTTGTTAAATATGTTAAATGGTTAAAGGAAACATAAGGAAAAGTAAAATTAGGTAACTTGGCAGGAATTTCTCCAATAATAGCAACCCCCTGTTTATCAAGATGGAAAATATTAACTATTACTGTAGTTAATAATATTGCTAGTAGAGAACCAGGTAGTTTTGGGAATCTATTTTGAATAATAATTAAAAATGCTAGGATAAAAATGGCTAAAATGAAGGTGGGAAAGTGAATTTGGTCAATATTCGTTAAGAATTGAATAATTTGCTCAAAAACTTCATCCGAATCAATTTTGATACCACTAATCTTACTCAATTGTCCCACTATCATGATAATGGCGACACCAGCCATATAACCGACTAAAATGGGCTTAGATAGTAATTCAGCTAAAAATCCTAGTTTCGCAAAATAACCCATGATACAAGTAATTCCCACTAAAACCGCTAATAAGCCACTTAAATTTGCATAGTTTATATTTGTATTTGCTTGTGCTAGGATAGGAGATATTGTCACAGCAGTCATTACTGCCGTAGTTGACTCTGGACCGACAGAAAGTTGAGAAGATGATCCAAATATGGTGTAAATAATCATTGGTGGTAAAATCGCCCATAATCCTACCACAGGTTCAGCCCCAGCTAATTCGGCGTATGCCATACATTGAGGAATCAAATAAGCGGCTACGGTTACTCCTGCTAACAAATCACCTCGTAACCAAGAAGACTGATAAGATGATAAATGTTTGAGTCCGATAAAAATTGAGTTTGTCATAAAAAAAATGCTGACACCACAATGAAACAAATAGGTACAAAAAACTTAAATTTGTTTAAATAATTCAAAAAAACTTTAGTTAATTTTGGGTCTTAAACCTTAATTATCATCAATATTATTTAGTTTTTAGTTGAAAAATACTGAGGAAAAAACTAGCAAAAATTACTTGTAAACCTAAGGCGATCGCTGTAACAGAAGGAATAACTAAACGCATAGTTAATATAGGGTTTAAAGAGCCAAAACCTACAGATTCCCACTGAAATAAAGCAAAAATAGAAGTAATCCCACCAAGAATAAACAATATTGTTCCAAAAATTAATCCTTGTTCTAAAGTAAAAAAATCAAGAAATTTTAAGAACTTTTTATCTTGTGGTAATAATCCTTCTTGAATCCCATAAACTTTAGTAAAAATAGCAAAATTAACTAATTGAAATCCAATAATAATTGCCGTAGCGGAATATAATAAACTGTGAACTCTCGGACTAGATAATAAAATTATGGTACTAATCAAACCCATAACCATAAGAAAAAATCCGGGATACAGAAATAACCAACGAGGACTATATAATAATAAAAACCGTAAATGTCGCCAACCATCACGCCATGTGCGTAAATGAGGTTTACGAGAACGCCCATCAGGTGATAAAGTAGTGGGAACTTCCGTTATTTTTAAACCGTTTAATGTTGATTTTACTACCATTTCAGAGGCAAACTCCATACCAGTAGTACGTAAATTTAAACCTAAAATTGCTTGTTTACGAAACCCTCTCAAGCCACAGTGAAAATCATTACACGGACTACGAAAAAATAACTTACCTAACCATGTTAGTACAGGATTACCCAAATATTTGTGAAGAAAAGGCATCGCATCAGGTTTTATTCCACCTTTAAACCGATTTCCCATAACTAAATCATAACCACTACGCAATTTTTCCACAAAAGGATTTAGATTTGTAAAGTCATAACTATCATCAGCATCTGCCATAATTATAAACTCTCCTTTTGCCCCTAAGATTCCCCCCATAATGGCACTACCATAGCCTTTTTCTCTTACGTTAACTAGGGTTGCACCCATTTTCATAGCGATTTCTTGTGAACCATCATCACTACCATTATCTGCAATAAGTACTTCTCCTTTCAGCTGATATTCCTGTAAATACCATTGTGCTTTCTCAATGCAAGTAGCAAGAGTCTCCGCTTCATTAAGACAAGGCATAATAATTGACAATTCGAGAGAATCCATTTAGGTAATGAGTAATTGATAATGAATAATTGATAATGAATAATTAAGAATTGTTCGGCAATGGACACTCTTACAATGGGCAATAGTTATTAAAATTGATAATTTATCACTTTAAATAGATTTTAGTTTTTATTTTGCAAGAAGTTTAATGTTTTCCGATTCTTTTAGTCTTAACACCACTATTTCTTATATATTATAGGTCGATCACCGCATTTTTTTCGTACTTCTTCTTCACCATAACTAAATTCGGCTTTAACTGAATAATTTTTGCCTTCATGAAATTGAGAATTATATAAAAAAGTTAGAGGAGTAAAACCTACTAAACAAGCCTGTTTTTTTTCTTCTAGTATGGCGATAACTTCTGGATTTACACGATTATCATTATTCATAAATTTATCTAAAGACATAGGATTTGGATAAGTGTAATCCCAGCGAGTAGAAATAACAAAAATCATCATAATTATTATGCCAACATAACCGTAGTTTTGAGGTTTTAACCATAAACTTTTAGTTAATTGATAATGTTGCAAAAGCAAATATAAATTAAAAGTTATTAAAATTATTATCCAATACATATAGTATCTTAATTGATAGGAAAAAGGCAGAAAAGGAGTAACTAATGTCATGATAATTACCATTCCTAAAGCGACTCTTGTTTCTGGATTATTTTTTCTACATAAAAAAGCAAATAAGATGATATTAAAAATAACATAAATTGCAAAATATCCTCCCATGCCAAAAGTATCAGCATCTAAAGGCACATAATCCATTGCAATTGTCCATTTCCAAGGTCTTCTTTCGTCAAAAGCACCTATTTCTAATAAAGAAAAAAGCCATCTTTGTATCGGAAACATTGCCTCAATTTTATCTGACATATAATCTTCACTAGGGACAACAGTATGATTGAATTCATAGCCAAAAATAGTTATTTTTAAAGGATAAAAAGGGTTTTGATAAATAACTAAATTTTTAAATGATGTTAGAAAAATTATAATATTTGCTCCAGCCATAGTAAAAATTAAAGTTAAAATATTTTTAATTTTACTAGCAGGATTGAAACGATAAAAAATTAACCACAAAATTCTGATAAAAACAAAAAATATAACTAATACTAAAGGAGGCACTAATAAATATTTACTGTTAGCTGCAATAAAGCCCCCTAAAATAAATATAGAGACGTTTTTATAGTTAATAAAATCTTCTTTTAAATATAATAAATAGGTTATAATTAAAGTGATGGCAAAACCAACATTAGTTAATAAATCGACATAACAACTGGTAGCGGCAATGTGAATTAAAGGAACTGCTAAAATAGCAATAACTGATAAATAATAGGGAATTTTTAGATAATGTTTAATAAAAATAAAATAACCAATTAAACTTAAAAAACTAACTAAATTAGCACCTTGAGGACGTTTTATTCCAAATAAATACCAAAAAAAACCTTGTAGAATGTTAGGTAACATTGTAGAAGTATTAAAAAAAGGTTCTCTTTCTGCTTCAAACATATATTGTTCTGGAGAAACTAAACCCCAAAAACGAGCGGCAAAAGGTAATTGATACATCCAAGTATCACCGTTAATCCAATCTACTGCTACTAAACTTTTTATTAGCAAAAAACTAACAATAATAGTTGCAAATATTTGTAAAACTTGAGTATTATTGATATTAAGAATAGCTTTGAAAAAATCAGGTAATTCAGGTAACTTATCTATTTCTTTAGCTACAGATATTTTTAAACAAAGACAACCAATAACTAAAATAATAACTCTTAAATAACGAAAGTTTCCTCCTAGACTTAAAACATAGCCAACTAATCCTAATAATAGACCAAAAGCGATAAAATTGAGACCTATAACTATTAGCTTATTTTGTTTAAAAATAGTAGATACATTATCAGGAATAAGAATAAATTTGCCTTGATAAATAAAAAAACTAATTGCACTAATAATAATCGCAATAAAAGTACTAATTAAAGGAATAAGCATAA
Source organism: Geminocystis sp. NIES-3708 (assembly GCF_001548095.1). Lineage (NCBI taxonomy): Bacteria > Bacillati > Cyanobacteriota > Cyanophyceae > Chroococcales > Geminocystaceae > Geminocystis > Geminocystis sp. NIES-3708. The sequence continues at coordinate 85,790 of NZ_AP014815.1, read as the reverse complement.
TAATTTAATTAATAATTGATGGTTAATTGTAATAGTTAATTGTTTTCATTATTAATAATTTATGCCCCTAAAAAATTAGACATAAAAGTTATACCCATACCAAAAATACCACAGCCTATTAATCTTACAATTAAAGAAGAAGAAGGAGAAGAATTATCGGAAGATTTATTCTGCCATAATTTAGAAAATTTATAATAGCAAAAAATAACAATAACTTGAATTGAGACAAAACCTGTTATATAAGCAAATAAAGGAGTATTTTTTGCCCCGATGATACTTTCTCCATAACTATAGCCATGAAAAATTCCAGCTATTAATGTTAGAGTTATCGCTGTAAAATTTTTAGGTAATTTGCTTTTGGCTAACATTAAACCAATTGTTGAAACCGATAAAGAAATAATCAACTCAGGAACTGGTAAGTTTATACTCATTAAATTAACAAATGTACCTAATATCGAAGTCAAGACAAAAACTACAGCAATAATTATACCCCAAGAGCATAAACTACCTAATAATCCGACACCGATAATAAACGTTAAATGGTTTAAGGCAATGATAGGATGTGCTAAACCTGCCATCAAACCAGTGTAAAAGTTATCGGGAAGAATATTCTCGGTATTATAAGATACCAGTGCGACAGAAATCATTAGATTTATTAAGACAATTGGGAGAAAAAATATTAATTTTAAATTGAGGTTAGTTACATTTTCCATGACATAATCTATGGATATATAGCAATCTTACTATAGAAGTTTTGAAATTTTTAAAGCGATTAGCTATCGCTAATTAGCTTTAGCGAAATGCTAACATTTTGAGTAAAATATAATCACTTCAGGACGAAACAAATTAAATTAAATAACTTTTAATATTATTAATTACCTCTTCAATAGTAAAATCATCAGTAATAATTTCTATGGCATTTTCTGCTTTTCTAAGAGGAGAAATTTCTCTGGTACTATCAAGATAATCTCTTTGTTGAATATCGTTAATTAATCCCTCTAAATTAATATTATTTTCTCCCTGATTTTTTAAATCTATTAATCGTCTTTTTGCCCTTGCTGTTGGCGATGCCGTCAAAAATATTTTTAATTGTGCAGTAGGAAAAACATTTGTACCAATATCTCTTCCTTCAGCGACAATCCCCCCTTGTATGCCATATTCTTGTTGAAGTTTTACTAATTTTTCTCTCACAGATTTTTGTGCAGATACTTTCGATACATTAGCCGTAACTAAAGGAGTGCGAATTACCTGAGTAACGTCTTTTTGATTAACTTTGACAGTGACGGGTATGTTTAAATCTGGGCTTGGGAATAAATCAATTTCTGCTGTATTCACCAATGTTGCGATCGCTTTTTCATCAGTAACATCAATCTTATTTTCCATGACTAACCAAGTAATAGCTCGATACATAGCACCAGTATCAAGATATAAAAAGCCTAATTCATGGGCTAAACGACGGCTAACGGTGGATTTTCCTGCTCCCGCCGGTCCATCTATGGCTATAATGGGTTTTCTCACAGTTAAAATCAGATTATCTATCAAACGAGTATCACCACAATAAGCGGCAATAGCCATCAAAGCAGAATCAGCAATTATTGTTAGCGGTTTTAAAGTTTCGGGGTCAACTATTTCTATGTATTGTAAACTTAAAAAAGGATGATTTTTAAACTCATTTTGAATAATTATGATTAATTTATGAGTATTTTTTTCGCCTTTTAAAAAAGCCTCTTTTGCCAAAGTTAAACTCTTAAATAGCAATGTTGCTTCTTCTTTTTCTTGAGAGCTTAAATATTGATTTCTTGAGCTTAGTGCTAATCCTGAATTTCCCCGAATAATAGTACAAGCTTTGATTTTAACAGGAATATGGAGATCATTGACCATTTTTTTGATAATTGCCACCTGTTGTGCATCTTTTTGCCCAAAATAAGCGATATTTGGTTGAATTAAGTTAAACAATTTTGTCACAATGGTAGCAACTCCTTGAAAATGTCCTTGTCGATATTTTCCACATAAAACTGACATCATTGAGAGAGGAGGTGTCACAAAAGTGATTTCTCCTTTTAAAGTGTTCATTTCTTCTTCTGAAGGGGTAAACAAGAGATTAACTCCTAATTTTTCGCATAATTCGATGTCTTTCTCTAATTGTCTAGGATATTTATCTAAATCTTCATCAATGCTAAATTGTAAAGGATTAACAAATATACTAACTACCACATAATCATTTTCAGTTACTGCTTGTTTTATTAAACTTTCATGCCCTAAATGTAACGCTCCCATAGTGGGAACAAAACCAATTTTCAACTCCGATGAAATTTTTTTTCTTTCAGTCTCTAAATTAGTGATCCTCGCTACAATTAACATTTATATAAAAGACTCTAATTGAATAAATTACTATGGTCAATTCAATATTCTACCCTTTCAGTGTCAATTCTCTTCTTTTGCTTATTAATCCCTTCTGTAAGAAAAAAATTATGATTTCGACTCGATTTTTAACTATTCTATGGCGTGTATTTTGTATATTTTTACTTTTACTTTTAAGTATTGGATTAATTCTGTTAACACCTCAACCAGTTAATGCTGAAATTCTAAATTTCACCTATGCTGAATTAGAAGGACAAGATTTTTCTAATCGAGACTTAACAGGCTCAGTTTTTGCGGCAACTAATCTTAGAAATGCTTCTTTTCAAAATTCTAATCTTACTAATGCCATCATGACAGAAGGAATATTATTAGGTGCAGATTTACGGGGTGTTAACTTTACAGGTGCTTTAATTGATCGTGTCACTTTTGATTTATCTGACTTAAGAAATGCTATTTTTGTAGATGCCATTGCTACTCGTACCCGATTTTACGATACTAACATAGAAGGAGCAGATTTTTCTGGAGCTGTGATTGATCGTTATCAAGTTAGTTTAATGTGTGAAAAAGCCACTGGTATTAATCCTGTTACGGGGATAAAAACTAGAGACAGTTTGGGATGTAAAGAATAATAAAGTTTCTGAAAAAGACTTTTGATACCTCATTTTGACTTAAAATTTTGAACTATGGGGGATTTAAGATTGATGACACATCAAATTTCAGCTACTTAAAAAATTAAATTTGATCAACAATTGTCGAAAATCAATGTTAATAATGTTTAAATCAGTTTTAACCTAGTTCTTTAATTCTCTCGTCTCCAAGTCTTATTTTTTCTAACAAATTTATATCGAATTCAGGTTTTGATGAGGGGTTGAATGTTCTTCAAAAATTGTAAAAAATATGCTAATTTTGTATTTCTACAATTTTTGTAAACGATAATTAATGAGCATCACCCTAGTAAAAGCATTTAACGTAAAGGCCACCATGAAACCTTATCTCTAGTAGCACTATAAACTTCTTTTAATTCTTCTGCATTGAGAATATTAATGACATCCTCAGAAGTATCGTTATCTTTATCTAAGCTAATTAATCCTTGTTTTTGCATACCTTTTAAAACTTGTTCTACCGTGCGCTGATTCAACTGACAAGCTTTAGCTATAACTTCTACCGATAAATCTAGCACATAAACTCCTTTGTTATCAGGTTGACTCTCTAATTCTCTTTCTTGATAAATTAATGCTCTCAATAAAGATGCGACAGCTTGAGGTGGATAGCTACTACAATTGAGTAAATGATAAGTAAATTTTTCTCTTAATTCAAATAGAGTATTATAACGTTCACGCACTAACTCAAAATGATCATAAATTTTCTGTAAGGATACTAAAGGAATTTTAGTAATATAAGTTGTTTTATAAGCCTCCACTAAACTAGGAAAACTTTTTGTAGCAAAACCATGACTAAAGGGTAAACTACGCATACCAAAGCACCCTCGGGCATAGGTAATAGAAATAATTCTATCTAAAGGATTACTACGAACAATAACAGGTCCACCTTCTAAGATTATATATAAACTATCTAAACTTTCATCAGGTAAAAAAGCCGTAAATACAGGACGATTAGAAAAAAGTTTTTCTTTAATGAGACTATCTGTCGGTAAATAAGAACTTAATTCTTCCTGATTTAATCCTTTAAATAAATAGGAATTTTCTGTTAGTAAACTCAGGATATTAGTTTCACTAGGAGTCTTTTTTTTTGCCATGCCATGTAACTTAAATTTATTTCTCAATTATATCATCCCACAGTTAAGGAGAACTTATGATTTTATTATAGTTGTATTAAAAGTATTCTCAGGAAATATATTAAAACAACTTTGAAACAATCAAGATGATTTATTGTTGAGATCTCCTAAACTATTCTAATAATTGATGTGTATTAAGTAGGGCAATATTTACCCTACCCAAATAATTACTGTAATGGCAATAAATAAACCAAAATAAACAAAATAATCCAAATTACATCCACAAAGTGCCAATATAATTCTGATGCTTCTACGCCGAAATGTTTACTGGCTGAATAATGACCTTCTTTTCTTGATCGCCACAATACCGCTAAGATGAATAATAAACCTGCCGTAACGTGTAAACCATGAAAACCAGTTAATACATAAAAACAACTGGTAAAAAGATTATCTGTCAAACCAAAACCTGTATGAGCATATTCATAAAGTTGTCCACCCAAGAAGATAACACCCATAATAGCAGTGATGGTAAACCATAATTGCAAACCCTTTGCATCGTTATTTCTAATACAACTTTGCCCTTTGTGCATGACAAAACTACTAGAAATAAGAATAATGCTGTTTATACCGGGTAAAAGCAATTCTAACTCAATATCACCCATAGGCCATTCTGGCATAGTCGCATAATAGATCATATAAGCACTGAAAAGACCAAAAAAGATCATACTTTCAGCGATAAGAAATAATACTAACCCAAACATTCTATGATCGGGATGTCCATGATGATGAGATTCGGCATCTTTTTCGTAGCCTACTGTAACTTGAGAGTCAATAGTTGAACTTTGCATAATTAATAGTTAATAGGAGTTAATAGGTATCGAGACAAATTGTAGATAGGATATGTAAGGTAAGTCAGGAAATGGGCTTAAGCCCATTATCATACTTTGTTACTATAGATTAGAGAAAAATACAATCTATAATTAATTTAGTTTACTAAACTATAAACTACTTAGCACTGACATCCGCTAACATATCAGAGACACTCTCTTCTTCTTCCTCTTCATCGTCAATACCATAGTCATAAGGACCACTCCATAAAATTGGTTCTTCTTCAAAGTTTTCGATAATAGGTGGTGAAGCAGTTTGCCATTCAATGGTTAACGCTCTCCAAGGATTACGCTCCGCTTGTGTGCCTTTAGCTAAACTCCAAATTACATTGATAATGAAAGGAATAGTTGAAACAGCCATAATGTAAGCTCCCGCAGTACTAAGTAAATTCAATGGTTGAAATTCCACATCATACAAAGCAATACGGCGATTCATGCCCATTAAGCCTAATTGGTGCATAGGCATAAAGGTTATATTTAAACCGATAAAGGTTAAGATAAAATGTAACTGCCCTAAACCTTCGTTATAGTTTTTCCCTGTCATTTTTGGAAACCAGTGATAAAAGCCCGAAAACAGAGCTAGTGCTGATCCCCCAAATAGTACATAGTGAAAATGTCCTACAATAAAATAAGTATCATGAACATGAATATCAAACGGCACAGAAGCCACCATGACTCCTGTTAAGCCACCAATGAGGAAAGATGACACAAAACCCATTGCAAATAACATAGGGCTATTTAGCTCAATTTTGCCACCCCACATTGTCGCACACCAACTAAAAATTTTAATACCTGTTGGTACAGCAATTAACATCGTAGTTGCCATGAAGAACATCCGTAACCATCCGGGAGTACCACTGGTAAACATATGATGTGCCCAGACAATCAATCCTAAAAAGCTAATGGCTAAACTCGAATAAGCGATGGCACGATAACCAAATATAGGCTTACGAGAATGTACAGGAATTACTTCAGAAACTACCCCAAAAAACGGCAGAATCATAATATATACGGCAGGATGGGAATAAAACCAAAATAGATGTTGATAAACGACAGGATCACCACCACCCGTAGGATTAAAGAAACTTGTACCAGCAATTAAGTCGAAGGAAAGCAAAATTAACGCCCCTGCTAAAACAGGAGTTGAAAGGAGAATTAACGCAGAAGTTGCTAACATCGCCCAACAAAATAAAGGCATACTATGCAAATCCATATCTTTAATACGCATTTTAAGGATGGTAGTTGCAAAGTTGATACCTCCTAAAATAGAAGATGTCCCCAATAATAATACGCTAACAATCCAAATTTCTTCACCCCATTTACCACTCATTAAACTCAGAGGAGGGTAAGATGTCCAACCTGATTGAGGAGCTCCCACGAGAAAACTACTTAATAATAGCACTCCTCCAGGAGGTACTAACCAAAAAGCAATCGCATTTAAACGAGGAAAAGCCATATCTTCAGCCCCAATCATTAAAGGTATAAGATAATTAGCAAATGCAGCCCCCGCTGGTACAATCCATAAAAAGATCATGATTGTACCATGAAGGGTAAAAAGTTGATTATACAACTCAGGGGAGACAATATCAGGATCAGGGGTTGCTAATTCTGTGCGAACTATTTCCGCAAATGCACCACCGATAAAATAAAAGAGAAATGATGTGACTAAATACTGAATACCAATCACTTTATGATCTGTGTTAAAGGTAAAGTAATCAATTAGTTTCCTCTCTTTATGTTGAGGTTTTTCCGAAACAGTGGTTGTACTCATAGGTAATTGAAAAGAATATATTGCTGTGAGAAATAATTTTCTAATGTTGATTTTAGGTGTGAAAGTTTGTCTCGCCTAAATGTGGAAAGATCTCAAGAATAATAGATGATTCTCTATCAATTTAACAAAAATCATCTATTTTTCTCTTTATATCTTAATCATGATCATGTAATTGTGCTAAGATTTCAGGATGGACTCCTAAGTGATGGGAGTGCATTTCTAAGCGAGATTCTTGGGTTATGGGTTGAGTCATCAATGCCATCGTATCTGCTTTTTCTTGGGCATTGGCAAAGGTGTTTTCTTGTATCCATTTTTGATAATCTTCTTCACTTTCTACATGAAGAACGGTTTTCATACCACCATGATAAGCTCCACATAGTTCGGCACAGACGATAGGATAATCTCCAATACGATTGGAATTAAAAGCTAAATTAGAATCCCTACCCGGTAATACATCTTGTTTTAACCTAAGCTGAGGTACCCAAAAAGCATGAATGACATCTCCTGCCTTCATGTTGAGCTTTACTTGTTTATTTACAGGTACATGAAGTTCACCAGAGACAACTCCTGAATCAGGATAGGTAAAAATCCATGCGTATTGAATACCATTAACATCAACTTCTAAATCGGCTTTAGCATTACCGATACCCAAAGATAAATGTCCTTGATGAGGATTAAAAGCAACCATTTTTCCTTGATTTTCAGCCATTTGCATTTCCCCTTGAGGAAAATCTCTGGAAGTTTCAGGATCTAAACCGCCCATATTGTTATAAACTTCAAAGCTATAAAGTGCCAAAATAAAAACAATAACTGTGGGAATAGCAGTCCAAACTATCTCTAAAGGTACATTACCTTCGATGCCAGGACCATCTGTTTTATCACCTTTTTTCCGTCTAAATTTAATCAAACAATAGACTAAAACTCCTTCTACAATTAAGAATAATCCAGTGGCGATCGTCATCATCAAGTTAAATAACTCATCGACTTCCGCCGCACCTTGAGAGGCTTCCACTGGCATTAAACCATGATTTTGTCCATACCACAAACTGATCAGGGTTAGTAAAATACCTGCTATCAGTGTGATAATATTACCCGGAATATTCACTGTTACTAATCCTATCGATAGATAATTAAACTTCTCTCTTTTAGGATAAGATATATTTTCCTTGATGTTGCAATCTTTTAAGGAATTGATGATAATTTGATGTCAGGTATTAAAATAAGTAATGATGAATAAGTAAGGATTTTAGACTTCTTCTCAGGAATTAGGAAACTTCTAAAAGAAAATATTTTATTATTACCTATATTCTATTTCTTGTCAGTTATTAGTTCTTTATTTACCGCAATCCAGAAGTTAAACTTAAGTCTGGGCGAAGTTTTTCCGCTTTTCTTAAATAAGAATGATACATTTCTGTTTGCGGTTTATGGCTATTGACGTAAATTAAAACTCGAATACATTTTTCTAAACTGCCTTTTACCTGCATTTGTTGTATGTCTAACAATGGTACACTTGTCCACTGGGGATTTTCTCTGGCGATGGCAGCTGGAAAAACTGCATCTAAATCAGAGGTAACGGTAAAAATGACGCTAACAACTTCTTCATAATCTAATTGGTTACGAGTTTCTATATCAGTCAACAACTCAGTAACCGCATCTCTCATCGCTTCTTTAGTATTCTCTGCGGCGGTAATTGCACCTCGAATTGCCCGTACTTTTGTTGTCAAATTTTTACTCATCTCCCCAGTAAATTGCAAATTTTCCATCATAAATTAAGGACGATATAACCATAAAGGTTGACCACTGGTAGCCAATTCAAATTCTAACCAATTAATGCTAGATCCTAACCCTGATTTTACCTGACTACGGTTATTTAGAAAACGATTTACAAAAGATTTTGGTTGCTCTATAGTTTGACATTCTGTTTTATCAGGATCAAGTTTAACTAATTCACAAGCCCAACGAAACGCATCTTTTTCACTACCTAAACGATCAACTAATCCTAATTTTAAGGCTTGTTGACCACTAAAAATACGTCCATCTGCAAAACTTTTAACCGTTTCAATACTTAGTTTCCTTCCTTCAGCTACAGTTTCCACAAATTGTTGATAAGTACTATCAATCAATTGCTGTAAAATACTTTCTTCTTCATTCGTTAAATCTCGATCAAATGATAAAATATCTTTATAAGGTCCTGATTTAATTACTTTAAAAGAAACTCCCACTTTATCTAACAATTTTTGTAAGTTATTTCCTCTAATAATAACCCCAACGCTACCTGTGATAGTACCGGGATTAGAAACAATATGGTTTGCCCCAACTCCAATATAAACTCCCCCAGAAGCAGATATATTTCCAAAACTAGCCACTATTTTGATTTTTTCTCCTAACTTTCTCAAAGCCGAATAAATTTCTTGGGAATCAGCAACTGTACCTCCGGGAGAGTCAATCCGTAATAATAAAGCAGGGAATTTTTTTTCTTCGACTACTTCTAAAGCCTCTAATACATGTTCACGAGTTTGTGATGCGATCGCACCATTAATTTCAATTCGAGCAATTTGTTTCGTCGTTGAAGGTTTAAAAGGCCAAATCATTAGATATATTTATAGATTAGAATAATGATGCTAATTTTTATATTAAATCAGCATAACATTATAGCATTGAACAATTAGCAACAATGACTAATTATTCCCATTATTAACTATTAACCTATGAATATTACCGAAAAAACTCAATATAAAGATAATTTAATCGATCAAATATTTATTAGTTTATTTTCTCGAAAAATGGCTCAAGCCGTCAAAAAAAGACCCAAATATAAAGGTTATGATGGTTTTGTTGATTTATCTCAACAGATTATGAAAGGGCGCACAGCTCAACAACAACAAGAATTAGTTGAGGTAGTGTTAAAATCTTTAGTGCCTTCTCCTGCTTTATATTTGATTCGCACTTTATTTTCCCCCACAAAATGGATATGTGAATCTAATGCTTGGTTTGCTACAGTTTTATTTGAATGGTTAGTCGGCAAATCAGAAATTCAAGAAGTAGAAATTATAAACATAAATAAGCAAATTATTAGGCAAAAAAGTGGTGTCAAAATCAAAAAATGCCGTTATCTTGAAGAAAGTGGTTGTGTGGGAATGTGTATTAATATGTGTAAAATGCCAACTCAAAAATTTTTTACAGAATCTTTTGGTATTCCCTTAACTATGACACCTAATTTTGAAGATTTAAGTTGTGAGATGGTTTTCGGGCAAAATCCACCCCCTTTAGAAACGGAAGAAGCTAGTAGGCATCCTTGCTTACAAACTTATTGCCCTACTGCGGTTAATTCTCTCCAACCTTGCCCGAAAATTTATGATTAATTTTTAACTATTATTACTTATCACTTATTACTTATCTACAAATCTCGATGAATAAAATCTTTAGGATTCTCCCCTGTATAACTAGCTGCAATTTGTCCATTTCCTATTAATTTATATTTGTAAGTTACAAGTCCTTCTAAACCAACAGGTCCCCTGGGGGGCATTTTTTGAGTACTAATACCTACTTCTGCACCAAAACCATAACGAAAACCATCAGCAAAACGGGTAGAACAATTATGATACACCCCCGCAGAATCTACTTGATTCATAAAAATTTCAGCATTATTTTTATTCTTGGTGACGATGGCATCAGTATGTTTTGAACCATAGCGATTAATATGTGCGATCGCACTAGATAAATCATCCACAATTTTGATTGCTAAAATTAAATCACTATATTCAGTTTGCCAATCTTCTTCCGTGGCATTTTGACAGTTAATGATTTTTTGGCTGTCTTTATCTCCCCTTAATTCAACTCCTTTTTCGATTAAAGCTTCTGCAATAGGAGGCAAAAATTGAGATGCAATTTCACGATGAATTAATAAAGTCTCAATAGCATTACAAGCCGCAGGATAATGGGTTTTTGCATCAACAGTGATATTAATAGCTTGGGATAAATCAGCTTCAGAATCAATAAATAAATGACAAATCCCATCTGCATGCCCTAAAACAGGAATTTTGGTATTTTCTTGAACATAACGAACAAATTCGTTTGAGCCACGGGGTATAATTAAATCCACATACTCATCTAACGCCAATAATTCTTTAATTTCTTCTCTGGTAGTTAACAGTTGAATGGCGTTGGGATTAACTTGAGTTTCCTTGAGGGTTTCTTGAATAATTTTAACTAAAGTTGTACAAGTTTGTAAGGCTTCTTTACCTGCTTTTAAAATAACACCATTACCCGATTTAATCGCTAAACTGGTGATTTGAATTAGAGCATCAGGACGTGCTTCAAAGATTACGCCTAAAACTCCTAAAGGACAACTGATTCGATGTAATATTAATTCCTCATCTAACTCTCTTTTTAAAGATACCATGCCAATGGGATCCGGTAAATTTCCAACATCCTTGACTCCTGCGATCGCATCTTTTAGCTTTGATGCACTTAACTTTAAACGAGCATATAAAGCACTAGAAATTACCCCTTCAGAGGCATTACAATCAGCTTGATTGGCTTCAATAATCTTATTTTGATGTTTTTCAAGGGCAGAAGCGATGGCTGTTAGAGCTTCATTTCGAGATGTCTCTGGCAATATTGCTAACTCACGGGCAGCCACTTGAGTTTGTTTAGCAATGGTTAATAAATCAGACATAGAGTAATCAATAATTAATAATCAATAATCAACAATTATCTCCATAAATCTGTAACTATGGTCAAGATTTATTTAAGTTTGATATATATTAACCATTAGCAAAGTATTGATAAGTCAAATAGTACTCAACTAAAACGCATTTAACTGACATCTTTTAAAATTAGTAAAAAATTTTAATAATTCTTTCCCATTTATTACAAGAATGCCGATTACATACCATCACCTGTAAACTTAGATGCATCTGAGCTTATACGATTGCTTCTTGATAAGGAACAAAAAGTTTTTTGTGAGCACCACAAATAGGACAATGCCAATCCTCAGGTATATCTTCAAAGATAGTACCAGCAACAATTCCAGAATCTGGATCTCCGATTACAGGATCATAAATCATCGAGCATTGACGACAAATCCATTTACGGGTATTTGGATCATCACTAACAGCTTTAGGAGTGCCGTCTTTACCATCTAAAGCCTTCAGAGCTTCATTATATTCATTGGCATGATGATTTTCAATACTGGTAAGAAAGCCAAAGTTTTGAGCCGCCTTACGAAAAATAGCAGCGTGTTGTTTCGATTCTGTTTCTTGTTCTTGAAATTCAGCTTCTGCTTTGTCATCCCTATCTGCTTGGGCTTGAGCAGTAAATTCAGGATACATAGTTGTATATTCATAAGTTTCTCCCTCAATAGCTAATTCTAAACAACGAGAAACAATTTGTTTTTTTTCCTCGTCACTTAATTTACTAGCATCGGTTACTACTAATTCAGGATGAATCAGACGAAAATGAGCAAAAGCGTGTTCTGTTTCTTGATTCGCTGTTTCTTTAAATAATTTAGACAAATCTTTAAATCCAAGTTCTTTCGCTACTTCAGCAAAAAATAAATACTTACGATTTGCCATTGATTCACCACCAAAAGCGGCTTCCAAATTTTTTACAGTGTTTTTATTTGATAAATCCATTTTTGACTCCTTGAAACAAAATATCTGGTTACTCGTGGGATATTAAGAATAATTTTGAATATTCATACCCTATTGATTATCTTAGAACTTAATCAATCAAAGTAATTAATCATGATAATTTTAGATTTATCGATCTATTAATAAGGTGCAGTAGGTACATTTAAGCCACGATCTCGGAGATATTTACCAGTTTCACGGGAAGGAGTATAATTATAACCAAAACCGCTAGAGCCTTCAGAATCATCAATCACTTGCGGTGTAAGCATAACAATTACTTCAGAACGAGCTTTATCTTTAAATGTTGATCTGAATAAACTACCAATAATGGGTAAATCACCTAAAATGGGCACTTTAGAAATTTGTGTTCTTTCACCATCAGAGATAATTCCCGATAAAATCAAAGTTTGTCCATCCCGTAAACGAATTAAGCCAGAAGATACTTTTCTTTCAACTAAAGGGGTAATAACGTTATCAGCACCAACGCCACTACGGAAAATTTGAGGCGTACCAGGTGCACTAATAGCAGGATTTACTTGTAAATTAATAAAACCATTATCATCAATTTTTTGAATAGCTACATTTAGAGTCAATCCAGCAGGTTCAATTACAGGAGTTGTCGTTCTGACACCGCTTAATTGATCGATAGATGTATTAACACTTGTTACAACATTTTCTACTAATTCTACCGTACCAACCTGACCTTCTTGTACTACAAGAGTCGGATCTGTGAGGATTTTTGCATTTCCAGAAGTAACATTAGCTCTGATTTGGGCTAAAAAGGCTTGAGGGACGTTAAAATTACGGCCTGGGCGAATATTAGCAGCAGTTCCGGGATTATTCGGATCTGCGTTTGTACCGAAGGGGCTAATTTGTCCTGAATTGGGAGAAGCTAATGGTAATCCTTGTAATGTTCTTGATACGGTACGAGCAACGCTATCTGTAATATTTCGAGTTAAACCACTGGTTTCTGATTGGTTTAAAGTATTTGCCACAGAATTAGTTAAATTTTCTGTTAAGGCTCTACTTAAAGTTTCCACTTGATTTCTACTAAAATTTGACGTATTGCCAAATTGACTCAAAGTTCGGTTAATAGTATCGGTAAAGTTACGATTCAAATTATCGGTCAAGTTACTATTACTTGATTGATTTAAAGTATTGGCTAAACTATTAGCGAGGTTATTTGCTAAATTATTAGTAAATCCTTCAGTGATAGTTATTTGTTGATTATAAGGATCTACTAATTCATTATCCACATAACCTTCACTTGTTAGTGGACCCTCAATGCCGCTAGTTCGCCATTGTTGAGGATCAACATTTTGATTATTCGTGCCAAAGTTAATAACCCCAACACCACCATCTTGGACGACTCCAGTATTATCAATGCCAAAGGAGAAACTAGAACCAAAACTATCTTGTTGATCTAATGTTACGTCAACAACTTTTACGTTTACAGCTACTTGACGACGACGAACATCTAATTGAGTTAGAAAAGAAGTCGCTGTCTGTACTAAATTCGGTTCACCAACTAAGGTAACAGTATCATTTATCGGATCTGCATGGACTGTTAAACCTTTTAATACTAAATACTCGTTATCTTTTTCTGCACTTTCTAATTTTTTAACTTCAAAAGTTCGGGTAGTTTTATTATCTTTTGTTTCTTCTTTGATTTCAACAATATTCCCTTGAGCACCTTGACTGTTGAGGAAACTAGCAGCACCGATGGCACTATATTGATTTAAACGAATACTGCGAGTAATCGCATTTTTTACCGTTGGCGGTAATTTACTGCCTACAAAAATAGTTTTACCTTGAAGACTAGCCTTTAAACCAGAAATCATCAATACACTATTAAAAACATCTTGTACAGGCTCATTTTCTAAATCTAAGGAGACGGTGTTAGTATTTCCTTCATTACTCTTATCTGTAAAAATAATATTAAATCCAGCCGCACGACTAAGTAATGCTAGTACTTCAGTAGTAGGTGCATCTCTTAAAACTAAACGAGGCACTGTAATATTTGTACCCAAATTAATCGTAGGTGAACTGGTATTCACATTCGACACTGACATATCCCCTACTGGAGGGGCAACTGCTCTTGGTAAGAATGGAGGTGGTGTTGGTTGAGACATATCAACAGGTTTTCCATCAATTTTAATGGAAGGATTCGGTATTAATACATCTTGATTTTGGGGAAAAGATTGGGCGATGGAATTGGGAATATTTTTGATTTTCAGTTTTTTATTTAAACTAGGATTAGCTAAGGCTAAAGACTGCCAACCGAGAAGAATAACGGCAGTACTGCTTAAAAATCTGATTTGATTAACAGAAAACTTGTTCATAAATTTAACTCCTACACACGATTAAATTTTAAAGGATAAAAATAGAATTACGAAATTATTTTAAAGGTAAAAAACTAATTATTAAGAGAGGATCAATCTTAGCTGAATATTATCTTGATTAACGATAAATCAACAAATTTCTCAGTCTTTTGGTTTTCTAGCCTTACTTAGCTGGTGCTTCCCCTTCGGGAGGTTTTTGCCCTTCGGGAGGTTTTTCACCCTCTGGTGCTGGTGCTGGTGGTTGTATTTGAGGAAATACAGCTTGTAAAGTAATAGTTGTTTTTAATTTTGGTTGTTCAATAGTTATTAATTGATTATTTTCTAATAAATATTGCGGTGGGTTAATAGTGGAAGTGTTAAGATTTTTTACGACCAATAGAGGTTGTAATCTTTCCAAATCTTGTAGAAAAAGTTGTAACTGATTAAAACTACCTTCTAAATCAATACTATAGGATTTAACTTGTAAATTATTAGTAGCTAAACTACCAAAAGACTCATCAGCAACGGTTTGTCGCTCAAGAGTAGGCACAAAAGTGTTCATTTTGATATTGCTAAAGTTAGTAAAGCTATTTACATCTAACAATAGAGTATCTAGGGTCTGATCTGTAGCAAAAAGTTTTAATACATCTTCCTTCAGATCTTTTGCTTCTGTTAATTCGTTTTGTTTTTTAGCGATTACTAAATCTAGTTTGCTAGAATTAAGCTGTTCTAACTGAGATTGTTTTTCTTGTTTTTGTTTGTTAAGTTCCGATAATTCATTCCATACTGGGAGAACTTGACTCCAAAATAAATAACCGGCAATTAAAAAACCACCAACACCGATGGCAATGCCTGTTACTTGTGGTGTAAATGTTATGCCAAAGGCAACGGGAAAATCTCCCCCCTCACCAAAGTCTTCATCTTGGGGATCAAATTCATCGGAAGTATTGAAAGATGTTGTCATTGTTTAGCTTCTCCTTCTGCTGGTTTTTCTGGTTGTGCGGTAGCCGCTACTTCTTGTAATTTTAAAGCTCCTTTTCTTTGAAGATTAGTTATTCTTGATACTAAACCAATTGCACCTCTACGGCTTAGTTGATTTAATAACTCTTCGGCAGGTTTATCAGTAATCTCGGTGGTGATTGTATATAAAACTACAGGAGGTAGAGTTATTTCGACTCCATCATTTGTTGCTCCACCAGTAGTTTCCTGCCCTAGTATTTGTGCTCGACTGGTAGCAACACTCCCGGGATTAGGTCCAATACTAGTAGTCGTTAAATTAGTAGCTTCACCATTTAGAAACGCTGAATTCTTGAGAGTTAATAAAAAATCATTAACGTCATCATAGGATTTAGCAAAACCATTAATAGTTAAAGTTTGATTCTCTGCCTGAGTAATTCCTTGTATTTGAACATTTGGTGGAGTAACAGTACCAATTTCTGTTAGCATAGATGACCACGGTTTAATTTGGTTAAACACACTAACAAGAATCCCGATTTCTCGATTAATAGCTTCGATTTCCGTTTCTATTTGCTTTATTTGAGAATTTTGCCCTTGTAAACGCTGAATTTCTTGATCTAGCTGGGCGATCGTACTATTAGTGCTAGTTTTCTGATTATTTAAGAATAATAAAGAGCCTCCTACCGCTGCAATAAAAGCGACAGCAACCCCCGCTCCGATGAGAGTAGGTAGTTTCTCACCCATGGGTTTAGCGGTTTTTTTCTTAAATGTCGTAGTAGCACTAGAGGTATCTAACTTACGATCTTTTAAAAAATTAATATCAATGTTGTACATAGCTAACTCATCCTCATGCCTAAACCAATTACTGTACCTAATCCTGCCCGTTGCATGACGGATAATTCATCTTTTAATGTTAGAGATAAAGCGGCTACAGGATCAACTTGCATGGCTGGAAGACTCAATTTTTTGGTAAAAAATTCATCAATTTGTGTTAAACCTGAACCAGGTCCAGCTAAAAGCAACTGTACTACTTCAACATCACCACTTTGGTTTAAATAGAAATTGATCGATCTGCGTAATTCATCGACTAATTCCCCTAAAACTCTTAAAAGTGAATCCATACCCGGATTAATCCATGTCTGACTACTGGTAGTGTTTGTGGTAGTTTGTTCAGGATTGTTAGGAATAGTAATTTCTTGTAATAATTCCGTATTCTTAGAATTTGGTAAATTCATAGATTGGGCTAAAGCCGTTTGCATCTGATAAGTACCAATGGGAATAGTACGAGAAAATTGAGGGACACCTTCAACGATAATAGCAATTTCCGTAGTATCAAATTCAATATCAACTAATACTACCGCTTCACTGGGAGAAAACTGCTTTAATTGTTCTTTGATTGTTCTCATTAAAGCGAAACTGTTAATTTCCAGTACATTAACTTTTAATCCTGCCTGTTGAAAAGTTTCTAAGTATAAATCAGTTACTTCTCTACGGGTGGCGACTAATAAAACCTGTACTTTTTCAATACCGTCATCATCTACAAAATAACCTAATTTTTGAAAATCGAGATCTACTTCTTCTCTAGGATAGGGAAGATAAAGACTAGCTTCGTGATTTAACACCATATCTCGTAATTCTTGATCATTTAACTCCGCAGGAATAGGAATAATCCGAATAATGGATTCTTTCATTGGCACTGCGGTAGCTACTTGTTTAGGTTTAATTTTTGCTTCTTTTAATAATTGATCAATTAATTCCGCTAATCCGGGAGAATCAACAATTTGTCCTTCCTCGAATATATCTTCAGGAACATCAATAGAATGATATTTTAAAAGTTTATATTGTTGCCCTTTTTTCGTCAATTGAGCTAAAGTAATTTTATCAGGATTTATTTCAATCCCAACGCCACTACTTTTTCCTCCTATCAAATTTTCTAAAAAACTTAGCATTGTTCTTAACTCCTTTTCCGTATATTTACGGATACAAGATAAAGATTTTGTAAACTAATCATATCCTACCCAATTTGACCGATGATGATTTCGGTTTTGAAAGGATAAAAACACTATAATCTAATATCATTTAGTTTAAATCATTGTTAAGAAGTTATGGAAAAATATTTAATACCATTTCGGTAATCATTAAAGGTTTCATGGGATTTCATAACTTTAATAGCAATAAAACTAACTTCTGGTCATAGGATTACTATATAATTAGCGGTGGCATAATCTATAGCATGAGAAAGAGGAAAAATATTGGTGGTAAATACGATTAATCAACAAGAAATAATCCAAGAGATAACATTAAATCAATGGTTGAAGCAGTTAAGCAATCAAATCATTAATGGTTATAAAATCAGTCGAGAAGAAGCTTTAAATTTAACGCAAATAGAAGGGGAAGAAAATATATTGTTATTATGCGAATACGCTGATAGTATTCGTCAGGCTCGTTGTGGAAATATTGTAGATTTATGTAGTATTGTTAACATCAAATCAGGTAATTGTTCAGAAAATTGTAGTTTTTGTTCCCAATCAGTACATCATCAAGGCAAAGACTCCCCTGTTTATGGTTTGAAATCCAGAGAAGAAATTTTAGAATATGCCAAAGCGGCAGATGCGGCTGGGGCAAAAAGATTTTGTTTAGTATCTCAAGGACGAGGGATAAAATATAATAGTCCTAAAAGTAATGAATTTGAAGAAGTTTTAGAGACAGTTAAGCAAATTATCGCCGAAACTAATGTTAAACCTTGTTGTGCTTTAGGTGAAGTTACTCTCGAACAAGCTCAAGCCTTAAAAGAAGCTGGTGTTACCCGTTATAATCATAACTTGGAATCTTCTAGTAATTTTTATGATAAAATCGTGACGACTCATACGTGGAATGATAGAGTAAATACTGTTAAAAACCTAAAAAAAGCTGGTATTCAAGCCTGTACAGGTGGTATCATGGGCATGGGAGAAACATGGGCTGATAGAATCGATTTAGCACTATCTCTAAGAGAATTAGAAGTGGAGTCTGTGCCGATTAATTTACTTAATCCTAGAGAAGGCACTCCTCTGGGTGAAGAAAGAAAATTAACCCCTTTAGAAGCAGTAAAAGTCATCGCTATTTTCCGTTTCGTTTTACCAACACAAATATTACGTTATGCAGGAGGCAGAGAAGCAGTATTAGGAGAGTGGCAACGTCAAGGTTTAAAATCCGGCATAAATGCTATGTTAATTGGGAATTATCTTACTACTTTAGGGCAATCTCCTGAAGATGATCACGCTATGTTAGCTGAATTAGGCTTAGAAGGTGGAGAAACACCTATTAATAATTAATTTTTTCTTAAAACTAATCCAGACTGTGAAAAACAAAAGCTTACTACCACAGAAAATATCACCTATCAATGAATTTTTTTGGGCATTAATTGGCTTAATGCTCACCATTTTTGGCACTTTCGTTGAAGTTTTTATGGTTTTACCAATCACAGCTAATGATTTAGAAAATTTAAAGCCTTCTTCTCTTGGTATCACCTATCAATTAGCTGGGGTATTTTTTACAGGATTAGTAGGGGGAAAAAATGCTGCCGCCTACGCACAAATTGCTTATGTTATTTTAGGTTTATTTAAGTTGCCTATTTTCTATCAAGGAGGTAGTGTTGAGTATTTTCAGTATCCTAGCTTTGGTTATATTTTAGGCTTTATCCCCGGTGCATGGTTATGCGGATTTTTAGTGTTGCCGGGGAAACGGCGCTTAGAATTATTTGCCATGAGTGCTTTTTTAGGTTTATTAGTAATTCATATTTGCGGTATTATTTATCTTCTTCTTTATACTTTTATCACGCCTTTCTTTGGTAATGTTTTAAGTGATACTTATTTATGGGATGCTATTAATTGGTATTCTATTACTCCTTTTCCAGCACAGTTAGCACTAATTTGTGCCGTGTCGGTAGTGGCTTTTATTCTTAGAATTATACTCTTTTATTAACTAATGAAAAATAGCTATCAACCGTTAGTAATTACCTGTCAACAAATCAGTATTCTATCTTAGCTGAAATGCTTAAAAAAACTTAAAAACTTTACATTTATAATCATCTGCTTAACATTTAATTAATAATCTATTTGTTATGAACTGTTATATAAAATTTATTAAATTATAAAATTTATTTTTGACGATATTTTAAAAATGATAAAAACTTATGGGAAAAATTATTACTTTTGGATAGTAGCAATAATTGCTCTAATTTTAGATCAAATTACTAAATATTTAGTCGTTATCAATTTTAAAAATATTGGTGATACTTTTCCTTTATGGCAAGGCATTTTTCACTTAACCTATGTGCAAAATACTGGTGCGGCATTTAGTTTCTTTCAAGGCGGTGCAAGTTGGTTAAGATGGTTATCTTTATTGGTAAGCATTGGATTAATAATTTTTGCGTGGCGAGAAAAGTTATCAAAAGTCGAACAATTAGCCTATGGTTTTATTTTAGCTGGTGCTTTAGGTAATGGAATTGATAGATTTTTGTTCGGTTATGTCGTTGACTTTCTCGACTTTCGTTTAATCAATTTTCCTGTTTTTAATATTGCTGATATGTGTATTAATATAGGAATAATTTTTTTAATTTATGCCACTATAAAAGCAAGTAATTAGTCTTATTATTTTTATTACAATATCAATCATCAATTGTTAATTCTTATTATGGATTTATCTCTCGTTATTCCTATTTATAATGAAGCCGAAAATATACCTCTTTTAATTGATGCTATTACTAATAGTTTAAAAAACACTGAATTAAATTATGAAATTATTTGTGTTGATGATGGCTCTCAAGATAAATCTACTGATGTATTAAAAGAAATTGTACAAAAAAATCTCTATGTTAAAGCAGTAATTTTACGGCGAAATTATGGGCAAACTCCAGCAATGGCAGCGGGTTTTGAAAATGCGATGGGAAAAGTTATTATTACTCTTGACGGAGATTTACAAAATGATCCTGCCGATATACCCTTATTATTGAACAAGTTAGAAGAAGGTTATGATTTAGTTAGTGGTTGGCGAAAAAATCGTCAAGATGATACTTTAACTCGTCTTTTACCATCCAAAATTGCCAATATCATTATCGGTAAAATCACAGGAGTAAAATTAAATGATTATGGATGCTCACTTAAAGCATATCGCTCGGAATTAATTGCGGATCTTAATTTATATGGTGAATTACATCGTTTTTTACCAGCTTTAGCTTATATTGAAGGAGCAAAAATTACGGAGATTCCTGTTAATCATCATCCAAGGCGTTTTGGTAAAAGTAAATACGGTTTAGGACGAACTTTTCGAGTAATAATGGACTTATTAACAGTATTTTTTATGAAAAAGTTTCTGACTCGCCCCATGCACGTTTTTGGCTTTTTTGGCTTAATCTCTCTTATTTTGGGAGTTTTTATCGGAGTTTATCTTACTTTTATAAAACTTGGTTTAAATAGAAGTATCGGTGATCGACCTTTACTGATATTATGTGTTTTATTAATTTTAACAGGAGTGCAATTATTTTCCTTTGGCTTACTAGCGGAATTGTTAATGCGCACTTATCATGAATCTCAAAAACGCCCTATTTATCGAATAAGAGATATTTTTAAATAAAATTACCTCAATAATTCTGTTGAAGAATAAATTTATTGTAACCCATCAAAACAAAAGTACAATCACTTCCATCCTTCAAACAAGATTGTATTTTTCAAAATTAATAAGATTAAACAAATTGTGAGTTGCAGAATAAAAAAACAAAAAGTCAACAAAAAAATATATTTTAAAAAATAGAAAATAGGGAACTATTTCTGATATTTTGTGTTGCGATGAAATTATGTTTACTACAATTTATTTAGGATTCCTATATAGATAGCAAATTATTAACTCTTAATCATTAATTTACCATTATTACCTATAGCAATTATACTGCGATTTCTCTCAAATAAAATAGCACCAATTTTAACGAAATGATCAGAATGTTTTTTAATATATTCTTGAGCATTATTTTCTATTCTATTTACTATAAATTCATAAATTTCATTAGTAAAGTTACTATTATTTTTTTGATCAAAATTCCTTAAAATTTCTAGAGCAGATTCAGTTGTTTCTGCAATAAATATTTCTTTAATAATATTAAAAGGTAAATTTAAATTAGCAGAAATTGCTGTTAAGATTTCTAATCTTGCATCGGCTAAATAATGATGAGTATGAAAAATATTTCCTGCTAATTTAATTAATTTACCATGGTATCCAAGTAATATAATAGAATTTACTTTAGCTAAAGAAGCTGTAACCAACATTGAGCCTAACCAATTAGCAGTTTTAATTAATTGTTGAGAATTAAAACCTAATTTAGTTGCTAAATCCAATCCATTTTCACCAATACAAAATACTAAATCATCAAAAATTTTTGCTTTATTAAATAATTCTTGTTGATATAATTCTAATTGTTCTTTACTGGTTAATGGTTGAGAAATTCCCGTTGTACCTAATAATGATAAACCTTCTATGACCCCAAAAGCAGAGTTAGAAGTTCTTTGAGCAAGTTTTTTCCCTTCAGGTAAAATAATTTTAATTTCAACATTTGCGGTGATTTTTAAATTGTCTAATAAATTTTTTTCTAATAGTTTTTGAGCATAAGAATAAATAGCTGATTTTCCATCTAAATTAACAATTTTTCCGACTCCCTCACCTCCTTCAATAATTAAATTAGTTTTATTATTTGGTGTTAAAGTTACCATCGCCCAAATAGGAGTATCACGGGTTAAATCTAAATTATCACCCGGATCTGACCTAGTTATAGCTAAGGCTTGATTTTCACTTATTTTTGCTACTTGTTCAATCTTAATAGTCGCAATTTCTGCTGGTTTAATCAAGTTAATTTCCACTTGATTATTTTGATAAGTTTTTTGTAAGTATTGTAAAGCAGCGATGGCTGAAGCAGTAGCAAATACCGGTAATGTATAACCTGAATTGAGCATAAATTTACTTAAATAATATTAGAATTTTATATTTTTATGATAAAATTATTAAGACCAAATAACCAAAAAAAATGTTAGCCAAAAGAATTTTACCCTGTTTAGATGTTAATGCAGGAAGAGTCGTGAAAGGGATCAATTTTGTGGATTTAAAAGATGCTGGTGATCCTGTTGAATTGGCAAAAGTTTATAATGATGCAGGTGCTGATGAATTAGTATTTTTAGATATTACTGCTACCCATGAAGCTAGAGACACTATTATTGACGTAGTTTATCGCACAGCTGAACAAGTTTTTATACCCTTAACCGTAGGTGGTGGGATTCAAACCTTAGATCATGTTAAGAATTTGTTAAGAGCAGGAGCTGATAAAATTAGTATTAACTCTACGGCGGTGAAAAATCCTGATTTTATCAATCAATCTAGTGATCGTTTTGGTTCTCAGTGTATAGTAGTAGCTATTGATGCCAGAAGAAGAAATAATCCAAATAATCAAGGTTGGGATGTCTATGTTAGAGGGGGTAGAGAAAATACAGGTTTAGATGCTTTAAAATGGGCGGAGGAAGTTGCCAAAAGAGGTGCAGGAGAATTATTG
The DNA here is from genome assembly GCF_001548095.1 of Geminocystis sp. NIES-3708. Taxonomy (NCBI): domain Bacteria; kingdom Bacillati; phylum Cyanobacteriota; class Cyanophyceae; order Chroococcales; family Geminocystaceae; genus Geminocystis; species Geminocystis sp. NIES-3708. Next base: position 62,555 of record NZ_AP014815.1, on the reverse strand, counting down.
ATCACCAGTATGGATGCCGATGGAACTCAAGCAGGATATGATTTAGAATTAACTCGCACCATCGCTGAAACTGTAGAAATTCCCGTTATTGCTTCTGGCGGTGCAGGAAATACTCATCATATTTATCAGGCGTTAACAGAAGGAAAAGCTCAAGCGGCACTATTAGCCTCATTATTACATTTTGGACAATTAACAGTTGCCCAAATCAAAGATTACCTACATCAACATAAGGTAAACGTGAGACAATAGTTTTACCATCAACACAAATCATTAAGAAAATTTCAAGAAAAATACTTAATCAAAATTAATATTTCTCAAAGATATGTATTAAAATAGATTAAACTTTAAATTGTTAAGAAATGTTAATTCCGATTCTCATATTCGATGTGGCACTTGTAGCTTGGTCATTGCACTTAATGCAACAAGCCTTCGATCATCGTGAATTTTCCTTAATGTTAGCCGGAGGATTAGTCGCCCTGTGTGCCGCAGCGATGATGGTAGTATATTTTCTCGTCAATAATTGTTTATCTTATCTTGCACATAATAATTATGTGTAATCATGTTATTTAGTATTTATGATTAATTTTTTTTATAGGCTTTTGCAGAAGCTCTAATCCAGATAAAGGCAGCTATAGAAAATGGTATCATAGCCGCAAGAATGCCAGTAATAAAAGCATGATTTTGAGCAAAAGGTGAGACGACAAAAATAAAAATAATACCCAGACAATAAAGTAAACCTAAAAATGGTAAACCAATAACTAAAAAAGCGAAACGAGTATCTTTATCCACAAAAATAATTACGAATTAGGAATTAATAAAAAAATTGTTAATTATTAATTGTTATTAATTACCTTAAACCTGAAGGTAAAGATAGTGGAAGATTAGTTTTAAAATTGTTATTAATCTTACCGTTATCTTTATTATTATTAGATTCTAATAAAATATTTCTAATTAGTCTAGCAGTAGCTTTTTGAGCTAATCCCCCAGCTATTTTTTGTCCCAATTTTTGAGTTTCACGATTTTGTAAAATATTGGTAATAATAGGGATTAATTTGAAAGGATCATAACCATCTGTTTGTTGTAAAATTTGAAGAATATTGCTTAAATGTTCCATAGATGCTTGATTAGTTGATACTTTACCATTACTATTATTCACAGAATGTTTTAAGGGTTGTAAACCGATAGTTTCTTTAATGGAAGTAGAAATATTTAACCATGTTTTTTGACCAAAACTATCTAAAGAATTAATGATTTCATCAGCTAATCTATCCCTAATAAAAGTACCTCTTTCAGAAAAAAGAAAATCAACTCCTTGATTCACTACTTTATCAAAATCATAATCAGGAGAGTCTTTCGCATTTTTTAACAAATTTTCGAGACGATTCCAACGAAAACTTCCATCTTTAAATAATAAATCTTTTAAGGAATTTCGCAATTCTTGAGATTGATCTGTTAATAATCTTTTGGCAACATAAGGATAGGCTTTGCTTAACACTTTAAAATTAGGATCAATATTAATAGCAATACCTTCTAGCGTTACCATCGATCGAATAATTAAAGCATAATAAGCTGGTACTCGAAAAGGAAATTCATACATCATCGCTGACATTTCATCGGTTATTTTTTTGAAATTCAATTCAGCTACACTAGCGCCAAGGGCATTATTAAAAACGTTCCCTAATGCGGGTATAATAGGCGTTAAATCTGTTTCAGGAGTTAAAAAGTCTAATTTGACATAATCTTGAGCCAACCCGTCAAAATCACGATTTACTAAATGAACTACTGCTTCAATCAACCCATAGCGTTGATAAGGAAGAATCGTACTCATCATCCCAAAATCAAGATAAGCTAGTCTTCCATCCGCCATAGCTAATAAATTTCCCGGATGAGGATCAGCATGAAAGAAACCGTGTTCTAATAACTGTCTCAAGGAACATTGTACTCCTACTTCTACTAAGTGGGTGGCATCAATACCCTGTGCTTGAATTTCTTGAATATTGGTCAATTTTGTGCCATTAATCCACTCCATGGTTAAAACTCTTCTACCAGTGTATTCCCAATAAATTTTGGGGACATAAATCTCTGGTAAATGTCCATATAATTCGTCAAATTTGGTAGCATTTTTACCTTCTTGAAGATAGTTCATTTCCTCAAAAATACGCTCAGCTAGTTCATCAGTAATGGCAACTAAATCTGAACGCACCCGTTTGACATTTTGTTTTACCCATCCCGCAAGAGTACGCATAATATAAATATCAAGAGTTATACGTCTTACTAAATCTGGACGTTGAACTTTGATAGCTACTTCTTCACCGCTTTTCAATCTACCTCGATAAACCTGCCCTAAAGATGCTGCGGCGATGGGATTAGGAGAAATTTCTGCATAAACTTGATCAGGGGTTGCACCTAATTCTTCTGTGATAAATTGATAAGCAATTTCGTTAGGAAAAGGAGGTAATTGATCTTGTAATGTAGTTAGTTCTTGTAGATAAGCGGGAGATACTAAATCAGGGCGTGTTGATAAAGCCTGACCAATTTTAATATAAGCTGGACCTAATTTTGTGAGAACTTGTTTAAGTTTTACAGCCCTTTTTGACTCATTTTTAGCCGAATTACCCCACAGAGAATCCCACCAATTATCAAATATTAAGCTTATTAACGGAAAAGTAATATTTAACAATCGAGTAAATACTTGAAATGATCGTTTTTTATAATACTCAATGATAATATCAGGGTGATAGCGCCAACTATCAGGAGACATATCGTTAACAGGACCTAAATCTTCTTGATGTTTTCTAGGTATAACGACTGGTTGAGCATGAACATTGATAATATTTTCAGCATTTTCATTAATTTCTATAGGTGTAATGGTTTGAGTCATGAACTTATTTAATATTATCTATGGAAGTTATATAAAAGATAGAAAAATAACTATAGAGGATAATAAAAAATTATTATTTGTCCTCAATCATTGTTTTGTTAATTATTGTAACAATATCTTTAGATTTTTTAATAAAAATCCCTGAAAGTTATGAACTAGATAATATTTTAATTAGTAATTTTGATTGATTATATTTAAGTACTCAGACACAATAGATAGTCTATTTTTAAATTAATCAAAGTTTTTTCAATTTCTTATTGTCTTTCTTAACGGAAACATACAATTAATTTTGTTTACCTTCTTGTTTTTATTTTTAGTCAATGAATATTAACACCGATCACATTTTCCTTCTATAATTACCTCATACTTATCAACTTTTAAACCTGAGCGTAGTTTATCTAAACGAAGATTAGAAAAAGATTCCCAAGCAATATCCTCAATTTGTCCACAGCAGCGACAACGAAAATGATGATGAGGTAAAGTATTGGCATCGTAACGACACACTCCTTCTTGTAACAACACCTCACGAATTAAACCGACATCCCGAAGAGTCTGCAAAGAAAGATAAATAGTCGCTTGAGATAATGTTGGAGCATTTTGATTTAGATCTTTTAGAATTTGTTCCGCAGTGGGATGATCACTCCGATTAAGTAAATTAGAATAGACCGCAAAACGTTGAGGAGTTATTCTTAATCCTTTGGATTTGAGGGTTTGAATGATTTGATCAGCAGATGTTGGCATGGCAAAATTGACGATTATCTCACAGCAGTAGGGTTTGAATGAATCTATATCACCCATAATTATACGTTAACAAAAATGAATGATTATTGTTATTGACAAATTCTTAAATAAGAGTTATTCTGAGATAGAAGTAAGAAACTTCAAAATTTAGTTAAATGTAAAGTTTTATTAATTATTATCTAAGAGGGAAATATGGCTGTTATCGAAAAAGTACCTAGTGTTGTTTTTAAAACTCGTGTTCGTGATGAATCCATTCAACCTAACCCTTATCGTTGGGAAGATAAAACCACCGAAGAAATTTTTGGCGGTAAAAAAGTAGTTGTATTCTCATTACCCGGTGCATTTACCCCTACTTGTTCTTCTAATCATCTCCCTCGTTATGAAGAATTATATGAAGAATTTAAAGCTCTAGGTGTAGATGAAATCATCTGTGTATCTGTAAATGATGCTTTCGTTATGTTCAAATGGGGTAAAGAAATTGGTGCTAAAAACGTCTTTTTATTACCCGATGGCAACGGCGAATTTACTCGTAAAATGGGGATGTTAGTTGATAAAGCAAACTTAGGGTTTGGTCCTCGCTCTTGGCGCTATTCTATGTTAGTAAATGACTTAACTATCGAAAAAATCTTTGTTGAGCCCGGATTCTCTGATAACTGTGCTACTGATCCTTTTGAAGTATCTGATGCCGATACCATGTTAGCTTATTTGAAAGGTGTTGCTCCTGCTGGTGTTTCTGCACCCGTGAAAGAGTTTGTCGGTTAAACATATTAACCATTAAAAAATAAGATTTTTCGGGGTGATTTTATCTTCACCCTTTTTTTCTTAAAATAATAAATATCCTTAGAGAAATAGACTCACCTCTAGGAGGAAAAATCCATGAAATTATTTAGTAAAAATTTTGAAACCCGCCTTGATACCGTTTATGATGCCATTGTTGTTGGCGGTGGTATGGGAGGTTTATCGGCGGCTATTTACCTCGCTCGTTATGGTTTAAAGTGTCTGGTAATCGAAAAAGGAAAAGGTCGATCACTATGGATGCAAGATCTTCGTAATTATTTAGGCATTGATCCTGATGCACCGGGTAGAGACATACTAAATCATGGTACAAAACAAGCCATAGAATGGGGTGCAGATTATTTACGAGGTTATGTGGAAGATGTTACTGATGAGGGTGAGACTTTTGCTGTGAAGGTAAAAATCGGTAAAAAAGATAGCGTTTATCCCGTTTTTCGTGGTAAATATTTAATTGCCGCTTCTGGGGTAATTGATGTCTTGCCTGAATTAGAAAATATGCAAAATGTTTATGATTATGCTGGTTATAATCTTCATGTTTGTATGATTTGCGATGGTTTTGATATGTGGGATCAAAAAGCGGTTTTAATTGTTGCAAAAGAGTCTCAAATTAATGCTGCCTTCGTTTTAAACTGGTTTACCCCTTATATCTCCGTTTTAACCCATGGTTTATGTACTGTGAGTGATGAAATGAAGCAGAAATTGGCAGAACATGGTTATCCTTTATATGAAAGTCCTATTGCTAGTTTTATCGGCGAAGATCATAAAATGCAAGGGGTAAAATTAACAGACGGTACTTTTGTTGAAGCTACCACTGGTTTAATTAATATGGGTTCAATCTATCATAATCATTATTTAAAAAACATTGAAGGCTTACAGTGGGATGGTGAAAACCTTGTTACTAATGAGATGGCACAAACTAGCCACGATCGCATTTTTGCTTTAGGTGACTTGAAAAAAGGTTTAAATCAAGTTTCTGTTGCCGTAGCTGATGGTACTTTAGCCGCAACTCAAATTTGGCGTAACATTCGTCGTGCCAGTCAACCTCGTAAGTGGGAGGAAAACATAAATAATTAATAACTAATAATTAACAATTATTTTAGTTCTTTTATCGTTACCAAATCATTAGGAGAAGTCTATTCAAAGTTTGGTTTGTTTTCTTTTAATTCTTTGATTTTCATTTTGAATTTTTGCAAATCTTTGATTACTTCTTGAGCGTTTTGATAGCGATCTCCAAAATGATAACGAGTCATTTTTTTTATGATACTAGCAGTGCCTCGACTGGCATATTCTTGACTATCCCACACCACTTCACCAGTTTGAGGATCTTTTGGTAATCTAGCTGGTATAGTACCCGTTAAACAGTGAATAGCTAACATTCCTGTAGCGTAAATATCACTAGCCATGACGGGATGCCCTGCCAATTGCTCAGGTGCGGCATACCCTTCATTACCGATAATAACAGTTTTATTTTTATGATTAATATTACGGGAAATTTGTTTAACCGCCCCAAAATCAATTAAAATAACGGCGTTATCTGATTGACGACGAATAATATTATCAGGTTTAATGTCTCGGTGAATGAGGTTATATTCTTCAATAAAACTTAGAATCGACATGATTTTTTCAATTAATGTTAACACCTCTTTTTCACTATATTTTTTCTTCTTCCTTAATTCTTGCAGTAAGGTTTTACCCTCCACATATTCTTGAATCAGGAAAAATTCATCATTTTCTTCGATATAAGCCAAAAGTTGCGGAATATATGGATGTTTTCCAACTTGATTTAGGATTTTCGCCTCAGTTTTAAATAATCGTTGTACAATTGCTAAATATTTCGGCTCTTGAGAAGAAGGTGTTAAACGTTTAATCACACAGTAAGGCTTCCCCGGAAGTTGTAAATCTCTTGATAAATATGTACTTCCAAAACTCCCTTTTCCGAGGGCTTTAATAATTTCATAGCGACTAACAATAATGACCCCAGGTTCATAACTGATAATGGAAGGAGTACTAATTTGGGATTGTGTTTCTAACAACATTTGTAACATAGCAATGGATTTTTCTTGCTCTGCTACTTGTTTTTGCACTATTATTTGTTCTTGTTTTGCTTGATAAGCGTTATAACTAACCATAGCAGTAACACCCAAGAAAAAAGCGAATAAAGGCGGTACAATGGGAATCCATCCCCCAGAAAAAAAGATAATTATTCCGCCACCTACAATAATAATTACTCCAATAATTTGCCCAGTAATCATAATTAGAGGGCGAGGAATAAATAATATAGAAATACCACCCATTAATGCCCAGAGATAAACCCAAGCAATTTCGCCTCCTTCTCCCCAACTCCAGATTAAAGGTTGCCCATCTAAAGCCACTGACAACATTTGACTAGTCATGTGAGCGTGTACTGTTATACCCGGCATTAAAGCTAAATCATCATTTTGACTACTAAAAGGAGTATAAAAAACATCTTTGAGACTTGGTGCAGATACTCCTAATAAAACAATTTTATTTTTAATTAATTCGGGGCTAACTTTCTTTTGTAAAACATCTTGTAAAGTAACGGTGGGAGTGGGATTATTACCCCGACGATAATCGAGAATAATTTGATAACCACTAGCATCAATATTTTGATATGCACCCATATTTTTTTCTATGGGTTTAAGAATTGCTTCCCCTAATTTTAACCAACCTTCTTCTGTTATTTCGGGCTCAATTCCTTCTGCTAAAAGATAATTTAAGGTTAACTGCAATGCTAAAGAGTAAGGGGTAGGGCATCTACTTTTTGTAGGTTCAACATAAAACAAATTACGTCTTACAATACCATCTCGATCAACTACTATATCCGCAAAACCTACTAATTCTATCGGTAAACTAAGGGGAGGTGCTACTGCAGGTTGAGTTTTTGATTCTAATTTACATACTACCGATAAGCGATCGCTTTGAGCAAAAAGAGAAGATAATTTTTCACTACCCGGACTTACTGGTAAATCACGATATAAATCAATACCAATAGCATGGGGATTCGATTTTAAAAGAATTTCTAAAGCTATAGCTAAAGTTTCATCACTAATGGGCCATTTTCCCTCATTTTGAATATCCTCTTCTGTGATTAACACCGTTAGCAAACGAGAATCAGGAGGAGTTTTTGAGGATAATTGTACTAACCAATCATAAAATTTTAAGCTAAAAGGTTCAAAACTTCCCCACTGTTTAAGAGCGACAGTCAAACTTCCTGCGAGAAAGGAAACCATCAATAGAGAAAAAGCACTTTTACGCCATGAATTTTTATTTAACCATTGTCTCAAATCTTGAAGCATTTCTCATCCTCAAACAACTTTAATATTTTTTTTAATTAAGGATGATAACGTTAGAATAAATATCATTTTTGGCAATATACTCTAATCCTACTGATTTTAATAATTCCACCCATTCAGTTTCAACCTCTGCATTTTGAGGATTTTCTAGGCGTAAAGTTGCTAATTCATTTAAAGTGTCGTACCATAAACCAGCTTCGGCTAATTGATTTAAATTCTCCCATTTATCTTTAGTGACAAGATTTTGAGGTGGCGAAACTTTTTCTACCCAGCCAGATGTTTTCAGTTTAAGAGACGCAGAAGGATTTTCAGGAGATAGCAGTTTTAATTCCCATCGATAAGGTTGTTGTGCTTCAATTTTAAGATTAGCTGGTAGTTTTATTCTGAATATTCCTTCTTGTTGGGGAAGAGTAAATTCAGTTTGATATAACTGTTTTTTATTTTCATCCGTAATAGTTAAACTAGCCTTAGTAGAGTCATTTTTAGCAATATAAACAAAAATTGTCGGCGAATCCGTTGCCGTTAAAGCTAATTTTTCTGAAGGAATAATTGGCACAATCTTCGGACTCGTACTTCTTGTTGCACCACCCTGTCTTGCACCAGGTATGCCCCTATCTGGTAAACGAAAACGTAAACGAGGTGTTGTGGTGTTTTGGGCGATGGTAAAAGATTTTACTGAACTTTTATGAAAACTTAAACTATTAGCATTTACAGGAGAAGTAATAGGGAATAAGAAAGAAATTGAGGTTAAACAGATAATTGAAGGAGAGATAATTGACCTTAACATTGTTTTTTATCAGCTTTTTTTTTATTTTACAGCAGTTTTTTGATAGGACACACAATTATTTGGCGGTTATGTAAAAAGACTAAATTTAAAACACTTATCCTCAAATCTGAGCTGAAATCTTTACATACAGAATATGTTTTTTCCTTCTGGTTTCTGCTTTGTGCTATATTTTAATTTTCAATAGCCACAACTTGATTTCTACCATGATTTTTTGCTCTATATAAAGCTTTGTCAGCACGAGAAATTGTTTGATTTACATTTTCATCTTTCTCAGTGTAGATAGAAACACCAACACTTATAGTAATATTTATCTGGTGAGATTCTGCGATAATAGTTTGATTTTCGATAGTCTCTTTAATTCGATTCCCGACAATAATTGACTGCTTTAACTCTGTTTCCGAAAGAAAAATAATAAATTCTTCTCCTCCCCATCTAGCACATAAATCTTCTTTTCTTAAACATTCTACACATTGTTGAGCCACGGATTTTATAACATAATCTCCTGTAGGATGACCATAATTATCATTAATTTTTTTAAAATAATCAATATCTAAAATAAGCAAAGAAAATGATCTTTTTTGTCTTTTCGCTAAGTTAAATTCTCTCTCTGCTAAAGCAATAAAATTACGACGATTAGAAATTCCTGTTAACTCATCAGTTTTTGCCAATTTTTCTAATTCTACTAATGCTTTTCTTAATTCATCTCTAGTAAATTTTAGCTCTAAATGATTTTTTACTCTAGCTAATAATTCTTGATTATGGAAAGGTTTAGTAATATAATCTACCGCACCTAAATCAAAAGCTTTAAGTAAATCTTGTTTTTCATCACTAGCGGTTATAAAAATAATAGGGATTTCTTGAAAATGAGGATTCAATTTAATTTGTTCACAAAGCTCTAAACCGTTTATATTAGGCATCATTAAATCTAATAATATTAAATCAGGTTTAAATTCAGTTAAACAAAGCATTACTTGTTCACTGCTACTTAATATCTTTGTTTTATATCCCTCTTTTTTTAATAATTTATCTAATAGAATACGATTAATAGAATTATCATCTACTGCCAAAATTAAAAAGTTTTTTGGATTATAATTAGCCATAAAAATTACATTATTTTTAGAATTTAAAAAAAGAAAACTTATAAAGATAAAATCCTAATTATTAATTTTGGATAGTTAAATGATCCCACTAAAATTATATAATGCTGTTTACTTTTCTCGATGAATTAATTTTCCCTTTTCCACTTCAATAATTTGGGCTTCTTTTAACAATCTACTATCAAAATAATTTAAGTGTGTAGTGGTAATTAAAGTCTGAAAACGATTACCCAATGAGTCTAATAATTGTTGTTGCCGTGTTAAATCTAACTCTGCCATTACGTCATCTAATAATAACAAAGGAGGTTCACCAATTACCTGTTCAATTAACTGCAATTCTCCTAACTTCAACGATAAAACTAATGTTCGTTGTTGTCCTTGAGAAGCATAATTTTTAGCGGTTGTCTGATTTATTATAAAATCAATTTCATCTCGATGAGGTCCTATTAATGTAACACCCATATTTATTTCATTATTGCGTTTTTGTTCAATTTGTGATTTTATTTTCGTATTTATTTCTTCAACTTCATCTTTTTGATATTCTACATTGGGAAGATAAATAATTTCTAATTTCTCAGTCTTACTGCTAATTTGATCGTGCCAAAATCGTGCAAAAGGTTCTAACTTAGTTAATACTCGCTTTCTTCTTCTCATTACTCGACAAGCATTTTCTACTAATTTATCATCCCATAAACTTAATTCTAATTGTGCTGATTTTGATAAATTTACATAATTAGTTATTCCTTGTTTTTTAAAACTTTTTAATAAAGCATTTCTTTGCTTTAAAACCTGATTATATTGTTTAATAATATAAGCATAAATAGGTTCTAACTGTATTAAAATATTATCAACCCAGTTTCTTCTATATTCAGGAGTTCCTCTTACTAAATCTATATCTAAACTAGAAAATAAAACTATATTAATAACTCCTAAAAAATCTAAATTTCGAGAGAGTTTTTCATGATTGACAGTCAATTCTCTTTTTCCTTTAAATGGTAGAATCATCGCTAAATTATAATCAGCAAAATTTCTACTAACATCAGCTTTAACTTGACCATAAAGTCTATCTTTATAGACAAAATCTTGCTCCCTACTCGTACGATGACTTTTAAGAGTTGATAATAATTCAATAGCTTCTAATAAATTAGATTTTCCTTGGGCATTATTTCCTAATATAATTACTTTATTACTATCAAAATTAACTGTTTCTTGAATATAATTACGAAAATAACTTAGATAAATATTATTTAAAAACATGAACAAATAATTGATAATTGACAATTGATAATCTAATTTTAAAGTTCACAGCTAACTATTATTCATATCCCATTGATGTTATCATCAGCTTCAAAATATGATATAAAGCTCTTAACAACGCTAATTTTCTTAATGTTTCAATGAACAAAAAAAATAAATTATTATCAATAGCTTTGTGTCTAGTAACTATTATAACAGTTTCCCTTAGCTATATTCCTTCAGCCAATGCTTACAGTAAAGATGATATTTCTCAATTAATTGAAAAGAATAAATGTATTAAATGTGATTTATCTAATTACCATTTTCCCAAAAATAAATTTAATTTGGAAAAAGCAAATCTTTCTAAATCTAATCTTCAAAAAACTAATTTTAGAAATCTAAATCTAAGTAAAACTAATTTTAATAACGCTGACTTAAGTTTTAGTAATTTAGAAAATACTATATCTATTAAAGGAGAATTTAAACAGGCAAATTTAACCCATACGAAATTAAAAAATAGTAAATTTAATCGCTCTGATTTTTATGAAGCTAACCTAGTTCATGCTAACTTTAGTCATAGTATTTTGGAAAGAGTTAATTTTGAAAAAGCAAATTTATCCGAAAGTATTCTAATTCAAGCTAGTTTAGCTGGAGCAAATTTTACGAACGCAAATCTTTCTAATGCTGATTTGGATTTAGCAAATTTTAGTAGTAAAAGTAAAAATCATCTTACTAATTTTGATCATGCTAACTTGACTCAAGCACAATTAATTAATGCTAAATTACAGAGAGTTAATTTTAGAAATGCTAATCTTTATAAAGTTGACTTTGATGGTAGTGATTTAAAAGAATCGAACCTTGAAAAGGCGAATCTAGCTGAATCAAACTTAAGTAATGTAGATTTAAGTAATGCGGATTTACGAAAAGCAAATTTAATTAATTCTTCTTTAGTATATGCAAATTTAAGCAATGCAGATCTTAGAAATGCCAATCTTGAAAAAGCAAATTTAACAGGGGCAAACTTAACCAACACTAATTTAAAAGGAGCAATTATGCCCAATGGTTCTATTCATCAATAATACTCATTAATAATTAATAGTAGTTATGATTTAGAAGATAGGGGTTAATCATATTAACCCTTCATTATTTTTAAAAATACAAAATTAATAATCTAACGAATAAAATTACTTACTAACCATAAAAAACAAAAAGTAAATAAAGTTGCAAATTGCTCAGATTCTAAAGTAATATTTAAACCTATTCCCATAGATATATTAAATAAAATATTAGCTACACAAATCCCTACAATAAAACCGATAAAAGTAATAGCAATCGATCTCCAAAATATTTTTTGTTTACGATATAAAACATAAAAACTTGTACCAACACCAATAGTTAATAAAAGTGGCAATATTTCATTAGTATCACTAAAAATACTCACAGTAATTAACAGAAGAAAAATAATCCCACTAAGGAAAATTTCCCTTCGAGAAGGTTGATATAATAAATCATTGAACCATAAAGAAACTTTTTTAGAAGTAGGATTATCTAGTATTAACGACGGTTTTTTTATCTCTACTGTCTTTTCAGGAAACCTGATTTGTTCAGGAACTTTGATTTTTCCTTCTTGTCGAAGCCTCAATCTTTGCATAATGATAGCATCATAAGCAATTTCAATACTCTCTAAAATAGGAGGATCATTTTGATATTTGTCTTTAAGATTTTGCTTTGCAGTTTGTATTTCTTCAAAAGAAGAATTTTCAGTTACCCCTAATTGTTCATAAGGATTTAACTCAGTCATTTTTGCCTTATTCCTCCGATTCTCAATAATTCTTAATAGCCTTAACTTCAATAGATTTGATTAGTTTGCACCAACTAACAAATATTATATTAAACTCAAAGGATTAATTTTCAAGATTAGTTTTTTTGCATTAGAGGCTATGCTTTAATATATAAGAGATTTTTAACTTGATATGTAGATTTAGCTGATAGTTATAATTCATATCAATGGAAGAAAAACTCTTACAAAATTTAAAATTTACTTCGGGTAAAAATTATTAAATTTAATTTAATAATTTATTACCTATTTTCCTTAATTTAACTTCTAAAAGAAGTCTAGTGTATATCTTCAACAGTAACTAACAATATGGAAGCCGTTTTAGCTAAAATTTTAATCGTTGATGATGATATTCATATTGCGAATTTAATCACTCGTTTTCTTAAACAAAAAAATTATCAAGTCAAATATGCTTCTGATGGAAAAACTGCCAGAGAAATCTTCAACATTTTTCGACCAGATTTAGTTATTCTCGACATAAATTTACCTGACACCCTCGGTTATAACCTCTGCGAAGAAATGCAGAATAATAATGACGTATTTATTCTTATGCTTACCAGTCGTACTGACGTAGAAGATAAGAAGAAAGGCTTTTTAATCGGTGCTGATGATTATTTAACAAAACCCTTTGACTTAGAAGAATTGGAATTTAGAGTACAAGCCATTTTACGGCGCAGAAGATTAATTAAATCCGCCGATATTAACATTATTGAATTAGATAATTTAATCATTAACCCAGAAACTAGGGAAATAAAATACAATAATCACCTTATCACTTTCACAAGTTTAGAATTTGATTTACTTTACTTTCTTGCCAGTAATCCGGGTAAAGTCTGGAGAAGAGAAGAACTTGTTGCTAACGTATGGCAAAATAATCCTATGGGAGATAATCGAGTAGTGGACGTTCATATAGGGCAAATTCGCCGTAAAATAGAAATAGATCCCAATAATCCCCAATATATAATTACTATCAGAGGGGTTGGCTATAAATTTGAAGATGGAAAATAGATAATTTTTTCAACTTACTAAAACAGATATGATATAATCATAGATTGCAGTATTTAAAATTTTACAGAAAAAATGAGCTTAACCTTAGAAAAAAAACAAGAGATTATCGGTGAATATCAAGTACATGAAACTGATACAGGATCATCTGCTTTACAAGTAGCATTGCTTACTGCTAGAATTACTCAATTAACCGAACACCTCAAAGTCAATAAAAAAGATCATTCTTCTCGTCGTGGACTTTTAAAAATAATTGGTCAACGTAAGAGCTTATTAACTTACATTAAAAAGAAAAATGTTCAAAAATATCAAGATTTAATCAAAAAATTAGGTATTCGTGGTTAAAATCCATAGTTAAAAAATATCATGCCATCTTCATCAAATCGAGATTCCTTACCTTTTGAACCCAAAAAAAATAAAAAAGTCACTCAAAAAACTACTAATAATTCATTAGAAAAAGCAACAAATTCTTCTAGTAAAGATTCTCAAAGGAAAAAACAAAATTCTTCTTTGCAGGAAATTCCTGAAGTAATCAGCACTAGAATGCTCAAGAGAATGGCTGTTTTTAGTGGAATTCCTACTGGATTAGGTGTTTTTTCGTTTTTTGCTTTTTATGTTGTCGTTACTCAAAAATGGTTAAAAGTGCCAAATACAGCCGTTTTGCTCATAACTATGGGTTTATTTGGGTTAGGTGTGTTAGGTTTAAGTTATGGCGTTCTTTCCACATCATGGGATGAAGAAAGAGAAGGTACTTGGTGGGGTTGGTCAGATTTTACCATCAATTTTCGCAGATTAACCTCTGCATGGAGAAACGCACGACAAGAATCTATTAATAATAAATAATTAGCTTATTTTGTGTGAATTCTCTCCTTGAAATTATAAAAGATATACCAAATTCAAAAAGATTCTTACATAAATTATCAGTGTTTAGGTGCAAAATTATCACCTAAATGAAATTGGTATCAAAAAATTAACAACAACTACCAAATACCCGCCTTTGCATATCAATCAACCAAGGTAAATTAAGTATGATCGTAGTAATGAAAGTGGGAACTCCCGAAGCCGAAATTAATCGTGTAGGTGATGAGTTAACCACATGGGGTTTAGTACCAGAAAAAATTGTCGGGCAAAGTAAAGTCGTTATCGGTTTAGTAGGAGAAACTGCGTCTCTTAATGCTGAACAAATTCAAGAAATTAGTCCTTGGATTGAAACCGTTTTAAGAGTTGAAAAACCTTTTAAGCGAGTTAGCTTAGATTATCGTCACGGACAACCCAGTGATGTTGTTGTACCTACTCCTAACGGTGACGTTATTTTTGGCTTAAATAATCCTATCGTCATCGTAGCAGGACCTTGCTCAGTGGAAAACGAGGAAATGATCGTTGAAACCGCCATCAGAGTTAAAGCCGCCGGTGCAAAATTTTTAAGAGGTGGTGCTTATAAGCCTCGTACTTCCCCCTATGATTTTCAAGGTCATGGAGAAAGTGCTTTAGAACTATTAGCCGCCGCTAGAGATGCTTCTGGTTTAGGTATTGTCACAGAAGTTATGGATACTGCCGATTTAGATAGGATTGCGGAAGTGGCAGATATTATTCAAGTTGGTGCAAGAAATATGCAAAACTTCTCTCTCCTGAAAAAAGTAGGTGCTCAATCAAAACCTGTTTTACTTAAAAGAGGGATGTCCGCAACTATTTCTGAATGGTTAATGGCGGCAGAATATATTCTTGCAGCAGGGAATACTAATGTCATTCTTTGCGAAAGAGGAATTCGTACCTTTGATCGGGAATTTGCCCGTAATGTTCTTGATTTATCAGTTATTCCTGTATTGCGTTCTTTGACTCATTTACCAATTATGATTGATCCTAGTCATGGTACTGGTAAAGCTGAATATGTACCTAGTATGGCTATGGCGGCTATTGCTGGTGGTACTGACTCTTTAATGATAGAAGTACACCCCAATCCTGCTAAAGCGTTATCTGATGGTCCACAATCTTTAACTCCTGATGCTTTCGATCGTTTAATCCCAGAATTAGCAGTAATCGGTAAAGCAGTTCAACGTTGGGAAATCCCTGTACCTGTATTAGCTTAATCTAAATTAAGGAGTTAGGAGTTAAAACATAATTCCTAACTCATTATCTTTGCTTCTTTAATCCAAGTTTGCACAAGAGAAAGAGACGGACATAAATCTTTTCTTCGTAAAGTAGCAACTTGTAGTCTTAAGACTTGTCTATGTAATTGGGAAGCCGTAATCTGACTTAGTTGAGCAGTAGAAAGAATACCCGAATGTAAAATTAAGCCACAATATTCGCTTCCTACGCTTTCTAAACGAGATAAATCCGCCAAAACAATCCACTTAAGAATATTCTTATGATTCACCCCGATTTTTAAGGCTAATTCTTGTTGTTTTTGACTATTGACTGTGAATTTTAATAATTCTAAATTAGTATTTATACCTAAAGACTTAAGACTCTTAACATCCATAGGACTTATACCGTGCAAATTTTCTATGTCAATTATTTTCAATTCTTAATTTTCCATTATCAATTAAAAAACATCTTGCCATAAGTTCTAAGAAAAGATAGAATTTTTAACATAAAATTAAGATCATAGGGACACTCTATCAAAAAACAATTTTGAGAAGCAAAACCCTGAAAGGTTATAGTAAACTAGATCTATTCCGAATTTAGTAAAAATCACATTAATAGGAGGAGCGTAGTCAATGGGACTACCTTGGTATAGAGTACACACAGTGGTAATTAACGATCCAGGTCGTTTAATTGCTGTACACTTAATGCACACTGCATTAGTGGCAGGTTGGGCAGGATCAATGGCTTTATATGAATTAGCTGTTTTTGATCCTAGTGATGCTGTTTTAAATCCCATGTGGAGACAAGGGATGTTTGTTCTCCCCTTCATGGCACGTTTAGGGGTAACTGGATCTTGGGGTGGTTGGAGTATCACCGGTGAAACAGGAGTTGATCCTGGTTTTTGGTCCTTTGAAGGTGTTGCGATCGCTCACATCGTACTCTCTGGATTACTCTTTTTAGCGGCTGTATGGCACTGGGTATTCTGGGATTTGGAACTATTTACCGATTCTCGCACTGGTGAACCTGCTCTGGATTTACCTAAAATGTTCGGTATTCATTTATTCTTATCAGGCTTACTCTGTTTCGGTTTTGGTGCATTCCACCTGACTGGATTATGGGGACCTGGAATGTGGGTATCAGATCCTTATGGTTTAACTGGACACGTTCAACCCGTAGCTCCTGAATGGGGTCCTGCTGGTTTTAACCCTTTTAACCCTGGGGGTGTAGTAGCTCACCATATCGCAGCTGGTATTGTTGGTATTATTGCAGGTTTATTTCACCTCAGTGTTCGTCCTCCCGAAAGACTTTATAAAGCTCTTCGTATGGGTAACATCGAAACTGTTCTCTCTAGCAGTATCGCTGCTGTGTTCTTTGCGGCTTTTGTTGTCGCTGGAACAATGTGGTATGGTAACGCAACTACTCCTGTGGAATTATTTGGTCCTACCCGTTATCAATGGGATCAGGGATATTATCAACAAGAAATTCAGCGCCGAGTACAAACCAGTATTGCTAATGGTGCGACTCCAGTAGAAGCATGGGAAGCCATTCCTGAAAAATTAGCTTTTTATGATTATGTCGGTAATAGCCCTGCTAAAGGTGGTTTATTCCGTACTGGTGCAATGAATAAAGGTGACGGAATTGCTCAAGGTTGGTTAGGACATCCTGAGTTCAAAGATAAAGAAGGTCGTGTATTAAACTTACGTCGTCTTCCTAACTTCTTTGAAACTTTCCCGATCGTTTTAACTGATGCTGATGGTGTTGTCCGTGCTGATATTCCTTTCCGTCGTGCGGAATCTGCTTTAAGTATTGAGCAAACTGGTGTAACTGTCACTTTCCTCGGTGGAGATTTAGATGGTAAAACTTTTACTGATCCTCTTGATGTTAAACGTTATGCACGTAAAGCACAATTGGGTGAACCTTTTGCCTTTGATACTGAAACCTTAAATTCTGATGGTGTATTCCGTACCAGTACCCGTGGATGGTTCGCCTTTGGTCATGCTTGTTTTGCATTATTATTTTTCTTTGGTCATATTTGGCATGGTGCGCGTACTCTGTTCCGTGATGTATTCGCAGGTATTGATCCAGATTTAGACCCAGATCAAGTAGAGTGGGGCTTATTTGCTAAAGTAGGAGATAAATCCACTCGTCGTGCAGAATCTGCATAATTTTTCATCAAGAAAGGATGGAGAGAATAAAATAAATATTCTTTCTATCCTTACTTAAGCCTCAAAAACTGAAGCTATTTTCAATTTTTCAAACAAAAAGAAACTATGATATAGGGAAAAAAAATGGAAAGTGTTGCTTATATTCTGGTATTGGCTATGATGATTACAGTTTTATTTTTTGCTGTAGCATTTCGTGAGCCTCCTAAAATTCAAAAATAGAGAATTAAAAACTAAGGTATTTAAACATTTTGTTTTTTCTTAGTTTTAACTTAATATTCAAAGTCTTTTTCATCTCTCTTGATTAAATCCATGATTTAGTTAAGATAGTAAAGAAAGAGACTTTTTTTATTTATCCCAAACAGCAAAGTATCTGAACAAAATCAATTTACATATCTAAATTCTCATTTTTTCTCAAAGTTGCTTCTTATTGGTTTTCTGACGATGGAGGCAAAGTTTAATTCTCGATCGTTTATTCATTGAATTATAAACATATGTTATGTCCTTCTTGTAATTACGATAACACTAAAGTATTGGAATCTCGTACCACTGAGAAAGGACAGAGTATTCGACGACGAAGAGAATGTTTAAGATGTCGTCATCGTTTTACCACTTATGAAAGAATTGAATTTGTGCCAATTACTGTTATCAAAAAAGATGGAAGTACAGAATCTTTTGATCGCTCAAAAGTCTTAAGAGGTATAGTTCGTGCCTGTGAAAAAACAGGTATAGAGTCTGAATTATTAGAATCTTTGGTAGAAAATATTGAATCGAATATAGAAGAAAAATTTCCACGGGAAATAACTAGTGAAGATATTGGGGAATTAGTGTTAAGTCATTTAAGTAGTTTGTCAGAAGTAGCTTATATTCGTTTTATTTCTGTGTATGGTAAATTTACCAGTGTTGAAGATTTTGTTACAACTCTAAAAGAATTACAAAATAAAGAATAAACGGATCTGAATTTGACACAAAAAACGGATCAAGGCAAAACAAATATGAGCAAAAAGATTTGGAAACTAAATAGACAAAATTCACCAATAACAAAAATTCTTTATAATATTACTCATAAATAAAAAATTTTGCACCTTTTTAATGTTAGAGTAGATAATTGTCTATCATTAGTCAATCCATTTTTCCTTCAAGGAAAGAAGTCAACAACTCAACTGAGACAAAATATTAACCGTCAAAAGTTAGTAATTTGCTTGGGTGGTGTGTAGTTCACCATGTATGTTTGAAGCGTACGGAGCTAATAGACTGGATATTCCTCCATGAAATTAGTAACTATGAAAACTTTATCAATGATAGAAGTAGTAAATTTTATATTAATACCTATATCTATCTAGTCAGTAAACTTGAATAAACCTAAGTTTCTGAGGAGGGATTGAAAATTATCGCAATATTAAGTAAATTTGAAACAATAAATGAAATGCCTATGGTCACTCAGACAGAAACCGTAAATAGTAATATCGGCTTTACCCATGAAGACTTTGCCGCCCTATTAGATCAATATGATTATCATTTCAGTCCTGGTGACATTGTTGCTGGTACTGTTTTTAGTATGGAGCCAAGGGGAGCTTTGATTGATATAGGAGCAAAAACTGCCGCTTATATTCCCGTACAAGAGCTTTCTATCAATAGAGTTGATGATCCCAATGAAGTCTTACAACCTAATGAAACTAGAGAGTTTTTTATTCTTACGGATGAAAATGAAGATGGTCAGTTAACTCTTTCTATTCGTCGTATCGAGTATATGCGTGCTTGGCAGAGAGTTCGCCAATTACAGGAAGAAGATGCAACGGTTTATTCTAATGTCTTTGCTACTAATCGTGGTGGTGCATTGGTTCGAGTGGAAGGTTTAAGAGGATTTATTCCTGGATCTCATATTAGTGCTAAAGATACTAAAGAAGATTTAGTTGGTCAAGATTTACCTCTCAAATTTTTGGAAGTAGATGAAGAGCGTAATCGTCTTGTATTAAGTCATCGTCGTGCCTTAGTTGAACGTAAGATGAATGGTTTAGAAGTTAGCCAAGTGGTTATCGGTTCTGTACGTGGAATTAAACCTTATGGTGCTTTCATCGATATTGGCGGTGTAAGCGGTTTATTACACATTTCTGAAATTTCTCATGATCATATTGATACTCCTCATAGTGTCTTTAATGTTAATGATGAATTAAAAGTGATGATTATTGACTTAGACGCAGAAAGAGGACGTATTTCTCTCTCTACTAAGCAATTAGAACCCGAACCCGGTGATATGCTTAAAAATCGTGATTTAGTCTTTGAAAAAGCTGAAGAAATGGCGGTGAAATTCAGAGAAAAATTATTAGCTGGTGAAACTGAAACTACAACTATAGATCCAGCAGAGTTAGAAGGTATTTCTGCTGAAGAAGATGTAACTATCGATAATGTTTCCGGTGATAAGGGTGAAACTGCCTCTGTAGTGTCTAGTGATGATAACGATTCTAATGACAAGGAAGCAATTGTGGATGAAGAATTAATTCCTTCTGCGGTTGAGTAATTTTTCTCTCATTGATTTGATTTGCTCCTGTTAGCGTCAATATCAAATACTTTTATAAAAAATAGCAAGGGGTTTTGAAATATCCCTTGTTTTTTATTTGCTGAACATTTTTAAGTATTTTTTTCTCTTCTTCTCCTCTCTTCATCAAAATACTTTTTACGGACATCATAGTTATCTTAAACTCTAATTATATTCCAGTAATGCCCAGTAGCGAGAATCTCCCGGAAATTTAGCAAATACGATTATTTTGCCTGAATTTTCTATATCAATATTTCCTGTAAAAACATTGCCATAACGAGTTAAATTCTGCCATTGATTGCTTGATTTATTTAAAATTTTTACTTCTGTAGCTGAATCAATTTTTAGTTTAAAATAAATGTTTTGATTAGTAGCTAAACTGGCTGTTAATGGTGATTCTAAATAGCCATTATGATCATTAAAGTGTTTGAAAGTTGAAGGAAATTTATCCCCACTATTATTGGCATTAATATCATAAGTGACGATTAAAGGATAATTATTGCTATCATCTTTTGGCTTGGCAAATATCTCTAATTCATAATTACCTTTTTCAGGAAAAGTTGTATTAACAACTATATTGTCTCCTTTTTTTTGAACAAAAGTATAATTATCAGATAACTCTTGTTCTGCTGATTTTAATTTAGCGATCGCCACCACATTTTTAGGAGCTTTTAATGTGATATTAAGACGATTATCTGTATCAATTTTTAAATTTTTATGACTCATTAATTCTATATCATATTCAAATAAATTAGGAGAAACATCTGCAAAGGTATCAAATTGAGCGCGAGAAAAAGGTGTATTTAATAATTGCCATTGAGAATTTTCAGGGAAATGACTATAAATAAATTCTTCTGGCTTTGTAGCAAAATAATAAGGATTAAATTCAGCAAAAAAAACCTCATCATTGACTGTACCAGCACCCCAAGTTGTATCAATTAAATACCAATTATTATCAATTTTTACT
The DNA here is from genome assembly GCF_001548095.1 of Geminocystis sp. NIES-3708. Lineage (NCBI taxonomy): Bacteria > Bacillati > Cyanobacteriota > Cyanophyceae > Chroococcales > Geminocystaceae > Geminocystis > Geminocystis sp. NIES-3708. The sequence goes on along the minus strand of NZ_AP014815.1, from coordinate 41,112 downwards.
GCATTCCACGCATGATTTACTTGATTGTCTTCACCGACAACGTAATTAATTCCTTTTGCATATCCTGTAACAATAATAGATTTTAAACCCATATATTGAGCTAACTGTTGATATAAATTAGCATAACCTGAACAAATAGTTGCTCTAGTATTTAAAACTGTTTCAACTGTTATATCAGGATAAATATTTTTTTCAAATAAATCAGATAAAGCTGCCACATCATAAGTAATATTATGAGTAATCCATGTATAAATTATTCTCGCTTTTTCTTCTTCTGTAGTAGCATATTGAGATAAAATATTAGCTAAATCTTGAACGGAATTACCTGTATATTCAATACTTCTAGCTTTACTATCAATGGCAGTAAATCTTTTTTCTTGAAGATTAACAGGGTTATTAATAATAATAGGCTCATCAATTTTTGTAACAAATTCTTCCGTTAAAAATTTTAAAGAATTAGGAGAAAAAGATAAAGAACTTAAAATGTTTTGCCATTTTAATTGTTGAGAGTTTAATCCAAAAAAATGAGGGTTATTTTTAATAGTCAAAACGATAGATAAAAAAACGATGAATATCCATAAACTAGAAATAATACTATTCTTTTTTTTGCGATTTTTTAGTTTTGTATTTCTTTGTTTTTCCCATTCTTGATATTCTCTTTTTGTTGTCATATAAATATTTAATAAAATTGATGATTAATGACTGTTATTTTAGTAGTTTTAAAGTTCTTAATTTTAAAAATTAAAATTCGTTAATTTTAATGATGTTATATATCTTTATTATTTATTGTTTTACTAATTTCTTGAATAAAAAGTCTTAACTTTTGTTTAGCAATATTTAGCATCTTTTCGTCAAATTGAAATTCTTGTAAATTCGCTAAAAATTCTATATACTCAATATCTAAAACTATTCTAAAATCATCAATTTTCCACAATAAATCAGAAGTAAATCTTAAATCATAAATATCATTTTTATGAGAAAAGTAGTTATTATCTTTAGCTTTTAAATCTACTAAAATTACTGGTCTTACCCAACAAATATTACGTTCATTAATTATATCAATAACTTCACAATATAAAGATTTATTTTGAGTATCTAAACAGACTATTTGACTATTAATAAAGGTTGACATTTTTTATTATTAGTTAACTGTATGGAATAAAACCTCTAAATCATCATTAATCAATGATAAAAAAGAGGTTAATAATTAATTATTTGAGAGTATTTAAAAACCACTAAATTTAAGCGACAACATAGGCAACTTTTAATGCCCAAATAATTAAAGCCGCAATGCTTCCGAGAATGATAACGGCGGAGATAGCCACGATTATAGGCTTATCTGCACCGTCAAATTTCATGATGCCACGATTTAAGTCAGACATAAAAACTTTTGATGATGAATATAACATGATTTCTTAGTTTCTAGGTTAACTCAAAAAAGTTCATAACTATTAAAACTGAGAAAAAAATTCACCATTCTTAATATGAAATAGATAGATGTTAATTTTTCTGAAAATCAACCATTATTAATTTTCAATTCCCCTTCCAACTGCCATGCAATCCATAGGGAATATGTTGTTTTAAATATAATGTTGCTATTGGTGTGCTAATGTCTTTTCCATCAAATATAACTAAATTAGAACGGTTTTGACTAGAATCATAGATTAAACTCAATATCCAACCATCATCTTCCGATTGAGGATTATTTTTAGATATAAATACTGATTCACCTGTAAAGCCTTTTGGGGCAAAAGAATATAATTGCTCTTCTTTAGTAACTAAATCTATTTTCAATAAACCTTGTAAAGGAGCATTTTTTGTGGGATGATCCGTTGCACCGATGAAAATATAACGATAATCTCCCCCAACATTTTCGGAGTTAATATAAGGAAATTCGACACAACGGTTATTAATTAATTCTTTGGTGACGGTTTTGGTACTTAAATTAAGTTTAAAACGCCATAATTGCCCCGGTGCTAATTTATCAAAATCTACTTCTTTATAACTATTATTTGGATCAATTTGACTTAATTCAGCGTAACAAATAGAATCTACGACGATTTCGTTATTATTAATCTCAAAAGCGTTACTATGATGAAAAATAAATCCCGCTTCAGTTTCAAGGGTGACGACTTTATCATGGGGGGCGTTACGAGGGATTAAAATAATTTTAGTGGGTTTAGTGCCATCAAAATCAAGACATTCCCCTGCACCTCGTAAACCAAAAACAAAAGGTAAAGGATTATAGGTAGTTGGGTTTTGAAAAAATATGCAATAGTTAGGAGTGATAACAAAATCATGGATGAAGCAAAATCCTCTCGTTTCGTGACTATATTTTTGAATAATTTTCCCTAATTCATCAAATTCATAAATATTTATAGTGCTAGAAGGTCCGGGTTTTATGCCAAAATTAATTAAACTAGGTTTATCATCATTAAATTGAGAATGAGGATCAATTCTAGGATGTGCGCTAAAAACTTCCCCTTGTTGTAAAATGCCGTCAAGATTGTCTAAACCTATGGTATCTAAATTTTCAGGATTGAGAGTATAAGGAAATGCTGCCTCCCATAAAGCTAATAATTTATTTCCCCAGTGAATAACATTAGTATTGGCAATATTTTTGACTCGAATATCGAATAAATTAGCTAACCAACCCCCCGGTTTTTGACTGCCAAAAACTCCACGATAAAGCATTTTACCCGCTTTTTGTTCTTCTAAATATTCTTTTGTTTTTACAAAGCGGTTACGGAAAAAACAGCTTCCATTTTCAAAGGTAAAAGCACAAATCATACCATCGCCATCAAAGGGATGTCGTAAAGGTGTGCCGTGAACTTCTAGTAATCCAGGTCCGTTGCGATATAATGTACCTGATAAATCTAGAGGTATCTCTCCTTCTACATCTTCAATGAGATATTCTAATTCTTGATACTGAGATTCATAACCTTTACGCCAATCTTCTAGAGAATAGGATTTATCATCTATAGCTGCTTTTTCTAACTGTTGCATAATATTTTCTTAAAATAACTTAATATTTATTTACAATTATTTATTATAAGTTATTTGTCATTAGACTTCTTTTAGAAGTTAGGCAATGGGTAATTTCGGAAAATCGGCTATTGATTAAATCAGCACTCAGTAATCATAGTTAATTAAAATAACACTGAGACAGTTAGAAAAAATATGCAGGATGAATAATACTGACAAATCAAGGTTTTTGAGAATTTTTAATATTATTAAACTGTTTCATTCTTATTTAAAATGACTATAAAAGCAGATAACTGATAACAAAAAAATTCTAATTTCTAATTATTAACTGGTTTAACACTTTTTCTAAAGATTCTCGTTTAACAGGCTTGGAAATATAGTCATTCATCCCTGCATCTAAGCAAATTTGGCGATCGCCTTCCATAGCATTAGCAGTCATAGCTATAATACAAGGTTGTATAGAAAGATTTTGACGAATCCAGTGAGTCGTTTGTAAACCATCTAATTGAGGCATTTGTATATCCATAAAGATTACGTCGTAATGATTAAATTTAACTGCTTCAATAACTTCCAAACCATTATTAACTACATCTGCTTGAAAGCCTAACTTTTGAAGAGTTAATAAAGCTACTTTTTGGTTGATGATATTATCTTCTGCTAAGAGAATTTTCAATAGATTAGGAGAAATAGGAGAAGGTTGCTGAATGTTGGATGTGGAATTATTGATTGTGGATGAGTTAACTACTTCGGTTAGAATCGTAAAATAAAAAGTTGAGCCGATATTTTCTTTTGATTTTACCCACATTTCACCTCCCATAATTTCTGCCAAACGTTTACTGATAACCAACCCTAAACCAGTGCCACCATATTTACGAGTGGTAGAAGCATCAACTTGGGAAAAGGCTTTAAAAAGGCGATTTAATCTTTCTTCGGGAATTCCTATACCAGTGTCTTGAATTGCAAATTGAATTGTATATTGACTATCTTTTATATGTTTGCTGGTAATATATAAAGTAACTGAACCTTGCTCGGTAAATTTTAAAGCATTGCCGATAAGATTAACTAAAATTTGTCTAATTCTGGTTACGTCTCCCTTGAAAAAATGGGGCGTTTGAGAGTTACAATTATATTGTAACTTTAAATTTTTAGCCTTTGCTTGAAATTGTAATAAATCAATAACGCTTTTGATAGATTCAAGAAGATTAAAAGGTTGATTTTCTAATTCTAATTTGCCAGATTCTATTTTAGAAAAATCAAGAATATCATTGAGAATCACTAATAAACTCTCACCACTATGACGAATAGTAGTTAAATAATCTCGTTGCTGAGAATTTAAAACAGTATCTTCTAATAAATTAATCATGCCAATTACCCCATTCATGGGAGTGCGAATTTCGTGACTCATCATCGCTAAAAATTCACTTTTCGATTGGTTAGCTAAATCGGCTTCTTTTCTCGCCTGTTGCAATAATTTATTTTTTAAGGCTAACTGATATAGTCTTTGTTTTTCTCTTTTTAATAAATCTGCTTGTGCAATAGCAATGCCCAATTGTGCACAAACAGCTTCTAGTAATTCGATTTCTTCTTGACTCCATTGATGATTTTGATGACAATAATGTAAGCCGATACAACCATTTACTTTTCCTCGATAAAAAGTACAACAAGTTAATAAAGACTTTAGAGACATCATTTTTAACATATCTTGTACCTTTAAAAGTAAAGGATGATTCTCCGTATTATTAACAGCAATAGCTTTTTCTGTAGTTAAAAGAGCTTCCATATACTTATTATCAATAATCGGAATTTTTATACCTAATAGAGAAGGTAAATCGCCCTTAATATATTCAGACACAGAAACAATGACAGGATTTTTTTCTTCTTGATAGGTAAAAATCATAGCTTGATCTACGCCAAAAGTATTACCTATTACTTGGGCAGCGGTAGCGAAAATTTCGTCAGGATTTAAACTTTGACGAATTTTGTCAGTAATTTTCGTCAATAAAATACTTTTATTCAATTGTTGCTGTAACTTATCTTCTGTAACTTTGCGATCACTAATATCAGTACAAGAACCAATATATCCCAAAAATTCCCCAGACTGATCATAACGAGGAATACCTACATCTAAAAACCAATAGTATTTACCATCAAAACGACGCATACGATATTCCATCTGAAAAGAAGATTGTAAATCAAAAGAAGATAAATAAATATTGTTGGATTGTGTAATGTCATCAGGATGAATATTAGATAACCAACCATTACCAATTTCTTCTTCTAAAGTATGCCCACTAAAATCTAACCATGTTTTATTAACATAATTACATAAACCATCTTTTCCAGATACCCAAATCAAAACTGGGGCATTATCTGCCATAATCTGAAAACGTATTTCACTTTCTTTGATTGCTGATTCAGCTTTTAGGCGTTGGGTTATATCATTACCGATGGCAAGAAATACTGATTGATTATTTTGTTTGATTAATTGTAGATGAATTTCTATAGGATAATAAGAATTATCTTGACGTTGATGAATAGTTTGAAAAACAATAATTTCTTTTTCTTTATTTACAAGAGGTTTAATTAATTCAGTAAATTTGTCATAACTATATTCTGGTTTGATATCAAGAAGAGTTAAAGTCTGGAGAGTTTTTAAATCATAGTCAATATTTTGTAATGCACCTCGATTAGCATAGATGAATTTAAAAGTATCGGCAGAAAAAACATAAACTTCATTAAGGCTAACCTCGAGAAAATAAGCTAACTGTTTCCTTTCTGCTTCTAAAGCAACTTTTTCACTAACATCTCGTAAAATCACTGTAAAAATAACTTCTTGATTAATTTCTAATTTAGAAATAGAAGCCTCCGCAGGAAACTCTTCCCCATTGCGACGAAGCCCAAAAACTAATCTTTCAGTATTAGGATTCATGGATTGACAACGATTAATTTGAGGAGAAAATTCAAACTTTTTTACATATTGACGATGAGAATTAATAAAACGTTGAGGTAATAAAATATCTAAAGATTTACCCATTACCTCTTCTGGTTGATAACCGAAAATTTTTGTCGCACCTTGATTAAACATAATAATTTCTTGGCGATGATTCACTGAAATAATGGCATCATTAGCTACATCGAGAATCCCTGAGAGAGTTTTTTCCGTGCGATTTAACTCTGACTGAATTTGAATTGATTTAATTAACTCTTGTTGATATTTATAATTTAACGTCTGTAATTCTGTGGTGCGTTGATTAACTTTAAACTCTAAATTAGCACTACCTTTTTGTACTTGTTTTAATAAAGTAGCTTGTTGAATACCAATAGCTAATTGTACTGATAATTGTTCTAAAAGTTCAATTTCTTCTCTTAACCAAACATGAGGATTTGTGCAATCATGGGCAACTAATAAACCCCATAACTTATCATTAACAATAATTGACACCACTAAGTTAGCTTTAACCTGAAAACTTTGTAATAATTCTCGATGACAAGGATTAATTTTGGCAAAAGAAATATCTTCCATTACTTTTGTTTCTCTTGACTTAGCACAATTCAACCACTCTGGAGTAAAACATTCATCTTTGACAATATAGCCAATAAGGGATAAAGAATTCTTTTTAACAGCTTCTACTGCTATTTCTCCATCACCATCTCGAAAACGATAAACCACCACTCTATCAACTTCTAAAAGAGAAAGAATTTCATTAACAGCAGTTTGTAAAATAATCTTTAAATCTAGTGAAGAGCGAATACGTAAGGCAATGTCTGATATTAGCTTACCTCTTTTTTCCACAGACTGTAAATTATGTTTTTGTTCTTGAATTAATTGTTTTAATAAATTCGTCTTTTCTGTTTGTAAAACTTCTACTTGACGCTCTAAAACGCTAATTACCCCTTGTAGTTCTCTAGGATCTATACCGTCTAAAACACTACTTTGAGTAATAATTCCGATTAAATCCCCCAAAGAATCTACTACCACTAATCGACGTAGGTGATTCTTTTGCATAATTTCATGAGCATTCCAAAGACATTCTTCAGCAGAAATTACCATTAATGGCACAGTCATAACTTCTTTAGCTTCTACAGTATTAAAATCTAACCGAATCGCTTGATAACGCACAATATCTTTTTCGGTGATAATTCCTACTGGTTTAATGGTATCTCTATCAGTTTTTTCCCCAATAACCACACAACTAATATGATTATCTGCCATTAAGTTAACTAAATCTATTAGTCTTTGATGAGGCGAAGCATAAATCATATTTCTACTCATCACTTCACCAATATAACGATGTTTTAATAAATCTAAAGGTTGCAAAGTTGATCTAATACTATTAGGCGTAACTATACCAACTACTTCTTCTTGATCATTAACAATGGGTAAATGACGAATGTGATGATGTTTAAAAATATCAATTAAATCTACTAAATTGATCAATTTATCAGCAGAAAAAGTAATTAAATCCCTTGTCATTATTTCTGCTGCTACCATTTTTTCTAAAGGTAATAATTGTGCAGATAGTTTAACAATATCTCTTTCAGTAATTAATCCTACTAAACGGTGATTACTCACCACTAAAGCACAACTCACAGAAGATTTTTGCTGTCTATTTCTTTTATCCAATTTAAAGTAACGTTCACTGATCTTAATAATTACTTCCAGCAAAGGAGTATCCAAAGCAACTGTTATAAAATCATCGCTGATGGGCAGATTTTTGCTAGATTCAAGAGGATAATCAGATTGAGAATACATTACTTTTACATTTTGATGAAGTAATAATTAATCGAGTTTATGGATAATTTTTATAAGTTTAAAATGTATAATTTATTATGTTTTAGTACTTATGAAAAAAAGATTATTAAAATAACAAAAAAATAATTATTAATGTTAATTGCCTTAATTATTAACTAATAAAAAGCTGGTTAAAAAAATATATCCATTTCAGATCTTCCCGTCGTTTTAAGCCAATTTTGAGCTTCTAAATAACTATTTGGAGAAATTCTGATGGCTTGTTTCCAATATTCTGCGGCTTTATCAAATAATCTTTCCGCTTCGTCTTCTTCTGTTTCTTGTTTACACTTTTCTCCTTGATGATGATAAATAACGGCAATATTATTTAACACAGAAGGTTTACGGGGATTTAATTCTAATGACTGATGGTAATAGTCTAAGGCTTCGTCTAATTTACCATTACTGGCATGAATTAAGCCTATATTATATAAGATTTCACTTCGATCATTAGAATCTTCTTCTAATTTAAGAGCCTCATAATAATTATCTAAAGCTTCGGCATATTCACCATCGGCTTGAGCAGACATTCCATCACGATAATAAACAAAAGCTTCTTTTGATTTAGCATCAATGGGTAAAACTTTTAAAATAATATCCGCCATAACGGTAAAAGTTTTATCTATAAAATTATCATTTCTTTGAGATCTTGGCATATATTAAACAATTAATAATTAATAATTAACAATGAGCAATTAAATAAGCTAAAACACATCTAAAGTGACTGGTGAAGCTAGGCAATATAATAGGTAAGAGTTTGAGTTTTTTAATTTTTTTACTAATTTTTTAAACAGTAAGTTAAATGCGTCTCAACCTACTTATTATTATTGCCTTTGTTCACTTATTACTTAGGATTTAGGGGCACGGGTGACAACTTGATCAATTAAACCGTAATCTTTAGCTTCTTGTGCTGACATAAAGAAATCTCTTTCAGTATCTTCTTCGATTTTTTCGAGAGTTTGCCCTGTATGAGAAGCCATATAAGTATTTAGTTGTTTTTTGAGGTAAAGTATTTCTCTTGCCTGAATTTCGATGTCTGTAGCTTGTCCTTGTGCGCCCCCTAATGGTTGGTGAATCATGATTCTGGAGTTCGGTAAACTCATTCTTTTACCTTTTGCACCAGCACTTAATAAAAATGCGCCCATACTAGCTGCTAGTCCAACACATATAGTACAAACATCAGGCTTAACTTGATTCATCGTGTCAAAAATACCTAATCCTGCAGACACTGAACCACCAGGAGAGTTAATGTAGAGATAAATATCTTTTTCAGGATCTTCTGCTTCTAATAGTAATAGTTGTGCAACTAAAGAATTTGCTAGTTCATCAGTTACTTGTTGTCCTAAAAATACTATTCTTTCTCTAAGTAAACGAGAATAAATATCGAAAGCACGTTCGCCACGCCCCGAAGTTTCAATAACAGTTGGTACCATTCAGTTAATCTCAATTATCTTTACTATTCTTGATAATCTTGATTGTACCTAATATGGGTAAGATTCAGAGGGATTATTCAAATGATTTATGAATTGGGCGAATGGTATTCGCCCTTATTACCTACCAATTACTTATACTCCAAAATATTAGTCACGACTATTAATCGCAATCAATAATCTGAGAATAAAAACAAAAAGATTGATATAGGTAAGGTACATAGAAAGAGATGCAGATAGATACTGATCATCTCGATAAGCACGAGGTAAGATATAAAAATCTACCACTGATGCACCTGCGAATAAAAATACTCCTAAACCTGAAATCCCAATTTCTAGCCATGTGGGAGTAAAAATACCGAAAAAGCTCAAGACTAACTGTAAGACAATAACCACCAAAAGAGCTATTATTCCTAACTGCACAGTTTTAGTTAAGGCTAATCCGTCTTCATCTCCGAGATTTGAGCCAATATTTCTTGCCACAATAAAAGTAATCCCACAACCCAAAGCAGCGATCGCTACACCTTTAAGTCCGACTCCATCAGTACCTAAAGCTACAAAAACAATACCACTAAGGGTATAACCAGTTAAGAGACTGTATAAAACTAAAAGAGGTAAAGCGGTACTGTTGTTTGCCCTTTCAGCAATACCTCTAACTACGAAAAACAGTACTAATTGAGCAATTATTGCACCAATAAAGGTAGGCATAAATAAACCAGGGTTAGATTGAATCATACCCAAACCGCCATAAGTGCCAACGGCAGTTAAGACTAAACTACCACCAAGATAAGGTAACGCTTTATTAATTACATTTGGTCCTAATAAAGATTGTCCTTGAGCTTTTTTAATGGCATCACGAAAATTACTTGTTGTTGTCATCGGATTTTTAAAAAATCTAATTATTAAACTACATCTACCAATTTAACCTACCTTTTATCTTTTATGGCATAGTATGAACCGAACTCACCTGATTAATCAATTCTTTTAAAAGGATAATTTGAAGACATTTCAAGATTTTTTTCTTTTTTCCTTGCTTTTTTAATTAATCCTAGATACAATAAATAAATGTGAGCAAATTGCTCTAAGGGGGCGTGGCGGAATGGTAGACGCTGCGGACTTAAAATCCGTTGACCTTTATCGGTCGTGAGAGTTCAAGTCTCTCCGCCCCCACTGTTTTTAATGTTTATTTATAACTTTTGAAAAGTACTATTTTAGAGAAATTAGTAACTGAATAATCGCGGTTTTTTGGTCATCTATGATTGCTTAATAACTTGGAGTTTTAAGTCGTAATTGAATGATCTATTCTAGCTTATCTGAGTTCGATCTAAAATAGTGATAAATAGGTTGGAAGACAATCTGACAAGGAGATTATATTTTTTGATAATCAAATTATTTTAAAAATAGACAAATATGGTCAATTCTTCTATTTAATCAATTGTGTCTTTTTCATCATTTTTCTTGTATCGATCTCAGATTAGCTTAGTTTAAAGTACTTATTACTTACTCTTGATTCGTAACTGTTTATAATTTACTGATAATTCTCTGTAAGATTTCGATTCCCGTAAATGCTTGCCAACCAAACACTAAAAGCATACTCATATTAATACCAACATGGGTAAATCTAGCGAAAGTATTACCTTTTTGCATATAAGGCACTAAAGATGCAGAAACTGCTACCATCGCCATCATGACTAAACCAGCTAATAAATGAGGACCGACAAATAGCTTACCATTATTAATATAGGTAACAGCCATGCCACCTATTGTACCTAAAACCACTAAAGCGAGAAAAATTGAGCCGACTTGATGATGACGATTAGCAAAATTACCTTTGATTAATTCTTTTCTAGTTTCTTTATCTGCTTGACGAGTGCGTTTTGCTTTTATTCCTAAATATAAAGCATAAATTGCTGTAGCAAATAATACCCACATTAGAAGAGGGTGTCCAAATTGTGACCATGTTTTAATGGCTTGGGGAATTTCAAAATTCATTGTTTCTCTACCTTTTTAGTTTAAACTTAAAATTATTTCATATAAATTAACATAGCATTAACAGGTGATCCATGTTAACTGTAATTGAGGAAGTAGAATCATCCGTAAATGCACAGAGTAACAAGATTATGTCACAATCAAAAAAGGAAAAGTTTAAGTGGAGTTAGGATTAAAAATAAAATGAATTCACCAATTCAAGCTGTAAGTGCACCCTATCGAGGAGATGCTTATTATCGCACCCCACCTCCTGATTTACCATCTTTGTTGTTAAAAGAAAGAATTGTTTATTTAGGATTGCCTTTAGTCTCCCCCGATGAGTATAAAGATCAATTAGGGGTTGATGTTACGGAATTAATCATTGCACAATTGTTATTTTTGCAATTTGATGATCCTGAAAAACCTATTTATCTGTATATTAACTCTACAGGTACATCTTGGTATGGAGGAGATTCCATCGGCTTTGAAACGGAAGCCTTTGCTATTTGTGATACTATCAGCTATATCAAGCCTCCTGTACATACTATCTGTTTAGGTCAAGCAATGGGCACAGCCGCTATGATTTTAGCCTCTGGCACAAAAGGGTGTCGAGCAAGTCTTCCCCATGCTAGTATTATTCTCCATCAAGCTAGACAAGGAGCACAAGGACAAGCTACGGATATTCAAATTCGTGCAAAAGAAGTTATCGTCAATAAAAGAGTAATGCTTAACATTCTTGCGGATAAAACAGGACAAACTCCTGAAAAAATAGAGAAAGATACAGATCGTATGTTCTATATGAATCCTCAACAAGCTAAAGAATATGGCATTATTGACAAAGTTTTAGAAAGCAGTAAAGATTTACCTGTGCCTTTAGCACCAGTTAATTGATAATTTATCTTTCTTACTTAACTGATGTTAAATCGAAAGTCTTATCTTGATAAAGGTAACAATTCAAAGATAGATTTCTGAACAATTCATCAAAATTTATTGTCAATTATTAACATCAATAGACATTTCCAGAAAAAGAAATTTAAAATCAATTCTTATTTAGAAATGATCAATTCTTATTACTATTGCCTATTCCTCATTCCTTAGCTTCTAAAAGAAGTCTAACCATTTTATTCACTTTAACAAAATTAAAAAGATAAAACTATGCCTATTGGAGTACCTAGAGTTCCATATCAAGCACCTGGACAACCTTACAGCGACTGGGTTAATATTTATGATCGCCTTTATAGGGAACGCATTATTTTTTTAGGTAGAGGAGTTAATGATAGTTTAGCTAACCAAATTATTGCGGTGATGTTGTATCTCGACTCCGAAGACAATAATAAGCCTATCTATCTTTATATTAACTCTCCCGGTGGCTCGGTAACAGCTGGACTTGCGATTTATGACACCATGCAACATATAAAATCTGAAGTTGTAACAATTTGTGTTGGTTTAGCCGCTTCGATGGGAGCATTCTTACTAACAGCTGGTGCAAAAGGTAAACGTTTAGCCTTACCTCACTCTCGGATTATGATACATCAACCCTTAGGGGGAGTACAAGGAAGAAGACAAGCTACTGATATTGAAATCGAAGCTAAAGAAATTCTACGTATTCGTGATGACTTAAATAGCATGATGGCATATCATACAGGGCAAACTATTGAAAAAATTGCCAAAGATACTGATAGAGACTATTTCATGTCAGCTCAAGAAGCCCTTGAATATGGTTTAATCGATAAAGTTATCGAAGATAGAGTTTAATCAATTAACAATTAACAATTAACAATTAACAATTAACAATTAAAAGATACATTTATTACTTATTCTTTCTCCCTTTTAAAAATTATGAGTACAGTAATTTTGAACTTAGAAAATGTAGGTATCACTGATGATCAATTTTATAGTTTATGTCAAGTAAATCCTAATTGGAATTTAGAAATAAATAAACAAGGAGAATTAATGATTATGCCCCCTATTGGTGGGATTAGCGGTAATCGAGAAGCCAATTTAATTACAGATTTAACTGTTTGGAATCGTGATAAAAAATTAGGTATTGTTTTTAGCTCATCGACTATTTTTTGTTTACCAAATGGTGCAAAAAGATCACCAGATGTAGCTTATATTAAACTAGAAAATTGGCAAAAATTAACTTTAGAAGAACAAGAAAAATTTCCACCTATTTGTCCCGATTTTGTCATTGAATTACGTTCTAAAACTGATTCTTTAAAACCTTTACAAGAAAAGATGAAAGAATATTTAGAAAGTGGTTTACAACTAGGTTGGTTAATCAATCCTCAACAGCAAGAAGTCGAAATTTATCGTGCTAATCAAACTGTCGAAACATTCTCTTTACCAACTATTTTATCAGGGGAAAATGTTCTACCTGAATTTACTCTAAATTTACCAATTTATAACTAATTTTTAAAGATATGATGTTCATAGGTTGGGTTCAAAAATGAAATCCAAAATTATCAATCAAAAGATTACAGTTACTAATTCTCGCATCATTGAAGTAGAAGATTTAGGATTCATACCCTATAAACTAGCTTGGGAATATCAACAAAAATTAGTCAAAGAAAGATTAGAAAATTTTGAATTACCAGACAAATTATTATTAGTTGAACATCCTTCTGTTTATACTCTTGGAACAGGTTCAACCTTAGAAAACCTCAAATTTGACTTAAATAAGTTTTCAGGTGAATTATATCGCACAGAAAGAGGCGGAGAAGTAACATTTCACTGTCAAGGGCAAATAGTAGTTTATCCTATTTTAAATTTACACTATTATCAAAAAGATTTACACTGGTATTTAAGACAATTAGAGGAAGTAATTATCCAATTATTAGCTAAATATAATCTCAAATCTCAAAGAATAAATGGCTTAACAGGAGTGTGGATTAATGAAGCAAAAATCGCCGCTATTGGTATTAAAGTCAAACGTTGGATTACTATGCACGGATTTGCTTTAAATGTTTGTTGTGATTTATCAGGTTTTGGGAAAATTATCCCTTGTGGTATCAAAAATAAATTAGTAACAAGATTATCCGATTATTATCCTAATATTTGTATTTTAGAAGTGAAAAAACAATTAGTCAAAACTTTTGCGGAAGTTTTTTAAATATTTTTTAACCTGTTAAGCTAAAACTCATTTAAGTTCTATATATATTTGTTACTGATAAATAAATTTAACTGTCTGTTTTGAGTATTTTAACTTAATTTAAATAGGTTTTAGCTTATCAGTTATTTTATTTTTGCTTGATTACTGAATATATATGATATGAATAAAAAGACTTCTTCTATCTAAAGCATTCAAAAAAAGAACATTATGAATATCATTCAATTAGATGTCAGGCAAACTATAATTGTGGCTATTTTAGTCTTATATTTTGGTAAATATCTCACTCAAAAGATTCAGTTTTTACAAAATTTTAATATTCCTGATGCAGTTTCAGGAGGCGTTTTAGCTTCCTTCTTTTTTGGTATTTTATATAGCGTTTTTCATCTTCAAGTAGATTTTAGTCTCAATATTCGTGATGCTTTATTAATTATATTTTTTACCACCATTGGACTTTCTTCTAAGTTAAAAACTCTTTTACAAGGAGGAAAACCTTTATTAATTCTCTTAGCTATCGCTGTCAGTTATCTCTTTTTACAAAATTTAACGGGAGTAGCCGTTGCTTCTATTATAGGGTTAGGTAAACCTATCGGCTTAATTTCAGGCTCTATTTCCCTCAGTGGTGGTCATGGTACGGCGATCGCATGGTCTTCTATACTCAGAGAGACTTACGGCATTGAGAATGCTTTAGAAATTGGTATTGCTAGTGCTACATTTGGTTTAGTTTTAGGTGGTATTATTGGTGGTCCTGTCGCTCGATTGTTAATCACTAGAAATCGATTAAAAGTCAACGAATCTAAAGAAAGTTTGAGTATTGGAGTCAAACATAATCAAAAAAACGTCAGAATTGATTATAATACGATGCTTTATAGTTTGCTGGTTTTAGGAATCACTATTGGCTTAGGTCTTCAAATCAATTATATAGTTGCTTTAATGGCGTTAAAATTACCTGATTTTGTAGCTTGTTTATTGGCAGGAATTATTCTAACCAATACCATACCTTTAATTTTCAAAAATACTCCTTGGACTACAGATACACCATCTTTAGCACTAATTTCAGATGTGAGTTTGGGTTTATTTTTGTCTATGTCATTAATGAGCTTACAATTATGGACACTAACAGAAATAGGTATTCCCATTGCTGTTATTCTCATAGCACAATTTATTGCAGTCGTTACTTATACTATCTTTCTTGTTTTTCCAGTTATGGGCAAAAATTATAATGCGGCGGTGATTTGTGCTGGTTATCTTGGTTTAGCTCTCGGTGCTACTCCTACTGCGATCGCAAATATGACAGCAGTGACGGAAAAATTTGGTGCATCTCCTCAAGCATTTATTATTGTGCCTTTAGTAGGAGCATTTTTTATTGATATTGTTAACGCTTTTGTTATTCAACGATTTCTAAATTTAATTACTTAGAAACTATAGTAATTTGATTTTGCTTTAATTTTATCAGTCTCAATTTTTTGATTTTTAAAGATTTTAAATGTGTGAGTAGTTAGTTTAAATTCTTCAATCATTTTTAATAAATTTAACCTTTTTTCGATATGCTCTGAAACTCGTTGAAAATATAATTAAAATAAATCTATTTTGATGTATTAATAAAATTGTTATTTTCTTGTTTAATAGATGGTTAATTTACAGTAATTTTTTTTAATTTAATATTATTTATTATTTTGACATTAGCAATTTTATTTAATCTCACCCTATGTTAACCTGAGTTTTGGTTAAGCAGATTGAGGTAAAAGCCATTCTAAACGGAGACTCGGCTTTTTTGCTTGGTGAGAATATGCGATTAATCCACATAATAAGTTGACACAAAAATTTATTGGTGAACGATGGCGTGAATGTTCTATTTGTGAGATATTCTTTAATTGATCATTAATGGTTTCGACAATCAATCGCTTACGAGATAGTAATTTGTCGTGAAGACGCATTAATTTGTTTTTCATGTTACGTTTCCTCTTGGCAAAAAACTCGATTCCGTAATCTTTCAAAAGTTTGGTCGTTAATTTTTGAGATACATAACCTCCATCAGCAAACACTTTACCCCAAAGTTTTTGGAGAAGATCAATTACTGGTTTTCGGTCATCCACATTTCCCCCAGTCAGACTCATATGGAGAATTTCTCCCAGTTCATTGACTACTAGATGAAGTTTAAAACCAAAAAACCAATCCACAGAGGTTTTTCCTCTCGCCCCTAAATCCTGAAATACCTTATGTCGTGAAATACGTCGATTGTGACACACTTGAATCTTCGTAGAGTCAATAAAACTAATCCCTGTACAATTGCCAAAGCAATGTTTGAGATAAACACACAAAGGAATGACAGTTGATGGTACCCATTGAATAAAACGTTGATAACTAGGTAGTTTTGGAAAAGCATCGAACCAATATTGTTGAACGTGATTGAGATAAAAATGTTTGAAATTACGGTAATGGTTCTGATGGAAAGCGATAAGGATGGTCATAATTTCACTTAGACAAAGACTTTTGGCTCTAAGACGAGTAACAGCTCCATGAGATAAGAGCTTTTGTTGCCATTGAGTCTCAAATTGTTGGCAGAAATCATCGACATGACAAAATAAATAGTCTAAATTAAACATAAGGCAGTAGTTAGTTTGATAGTTTGCTATATTCAGCTTACTATTTGCCTGTTTTCTTATCCAAAACTGAGGTTATATTAAGATTTATTAAGCGAAGGAAAAATAAAAATAGATGGGAAAACAACAACAAATAATCGTTATTGGTGCAGGAATTGGAGGCTTAACTGCTGGGGCATTACTAGCCCGTTATGGTTATGATGTTACCATATATGACCAAGCGATTATACCAGGTGGATGTGCTTCCACTTTTACTCGTAAAGGTTTTACTTTTGATGTTGGTGCAACTCAAGTGGCAGGTTTAGAAAAAGGCGGCATTCATCATCGTATTTTTCAAGAATTAGATATAGAATTGCCTTCAGCTACAGAATGTGATCCTGCTTGTGCAGTATTTTTACCCCAAGAAAAGCAACCAATCATGGTGTGGCGAAATCCTGACAAATGGCGTTTAGAGAGAGAAAAACAGTTTCCTAAAAGTCAAAGATTTTGGGCATTATTAAAAACTTTATTTGACGCTAGTTGGAATTTTCAAAGTCGAGATCCTATTTTACCACCACGCAACCTATGGGATTTATTGCAATTAATTCAAGCCTTGCGGTTAGATACTTTTGTCACTGTGCCTTTTACTTTAATGACGGTTGCTGATGCTTTACGTTTATGGGGATTGGGCGATGATAAACGTCTAAAAACTTTCCTTGATATGCAGTTAAAATTATATTCTCAAGTAGATACAGAAGAAACGGCTTTACTTTATGCGGCGACGGCTTTATCTGTATCTCAGTCTCCTCAAGGATTATATCATCTGAATGACAGTATGCAGGTGTTAAGCGATCGCCTTGTGGAAGGATTAGAAAAATTTGGTGGCAAATTATATATGCGTCATTTAGTGCAGAAAATCCATACGGAAAACGGCACAGTAACGGGAGTTACCATTAAAAATTTGAAAACAGGAGAAATAAGAGAAGAAAAAGCAACTCATGTTGTGGGTAATGTTACAGTAAATAACTTGGCAACTATGACAGAAAAAATCATCCCTAGTTATCGTCAAAGGGTAGAAAAATTGCCTCCTGCGTCTGGTGCATTTGTCATTTATTTAGGAGTTGATATAAGTGCCATTCCTGAAAATTGCCCTCCTCATCTTCAATTTTTGTATGATTATAACGGCGAAATTGGCGAGATGAATTCTTTATTTGTTTCTGTCAGTAAACAAGGAGATGGTAGAGCACCTGAAGGTAAAGCTACTATTATTGCTTCTTCTTTTACGGATGTTAACCGTTGGTGGAATATTCCTCTCGAAGATTATGAAGCACTCAAACAAGATTATACTGATAAAGCGATCGCTCGTTTAAAGGAATACTTTAACTTAACTTCTGAGACAATTATTCATCAAGAAGTTGCGACTCCCGTTACTTTTTATAAATATACAGCGAGGGAAAAAGGCATCGTTGGCGGTGTGGGGCAAAGAATAAATACATTTGGACCTTTTGGTGTTGCTACTCGCACTCCCATTAATAATTTATGGTTAGTAGGAGATTCAACTCATCCGGGAGAAGGCACGGCAGGAGTTAGTTATTCAGCTTTAACGGTGGTAAGACAGATAAAAAATCAATTTCAATGACACATATAGGTGGACAAGTGATAAGCTAAGACGGATTTAATTTACGGTGTTGCTGAAATAATGTAGGAAAGTTAAAAGTAGTTGACATGAAATAAAAAAATAAGAAATATTTTTAGCACAGGTTATAAAATTAGTTGTTATTTGTATTAATCTCTATAATTCATTCCCCGATTCAGCAACGCCAAGGATATTTTAGTAATTATTAATTCTTACAATAATGAAGTGATTTTTACCGAACTTTATGAACAAATACCTGAAGATGCCATTCTTTGGGAAAAAATTAAGGTTTTGTATTGTAAAGGTTATTTAAAAATAAAATTAGCAAAAAGATGAGCATCGGTAATTTTTATTATAAATATTTGTCAATTCTTTTATTTGGATCAGATTTGGTTGAATCGATATTTCCCTCTAAATCTGATTCTCCAAGATGTTTTTTCCCTTGACTATAAAAAACTTCTAAATGAGCCTTTTTTCCACAATGTAAATTATCTATATACCAATAATATGCTGTTTCTTTTTCTCGATAAATACTTCTACCATCATATTCACGTCCAATTTTCTCAAATCGACTAGAATTTTTTAATATTGTTTGATAATCAGCTGGTGGTGAAGAAGAAGACTCATCATACTGAAATTGACTTAATTTATAATTTTTTTCTAGCCAATTCTCCAATCCAGTTTTACTTTCTGTACTATCCAAGTAAGTTTTATTTCGTTCATCATTATTTTTGATAATTTGAATAGAACAACAATCATTAATATTCTGATGTAAAATCTTAAATTGAGAATCTTTAAAATTAATCAATAAATACTTTGAACCAACTGTTAATTGTCTTTCAGTAACTTCTGCTAATGATGTATTTTTGACATCTTCATAATCTTCACCATCAAAATAATCAAAATTATCCTCATCGAAATGAACTTGTTCCGTTTGCCAATCTTTAGGATTTGTTTTATTAAAGATAATATTTATAATGGCTCTTTTTAAACTTTTATCACTAATCTGATTAAAACTAGCTTGAAAATTCTTTCCTTTGATTGATTCATAATTTAACAGAACCTCAGTATAGTAAGTTTTTTTTGAGATATTTTCTTGTTTTAATGTATTAATTAACTCGAAAATACTTTTTAGAACTTTTAACGCAATTTCAAATTCTTGTTGAGTGGGATATTGCCCTTTTAAAGAAACTTCATTTATAAAGATTTCTATTTTTATCATCACTTTAAATTCCAAAAAGACGCTCAAAATCTTTATCCATTTGATCAAAAAATCCTTCAGGCCATTCTTCTATTTTTCCATCAGAATGTACAGGTATTTGCACAACTGATTCACCAATCTTTTGAGAAAAATATAAAATACTTAAATCTTCATGGCTTAAAATATTATCAAGAACAGCAATTCGTAATCCGTTTAAAATATGATCGCTATGAGATTCTATCAACACTTGTACACCACAACTACTAACTTTAGCTAAGAATTTCGCTAATTCAGATTGTGCTTTAGGATGTAAATGTGCTTCAGGATTTTCTACTATTAAAATCTCACCCTCTTGAGCGATAAGTCCAGAAACAATAATAGGTAAAATACAATGATAACCAAAACCGATATTAGCAGGACGAAAACGATCTTTTGATAAACTAGCATTCAACATCAATTCTAATACATTTGTGTCTGTTCCTGAAATTTCAACTTTTGCTCCACCAAAAATTTTATTGAGCCATTCTTCGGTTTGAATAATTAAAGTGTTTGCATCTTCCCCTAAATATAATTGATCATTCACTAATTCATCTTTTTTTCTGTAAAGTAAATTAGCAGTTAGTTCTCCTCTCAAACCAACATTAGGAAATTTAGGCAGAGTTGATTTAAAGTAAAAGTCTTGAGGACCTAATCTATCGGCTGATATATAATGAATTTTATTAAGATTAAATCGGATTGCTCCATCAATTTGAAATTCCCAATAATTTATATTTTCAGAAGATGGCTTAATTTTTCTGACAAAATTTTGAAATTGGTTAATAGGTATTTTAAAAGTTCTATTTGTTGCTGAATAAGGAAAAAAATTAGATAATCGAGAAACTGAATCCCTAGATTTTTCTTGGGATTCATAAGGTTCAAAAAGACTATGTTGTACAAAGTTAATTCTTGCTACAAAATTCTCTGTTTTAGTCAGTTTATATAATTCATCGATTTTAAATTTAAAATTTTGATTTTGAGTATCAAAAAAAACCCAAGTAACTTCTTCTTGAAGTTTAATTTGATTAAGTTGAGCAACCAGATCATCTACTGTATCTTCAATAAAAGAATAATCAACGATTCTATTAAATGTAGTTTCTGTATAATTATCGAATTGAAATTTATCATTAAAATAATACCTAAAAATAATTTGCTCTTGCGTTGACATCCCCGTGTTTCTAATTTCCTCAAATCTTCCTAAATTCAAACAATTTCCATTTAAAATTAATTGAGTTGTTTGTTGATCGTATTCAATTGATTGTCTCATTAAAAGTAAAGACTGAAGTAAAGTTGATTTTCCTCGTCCATTAATGCCTGTTAATAAAGTTAACTTTCCCAATGGAAAAACAGTTTTTTCTTTAAAACACTTAAAATTTTCTAATTCTATCCTTGTTAACATCGCTAAACATCTCCCAAAATTTTTTGTGCTAAATCAAATCTTCTCAGAACTATGTTTTTATTATCTCTAACTCGTTTAATAAAACCTACATATTCTTTATTTTCTCGCAACTTTAAAAAATTTCGTTTTATTGTTTCTTTATGCTGTTTTAAAAAATCATCACAATGAGTTGAAAAAAAGTAAGAAATAGACTCAAACATAATCATATTAACTCTGCCTCTATTTTTATCATTTGGTAAGCGGAAGTTTTCTTGACCAAAAAATTCATAAGTTAATTTCATTACTCGTTCAAAATCTTTACTTAATTCATTTATTTGATTATCTGACATTAAGTTGATTTTTTTCATCGCCTCCTCAATAAAATCACTCATATCACCTTGATAATCTTGATAATAATCAGATATTTTAAAAGCCAAATAACGCAAAATTAACTCTCTATCCTTCATTCTTTCTGGACTGAAGCCATTATCAATTGCTTGTTTAAAATATTCTTGTTCTGATAATTCTTTTAATAGCTTAGTTGACTTACCTACAAAAATACAATTTCTAATTTCTTGACGAATTAGCTTAGTACCTCCAGTATTAATTCTATTGAAAATGTCATAAACAACTTTTGAAGGTACAGAAGGTTGCATAACATATAAAGAAATTTTTTTGTCTTCTATTCTAGTTTGAAAATCTCCCTCTAGTTTTTTCAACTCAGAAAAGTTATGATCATTTAATCTTGGTAATGCTTCTAACCCAGTCAGTTTAAATTGATTATCTATAAATTCGCTAAGAGCTAAAGTTCTTTGTAATCCATCAACAATAATATATTTTCCATGTTTAGTTTGCTTGACATACCAATAAGGTAAAGGAAAATTGAGAATAATTGACTCGATAAATTTACTTTTTTGCTCTTGATTCCATATATTTGGATTTCTTTGAAATTCAGGATCAAGAATTATTTTCCCTTGATCACATCTTCTCTTTAATTGAAAGACAGTATAAGGATTTTCTCTAATATCTATATCCGCCTTTAAAGGATCGTAAGGATATAAACCACCATTATTTGTGTTGTATTCTTCAGGGTTATCTTCATCAGTTTCTATTACATCATTATCATAATTTGACTTTTTATCTTTCAAAGTTGTATTCATAAAATTTCTTGTTTAAGATTCATTTTTAATATATTGCAAAGTTTTTTTTGAAAGAATAAAAAATTACCCACTATTATATATAGTATGATGTTCTGTGGAGATGAATTACTTAACTTAAAATTTTATATCCTATAGGAAAACATCCTTAATATTTTGGCATATATATTTCAACAATTATATTTATTTTTCAATTTTTTTCGAGATAAACCTGTAGAAAAATTATTAGAAGAAAAAATAAAAGCTGAAGAAATAAATGATGATCAAATTAGATGAGTTATGAATAACATTTATAAAGTTTTTTAAGATAATTCGAGTTCTATTCTTATTTCTGTGAGTGGAGAATATCATCAACAGGGAAATGAAGAAAATCTGCTGGACATAACCTACAGATATTCAAAAGATAAATAACCAGATTTATTATGATAGATTTAATGGTAAATAATGATGGGGATATAGCATTATTAATGAGGATAGAAAATAGTAATGAATCCGATAAAAAAATATTTGTAGAATTGATACAAAAATATCAAGAAAACTTTCACTTTGATTTAGAAACTATATATTTAGAGGATAGTGCATTATATACCATTCCAGATTTAGCCGTGATGGAAAGAGAAAAAGTAAGATGATCAACAAGAGTACTATTGAATATAAAAAAAGGAAAAGAAGTGATGATAGAAATAGAAGAAAAACTAGGTCAAAAATCAGAACAATCAGGATATAAATATAGTGAAAAAAGAGTGAATTATTATGGAATAGAACAAAGATGGTTAATCACCGAAAGTGAAAAGAGAATTGCAAGTTTTTTCGGAGTTTGAGAATCATAGAGCTATAGACAAATCAATCCTGATTTATGAACAAGTTAAATTTAAACATAATTTAGTACATATTATTTCTTGTTAAAAGATTAATTAAAATTATATAAAAACTGCCTAATTTATATGTCACATTCTACTGTTATCTCTTCTGTCGATGCTGTTAACCTTCTCAAATCTACTTCAAACAGCGATATATCTTACCTAAAAAAAGAAGCCGATCGCCTTCGCCAAGAACAAGTGGGAGAAATAATAACTTATGTTATCAATAGAAATATAAATTTTACTAATATTTGTGAGCAACATTGTAGCTTTTGTGCCTTTAGACGAGACGCAAATCAAGAAGGGGCATTTTGGCTTAATTTAGAGGATATTTTAGCAAAATGTGTTTTAGCTGTGGAAAAAAAAGCTACAGAGATTTGTATGCAAGGAGGTTTAAATCCTCAAGCAAAAATAAACGGTAGTAGTCTTCAATATTATTTACAAATAGTCAAAGGGATAAAAGATAATTTCCCTCAATTACATTTACACGCTTTTTCTCCTCAAGAAATAGAATTTATCGCCCGTCAAGATGATTTAACCTATAGTGATGTCATTCTTGCCTTAAAAGATAATGGTGTTGGCTCGATGCCGGGTACTGCTTCTGAAATCTTAGATGATACGATAAGAAAAATTATCTGCCCTGAAAAGCTTAATAGTGAAACATGGTTAGAGATTGTCTCTACTGCTCATCGTTTAGGAATGCCAACTACCAGTACAATGTTATGTGGACATATCGAAACTCCTGAACAGCAAGTATCACACTTAAGTAAATTGAGAACACTACAGGAAACGGCTCTCGAAAAAAACTATCCTGCCAAAATCAGTGAATTTATTTTACTACCTTTTGTGGGAGAACAAGCACCAAAACCTTTAAGAAACCGTGTAGGAAGAGATCAACCTGATTTACAATCGAGTTTAAAGTTAACTGCCGTTGCCCGTTTATTTTTAGGGGATATAATTTCTAATCATCAACCAAGTTGGGTCAAATTAGGTTTAGATGGTGCATTACAGGCTTTACAATGGGGTTGTAACGATATTGGTGGTACTCTTATGGAAGAACATATTACCACCATGGCGGGGGCAAAAGGAGGCACTTGTTTAGAGGAAGAAACCATTAAAAATGCGATCACATCTATAAATCGTCCTTATCGTCAAAGAAACACTTTATATGATTTACTGGTATTCACTCCTAATACCTAATTATTGTTAACATAGATTAAGAAAATTTTTGGCATCTTGAGAATGAATCATTTTTTTTCAATCCCACAGATAAATATAAGTAAAATACAAAAAACCATTACTCTATTCATTGTCTCGGTTTTTTTAGTGGTTTTTCTTAACCCTCAGCAAGTAGTTAGTCAATCAGTCTTTCCCGAAATTCGAGGAGTTTGGTTGACAAAAAATGATACTGATATATTAATTGATCGAACTCAACTACAAAATAGTCTCAAAGAATTAGCGGATTTAAACTTCAATACTATTTATCCTGTGGTTTGGAATTCTGGTTATGTTTCTTATCCTAGTCAAGTAGGTGAAAGTGTTGGTATTCCACCTCTTGTGCGTTCTGATAATCATAATCAAAATGTAATTGCTGATATTGTTAGAGAAGGGCATTTGCAAGGATTATTAGTGATTCCTTGGTTTGAATTTGGTTTTATGACTCCACCATCTTCAGAATTAGCCATCAAAAATCCTCGATGGATCACAAATCGTCGAGATGGTAGTAAAATAGGCGATAGTGCGGGTGGCTCGGTAGTATGGCTGAATCCTTTTCATCCTCAAGTACAACAATTTATCACTGACTTAGTCTTAGAAGTCATTACTAAATATCCTGTGGATGGCATTCAATTTGATGATCATACCGTATTACCAAGAGATTTTGGTTATGATCCTTATACCGTAGCATTATATAAACAAGAAACTAAAAAAGATCCTCCTGCTAATCCTCAAGATGCAGATTGGGTAAAATGGCGTGCGGATAAAATTACTGATTTTATGGTTAGATTGAATAAATCTGTTAAAGAAAGAAAACCGAAAGCTATTTTTTCTGTAGCACCTAATCCTTACCATACAGCTTATAATTCTTTTTTACAAGATTGGCATCGATGGGTGAATCTCGGCATTGTTGATGAGTTGATTATACAAGTTTATCGCCCAGATTTGAACGCATTTGTCAAAGAATTAAATACTCCTCAAATACAATCTGCCAGACAAAAAATTCCTACTGGTGTGGCTATTTTAACAGGATTAAGAAATAAACCTAGTCCAATTACTCTGATTGAGGATAAAGTAAGACAGGCAAGACGATACCGTTTGGGAGTTGCTTTTTTTTATTATGAAACTCTCTGGCAAAATACATCTTCGGAAACTAATGATTTACGTAAGGCAGTTGTAAGAGCTTTATTTTTCGATCCTCAAAGCCGTATTTAGGTTGTAAGGCAAGGGGTTTAAACTCCTTGTTAAAATTAATAATTCGATATTTAAACTATGCTCAATACTCGCCACATTTGAATCATGATTTAAGTATAACATAAACATAAAAATGTCATTTAAATGTGTTTTAGCTTAACTTTAAAAATTTTACTTACATAGTGGGATTTTTATATCGATTACTTAATATTTTTCCATTTTTTCAGGAGATTAAGAATTAAATAATAAGCAACAAAACTAAAAAATACTCCTATTATAGCTGAACCTAATAATAAAGTAGCGGTTATTTCAGCACCTAAATCACTAATTTGTTTTAAAGAATCCCAACTAAATTCCATTTGGTTATTAGGAATAAAAATATTAACGATTAATTTACCTACTTGAAAATTAAATAAAAATAAAGGAACATAAGTAAAAGGATTACTAACCCATGTACCAATTACTGCTGTAAATTTATTCCCTTTAACTATAAAAGCAAAAATTATTGCCATGATAAACTGTAAGCCAATCAAGGGAAAACACCCTGCAAATACTCCCACAGCGAATCCTCTGGCTATTCTTTGAGGATGTTCTTTTAATCTTAGTAATCGTAATTTATAGTAGTGCCAATATCTTTGAATGGACGATGATTTCCTTTGCTTTTTTTTATGGTAATTACATCGAGTTTTGATCATATGATGAATTGTTTTATAAAAAGATATTGATGGAATAAGATTACTTACCTTAATTGGTAAATGTTAGATGGTTAATCCTTCGTTAAGATGTTATTTATCGCTAATTGTTCATTGTCAAAATTCGATACTGTATGAATATTACTCAAATTCCCCTTTTTCCTCCTCGTAGTTTAGAAGAATTAGTTACTGATATTGAAATTTTAACCGCTGAAATTCAAGAATTATACTGTCAAGATCATCTCCCTTGGATTATTGGCTATAGTGGCGGAAAAGATAGTTCTTGTATTGTACAGCTAATTTGGAATGCGATCGCCTCTTTACCCGTAGAAAAACGCCAGAAAAAAATTTATGTCATTACCACTGATACTCAAGTAGAAAATCCTATCGTTGCCCATTGGGTAAAAAGTTGTTTAAAACGCATGGAAATAGCTGCTAAAGAACAACAAATGCCCTTTGAGACTCATTTATTAACTCCTGCTGTCAAAGATACTTTTTGGGTGTGTTTAATGGGTAAAGGCTATCCCGCTCCTCGTCACGGATTTAGATGGTGCACCGACAGAATGAAAATTCAACCTGTGGATAATTACATTAGGGAGAGTGTTCGTAATCATGAAGAAATTATTCTTGTCTTGGGGGTTAGAAAAGCTGAGAGTGTTACTAGGGCAAAAAATATGGAAAAACACGCCAAAGGTCGATTTCGTGACCGTTTAAACCTTAATTCTCGTTTGCCTAACTCTTATATTTATACTCCAATTGAAGATTGGCGAACCGATGAAGTTTGGCTGTATTTATTACAGTGGAATAATCCTTGGGGTGGCGATAATCAAGATTTATTTCATATGTATAGAGGTGCAACGGCAGATAATGAATGTCCTTTGGTAGTAGATACTTCAACCCCTAGTTGTGGTGATTCTCGTTTTGGTTGTTGGGTATGTACCATGGTAAGTAAAGATAAATCAATGGAAGCGATGATTCAAAATGACGAAGAAAAAGAGTGGCTACAACCTTTATTAGATATTCGTAACGAATTGGATATTCGAGATGATCGAGATAAGCGAGATTTTCGTCGTATTTATGGAAAAGTAGAATTATTTGAACGTAATATTGATGGAGAAACTTCTATTGAGCCTATTCCAGGTCCTTATATTAAAAAATGGCGAGAATATTGGTTAAGAAAAGTATTAGAAGCGGAAGTTAGTATTAAAAAATTTGCCCCTCCGGAATTTCAAGATCTCAAATTAATCACTACGGAAGAATTAAGCGAAATTCGTCGTATTTGGTTAGAAGAAAAACACGAATTTGATGATAGTCTTCCTCAAATTTATCAAGAAGTTAAAGGAGAACAATTTATCGATCCTCGTATTGGTGCTGGAAACAACCTATTAGGTAGGGAAGAATGGGAAATTTTACAAGAATTATGTGAAGATGAAATGCAGTTGGAATTAATGACTCGATTACTTGATATTGAGCGTCAATTTTTTACAAAAGTTCGTCGTATCGGTATCTATCAAGCCTTAGAAAAATGCTTTGAAACCAGTTCTCGTTCTAAGGAAGAGGCTATCGCCAATGCCCACTATATTCGAGAAGTTAAAAACGCCGCTAAACAAGGTGATGTTAAAACTTTACAACAAAAGTTAACATGGGGAAACTTGAGATTTACTCAAAAATCGTCAAATGATTCAAGCCATCTATCGGACTCGAACCGATGACCTACTGATTACAAATCAGTTGCTCTACCAACTGAGCTAAGATGGCGATTATTCCAGCGAAAATTTTAAATTATTTTTAATTTGCATTTCACTGCCTTGACTATTATAACTAATCACCTTGGGATTTTGTCAAGGTTATTCTTACCACTTTTTCAAAATTTAGATCTGAATGGTATAAATTTGTTTTATTTGTTGATCATTCTTTTCTATGATGACAATAATTTTATCTTTACCTAAAGGAGCGATCGCCTTAATTGTTTTTTTTATATTTATTTCCCCTAAATAATGTCCTTCTAAATCTAAAAAAGCAATATTTCCTGAAGGATTAGCACAAAGAAAACCCCATGAGCTAGATAACCAAAAATCAGCTCTAAAATTCAGGGGAATACGGCGAACAGAGAAAGGTTCAAATTTAATTAAAACTAAATTATTGGTCTGCTTTTCTCTAGTTAAAAAAGTTTTTGGAATTGCTTGATGATGAATAAGATTGTGTAGAGGCAAAGAAACAGTATAAATATCTTGCCAACCACCACGACGATGAAAAAAGCGAAAAAATGTTTGATTTTTATCTATTTCCCATTGAGTGTAAATAACCACTCCATGATTATCATCAATAGGAATAATTTGCTTGGGTAAAAAATCTTTAATTAAAGGAGTAATAGGAGTTAAATTTTTTGTTTTAATAACTTGAAAACCTTGTTCATCATTGAAGATGGTACTAAGAGCAAACCATTTATAATTATTGGCTACCCCATAAGTTAAATATTCACTTTCAATATTAATTAATGTTTGAATACCACCACTTAAAGCATCACAATAAAATAAAGAATATTGGTGATAACTTGACAAATTGTGAGCAGAAACTATACATCCTGAATTGATAGTTTGTAAATCAAGAATTTGACGATTTAATTTATGTTTATTTATCGGTTTTATTGTTATTTGATTATTAATATCTTCTTCATAATTTTCAATAAATAAAGTTTCTAAGCTACATTCATAAATAAAGTTATTTTTAACAGTTAAAAAATTGATATTTTCTAATAATTCTTTTTCATAGTTTAAATAAATATTAACTATTTTTTCTGGAATTTGATCATACAAGGATTTATTTTTATCTGTTAATTCTAGGGTAGCTTTAAGAATTTCTGTTTTCATTTCTTGAGCAGTGCGAAAACGGTGTTGAGGTAGTTTTTGCAATGCTTCTTTTAAAATTAACCGTAAAGAAGGTGGTAAATTTTTGGGAAATATCGGTGCTTGATTAATGTGTCCTTTCATTATTTCACTAGGGCTACCATTAAAAGGACGATGACC
This sequence comes from Geminocystis sp. NIES-3708, assembly GCF_001548095.1. Classification (NCBI taxonomy): domain Bacteria; kingdom Bacillati; phylum Cyanobacteriota; class Cyanophyceae; order Chroococcales; family Geminocystaceae; genus Geminocystis; species Geminocystis sp. NIES-3708. Next base: position 11,854 of record NZ_AP014815.1, on the reverse strand, counting down.
CATTAACAATTCATATAAAATAATACCCATGGAATAAATATCGGAATTATAGGAATATTTACCATAAAATTGTTCAGGTGCCATATAAGCTGGAGAGCCAGTATCGCCAATTGTACTTATGTTTAGATCTTTATCTTCTAGTTCAATTTTAGCTACACCAAAATCAGAAATTTTTGCACACCAACCTTGAGGAGTTACACATAATAAGATATTTTCTGGCTTCAAATCTCGGTGAATAATACCCTCCAAATGAGCACAATTCAAACCTTCTAAAATATCCGTGCTAATTTTTAACTTTTGCTCAATGGTTAGATTAAATTTTGATTCTAGTAAGTCTCTTAAAGTACCTCCTTCACAATATTCTGTGATTAAATGTCGTCCGTGAGAATTATGCTCAATACCTTGACAACGAACAATATTACGATGTTCTAAACTAAGAAGAATACGCATTTCCCTTAAAAATTTTTTCGTAGAGAATTTTTGGGGATTAAATTCTTTTAATGCCACTAATTCCCCTGTTTGACGATGGATAGCAGTATATACTTTTCCAAACTGTCCTTCGCCCACCAAGCTTAATGATCTATAGTGAGAATCTTTCACAACTTTAATCTATATCAGTAAAAATAATGTGCTAAATCATACCATTTTTAATGGTATTGGTTGTTCATAAAAATTGGTCAATTATTTCAGTGACATTTAGGATAAAATCATACTGGTAACATCAAAAATTTTTAACCATTATGACAACTCCTGAATTAACCTCTGAAGATTTACAAACAGATTTTAATAATTTGGATTTACCCAGAAATAGCCATAAAGATGAAATTGAGACCGTTATCTATAGCTTAGAGCAAAATGACAGTGCTATGGTACAAGCCACAGAAGAAGGCTATATTTGGAAATTTCAATATGGTACAGTCGAAGTCTTTGTACAATTAACGGGGGAAAGTGACGAAGATTTATTAACAGTGTGGTCGGCTGTATTACCTTTACCTGTCAAAAATGAGCTAGAATTGTTTCGTACATTAATGGAATTGAATTGGAGCGGTACTTTTGAAACTTGCTTCTCGGTTTTTAATAATCAAGTAGTTATTTCTGCCCAACGAACTGTTTATGATCTTTCTCCAGCAGAAATTTCTCGTTTAATTACTTTAGTCGCCACCATAGCTGATGAATATGATGAAGTTTTACAGGCACAATACTTATAAGATTAATTCTCATTAATTCTTAAAAATTCTGTGATACCTCAGTGTAAAATTAAAGAAAAAATTTATTATTCTCGTTTTTGATTGTGACTTCATTCTCCCAAGCAGAATTTGAACAAAGATACCAAACAGGAAAATTAGCTTTTAATAATGGGCGTTATCGTCTGAGTATTGAACAATTAGAACAGGCTTCTCAACTCGTTTCCTCTAATTCTCGTCTTGAAGGGGAAGTCAAGTTTTGGCTGGTAAATGCTTATGAAGCCGCAGGAGAATCACAACAAGCGATCGCATTATGTGAAGAATTATGTACTCATCGTGACGGTGAAATAAAACGACAGGCTAAAGCGTTACTTTATATTATCAAAGCACCTAAACTAAAACGTCCTAAAGAATGGATGACAGAAATACCAGATTTGGTTAACTTATCTATCAGTGCCAGTCAATACGCTAAAGCAAGTACTCCAAATCGTAAAATAAAGCCAAAACGACAAATTGAGTTAGTAGATTTGAGTAAAGTCAATACTCAAGATAATCAATTTATTTGGTTAAGTCTTGGTATTGCTAGTTTAACGATTGTCAGTTTATTTATTATTTAATAATCAAAAACGATCAAAAAAATTCGTTACATAACCTAATTATGAGAACTATTATTTGTCAAAAAAAATCTTTTGAAAATGTAGAAGCTATTATTTTTGATAAAGATGGTACATTAGCTGATTCTGAGAGTTTTTTACGAGAATTAGCTTTTAAAAGGGCAAGATTAATTGATGCTCAAATACCCGGAATTTATGAACCTTTATTAATGGCTTTTGGTGTAGAAAATGATTATCTAAATCCCACTGGTTTAATGGCAGTGGGTAGTAATCGAGAAAATCAAATTGTCTCGGCTGGTTATATCGCTGAAACAGGAAGAAGTTGGTTTGAATCTTTGGCGATCGCAGAACAATGTTTTATCAACGCCGAAAAATCTTTTCCTAGTCGGGGTAAGACATCACCTTTATTTGCTGGAAGTCTTGAAGTGTTACAAACTTTAAAACAAGCAGGATTGAAAATAGCAATACTTTCCGCCGATACCACAGCAGGGGTGCAAGAATTTGTGATCAATCATCAATTAAATCCTTACATAGACTTAATCATGGGGGTTGACAGTGGCTTATCAAAACCTGATCCTCGTTTATATTTACAAGCCTGTGAGAAACTAGGGGTAAAACCTGAAAATAGTCTAATGATTGGTGATTCTCAAGGAGATATTTCCATGGCAAAAAATGCTCAAGCAGGGGGCGTAATCGGTATTTGCTGGAAATATTCCTCTGCACCTCATTTAGAAGTTGCCGATGTGGTTATTTCTGATTTGGCACAGATAAAACTATAGTAATCCTACCATAAGAGTTGTGATATTGTTATAGCTATCAGCTTTTAGGCATAAGCTAAAAGACATTTAATTAGTATTTTTTCAAATTACTAAAAAATAAAAAAACCCTTACCTATTGCAAGAGTGTTTATTCTTTTATTGCTTATTTCTCACTAATAAACTATTTCAGCAACTCCTAGATAGTTAACTGTTGATGTTGCCCCCATCTTTGACGATAAATTACTTCTAAATCACTTCCCGCTTTCCTAAAAATTCGTACTTGATTAAACCAAAAAGCTTGAAACAACCTATAAAATACTACACAAATAATTGCTACAATTAATCCTACTGCAGTAGAAATTAGTGATTCTCCAATGCCTTGAGTGACTCCTGAAGTAGCACCTGTACCTAAATCACTTAAAGAAATTGAACCCAAAGAAGTAATTAATCCTAATACTGTACCTAATAAGCCCAATAAAGGGGATAAAGCGATAACGCCCTCTAAAATTTTATCTCCTTTGCGCATTAAAGCTAACTCATCATCAGCTCCAGTTTCTAGGGCTAAATGAAATACTTCAGGATCGGGGTTATCTAATTGTAAAGGGGAATTTAAAAATTTGCCGAGGGGATGATTACGGTATCTGGAAGTTATTTCACCTGCTTTACCCCAATTAGTGGTAGCGGCATCCATAATATTGTTTAAAATTTGCTCTTCTTTGATGAGTACCTTTGACCAAAAGAATATACGCTCTATGATTGTACCTAAGGCAAGGATTGATAAAAATAACAGAGGCCAAATTGTTACGCCACCTTTTTCAATTAATTCTGCTAAAGTCACTGATTTTCACTCCTTTATCTAAATATTAACTTTCATTAACCAATTATCATTCATCAATGATCGATTATCAATCATGACACGAAATATTATAATTTCGGATTAGATCTTTATGGGAGTAATCAAATTAAATCTAACTTTATTTAATCATACCAAGAAATCTTAGCATTAGGAGCGAGTAAACCTTGTCCGTCTTCTTCCCAATAAAAATCGAGTAGGTAGTATAATTTAATAACTTCTTGTTCTGTAATTTTTTGATTCTTTACTTTTTCTAAAAAGGATTCCATAAAGTCAACGATAATAGACAATTCTTCTTTTGGCAAAGAGTCATTCAATTTGCTTAAAGTCTTTTTTGCATCTATAATGGTATCATTCTTTTCTTTTGGAAGAGGAGTTGATTTTCTTAAGGGATCTCTCGTTACAGCCGCAATTCCTTGAGTAACAGCTTGTCTGATTTGTAATTTTAATTGCACTACTGCCCTTGCAGTCTGTTTATGAATACCTTCTTTTGAGGAAGCATATAGACTAGGTAATCGATTCAGGGCAAATGTAGCAACTTCTACTAAATTTAAGGAATTACGTACACTTGCCAAGGATTTATTATGAGTTAATTGATATTGAATTTCTTCATCTACCAGAATTTCCATTACATTTTTATAAGGTTTTTTTTCGTGTAACATAGCAATTTTTTTGACAATAAATAATATATAAATTCTTGTGACTGAATGAATGTGTAATTTAGTGAAAGTAGGGAATTAAATTATCCTATTATTGATCCCTACATTGATTATGACTCAATTATCAATTGTTCTAGTTTCTCATTATGTATTATTTTTTAAGATGTCTGAGAAAATTTCTACCACTTTTTCTATCATTATTTCTTGAGATTCTTTTGTCTTCCTTGTTACTAATTCTACTTTACCCTCTTTTAATGATCTGCCTGTAACGATACGGTAAGGAATCCCAATTAAATCAGCGTCTTTAAATTTTACCCCTGCTCGTTCGTCTCTGTCATCTAATAAGGCTTCAATTCCTGCTTGATTCAATTCTTGATATAGTTTTTCAGCAATTTTCATTTGCTCTTGGTCAGTAATATTTGGCACGACTATGATAACATGATAAGGTGCGATCGCCATAGGCCACATTATACCATCTTTATCATGACATTGTTCTACGGCTGACTGTGCTAAACGAGATACCCCAATACCATAACATCCCATTACAAAAGGCTTTTCTGTGCCGTCTTCAGCAGTATAAGTAGCATTCATCGCTTCGGAGTATTTTGTGCCTAATTGGAAAATATGCCCTACTTCAATGCCTCTGGCAGTTTGTAGTGTCTGATGGGGATTATGAATTGCACGATCGCCAACTTGAGCCTTGCGAATATCAACAATTAGGTTAGGCAAAGTAAACTCCTTACCCCAATTTCCACCAGTAACATGATAATCAGATTCATCAGCACCTGTGACAAAATTTTCTAAATCGATAACGGTTTTATCCGCCATTCTTAAAAAATTGCCTTCTACTTGGTCAGATTTCGCAATATAATCATCACTTAAATTAGGAGAAATATAACCTAAAGGTAAAGGATTCGTTGCCCATTTTTGTTGTGCATTTTGATCAGGAACTGTTAAACTAAGAATGGTTTTAGCTTGATAATTAGGGGCTAATTTTACCAATTCATTATTTAATTTAACTTCATTAATATCTTGATCTCCTCTAATATTTACTAAAATTAAAACTGTTTTTCCTGAATCATAGACAGCTTGATATAAAATATTTTTAACAATATTAGTTGCTGAACATCCTAAAAATTTTGTTACTTTAGCAATAGTTTCAGTATTAGGAGTTGCTTTTTTTTGGTAACTGTTAAAAGGAGATAAAATTCCATCAGCAGGTAAAGAAACTGCTTTTTCGACGTTTGCCGCATATTTGCCATCATCAGTATAAACAATATCATCTTCTCCTGCTTCTGCCAACACCATAAACTCCTGAGATCCAGATCCACCAATCGCTCCAGAATCTGCGTCCACAGCCCGAAAACTCAAACCACAACGGCTAAAAATATTGCGATAGGCTTTATCCATATCTTGATAAGTTTTTTTTAAACTTTCAACGCTACTATGAAAAGAATAGCCATCTTTCATAATAAACTCTCTACCACGCATCAAACCGAAACGAGGACGAATTTCATCTCTAAATTTAGTTTGAATTTGATATAAATGTGTCGGTAACTGACGATAAGATTTTATCATATCTTTGGCGATCGCTGTGATAACTTCTTCATGGGTAGGTCCTAAACCTAATTCTCGTTGTTGCCTATCTACCAAAGAAAACATAATACCTTCAGCTTTAGTATAAGTCTCCCATCGCCCTGATTCTTGCCATAATTCTGCTGGTTGAATTTGGGGTAATAAACATTCTTGAGCCCCTGTTATATTCATCTCTTCTCGAACAATTTGAGATACTTTTTGCAATACACGCCACATCAAAGGAAGATACGCATAAACACCGCTACCGATACGACGAATGTAACCTGCTCGTAATAATAATTTATGACTTTTAATTTCTGCCTCTGCGGGATCTTCACGCAAAGTTACTGATAACATTTGAGATAAACGCATAATCTAAAATTCAGATAAGCTGACAACCTTTCATTATAACGATAAAAGGCGAGACTATTTTCATAGATGAAACTTTTGATTTTATGAAATCTTCTACTATAATAGTTATAAAATTTGGTATAAAATTAGACTTTAAAAACTATTAAAATTATAAAAAATATGTTAAGAAAAATAAGAAATTTTATCGATATATTTTTTAATAAATCAAGAAATATTAATAATGAACCAGTTAATAAAGTTAGTTTAACCGTTATTATTATCATCGATTTATTTATTCTGATTAATGTTTTTTCAGGATTAGATAGTATTAGTCAATGGTATTTAAGTCCTTCTCAAGCCTATCCTTGTTATGATCAATGGCAAAGTTATCAACAAAATAAAAATCAAGATCGAGATTTTCAAATAGTCAGCGAAGCCTTAAATACAATTCCTAATATACCTCAAAGTTATGACCAATCTGCAGAAGGACATTTAGGAAAAGTATCCCCAATTTGTCTCGATTTTCAGGCTATTAATAAAAAAATAAATCAACCCAATAATAAAGTAATTTTAAAATCTATAGAAGATAAACAAAGACAAGTTACTTCCTTAGAAGAGAAAAATAGTACTATTCGCAGTCAATATGATTCTACATTACTAGAAAAAATAGCAGGTCAACCTAGTAATTTATCGATTAATCAAATAGAAGCCCAAAAAGCAAAACAAGAATTAGATAAAAATAATCTCAACATCAGTAATCTGAAAACAGAAATTAAAGAATTAAAACAACAATTATTATCCACGGGTGAAAGCGTAGAATTTCTTTCTTTATTAAATTCAGAGACTAAATTTAAGGAAGTTAAACAAGGTTATGAAAAAGCCTTATTTTGGTATCCTAGTATCCAAATAATATTTCAACTAATTTTCTTATTACCTTTAATATTTATTAGTTTATTAGTACATAAATTAGCCATCGAAAAAGGATACGGTTTACTTAGTTTAATGAGTTGGCATTTATTGGTAATATTTTTTATTCCTTTACTAATTAAAATATTTCAATTTTTACAAATAGGAGTTATTTTTGAATTTCTCTTTGATATTATTAGCGTTATTTTTGGTGGATTGTTATTCTTAGTCAATTATTTATATATCTTTTTAATTCCTGCCATTGGATTTGGTATTATCAAATTTTTTCAACAAATTGTTTTTAATCCTAAAAGTCAAGCTAGTAAAAGAGTCGAAAAATCTCGTTGTTTAAGTTGCGGAAAAAAAATTCATCATGATCATTTACATTGTCCCCATTGTGGCTATAGTCAATATTTAGAATGTCATAATTGTCATAATTTAACTTATAAATTGATGCCTTATTGCTCACATTGCGGTACTGTTCAAAACAGAGATATTTCCTAAATATTTGTCTTTCAGAGTAAGAGAAAAAATAGCGTAATTATTTATGGTATAACTTTTCTACCTTTTTAACATATTCAGCAGTAGTTCCACTTTTGCAACCATTATAATTACCAGTCATCCACCAACAAGCTGTATTACGAATAGTTTGAGTTTCATTTTGATTAGTTTGTTTCCATTGTTGATTTAATTCCCTTTGTGCGATACAAGTAACGGTTTTTTGGGCAGCAGTTTTGTCAGCATCAAAACCATTAGGAGTCAATTCCTTTCCTAAACATTCTTTTGTCCAACTAGGTATAATGTTAGGTAATACTTGCCAGGGGCTATACATTCCATCGTTAGGTTTATTGGGGGGGGCGGCTAATTTTAGTGCTTCAACAAAGGCTTTTACTTTGGATTCGCTAATATCAGCTTTTGCGGGTAAAGGGATTAACCCACAGACAGTTATTGCTATACCAATAAATAAAGATTGAATAAATTTTGATGAATTCATATTGAATTATATTTTAAATTTGACCATTATATTTTAACAATTCTTCCTATTATCTCCTGTTTCCTATGTTCTCTTTTTACCGATAATTTTATAGTTCACGGATGGTAGAGTATAATAGCCTTATATTTATTAACGTCTATCTCAATAATTATCACTCTATGACAGAAAATAACAATCCCCTCAGTGTAGAAGAAAAAGAAAACATCATGACATCTTTGTTACATAAAGAAGGTTGTTGGGTAGATTGGGGAAAAGCCTGTCAAAGATTGCAACAGGGAGGAATTAATAGTCAGGAAATTTTTGAAGGCACAGGATTACAAACCAGTCAACAAAATTTAGTCATCGTTGGGGCACAAGTTTACGATAGTTTAGTTAAAGGTGAAGCACAAGAAGATTTATTAAGTTATTATCAAGGACCTCGCAGTGATGTATTATACGAATTAAGAATTTTAAATCACCAAGAAAGACTTTCAGCCGCTATTCTAGCCAAAGAAAAACAATTAGACGTAGATGGTGCAAAAGAAATAGCCAAAGCCATTAAACATTTTTCTCATCTTTCTCAACCGCCAACAGGTTTTACTCTTCACCCTGGGGATGCCGTAGCTTATCAACATTGGAAAAATGCTCGTCAGAAAAAAACTTTAGCTGATAAAGCCCGATTAATTGCCGAAGGTTTAAAATTTGCCCATTCTGAGACGGCTAGAAAACAAATTGAGCATTTATTAACAGAAGCGGCTACTTCTACTTCTACACAAAACGCTCCTTTATTACCTATTTATCGTTTTGAAAGTGACGAACAATTACCTTACATTTTACCTGTGGCTGGTACTTTGCCTCTCACATCTTCAGATTTAGAAAATATACCTATTTTTGAAAAGATCGAACCTTATGGAATACTTAAAATTAACAAAGAGATTGATATAGTTTCTATTCCTAGTTGGCAAGTCATTCTAAAAGCAAAACATCCTGTAGTTATTTTTTGTCAAAGTGAAGATTTACCAAAACAAACTACGACAAAATCAGAACAATTATTAGTGGTAATTGATTTAGATGTTAAGGAATGGAATATTAGTAATTACTGTTTAGTAGAAGAAAACGGAAAACTAAAATTAAACTGGTTTCAATCTAATCCTGATTGTCAAATTTTGGGACAATTACTATTGATTTTACGACCTAAAAAAATTCTTGATGAAGATAATTTAACTCAACCTTGGCAAATGGACGATTAAAACAACCTGATTTTGACAGAAGAAAACTGATGAAGGCAAGACAGGGATAGAGAATAAAATGTACAATGAAATTTATTGAGAGTAAAATAGCACAACAAAATAAGATAAAAATATGTCCCCAACCTTATTAATTTCCCGTGAAATACCAAATCTATCCTATCATCCTACTATTGATCAATTTGATTTAACTTGGGAGAAACCCCTCTCTACATTATTGGGTATGGGAAGGGCAGCCGGTGCTGATTTTGTCGAGTTTTTCCTCGAAAAAGCTAATTATATTAGTTGTTTAGCAGAAGATGATACTATCACTAGCATAACTCCTCGATTATCAACGGGGGCAGGTGTTAGAGTTTTTCGTGGCAAACAAGACTGTTATGTTAGTACAAACAATTTAACTTTTTCGGGATTAAAACAAGCCTTAGAAAAAGCATTATCTATTTTAGGTTTACATTTACCTCAGGGGAGTGCATTTATTCCAGAAATTAACCTTGAAATGTTTCGAGATTATGCCATCGCTAAAAATAAAGATACATGGTTAAGTAAATGTAGCAATATGCAAGAAATGGGTGAAATTTTGCTATCTGCTAACCATAAATTAAATCAAAAAGCCAATCATGTCCAATCTCGTCGAGCCACTTATTTTCGTGATTGGCAAGAAGTTTTAGTGGCTTCTAGTGATGGTATATTTGCTCGTGATATACGTTTAACCCAATCTGTCGGCTATAATCTTTTATGTGCAGATGGAGAACACAGATCATCTATTGGTAAAAGAGACGGTGATACTAGCAACCCTGACTTTTTAAGGAAATGGAATTATGAAACTGTAGCGGAAGAAGTTGCCGAATCTGCAGGAAAAATGTTATACGCTGACTATGTAGAATCAGGACAATATCCTGTTATCATGGCAAATCAATTCGGCGGTGTAATCTTTCATGAAGCCTGTGGTCATTTACTCGAAACCACTCAAATTGAAAGAAAAAGTACACCCTTTATAGATAAGAAAGGCGAAAAAATTGCCCATGAAAATTTGACGGCATGGGATGAAGGATTATCAGAAAACGCTTTCGGAAGTATAGATATGGATGATGAAGGAATGCCACCACAACGCACTCTTTTAATCGAGAATGGCATTCTCAAAAACTTTATCGCAGATCGAGCTGGTTCAATACGTACAGGACATCCTCGCACAGGTAGTGGCAGAAGACAGAGCTACAGTTTTGCCGCAGCTTCTCGTATGCGCAATACTTACATTGACTGTGGTCAATACACTCTCGATGAAGTATTTAATTCTGTCGATAAAGGCATCTACTGTAAAAAAATGGGGGGAGGAAGCGTTGGCCCCACAGGGGAGTTTAACTTCGGCGTTGATGAAGCCTATCTCGTTGAAAATGGTAAAATCACTAAACCATTAAAAGGGGCTACTCTTATTGGCACTGCGAAAGAAATTATGACAAAAATTTCTATGTCATCCCAAGATTTAGGATTAGCCGCGGGTTTTTGTGGTTCAGTGAGTGGTAGTGTTTATGTAACTGTTGGACAACCTCATATCAAAGTTGATTCCATAACCGTTGGCGGAAGATAAGTAAACAATTAACGATTAACAATTAATGATTGTCGTTACCTATTCTTTCGCTTCCGTCAAGAAATTCTAATCAAGAATGTTTCCAAACCCACCATCAAAAAAAACAAATTTTTTACAGACACTAAGACAATCAAATTTAATGGCATGGTTATTTTTAGCACCAGCATTAATATTACTGACAATATTTTTATTTGCCCCAATTCTATCCCTTCTCTATATCAGTTTCACTAATGGTAATTTAGTCAGCAGTAGATGGATTGGTTTAGCAAATTACAAGAGATTACTTATCGATGCAGACTTTAAACAAATTATCTTCAATACTCTTTATTTTGCCATCGCCACTATCATTCCTAGTATCATTATCCCTTTATTTTTAAGCATTTTAGTCAACCAAAAAATAATACTCAGAGAATTTTTCCGCACCGCTTATTTTATACCTAGTATTACCTCATTAGTGGCGATGGGATTAGGATTTCGCTGGTTATTCCAAAATAATGGACCAATTAACGATTTATTATCACAATTACATATAAATCCTATTCCTTGGTTAAATAGCACCACTTGGGCAATGCCAATACTCATAATTTTCAGTACATGGAGACAAATTGGCTTTAACTTAGTTGTCTTTTTAGCTGGATTACAAGCCATTCCCCAAAATCGTTATGAAGCCGCCGAATTAGATGGAGCAGATTTTTGGCAAAAATTTTACTATATTACTCTGCCTGGATTACAATCTACTCTAATATTTGCTACTATAACTACTGCTATTTTTACATTTCGCTCTTTTGAACAAGTATATATCATCACCAACGGTGGACCATCAAACTCCACCAATTTACTCTCTTACTATATGTATGAACAAGCATTTCGCCAATTCAACTTTGGCTACGCAGCCGCCAGTACAAGTATTTTATTAATCATCGCCCTTATTCTCGTAACAATTCAACTAACAATATGGCGAGATTAACTGTATGGGGTAGCTCAAAGTTGAAAAATCGAAAAACGAGCCAAAAATGATAAAAGTAGAGTGGAGATTGCTTATCAAAACGTAAATTACCTTTTTAAAATCTGTAAAGCTTAGTATCAAAAGTATTTATCCCGTTAAAAGCATCCTTGAAAAAAATATTTAAAAAAAGAGTTGCAGATTCT